>NZ_JHXE01000014.1 GCF_000621865.1 Pseudobutyrivibrio sp. MD2005
GGTTAATAGTAGTCCGAGAGTCCCGTTTGTAATACAAGACTCCCGTTTTGTAAGTGAAAATCTAGTTTTGTAAATGAGATTCCCACTTTGTAAATGAAAATCCCATTTTGTAAACGAGATTCCAGCTTTTTATTTTATATTTGTCCATGTTATAATTCGTTCAGCAGATTTTATGTACAAAAACAAGAGATCAATTCTCGCTCGAAACTTTTTGTATTCGGAGAATCCATCCCTGGTTCAGCAGATTTAGTTTTACTTCTGACGGCCTGTACATAAATTAAACTGTTACTTTTTGAGAAGTTTTGGCTTTAAGATTATGTTCTCGGCGGCAACCGGTGAACATCCTAGTTTCTTTAGCAAATCTTCTCCATAATAAAAGCTGAACACTTCGTATGGGCTACGGTCGTTCAGCTTTTTTCTTTTATAAGAGTTGATATGATTCATCATCAAAAAAATATCTTCCTGGGTTAGTTCATCAAAGCTTGTACCCTTTGGTAGAATTCTTCTTATCAATTCATGATTAACCTCACATGAACCTTTTTGGTAAGGGGCACTTGGGTCACAATAAAACACTCTAGTTCTAAGACAAGGGATACTTTTTCTATATTCAATCTCCTTTGGATTAGAGAATTCGCTTCCATTGTCTGTGAGTATGACAGGAAAAAGTTGATTAAATGTAGCTTTTCCCAACACTTTATCAATGGCATTTATTATTCTTATCACCGAACCTGATGTATTAGCATCTCTTAGAAATGCAAGCATTAAACTGCTCTCTACAAAATGAAGTGTTAATAAACATTTGCCACCAACCCTTCCAATAACAGTATCTAATTGTACTGTTGTTGCCTCAGGGTGTTCAGACATATATTTTAGATAATCCTGATAATTACGTCCTATCCTACAACCTCTATCAACCTTAAATTCAGCTTTTTTATATCTGGGACGATATTTTACCTTCCTTGGCAAATCAATGTTTCTAACATCAAAAAGCTGTGCGTCTACATAGTTGTATAGAGTTTTTTCACTACACATCAAGTCATCAACATTATTTAGATAGATTTGGTGCAGTGATTGGCCATTTTTAACCAACGGGCTAATTATTTCATTTATTCGAGCTATATCATCTTCATTAGACAGGATACCTGTCCTAGATTCTGAGATAATTGCATATGCTCTTTCATGCGCATCAGCTGGGTCATATAATCGCTTCATCAAAGTGCATTTATCCAGTTCCGAGCATCCATTACACACATAGGGTGGTTTACTCTTAATGGAGCAAATATCTTCTTTAAAATCTGGGCAATGTAGTGTGCATTCGGAGCATAAACTACATTTATATGCAGATTTATGAGTACAATCATTACCACATAAATCTTTGGTTTTACAAGTAGACCTATGCTTACAAGGGTTATATGGATATCCTGGTCTGCCACTTTTCTTGTCATAGGAGTACTTTTTTATTTCCTTTGCTATTGTGGTGCGGTCTTTACCTAATTGCTTACCAATCGCCCCAAAAGATGCATTGTCCTTAAGCATCTGAGCAATTATTAAACGATCTTCATATGATAAAAACTTTGACATATGGTGACTCCTTTCTAGCCGCCAGAAATCAAAGAATAACAAAAAAGAGACCAACCTTCCAGTCAGTCTCAAATATTTGTAAGAGAGAATCCATACCTCCCTCTTGCATCTCAAAATATATAGTTTTGGGAATCATCCGGGGTAAGAGGTATGGAATCTCGGATTACAATTGAGGCAATGTATACTTCAATTAAAGTCAATTGACATGATTAACACACTAATTGTTTTTACAGGAGGATTTGTCATGGATAATAAAACAATGTTTATGGTATTACTTTTCGCTATAGTTTTTGCAGTTTGCCTGCTATTTGGAATCGCATCTCGCAAGGCCATCAAAGGGCATTATGATGAAATGCAGAAAATGAATCAGGGCAAGGCCAATCAAATTGCCTTTTTCACCACTCTCATTTTTCTAGCAACTTACTTTGTATATGATTATATTATGGGTGACACATTTGTTAGACTTTCTGCAGCCTTTCTCGCACTCATTACAATCGTTATTGGCGTTACTGTATATCTTGCCTACAGCATTTGGACTAACGCATATATTCAAGTTAACCAAAACGGAACAGCTGCTTTTATACTATATGCAGTTCTAGCCCTATTAAATTTATCTGTCTTTTTCCTAAATATGGATGATTTACATATCACCATAAATAACGGCATACTCCAATTTGATAGTAATTTTGTCCAGCTTGCTGTAGCCATTGTATTTGGGGTATGTCCTGTAGTCTTTTTTGTAAAGAAAGCATTAGATAAAAGGGAGAATTAGGTAATGAAAAATCTGCGTCTTAAATCAGCTCGCGCTGCAAAAGATTTATCACAAGAAGATTTGGCAAAACTATGTGATGTTAGCAGGCAGACAATCAGTGCCATTGAAAAAGGTGATTACAACCCTACTATCAAACTCTGCATTGCTATATGCCATGCCTTAGATAAAACATTAGATGAATTGTTTTGGGAATAAAATAGAGAGGGGCCAAAAGCTCCTCTCCTCTGTCCCATTAGTTGCTTCCTAATTACCATTTTAGGGCGCCTTAGCTGCACCAATCTTCTTTGTAATTATATCAACTAATTTTACCGCAATTATTCCCATAAGTGCACCAAAAACAATACCCGCTAATACGTCTGTTGGAAAATGCAGGAATAGATACATTCTGCTGAAGGCTATCAAAGCAGCCCAAATCAAAGCAATGAAACCGCCCTTTTTATTTCCTAAGAATATTGCTGTTGCAGCTCCAAATGCCCATGCCGAATGAGTTGAAGGAAATGATAAGCTGGAAGGACGCGCAACTAAAAGCTCAAAGGTCTCATCAATTTGGCAAGGTCTCATTCTTGAAAACATGTTCTTAAGTCCATACTGTCCCAATACATACACTAGCACATAAGAAACCAAAACAGCCACACCAATCTTTCTTGTCTTTTTAAAGAACAAAAGGATGACAGCTATAACAACCCATAGCTGTCCATAAGATCCAGTAATCTTATTGACTGTCAAAAAGAAACTATCTAATACTTCCATACGTGGAATAGCATATAAAAATTGAAATTCCATAGTTGCCCTCCTCGTTATTAATATAGGTAAGTATAGACGATAAATATGAAAAAACTGCAAAAAGAGAGGAGCCAAAAGCTCCTCTCCAACTAAAATTCCTAAGCCATAAGCATACGGAACATTTCAATTACCTGCTCCTTAGTAGCCTCACGTGGGTTGCCAGGATAGCATGCATCATTAAGAGCATCTGTTGCAAGCTGATCCAAATCTTCCTCTTTAATCTTATCAAGAGTTTTTGGAATTCCTACATCCTCAGAAAGCTTCTTAACTGCTGCAATAGCTGCGTCACGATATTCATCCTGTGACATGTTATCTACACCTTCAACTCCCATAGCTCTAGCTACTTCACGAAGTCTCTCACCTGTGTACTCACGGTTGAACTCCATAGAAATTGGAAGGAACATAGCACATGCTACACCGTGTGGTGTGTCATAATGTGCTGAAAGTGTGTGAGCCATTGCATGGTCAATTCCAAGTCCTACATTTGAGAAGCCCATACCTGCGATGTACTGGCCAAGAGCCATTCCCTCGCGGCCTTCCTTTTTGTTATCTACTGCATCACGTAAGTTCTTTGAGATAAGACGGATTGCTTCAAGATGAAACATATCTGTCATCTCCCATGCTGCCTTTGTTGTGTAGCCCTCGATTGCATGAGTAAGAGCATCCATACCTGTAGCAGCTGTAAGTCCCTTAGGCATTGAAGACATCATTTCAGGGTCAACAACTGCAACGATTGGCATATCATGTGTATCAACACATACAAACTTTCTTTCCTTTTCAACGTCAGTAATTACATAGTTGATTGTAACTTCTGCGGCTGTACCAGCTGTTGTTGGAACAGCGATGATAGGTACACAAGGATTCTTTGTAGGTGCTACACCTTCAAGAGAACGAACATCAGCAAATTCTGGATTTGTGATGATGATACCGATTGCCTTTGATGTGTCCATTGAAGAGCCACCACCGATTGCTACGATACAGTCAGCACCAGATTTTTTGAAAGCCTCTACACCATTTTTTACATTTTCTATTGTTGGATTTGGCTTAATATCTGAATAAATCTCATATGGAATATTAGCCTTATCAAGAAGCTCTGTAACCTTTCCTGTTACACCAAATTTGATAAGGTCTGGATCAGAAGCAACAAATGCCTTCTTGAATCCGTTTCCATTGATTTCATTAACTACTTCCTGGATTGCTCCAGCCCCATGATAAGATGTTGGATTGAGAGAAATTCTGTTTGCCATATACACTACACTCCTTTTTTATAAAATATCTGTGTTAAATAATTAACACACCCTACGATTAATATTTTATCATCATAGGATGTGCAAATATAAGTTACAGATATGAGTATGTGTAACATAAATATAAAATTAGTAAATCCTTTAAATTCAAGGCTTTCTAGACAAGTCCAATCTTTGCAAACAGCTTGTGTAACATTTCTGGCATAGCATCAATCATAAGATTTGCCAGCTCCGCCTCCGATTCCTTCATGCCCTTCATCAGCCACTGCACTGTCATATACACAGAAGATTGACAGTACATCTCTAATATCTTTCTGGTATGCTTGTCCAGATTTTCACCAGTCTTCTTACGAATTAAATCGCAATAGAATTCATATATCATGAAAAAATCATGCTCTTTGAGATTGTTTTGTTCGTCACCTTTGAAGCCTGCAGTAAAAAACAATCTCTCTTGCTTGATGTACTCAAACTTCTTGATAAGCCCTTCTCGGATAGTCTCTCCGCTGCCCATTTCTTTAAATGACTGCTCAAGCAGACAATCAAAATACCAGTTTATCAAATCATATTTATCTATAAAATTTCTGTAGAAGCTCTGCCTAGACACTCCGCACACATCTACTATCTGCTTTACTGTAATATTCTCAACAGATGTAGATTTCATGCACACCTTCATTGCTTCTGCTAGCTTATATTTAATATTATTCTTCCCCATTGCATTCTCCTATTTTAGTCATTCAAACTGATTCTCATTCTACCATGTGTAGAGAAAAAAAGCACTGACACAAGTGTTTCTTTCTGTGCCAATGCTTTTCATATTTATTCATATCTTAATGCATCAATTGGGTTCATATTGGCTGCGTGCTTGGCTGGGGAGTAACCAAAGAACACGCCAATAGCCATTGAGAACCCTACAGACATATAGATACTTGCAAATGAAACATGTGGTGCGTACCCCATAAAGTGTACGGCCACATTTCCTAGGATTAAGCCTAGGGCGATACCAATAATGCCACCAATCAGGCAGATAATAATTGCCTCGCTAATAAACTGAAGCATAATCATGCCATCTGGAGCACCTAGTGCTTTTCGCGTACCAATTTCTCTTGTACGCTCAGTAATGGAAACAGTCATAATGTTCATTACACCAATTCCACCGACAATAAGAGCAATCGCTGCAATCATTGAAATTGCCATAGTCATCTGATTCATTGTTTTTGTGTTTTCTTCAATCATAGACTGATTGCTGTATGCTTCTACTGTAAATCTATCGCCTAAGTTGTTAGCTAATAACTCTGAAAGATAATTCTTAACTTCCTCTGCAAGAACAGATGCATTCTCACCATCTGCTGCAACAACAGTTGCCTCATAGATTTCCTGGGAATGAGTTAGGTTCCAGGCAGATTTTAGAGGGACGTACACTGTAGTTGTAATATTCTTATTACTCCCTTTCATGCCGCCTTCCATCTTGTACTCATAAACGCCAACAACTGTTACATTGAGATAATTGTCATCTATGTTTATCTCCAACTCTTTTCCAAGAAGATTTTCAGGTTTAAATTCCTTTCCATATAGCTGTTCAACAAATTTATCTGAAATTATGGCAGTGTTTTTGCCTTGCTCGTAATCGAACTCAGTGAAATTATTGCCATTTAATATTTTTATCTTGTTTGCTTTGTAATAGCCTGCGCTAGTTCCAAGCACATCAACATTTGCTTTCTTCCCATCCACAATCACACTACCTGAACCAGCAGATGCCTCCACTGATACTCCTGCTATCCTCTTTCCAAACTTCTCGGAAAGCTTGTGAAGTGTTTCTGGCTTAAACTGCATGTTCTCGTTATCCGCTTCAGAAAGCTCAGCGTTATAATCAATAGGATTTATGTAGATTGTGATGTTCTGTACACCATATCCTTCCAGCTGCTTTTTGACATCAGCTGTCATGGAATTTCCAACAGTCATTATTGCAATAACCGCGCATACACCGATGATAATTCCAAGCATTGTAAGAAAGGCGCGCATCTTGTTAGCTTTAATACTTATAATGGCAAGCTTACAGTTTTCCTTTATCATTATGCGACTCCTTTCCCATCGTTGATTTTCTCAGAAATAATATTTCCGTCGCTGATGGTGATTATTCGTGGAGTCTCTGCCGCAAGCTCATTTGAATGAGTGATTAGTACAATTGTCTTGCCCTGCTTCTCGTGAAGTTCATGAAAGATGTCCATAACAAGTCTTCCTGTTTTTGAATCAAGGGCACCTGTTGGCTCATCCGCAAGGATAATATCTGGATTATTGGCCATTGCGCGGGCAATTGCAACTCGCTGCTTTTGACCACCTGAAAGCTCATCAGGTGTATGGTGCATTCTTTCACCCATACCCACCATCTCTAAAAGCTCGATAGCTCTCTGTCTACGCTTCTTCTCTGGAACTCCGGCATAAAGCATCGGCATTTCTACATTTGCAATAGCGTCTGTTCTTGCAATTAAGTTATAAGTCTGGAATACAAAGCCTATATGCTTATTACGTAAAGACGATAATGCCTTGTTTGGAGCTTTTGATATATCTACTCCGTCTAGCACGTATTTGCCAGAAGTCTGTCTGTCAAGAATTCCCAGTATATTCATTAGAGTACTTTTGCCAGAGCCCGATTGTCCAACTATAGAGACAAATTCGCCTTTACGAATATCCAAATCGATTCCATGTAAAATCTCTAGCTCATTAGGAGTGCCCACATAGTAGCTCTTTCTTATGTCTCTAGCAGATAATAGTATGTCCTTACTCAAAATAGATTCCTCCGTCTGCCCCCATTTCATCTAGCACTGCATCAGCACTTCCATCCATATCAGACTCAACAATAATATCGTTTTCTTTCAAATCTCCGTCTGTAATTTCTGTATAAAAGTCATCAGAAATTCCCACTGTAACATTCACGTTTTCTGTAGTCTCATCATCCTTCTGAACTACTACGTATTTATTTCCATCCATGTCTGTCTGGATATCTGAAGATGGCACTACTAACGCATTCTTAGACTCTGCTGTAATAAATGTCATCTTCGCTGTCATTCCAAGGCGAAGCTTTTCGTTTCCTTCATCAAGAGAAACATCTACTCTGTATGTAGCACGGCTCTTTGAGACAGATGCAGTAGTTGATGCCTGATCAGTAGTTTTAGTACTATTCTTTGTTGCTGTAGGTGATACAAATGTCACAGTACCAGTTAAAATATCATCGCCTGTGGCATCTGTTTTGATTTCTACCTTTTGTCCTACCGCAATATCTGGAATCTGGCCCTCGTCAATATCCGCTGTAGCCTTAAGGCTTGTTACATTGTCAATTACAACCGCATCTGTTCCTGAGTAAGTCTGTCCTGCCACAATATTTACGTTTGTGACTGTTCCATCCTGCGAAGCACATACCACTGCCTTTGAAAGCTCCTGCTGAGACTTTTCAATCTCCTGCTTAGATGATAATGTGCTTGCCTGTGAGGAAAGCTGACTTGATTTAACAGACTGTGCCTGATTAACTATAGTTGAGTTTGCTGTCTGTGTTGTATTGTTAAGTGATGATTGTGCAGCCTCAACTGATCTGTTTGCTGTTGTCACTGAATCATTTGCAGATTGAACAGCCTGCTCCGCTGACTGACGGGCTGTTACAGATGAATTGTACTCACCCTTTTTGGAATCATAATTGCCCTTTGCGTCAGAAAGTGCTGTCTTTGCTGCTTCCAAATCTGCTTTAGCCTGGGTAAGCTGATTATTTAAATCTGTAGTGTCGTTAAAAACTTCCACTGTAGTTGTAGTCTCATTTTCCTCTGCATCTGTTGTAATCTGCTCTTCTGTATGAGTCCCTGCATTCGAAATCTGGCTCTCTAAATTCGCAATCTTAGTATTTAATTCATTTACCTTATTCTGAGCATTTGTAACTGCAGATGATGCGCTATCCATATCAGACTTTGCATTATTCTCAGCATCCTTCGCATTGTTTAAGCTATCGTTTGCATTGTTCTTATTTCTATTGGCGGTATTCTGTTCCTGCTTTGCAGCATCTAAGCTTCGAGTAGAATCAGTAATCTGCACGGCACCAGCATTCTGGGCATCCTGCAAAGCTCTGTTTGCATTATCCTGAGAAATAGCATTCTGCTGATTTTGAATGTTTAAGGCCTGTTGCTGATATGAAAGTGTCTCTTCCATAGTAGTCATATCAAGCTTATATAAAGGGTCACCCTTTTTTACCTCATCGCCGACCTTTACATATACTTCCTGAACTGGATAAGAGCCGGAAACTGTTGCAAACTGACCACTCTCCTCTGCTGAAATGATAGTTCCTGTAGCGCTCATTGTCTTTTGCACATCCTGACGGAACACCTGAACAGTAGGAATGTATTCTTCTGTCTCCTCAGCTCTTGCCTTCATATATCTCACACCTGATACTCCAGCTATTGCTGAAATCAAAAGGGCGGCTGAAACCATGGCAGCAATCACTTTTTTATTAAGCTTCTTAAATGCTTTTTTATCCTTATCTGAAATTTCCTCATCTAAGCTTTCATCTATTTCATCGTCTAAGTATTGGTCCTCTTCATTGTCCCAAAACTTTATCTTATTAATGACTTCTTTAAGTTTCATCAAAATCATCCTCCATCGGTTGGTTTTCTTTACAGCAACTAGTATGCCGAAAGAGTCTTAAGAAAACCCTAAAGTAAATCTAAAGAAATCTAAAGAAACAGTTTTTTGACATAACTTCATATTTTTTGTGATACTATACAATCAGAGTTAAAACATCAAAAGAAAGGTTTATATGGGAAATCAAAAGATACTTGTCGTAGACGACAACGAGGAAATCAGAAATATACTTCATATATTATTGGAAAGCGAAGGCTACACTATTATAGAAGCCCCTGATGGCGAAACGGCCCTTGAGCTTGTGGATGATTCCATTGATTTGATTATTCTAGATATAATGATGCCTGGTATCTCCGGCCTTGATGTGTGCAAAAGGGTTCGCGAAAACTATCAAATGCCTATTCTCTTTTTAACAGCAAAGGGAACTGACTCTGATAAATCATTAGGTCTTCTCATTGGTGCCGATGATTATCTGGCTAAGCCTTTTTCACATAGTGAGCTTACTGCCAGAGTAAAATCCATGCTTCGTCGCTACTATGTTTATAAAGGCAAGGAAAGTACTGCCGAAGATTATTTTTTCGTATATGATATTTTCAAAGTGGCAAAAGACCGAAATGAAGTCTACATGACTGATTCCGATGGTTCCAGCACTTCCATAGATTTATCTGAGCTTGAATATCAGATTCTAAAGCTTTTAATAGAAAGTCCTGGACGAATATTTCCTGCTCAGCTTATTTACGAAAGCATTTGGAATGAACCATATTTTTATAGCTCAAATGCCACAATTATGGTGCACATTAGAAATCTTCGCACCAAAATCGAGGATGATCCATCCAAGCCAACTCATCTTCTAACTGTATGGGGAAAGGGATATAAACTGCAATGAAAAAGATTAAAGCATTCTTCTCTAAAACCTTATACTTGGAGCTATCGTTCTCCATCATACTTGGGCTAGTTTGTGGTGTTGTTTTTTATTCTGTTCTGATGGATATCAATTATAAAATAATAGATTCCAAGTGGGTCAGCGAAACCTATGTACCTCAAAAGGTCGAAAAGACGGTGCAAGAGCTTCAGGAATTCATCAATGAAAACAACATTTCATCCAATCAACCTTACGAAATATATAAATGGTCGAAAAGCCATCCCCTTATATATTTTTATATGGAGCGTGACGGGCAGATTCTTTACAACTTCTATGTAGACTACTCTAAAGATGATGCTAAAACGATTTCTGAATACAATAAAGAATTAAGTTCAGAATCCGATTATTATACTTCATACACATACAATTACACCATCACTTTAGCCGATGGTGATTGCACACTGATATGTTTTCAAGACGTTCAATATGATTTAAGCAACACAATGCAAAATATCAGTTTCTTTTTAAGTGGCGCATTAATCATATTTATTATCACAATTTTAGTTAGAAAAAAAATACATTATATAAAGGAAGTAAATTCTGGTATCAACATTTTGGAGGGTGGCAACCTAGGCTACAACATTCCTGTCAAGGGACATGATGAACTTGCTCATGTTGCAGAAAGCCTTAATTCCATGCGAGTGGCCCTGTCCCAGCAGATGGAAAATGAAAAGAAAGCTTTGCAGGCCAACAACAGTTTGGTTACTGCTCTTTCTCATGATTTGCGCACTCCTCTTACCACACAGATGGGATACCTGGAGATTCTCAAGGAGCATCACTACAAATCCCCTGAAGAGATGGATAAATACATTTCCACTGCTTTAGATACCTGCAATCAGATAAAGGAAATGTCCGACAGATTATTTGAATACTTCCTGGCATTCGACCCTAATCCGAAGCGTTCAGATGATGCCTTGGAAGAATTTGATGGTATGGGATTTTTTATGCAGCTAATTTCAGAGCTCACTCCACCTCTCATGGAGCAAGGCTTTAGATTTGATATTAAAGAACCTACAGAAAGCTTTAATATAATGGTTAACGCAGATGATATACTGCGTATTTTCAACAATATTTTTACCAACATAGATAAGTATGCAGATGAGAATCATCCTGTATTAATAGATTTCAACAGGGATGATAATTATGCCTACATATCTTTTTCTAATACTATAAGAAAAATGCCTAGAAAAAATGAAAGCTCCAAAATCGGTCTCATCAGCATATCAAGCTTGATGAAACGTCAGGGCGGTTCAAGCTACACTAAAACCACCTCAGACACTTTCACTTTGGAACTTAAATTCCCTCTAGGCTAAACTCTAAATCTTGTTTTTCTTACGAAGAATCATAAATGCAATTACACATATTATGAGCTGCAGTACCCCGCCAAGTGGTGCTGCAAGTCCCATTGGAAACAGCGTGTCAGGATAATATTTAGATGCTAAATATGCTCCTGGCACTCTTAATGTAACGATAGATGCAACGTTGTGTATGAATGATATGTACGAATAATTGGATGCCACAAAAAATCCACTGAAGCAAAAATGAAATGAGGCAACGGTACAATCAAACACATAGGATTTGATATAAGAAACACCAAGCATTACCACAACCATATCATTTGTAAACATGGCGATAACAGGCTGAGCAATAAACTGGAATGCTATGGCAAATACCAGACCAATCGACGCCGCAATGGCCATACCATAAAACAATGTCTTTCTTGCAAGAGGCCTATTTCCAGCACCAATTGCCTGTGAGGAGATAGTGGATATTGTAGAAAGCATGGATGATGGCACAAGGAACAAGAACGAAATAATCTTTTCAACGATGCCTACTGCCGCAGATATTTCAACACCTCTGCTGTTAGCGATAATCGTAATTATCAAAAAGGAAATCTGAATAAATCCATCCTGAAGACTGACAGGCACACCAATTCTTAGCACATTCTTAAAGATATTAGCATCAAGCTTCAAATCAGATTTTGAAATCACCACCAGCTTCATTTTTATAATCGCAGTCAATGAGATTACCACGCTTATGGCCTGTGCAATAATTGTGGCCCAGGCAGCACCCACAGCCTTCATATCAAAAGCACCGATAAAAAGATAGTCTAATGCGATATTAGCAACACAGGCAATGGTTATAAAAATCATTGGACTCTTTGAATCACCAAGTCCTCTGAAGATTGCAGATATCACATTGTAAGCAACAATAAATGGGATTCCTGCAAAGCAAACAATGAGATATGCCTTTGTCTCATCTATGGCCTCTACCGGTGTCTTCATAACAGCCACAATAGGATTCACAAGACAAAGTAAAATGATTGCACAAATAACAGCGACAAAGGCGAACAGCACTATCGTATTTCCGATAGTCTTTGAAATCTTTGCTCTATCTTCTGCCCCGACAAATCTGGCTATCATTACAACAGTTCCCATTGCAAGCCCTACAAGCATTACCGTTATCATGTGCATCACCTGTGAGCCAATAGATACACCTGAAATAGAGGCAGCACCGTTGTACTGCCCCACTATAAACAAATCCGCCATTCCATATAGAGTTTGTAAAAAATAGGAAAGAAGAAATGGGCCCGAAAAGACCATGATGTTTTTGAGCAAGCTTCCTTGAGTAAGATTTCTTTCCATAATGCATTATCTCCAATCTATTATTCCATGTAAGAATCGTCCTGATACTCACTTGCAACTATATATAATTCCTTGTTTTTAAGTATTGATTTTGGAAATCTGAAAGGTAGTCCATGGTAGAAATCATCATCTAACAGATTTCCGTCAGCATAGAGCTGCATAACATCGCATTTTAAATCAATATTAATAAACTCATCATCGCTGTCATCTACTAAATCAAGTGAATACCAGATATTTTTCTTATCACTATAGCACAATTCATCCTTAAACATAATAGGAATTTCAAAAGGTGCATCTTTTATTTTTGTAAGCTTGTATCCTGTCTTTTTTGCAGACGTTAGATACTCAATGCTCTTTCCCACTTCATCCGCAAGATAAACACGATCACCTGATTTTCTGAGGCGCTTTGCTTCATCAATGTTAAGGGTGATGATTTCCTTTTGATTGCTTTCATCTGCAAATATAAAATGAGGCTCTATTCCTGGTATCTCCAAAAACAGCCACTTATCATTACTCTTACAAAGAGGCTGAGCTGTGGCGTACTTCAAAACAACACCATCGCCCAAATCCATGTTAAAAGGCATAAAGAAAGCTATCGGGCCAACAACATTTATCGGTTCAAACTGCACCTCACCAGTGTCGATTTCAACATCATAAATATCATCTATTTTATGCAGACGCTGATAATGATTAATGAATACAAATCCACCATTTTCATCTCTTCGTATGCCGTATCTAAGCTTTGTCATATCTCCAAGTGGCGGTGTGTACTCTGCCTCGACGTATGTCATTTTTGCAAGCTTCTCACCATATTCATGGACAAAAAGATGAAGTAGATTAAGCAAATCATAGGACTCTCTAGTCTCTTCATAAGAAGATATTGGAGCTTGAAAATCATAGGAAATTATCGGATAGTCGTTAGGATAACCAGTGGCTTTTGATTCCTGAAGTGTACACTGCTTTCCCACCTTATTAATTCCGCCGTGATACATATAGTATCCCAAAAGATTTGCCCCTTCACAAAGCATTACAAGAGTCATAGCATAAACATCCATTCCATGAATCTTATATCTACGATGATATGTATTCATAAGGCCAGCGCCTATTTCACAGGTTGCATAAGGATATCGCATATACGGTAATCTCCAGTCATCCTCACCTGATTCTTTTATCAAATCCTTTCCTATGGCAGAGTCATTTCTTATCCCTGTAAAATAATATCTAGAACAAGGGGCAAGCTTATCTGTTCCCTCATCCCAAGGAGCATCGCAATATCCACCAAATGTAGGAATCACGTCATCCACAGGAATCTTGGCGCCATTAACAGCATTCCAGCCTGTAACTGTATATAAAGGCACATCGATTCCCACTTTAATGGCAAGCTGCTTTAAGGCAAGAAGATGCTCGGCATTATCTGTCAGCTCGTTTTCAAGCTGGCACATCACAACCGGGCCACCATCCTTAAAAAGTTGCCCTTGTATCTGCTCAGAAATAGCCCTGTACCATCCCTCTACTATCTCTAAATAACTGCTGTCATTAGTTCTAAGCTGACATTCCTTTTTTAACAGCCAATTAGGGAACCCACCGTTTCTGACCTCGCCATGGCACCATGGGCCGATTCGCACACACATTTCAATCCCTACTTCTTTTACAAGCTCCACAAAAGCACGCAAATCATTATCACCATTCCAGTCGTACTTTCCTTCCTCAAACTCGTGATAAATCCAGATGATATAAGTGGCCACGATGTCAATACCGCCAGCCTTCATCTTTTCAAGTGCTGTGCGCCACTGGCTTCTTGGCACTCTGCTAAAATGCATCTCCCCCATTACAGGAATGGTTGCTTTACCATTCCTTTCAATATATAGGCTATTGACCTTTATTTCGACTCCTTCGTTATCTAATCCACCCATGTTTAGATGGTCCCTGATAATCTCAGGCCTCACATACTCCTTGAATGTGTATTTCATTTTATTCCCCCAATATATTCACAATTCTATTGAATTTTTTTCATTTTTTGCTGATATATTTAACGTATCGAAGTTTCCGGAAAATAGGAGGTGCCTTATGGAAATGGTAAAACGCAAATGCCCAAATTGCGGTAAAGCATTCTATATCTCATCAGTAGATATGGATAAAAAATTTCGTAATGGCTACGTTCCTATTTTTTGTAACATCAAATGTGAACTAAGATTCTCAGAAAAGCAACATTAGTCTACTCTGAAATGTTGCCCTTTTTGATGTTTTCCTTGATGATTTCGTCAGTCACTTCAAATAGCTTTTCAGAGCCAAGCTGTGTCTTACTTTGACGTCCATAAACTTTTTCGGCAGAAACCTTATGAGCCCTCCAATCAGCCCCATCATTGCTATGGTTTAGCATCAGTGGCTGCAAATTATCCATAGCTCTGGCAAACTTTGCCTCTGGAGTGCTATATTCTTCAAACTCATCAAAAATAGCCACAAGCTCTTTCTTCTGATCCTCAGGAAGAATTGAAAAAATACGCTCCTTAGCTGCATCTTCCCTTGCTTTTTGAGTCTTTAGGCCTTCCTCATCATAAGCATAAGTATCCCCTGCATCTATCTCCACAATATCGTGAATCAGGCACATAATCATAACCTTTGCAATGTCAATCTCTTCGTTGGAATACTCCTTCAGAAGATATGCCATAAGTGCCATGTGCCATGCATGCTCTGCATCATTTTCATTTCTTCCATGTCCCGAAAGATGTGTCTGCCTAAATATATTTTTTTCCTTATCAATCTCAAGTGCAAAATCCAATTGTTTTTTTATTCGCTCGTCCATTATGTCCTCCCTTGGTAAATAACTTAATTCAAATACTATCCCAACAGCCTAAGTGCTTCAACAAATGACTTAATCTTATCAACTGCTGTGTTTATTTCATATAATGTGGTAGCTGCATTATCTAAATAAATCATATCCATATTTTAGCAAATTTACGGTATATGTGTTACCAACTTACAAGATTTAAAATAAAAATAAAGCATAGACCAGCTTCAGCTAGTCTATACTCTATTTAGAATAATAGCCGGCAATTACAGGCCACACATTTATATTTCTACTATATATATTTGTGAATTGACTGATAGGAACTGGATTTGCAGTACCTATTTCTATTGTTACACTTGACGTAGCCTCGACAGTACCAAAATAATCTGCAAAACTTCCTATAGCTTTTCCGCAGTATTCTTTTCTATATCCAGTTATAGACTGTACAATATTTGCCATGTTTTGACATCCTGCAGCAACTTCTGGACTATTAGTAGCGGCACCATAATAAATGACGTTTCCCATAGAATGATAATTTATGCATGTGACAAAATCGTTTTCATTGAGGAGTACCCCCATGACCTGAGTCTCAGCTTCAGAAAATGGAGCAACTCCTGGATATTTACATAATCCTGGGGCCCATGATGTACCTGAATCCTGTCCAAAGCCTAATGGAAAATTGCGATTCAGATCTACACCATTTGCATTTGCTTTGATTTGGGTAAGACCTGACCTTGAATTGATACTTCTCAACCAGTCCCTAGTAGACTCCTGTGTAGCTCCATCTATTCCAAATTGACTAATAGATACCCCATCCGGATTAATCATTGGAAGAATGTAAAAGCAAGCTGAGTCAAAATACTGTCTATAAGTAGTGCCGTCTGCCATAGGAATATCATAATTGCAAACATATTCCTCAAGCATTTTCATCACAAGCTGTGACGTCATGTATTCTCTCGCATGAATCGATGCTGTAATCAAAATCTTTTTTTCTGCTTGCAGATTCCCAAACTTAATAAGCCATACATTCCTACCTTGGGATGTAGTAGCTAAAGGCTCACAGGTCATGATATCTTCGTGGCCAACTTGAAGAAGCATCATATCTTCCACCATTGCATCATATGAGTACAGCTGCTGTGAAACATCTACAATAGATGTATCGGCTGCACTCAAATTTAGCTCAGGAATTAATAATGCGCAAATCAATATGAAACTAAAAACAATCCGTTTTATATTCCTCATATGGGAAATTATATAGAATAAATATGAAAAAAATCTGAAATGGAGGTATTGCTGGACAAATAGGTATAACCATCTGCAATTTTTGTATTTAGTTATACCTTTTTTGCTTCAATATAATGTCCTGTAGTTCACTATAAGGTATAACTTGCCATATATTTCCACGCTAGTTATACCTTTTTGGCTTCAATATAATGTCCTATAGTTCACTATAAGGTATAACCTGCCATATATTTCCACGCTAGTTATACCTTTTTGGCTTCAATATAATGTCCTATAGCTCACTATAAGGTATAACCTGCCATATATTTCCACGCTAGTTATACCTTTTTGGCTTCAATATAATGTCCTATAGCTCACTATAAGGTATAACCTGCCATATAATCCCACACTAGTTATACCTTCATCCCCAAATAAGAGCTGTTATCTTGAAGCTCACGGCTAACTTCTATAGGCGTAGCCTCTCCTTTATATTTTTTAAGCAGCAGTCTGCGGATAGTCCCTTAATAAATTATATAATTTATGTTATTTATCTGGCGAAACAATAAAATCTACTTGATACATACTGTATGCATTATAGCTGATATCAATATTATCTTTACAAGAATCTTTCTTTTCATCCACATATAATTGAGCTTCACCTTTTCCACTCAAATCGTCCACGCCTACGCTAATAAAGCTAAGTTTACCCTTTGTAAAGAAATAAGTCATCTGAGCATATAGTTGTTTTTCACCTAAATACTTTTGTTTGAATACTTCGATTACTGCATCTTCCTCATCAACTAATACATTTTCTGTGCCTGCTGACAATTCAAGCATTAGTTTAGCTTCATCCATACTGGCGCCCCATCTAACCGGATAATACAAATCCTTGGAATGAAACAGTCTACCTGATAATAAAAAAACTATAACTCCTACCAAAATCATAGTGAATACTAAACTAGCCATGGTAATTTTATTTACTTTTTTCAAAAATTATTCTCCCTTCACAATCAAATATATTACAATCTTAATTCAATAAAAGAATAACAACTGATTTATTATTCATGCAACTCTAGTGGCAGTCCATCTGGATCAAAGAAGAAAGTCATCTTCTTATTTGTAAACTCATCCATTCGTATTGGCTCGCACTCAATTCCAAGCTCATTAAGTTCTGCCACAACCTTTTCAATATCTTCTACCTTGAAAGCCAAATGTCTAAGCCCGCATGCTTCAGGAAATGAAGGTCTTTTAGGTGGATTTTTTGGTGCAAATATCTCTAGCTCTGTAGATTCATTAACTCTTAGGTCCAGCTTCCAGTCCTCTTTTTGTGGTCTATAGTTTTCTCTTATGACTTCAAAGCCAAGCTTACTTACGTAGAAATCCTTTGATTTCTCATAATCAGATACAATAATTGCTATATGATGTATTGCTGCTAAATTCATTTGTTAACTCCAATCACTTTTTTCTATACAGTCTACATCTTTTTAACTTAAAAGCCAAATTATTCTACGACTCTCTAATCATCAGACCAGGACATTCACAAAAATTTCATTTATATCATAATTTACATCATATTTGTGAATGATTATAATTGGAAAAGTACGCACCTTAAAGCTTTAAGGGAGCTTAATAATTAATAAGGAGAATGAGTTATTTATGAGTAACAGAAAAAGACGGAGAAAACAAAAAAGAATGGCAAGTATAATGCTGATTGTAGTAGCACTTATACTTGTGGCAGGTGTAGGAATATATTTTTATACATCTAACAAAGATGATAACGGAAATACGGTATTAAGTGGTTTCACTGAGAAGATTTCAAATGTAACTGGTTCAGATAACACAGATAATTCTAGCAACAGTGATATATATGAAGGCTTCCTATCCGGTAATGAGAAAATGAGCTTTTCTTATTATATGAGTGGCGATAGCCTTAGTGCTCATGAGAATACAACTGACTATGAATTGTTCTCACAGCTTGCTGACAAGGAGTACACACTTCCAGAGCTCGTTGATGGTATGAATAATATCTTTACAGACCCTGACGGATTCTATGTTCCTCAGGAAATCAGCAAGATGTCCTATGCATATCTTGACTGCGGAAAGGATGGCAACAAGGAACTTGCATTACAGTTTGTATGTCCTATCGCTGAGGAAGAATCTACACTTACTATGGTATTAAAAGAGATGGATGGAAAGCTTCAGCTTGTACATTCATTTGATATGTGGTCTCGTGGTGATGGTTCAATTAATGAATATGGTTATGTTGCTACAAGCGGTAGCGGCGGTGCTGCTCTTCACTACTTCGAAGGTGGCTATATTGATGCTTCCGGAAAATACAACTTTGCATACAGTGAAGAAGATTACACTGGTGTAGATGCATTTGCAATGACATTTGATCATACTGATTTTAACCAGGATATCGAGGAACTTGCACTTGAGGGAAATGTTGAAATATTCACACTCAGAACAAAGCCTTCTACAATGGACGATTATATGCCTGAAAAATATGCATATGCAGTTGATGGTAGCACAAATCCGAATTTAGAGGATACTTACAAAGATGTTATGAGCTGCTTCACAGATATTAATTTCATCAGCTACTCTGAGATGATGAAACTGGAGACAGAAAGAAACCAGGCTGTAGGTGCTACAGATGATATCATCAATGGAAACGAATTAGAGTTTAAGGAATTTTCTCTTTAAAAATATATTCTAATTGTAAATTAAAAGTCGCGGATTGCCCGCGACTTTTTTATTGAATGATAGGCTACAGCTTTACGAGCCCTTTCTATTTCAGATGATACTAGATAACAATACCATTGCAGTGGTCTATTTGATGTTGAATAGACTCTGCCGTGAGTCCTGTATACTTTGCATGCTGTGGCTCAAAGTTTTGATTAAGGAAATCAACTTCTATTTCTTCATATCTTGTGCAAGGTCTTACCCCATCCAAAGATAGGCAACCTTCCTCAGTTTTATATTCACCCTTCTTCTTTGTGATTACAGGATTAATCATTACAAACTGAAAAGACCCTGCCGCAACTGCAATGATTGTCTTCTTCTCTCCAATCATGTTTGCGCACATACCTACACAATGGTCTATATTTGCTCTAAGTGTATCAAGCAAATCCTGCGCTATCTGTGCGTCCTGCTTTGTTGCAGGCTCACACTTCTGAGCCAAAAACATTGGGTTCTTAATTATATCTCTTCGCATTACAGCTCCCTTCTTATATGTTTTCATGTAAATCTAATGATAGTCTAGATTCATTTTATATAATAATATCTTACCAGTCTTTACTGTGAAACATTTGTGAAAAATATTTATTTTTCCAATTTCTCTTTCGTATATATGCAATAATTTATGTAGTATAAACATAATATATACGATTTACATATTTAGAAATAACAAATTATATTGAAAAGGAGAAGGCTTATGTGGACAATTGGTGAAGTAAAACAACAGGGAAAAAATGCTTTTAAAGCAAACTATTTTAACTCAGTTATCGTTGCTTTTTTGCTTTCGCTTTTAGCAGGTGGAACCTCAGCATCTGTCGGCAAACAGACTAGTTCAGAGGAATTTAAGGCTCAACTATTTGCACTAGATCCAATGATAATTTATACACTTTTTGCGCTACTCTCAACAATAGCAATTGCATCATTGCTACTTCGTATATTCTTATTTAACCCTCTTGAAGTTGGCGGATACAGATTCTTTAAGAAAAATGTAGAAACCCAAAACGCAACTGTTGGAATTATTGGCGAAGGCTTTAGTAATTATGGTCACATTTTCATTACTCTGTTTTTGAGAGATTTATTCCTGGTACTTTGGACATTGCTTCTCTTTATTCCTGGAATAATCAAGGGATATTCTTACAGAATGATTCCTTATATCTTGAAAGATAATCCAGAGCTTTCTGCTACCGAGGTAATAACAAAATCCAGACAGATGATGGATGGACACAAGTGGCATGCATTTGTACTGGATTTATCATTTATTGGCTGGGCTATTTTATCTATAATCACATGTGGTTTAGTTGGTATCTTCTGGTATGATCCATACAAGCAAAATACAGATGCAGCATTATATCTTGAACTATCAAAGAATCAATAATTATAACCATCTAAAAAGGGAGAAGATTCTATCTTCTCCCTCTTTTAATATCTACCGTACTCGCATTGGTTTCCATCTTAGAAAATCTCCAGACACCAGAGAATATCTAATTCTTCTCTTCTTCCCAATAATGCTATCGTGAAATCTGCTTTCGCCGTGGCAATGGCCATATATTACCTGCTCTACTCCATATTGCTCTGCTATCTTGGTAAATATACTGTTTGTCTGAAGAATATTTGTAGGCGGATAATGTAAAAACATTATAAATTTCTTATACCCATCAGCCTTGGCAGCTTCAAATGAAACCACAAGCCTTTCATACTCTCTTTTAACAAGCTTCTCGGCATGTTCAGCTTCCTTCTCATCCCAGCCTTGCACATTCCCATATCTATCTACATAAAAAGGTCCTTCAAAGGTGTATCCCTTAGTTCCAACCAAAGCATAATCCTCATATGCGTAGTAATTATTCTGAAGAAATTCCAGCTTTCCTGCAAACATTTCATTTAATCTATCTGTCTTTTTTGCATCCCAGAACATATCATGATTGCCTCTCAAAAGAATCTTTCTGCCAGGCAAATCCATTATGTATTCCAGGTCCAGCTTGCATTCCTCAAGATTTCTGCCCCAGCTGTGATCTCCCACTAGCACCAAAGTATCATCGTCACTCATCATCTTCTGGCAGTTTTCCTTAAACATTTTCTCATGATTCTGCCAGATTTTATCCTCTATTTGATTTCTTGCTTTAAGCTCTGACCCAAAATGCAGATGCAAATCTCCAATCGCATATAAGCTCATAAATATTTCCCACTCCCACTTGATTTTACTCACTTGGAATAACTATACTGTTTAGTAACGATTTTAAAACAATGGGAGGTTACAGGCAATGCTATATTTTTCATGTGACTACGCAGAAGGATGTCATCCAAAGGTGCTTGAAGAGCTGACTAAAACCAACATGGTATCTACTCAAGGCTATGGTGAAGATGAATTCTGTGATGCTGCCAAAGCTAAGATAAAAGAATACATCAATTGTCCTGAGGCAGATATCTATTTCCTTGTAGGTGGTACTCAGACAAATCAGGTGGTTATCGCTTCAATGCTTTCAGATTATGATGGAGTCATTGCTGCAGAAACCGGGCATGTGGCAGCCCATGAAGCTGGCGCAATTGAGTATAGCGGCCACAAGGTAATCACTATACCTCAGCACGAAGGAAAAATAGCCCCAGATGAATTAAAAAATTACTTGCAGGTATTTTACGCAGATGCTAATCATGAGCACATGGTAAATCCTGGCATGGTTTATATTTCATACCCTACTGAGTATGGCACACTTTACACAAAGCAGGAGCTAGAAGCAATTTCAGCCATCTGCAATGAATATAAAATTCCACTTTTCATTGATGGCGCAAGACTTGCATATGGATTAGCTGCCGCTGATGATATGACAATGGCTGATATCGCAAAACTATCGGATGTATTTTATATTGGCGGAACTAAGGTGGGTGCACTATTTGGTGAGGCTGTGATATTCACAAAGGGCAACACTCCAAAGCACATGATTACACAGATTAAGTTGCATGGAGCACTTCTTGCAAAGGGCCGACTATTAGGTGTGCAATTTGGCGCACTATTTACTGATGATTTATATATGAAGATGGGAAAAAATGCTGTAGACATGGCTAATATCATCAAGGAAGATCTCCTTAGCAAAAACTACCAGCTATATATGGAAAATCCTACTAATCAGATATTCGTAATTATGGAAAACAGCAAGCTTGAAGCATTTGGAAAAGAAGTAGCCTACGGCTTCTGGGAAAAATACGATGATAATCATACTGTTATCCGTATCGCCACTAGCTGGGCCACTACAAAAGAAGATGTAAATGAATTGAGGAAGGTCTTATAGACCTTCCTCTTCTTTATGACAGCTTTGGTAAATTCCATTCGAATTTAGCAGCAAGATATCTGAGTATCACAACACTTATAAATGCTAATAGCGCTGATATACTCTTAAAATTAGTGAGATTATAGGTAATAGCCATAATAATTCCACCTGCTATGGAAGCCACCGCATATACGTGTTTACGAAGTATATCCGGCATCTGATTAGCCATCATATCTCGAAGGGCTCCGCCTCCTACTCCAGTAATAAATCCTAGAAAAACAATTAAAAAGATATTGTCTTCATAACCAGCATTTATACCTATCATCACACCATCTACAGTAAAAGCTGCCAATCCCAAGGTGTCAAACCAAAACACTGTACGGTCATATACACTAACAATGCTCTGTGGCATCTTTTTATGGAATGAAAGCCATATAAAAATAATATTAGCAACAATAAACGCAACGCCTACATAAAATGGATTTTTAAATGCCTTTGGTGGTATTTCTCCAACAATAATATCTCGAAGAATACCACCTCCACAAGCTGTAGTAATAGCAAGGAGGTTAATGCCAAAGATATCCATCTTCTTTTTAATTCCTAACACTGCTCCGGATATAGCAAATGCGATTGTTCCCACCAAATCCATTATTAAAAGCGTAATATGCATTACATGCCTCCCAGTAATTAATAGCCGAGCATCATATTTAGAATTTCTTCATCTGTTGAGCGCATGCCTTCACGTCCCATACGTCCAACTCTGGCTATTGTTTCTTCTATGTCAGCTACTACCAGGCCTTCTCCATCCTTAAAGTTAAGGTTATTCACTGCCAGGTCGTATGCTAAAAATCCCATTGAGATAGATGCTGCAATCTTAGCAGCACATGATGATTTTGCTCCATCACATACCATTCCACCTATGGTCGATATAGAGTTTACTACAATGTTACCCAAAACCTCAAGAGGCTGATTTTCGATATAAGCAATACCTGTAACAGCTGCACAGCCAGCACATGTAGCACCACAATATGCCGATAAATCTCCGATATATTTTTTCTGAAGTAGAGCCATTAAATCGGCAAATACAAGGCCACGGATTAGCTTTTCTTTGCTGATTCCTTTTTCCTTCGCATATACGATAATTGGAACACTGATTGCGATACTCTGATTACCAGAACCCGAATTAATTACAACAGGAAGTGCACAGCCATTCATTCTGGCATCACTACCAGCAGCTGCATAGGCAACAGCCCTAAAGCGGTAATCCTCCTTGCCGTACATCTGAATATATCTTCTTCCGATTTCAGAACCGTAAGGGTTATTAATGCCCTCTTCCGCAATTTTGATATTACATTCAATCTGACGTTCAATAAGCTCATGAACATCATTCATATCGAAGCAATTAGCAAATTCATAGATTGATTTAAGATTAAGATTTTCGTTATCACTTTTTAATAAATTCAAAGAAGGATTTGTAAGAATAACCTCTCCATTCTTCTCAATTCTGGTGATATATGTATGCTTCTCAGAAATCTCCACAAGAGCACTATCCTCTCCTGCAAAAACTTCTGCTCTGATATAAAGATTATCCTTGCCAGTTTGTAAATGGCAGTGACACAAATCCTGAGCAAGAAGTCCTTCAAGCTTATCAATCTCCTCATCTGTTACCTGACTAACTACCTCAAGCTCAAGCGAAGGATTACCAAAAGCTGCACCTAAAATGGCTGCGACCTCAAGACCTCTTCTTCCACCAGAATTTGGTACTGTAACAGCCTTAACATTTTTGATAATGTTGCCACTACAATACAATTCAATTCTCTCAGGCATTACCCCCAATGTCTCTCTTGCTTTAGCTGCCGCATAGGCTACCGCTATTGGCTCTGTACAGCCCATCGCAAGTCTAAGCTCCTGCGTAAGTAATGTTATAAAAGTGTCATAAATCTTCTTATCCATTGTAATCTCCATTTATTTTTGTTTCTTAGCGTAAAATATTTCTGGCATCTCTGCCCTTTAAGCTTGCAGATATTATATAAAAATAAATGCTTATATTCCATCTTCGTTATGTTTCCCTAAATGAAACTTTTAATAAAAAAGTATCGTCAGAATTGACAATTACCGCTTTTCTTCATATTATTAATCTAGAAAAAACTATTTGATAATAAATATAACCCTATGGTTTACTTTAACGAAACAAAGTGTAAAATCAGCAGGAGAAATCTAATGGATGCTATTCTCAAAGAGATTGGACAAAAAATAAAAATGTACCGCAAGAAACAGAAAATGACACTGGATGATTTAGCAAAAATCATCTATAAGAGCAAGGCCACTGTTTCTAAATATGAAAATGGAGAAATTTCTATAGACATTGCTACCATGTACGATATTGCAAAAGCTTTATCTGTAAACATCGAGCAGCTTTTATATACTCAGCCTTTCACTAGTGAGACATACAACGAAAGTAAGATTCCTCACTTTTTCAGAGGCTTATCCACTTTCTATGCCTACTGGTATGATGGCCGTAACAATTCTGTCATTCGAATGAGATTTGATGTGAGTCCATCAGAGAATATTAATCAACAAAAGCTGATTATGTACATGAATTTTTCAGATTATGAGCACTACCCTATCTGCGAAAACACTTACCTTGGCACCATCGAGCATTTCGATGCCCTCAGTAACATTCAATTAGAAAACAAATATCTTCCGCTGGAAAAGGCCAGCATCCAAATACTGGCCTCTTCACTGGATTATAATTATAAATGGGGCTTATGGCAGGGCTTGTCAACAAGGCCTTTAATGCCTATGGCCACCAAAATACTAATCTGCAACGAAAGAATGAATGAAGATGAGGAGCTCATCAACATGCTAAAGATATCTAAAGAAGATATCCGCTCGCTAAAGCATTACAATATGCTTACTGTTTTATAAATCTATTTGTACAATCGAAGCTCCAACCACACTACCAACGTTTGGCAGCATAAATCATTTCATTTACTGGATTCACTTCATCCGGTGACACTCCAAGGAAAAATAGATATGGAAGCTCTGCAAGTGTATGATTTCCCATTTCCTTATCGCCTGACATAATTATTCCAAATACAGATGGTAGTTTTTCCTTAAGAATGGCCATTATCTCTGAATCATTCTTAAGCTCACTTAATCTTGTAAGCGGTCCGTAGATGCTCCTGTAATCCTTTGAAGGCATATATGAAAACTCATAGCTACCTGCTTCAAGTACAGCCCTTCCATCATCACCTATTACCTTTGCATCACAGCCCTTTACATTAAGCTGTTCCCTTGAAAATCTAGGAAGTGTGACATTGGCCTTGGCATTAAATGGCACCTGAATTTCCAATGTGATTATTCCGTCATCTGCTATCTTCCAGTTTGAAACAAACTTTCCTGAAGCTGTTGTCATACATGAATTAAAATGTCTGAATCTCATAGCAGGCTGTGGACAGATATTTGCCACCTTAAAACCAGGTTCTGCTGGAGTAATTCCACCAATATATTCATACATAAACTGTACAATGGTTCCGTAGGAATAATGGTTCAAAGAATTCATCCCTGTACCGGAAATGGTGCCATCCTCTAAAACAGAATTCCATCTTTCCCAGATAGTTGTAGCCCCAAGATTAACGCAATACAGCCAGCTTGGAAAGCCTTCATTAAACAAGAAATGATAAGCCAAATCCATGCGTCCACATTTTGCAAGTGTAGTACAAAGCAATGGTGCTCCCACAAATCCACACTTAATCTGGAAGCAATCCCTATTGAGTCTATCAACAAACTGTTCTATCAGCTTTTCTCTATCTACATAGATATCAAATGCAAGGGCTACGATATATGCAGCCTGAGTATCACATGCAAGTCTTCCTGTAGGTGAGAAATATTCCTGCAAAATGCCATCTTTTATCTTAGCTGCAAGCTTCTTATATTTTGCTGCGTCTTCATTTTCTCCTAAGCGCTCTGCCATTTCTGACGTGATAACAGTGGAACGATAATAATAAACTGCAGCAAGATAATCATCATTTGTTCCGCCCTTAAAGCTCTGCTCTGTAATACCATCGAGACCAAGCCAATCGCCAAACTGGAATGGCAAAGTAAATGTACCCTTATCTCCATGCTCCATGTCGTTACGATGCATATACTCAATCCAGTTTTTCATGAGCTCATAGTGCTCTCTGACATCTTCTAACGAACCAAAAGTGTTGAATACCACATTTGGTACAAATGTACCTACATCGCCCCAGATACTTCCTGTGCCAGCAAGATTTTTTCCTGCAGTTGAAGGAAGATAGCTTGCAACCGCACCGTCATGACGCTTAGCATCATAATTTAAATCTCGCAAAAACTTTTTATAGAAGGCACGAGTGTCCATATTATAACTAGCTGTCTGTGAGAACACCTGAGCATCACCTGTCCATCCAAGTCTCTCATTTCTTTGAGGACAATCAGTAGGCATATCTAAGAAATTAGATTTTTGTCCCCAGATACAGTTTTCATACAGTCTGTTTATCTTTTCATTGCTGGTTGATATAAAGCCTGTGCGCTCCATATCTGAATAGATAACATTAGAACGAACCTTAGCAAGTGTAAGTGGCACATTATCAGGCCAGCCCTGGATTCTGATGTATCTATATCCAAAGAAAGTGAATGTAGGACACACAGTTTCTTTTCTACCATCTGATGTATATACGAATCTAGCTCTTGCTTCACGATAGTTTTCGTTGTAAAAATTTCCCTGCTGAAGAATCTCCCCACAGTCTATTGTGATTACTGTTCCTGAAGGAAAATCAGCATCGAACTCCATCACACCTGCATGATTTTGGCCGAAATCAATAACAGTTTCTCCTGCTGGAGTTTTGATAATTTCTTTTGCAGTTAACACTTCTTTTACAATTACAGGAATGCTGTATCTGTCTAAAAGGCCTCTCTCGCCCTCAACTTCAACTGCATTTCCCTTTTCTATTATTCCAGCTGTTCTATCTAAATCCTCTCCATAATAGATTCCAGACTCAATCACATCTGAAGCTGCTACCTTCCAGCTAGAATCTGTACCTATTACCTGTGAACTTCCATCTTCATAATCCACATGAAGCTCTGCGATGGCTTCCATTCTATCGCCAAAATTATACCCACCTTCCAAACCGAAGTTTGACATATACCAACCCCTGGCCACCTGAATAGAAAGCTTGCTATCGGCCTTAAGCTGCTTTGTTACATCAAAAGTGATAATCTGCATTCCTGTTTCGTAGTCATTGATATATGGAGTAAGAATTTCATTTCCAACCTTTTTGTCATCGATATAAGCTTCGAATACACCAAGGCAGCTTACATATAATCTGGCAGATTTTATGCCATCCTTTAGATTTAATTCCTTCGAAAATAAAGGATGAAACTTTGCTCCTTCTTCTGCAGCAATCCATTTTCCAACCCATGGCTCATCCATCTTTCCAGTCTCAAAATACTGAATATCAGATGTGGCGCTATCGCCATTATCTCCTGTGATTGTGACACGCCAATAATATCTGGTTCTAGGTTTTAATGTAATACCAATTTGCTCACCAGTCTGATCTAAGCTGTCATTTTCTTTCTTATATAAAATATTCGTAAATGCGATATCATCCGCGACTTCAAGAATACCGCTTTTTAGATGCTTTGCCTCAGTATCTTCAACATTCCATGATGCGATAACAGTCTTAAAATCATATCCAATTGGATTTTCAATTCCATTTATTTTAGTTCTAGTAATTCTCATTGTTAAAACTCCTACTTACATATTTCAAGTAAATCTTTAAAGCCGTTCATCTTGTATGTAACACTTGGATGCTCTGTAGCTTCTCCAAGGCCTGCGCTCTTAAATCCGCCATCGCTAGCGGCCTGAATTCCTGCTTTAGCATCCTCTACCACTAGGCACTCAGAAGCGTCTTCTTTTAAGAACTCCGCAGCTTTCAAAAACACCTCTGGGTCAGGCTTTGATTTTGTGATGTTAGTGCCATCAGAAACAGCATCGAAATAATCTCCTAGTCCAATCTGTCCCAAAATCATTTTTGTGTTTTTACTTGATGAACCAATAGCCAGCTTGTAGCCGCGTCTTCTTAATTCATCTAAAGTAGATTTTACCTCATCCGACAAATCTTTAGGGCTCATTTCCTTCAAGAGCTCTACATAACTTGCATTTTTTTCTGCAGCCATAGCTTCCTTTTCTTCTGCCGAGTATTTCTTATCAGTCTTTTCTAATATAATATCCAGGCTATCCATTCTAGAGACACCCCTAAGTCTATTGTTTATCTCTTCATCAAAATAAATGCCGTACTTATCTGCCAACTCTTTCCACGCATTGTAGTGATATTTATCTGTAAAACATATCACTCCATCT
The DNA here is from genome assembly GCF_000621865.1 of Pseudobutyrivibrio sp. MD2005. Lineage (GTDB taxonomy): Bacteria > Bacillota > Clostridia > Lachnospirales > Lachnospiraceae > Pseudobutyrivibrio. The sequence continues at coordinate 28,955 of NZ_JHXE01000014.1, forward strand.
AAATCAAATATTATTGCCTTCATTATAAACCATTACTCCTTACTATTTTTTGCTTATTTTTTTATTTCTAAGCAATGTAATTATCCGCAAAAAAAGCGGCTTAAGCAATTGCTTAAGCCGCCTTTATTTTTTATCTTTTCCGACATAATTTAATCAGATTATCAAACATTAAAATGGCATATCCTTAAACGGATTTTCCTCTTTAACAAGAGTGCTTTCATCTATCATATGCTGCAAGAATCTCTTCGCCATTGGAAGCCAATCTGCAGCATCATGAACAAGACTGTCCTTAAATGGTTCAAATACATTTCTACCAAGAGCAAATCCATGATCACCATACTGGAACAAGTGACATTCATATGGCACGCCAATAGTCTGTAGCTTTTCTGCCATTCTTATTGTGTGCATAGCTGGTACAAGGCCATCATTTGTCGCGTGAGCAAGAAACATTGGTGGCATGTTTGTAGTTGCATTTTCGACTGGACTATATTTCTTTAATGTCTCTTCATCAGGATGCTCACATCCAAAAATTGGGACATTTGCTTTTCCATCTGACATAAAGTTTTGTGTTTTCGCATTAAAATCTTCCTGTAGGACATAATCATGCAATCCGTATATACAAAGTGCAGACATTATATCCAAGTCCTCTATCTTACATCCTAGTTTTTCTGTTAATAGCTCTTTATTTCTGGTGTTGTAGGTTGTTGCATACATAGCACATACATGGCTTCCTGCAGAAAATCCCACAATAGAAATCTGATTTGGATCGATATCCCATTCATCTGCATGCTCTCTAATTACAAGAATAGCCTTTGCCATATCTATTGTCTGTGCTGGAAAAAGAGCCTTGCCCTCTGGAGCTTTTGTGGCATTGGAATACTCAAGCACAAATCCCTGATATCCATCAATTGCAAAAGACATTGCCACTGGATCACCTTCATGTCCATGTCTTGGGCAGGTTTGGTATGCACCGCCTGGTACAGCTATTATTGCAGGACGTTTTCTTTTTATTTTCAAAAAAGGATCCTGTATATTTAGAAATGTTGTAAGTTCCACATCATCTCTATCTTCCCATAGTTTAATTGTTTCAATATGCATTATAGCCCCTCCTAAAATCAAATTAGTCCGATTCCGAACAAAATTATTATATAAAAAAAATGACACCTATTTCAAATAGAATAGCCGTCATTTTTTAATATATTTGCAGTTATTTTTTATCTTGTCTCCACAAAATGAAGCTGTGCGCTTGGATAATCTCCGTTTGAAATGTTGATTGCAAATCCACCATACATAAGAGCTGCGCCAGAGAAGATGTTGTCTGTGCTTTCAAGCTGATACATAGCACTTTCCTTCAAACCTCTAAGCTTGATTGTCTTGATTCTGGCATTTGCCTGAACCTTCTTAACTACGATGTTTACAAGTGCTTCTGATTTATCTGTTGCTACAAATTCCCAAGCCTTATATACCTCTGCCTGCTCCTCGTTAACAAGGCGATAGTAATCACCTTTTTGAATGAGCCAATAATATTTGTTGAATGTAGCAATCTGCTCTTTTATTTCTTCCTTTTCTTCGTCAGACATCTTTGTAATATCAAGCTCATATCCAAATGTTCCTGACATTGCAACAACGCCACGAGTAGCAAGTGGTGTGCTACGTCCTGTCTGATGGTTTGGTGATGCAGATACATGGCTTCCCATAGTGCTAACAGGGTATCCAAAGGATGTACCCTCTTGAATTTCAAGTCGTTCAATGGCATCTGTATCATCTGAGCACCAAATCTGAGGGCAATAGTAAAGCATTCCGGCGTCATATCTTCCGCCACCACCAGAACAGCCTTCAATCATAAGGTTTGGATAAGCCTCTAACAGTCTTGTAAGTAGCGAGTATGTTCCAAGAATAAATCTATGAGAAACCTCACCCTGCTTTTTATTTGGAAGATTCTTTGAATAAACATTACTTAAGCTTCGGTTAAAATCCCACTTAATATATGAGATATTGTTCTCATCTAAAATGTTGCTAATGCAATTGAAAAGATAATCCTCCACCTTTTTGTTACTCATATCAAGAACAAGCTGATTTCTAGCCATTGTAGGATGTCTGTCTGGATCTACAAGTGCCCAATCTGGATGCTCTCTAAAAAGATTAGAATCCTCATTTACCATCTCTGGCTCAAACCATAATCCAAACTTCATACCAAGCTTTCCGATTTCATCAGAAAGTCTCTTCAAACCGCCTTCAAGCTTCTTCTCGTTAACAAACCAGTCGCCAAGACCTGAGTTGTCGTCATCACGCTTTCCAAACCATCCATCATCAAGAACCATCATCTCGATACCAAGCTCAGATGCATCTTTTGCAATATCGATAATCTTGTCAGATGTAAAATCGAAATATGTAGCTTCCCAGTTGTTGATAAGAATTGGGCGCTTGATATCCATGTACTTTCTATCGCAAACATTTTGTCTAATTATATTGTGGTAAATGTGGCTAAGGCTCTCAAGTCCATCTGGAGTAAATGCCATGATAGCCTCTGGAGTATCAAATGTGTCTCCAGCCTCTAAACACCATGAGAAGTTCTCATCGTTGATTCCTGCAACGATTCTAGTGCTTCCAGCCTGATCCTGCTCTATCTCTATCTTGTGATTTCCAGAATACATAAGCATGATTCCGTAGCAATCACCATAAGCTTCTGTTGCGCCGTGATCGCATAAAATAACAAATGGATTTTCATGGTGGCTAGTCATACCACGCTTTGAGCTAATAACCTTGATATCCTGTGTAAGCTTATTTCTTGATGCAATTCGCTCCATGCAGTGTCTGCCTGCGAAGTGAATCTCATCCCAAGAGCCATACTGCACATCTAAAAGAGCTGATGCAGCCTTCTCAAGATGAAGCTTTTTATCGCTGACATTTCTAAATCTAGAATGACGTGTAATAACATCTTTATCTTCAAATACACTGTAGTAAAGCTCTACCTCAAGGCCGATAACCTTATCCTCAAGTGTGATGATAAGAGTGCTAACTTCATCATCGTATTTACGAACTGAAGGTAGCCCTGGAATCTCTGGCTTATCCTCAATAATCTCATGCTTCTTATAGCGCAAATCACAACTTCTACTACCATTTTTTGCTACAGTTCCAACTGCGCTGATTCGGTAATCTCCAACGCCGCAACCAGAGTATTCCTGTGGAAGCACATCGATAGAACGACCTCTATCCACTCTGTTTTCAAATAGATTACCAGAAAATCCTCTATCTATAGAAAGGATCTGGTATGTCATATCTGTGTCGCATGATGGACGTCCATAATAATTGTGGATAAGCAAACCAATATCATCTATCTTAATCTGATACTCACTGTTAAGTGTCATCAGTCTAAAAATCTTTCTTGAATCATCAAATACAATACTCATAAAAATACTCCTTATTAGTTTTTAACTTGATAAGCATATTATAGATTTATTTTCCATTTTTCAAAATGGTACATAAGATGAATTTTATGGAAAAATGAATATGGAAAAATGTAAAATCTTATGTAATAGCCAATATCATCATTGCGATATTCCCTTTATTTTGCTATATTCTTTATATGGTTTTTCAAATAATCTATATGGAAATATTGTAGGATTAATATAATGGATAATTTTAAATCTGCCAGATACACTGACACAGTTCAATTAAAAAGTATAGAAGACTTAAATGAATCTTCGCTGGAACTCTCCTTGGTACATTGTGGAAAAGAAAAATGTACTCCTCTTCACTTTGTTCAGGGTGAGCGAGACGAAATCATCATACATTTTGTATTTTCCGGAAAAGGAACATTTTCTGTAGGGAATAGAATCTGGCAACTTACTGCTGGTCAAATGTTTATTCTTTATCCTGGAATCACCACCACTTATATTTCAGATTCAGAAGATCCTTGGAGATATGGTTGGATTGCCTTTAAAGGAATTCACACTGATAATATCCTTCTTCACTGCGGTTTTTCAAAGGATAATCCAGTGGTAAATTATGATGATATTCAATTAGTATCTGATTTTATTGATAGAATCCTTAAAGCCCGCAAGCTATCTTTTGGTAATGATTTGCGTCGCAATGGATTGTTACTAGAGCTACTTGGCTGCCTATGTGAAATGCACTCCAGTAAAACAACACAAAACAGTGGCCATGATTATAGCTCTAACATATACGTTAAGCACGCTATAGAGTTCATTTCCAAATATTATTCCCAGAGCATCAATGTCACCTCAATATCAGAATATGTTGGCATTACCAGAGCTCACCTAAATAACTGCTTTCAAAAAGAGTTAGGCACTACAGTCCAGTCCTATTTGATAGACTACAGGTTGCATCAGGCATCTCAGCTGCTCACAAGCACCACCGATTCCATCACTGAAATCGCATCCCAAGTAGGTTATCCTGATCCGCTGGCCTTTTCGAAAGCCTTTAAAAAGAAATATCAAAAGAGTCCGAAATTTTACAGAACATTAGAATAATTACAGAGGTTATTTTATATGAGAGTTTATACAACCTACGGAAAATTTCAAAATGAAATGAACGAGCATTTCAAACGTACCGGCATAAAGCTTCAGTTTACTGAAATGATGGCCAGAATGCAGGAAAAAGGAATGATGGATTCTGTTCCTTACAGAGTCAACGTTCCAGATGAATACCTCGGGCTAAATGACGAAGAATTCGATAAAATCATCGATACTATTCCTATCGCATTTGAAATGCATGATGACTCAAATAAAGAAGTAATCGAAGATCGAATGATACCTAAATTCCACGACGTTTTCACCATTCGTCATCCTCGTTTAACTCGTAGATTTTCTCATGTGCACAACTATTTCGAATTAAACTTTGTAATCAAAGGCAATGCTTTGTTTTATTTTCAGGAAGAATGTCATGTTATGAATGAAGGTGAAATCTGTATTGTGGCACCTGGCTCAAATCATGATTTCCTCATCGATGATGAGACATCTATCGTATATACGGTATGTATCAGAAAAAGCACCTTTGATAGCACATTTTCAACTATAATGAGTCATCAGGATTTAATATCAAGTTTCTTTAGACAAATCCTTAGAAATGAAGAGCGTTCCAATTATCTTATGCTTTTCACTGGAAATAACATGGAGTGCAACATCCTACTTAGAAAGCTTGTAGTAGAATCTGCCAAAAGAGATGAATACAGCAACGGCTGTTGTATCAGCATTATCAATCTACTGTTCTGTAATCTCCTCAGAAATTACAGTAAAACTATGGCCTTCTACAATTATGAAATAGGTACTGATTTCTCACTTGTACTGCAATACATTCAGCACAATTATCAAAACATTACTCTCTCATCACTGGCTGAATTTTTCCATTACAGCGAGCCTCATTTGTGTACCTTAATCAAACAGAACACCGGCGAGAATTTCACTGACGTAATTAAAAAACTTAGAATGCGAGATGCAATTAACTATCTGATAAACACCAATCTCAAGATCAACGAAATCGCTGAGCAGGTTGGATACAACTCAGCAGATCATTTTTCCCGTGTATTCAGACAGACCTATAAATGTTCTCCTGCTGAATACCGAAAGGCCAATAAAACAGAAAGCCCTTTCGTTCCATTCTCTACAGAATAAAACAAAAGAGCTTTCATTTATTAAAATTTACTTCCCCATATGCCACAGAATGGGTCAATCGGACTTTTACCTTTAAAGTTTGAGCGGCCCATTATTTTTTCTACAACCTGCTTGCACACTTCCTTTGTAGGTGTGTAGGCATTAATAAATGTCTTTACCATAGGCACATCCACAAGATGATATGGATTAGCTAAAGATATAAACATTGTTGGAATATCATTTACGAACCAAGGAGCATCTGCTGCCATAATATGAAGCCAGTCAATTCTTCTTACAGATTGATTGCTGGCAGTGTCGATGCATGCCACATATATTGCCAAATCAAATTTTTCTTTAGCATATCCTACCCCTGCTTCGAACATTTCATAAAAATCAGGCTTGCTGTAGTCATAAACACTCACTTCAAAGCCTTCCTTCTCCAATAGTTCTTTGAAAATTGTGATTTCACTATCGCCGTCCTTGAATCCGCCTCCTACTCTATCTTCAATATAATATAGCCTAATCTTTTTATACTTATCAGAAGATATTGGTAGCAGATTTTGAGTATCCTTTACTAAAGTTACTGCCTCATCCGCACACTTTACAGTCCATTCTTTATGTTCTGGACATGCAATGTCTGAAAGTGCATCAGGTGCTGGTACTAAAGTATGTTCCTTTTGCTTCTCATTTAAGCCCATTGCCGCCTTCATTCCAAGGATTCTAAGAACTGCCTCATCTAAGCGATCTCTTGTAAGGCGTCCATCACTCAACGCATCTCTGATATACTGATAATCCTCACGAATATCCTTGTTGAAAAGAATCATGTCACAGCCAGCCATAATGCTTGCAGGAAGTGCCTCTGCCCTCTTCATTGCAGCTGTAAATCCTACCATAGGTGTTGCATCAGTAACAATCACGCCATTAAATCCAAGCTTCTTTCTAAGCAATCCCTGTAGAATTTCCTTAGACAATGTAGCCGGAAGAATATCTTCATCCTTAAGCTCAGGATTAAAATATTTACTATAAGCAGGCTGAAGAATATGTCCTACCATGATAGATAAAATGCCAGTATCAACAACCTCTTTCCAAATCTTACCATAGCTCTCATCGTACTCTTCCACAGAAAGACTGTTTACCGATGAAACCAAATGCTGGTCTCTAAAATCTACTCCATCCCCTGGGAAATGTTTGGCAGCTGCAGCTACACCATTTTCATCAAGTCCCTTTAACTGCTCCTTCACAAATTCTATTACCGTATTTACGTTATCTCCAAAGGTACGAACATTCATGATAGGATTCATATAGTTTTTATCCAAATCACAAATCGGAGCAAAGGACCAGTTACATCCTACAACCTTTGCTTCTTTTCCAGAAATATATCCAAGTCTATAGGCATTTTCGCTGTCTCCTGTTGCAGCCACACCCATTGGCCTTGAAAAATAGGTACCGTTGCTTGCAATACCAACTCCGCCTGACTCAAGGTTTGCTGCGATAAGCATTGGGATATCAGAATTGTCCTGAAAAGCTCTGTGACAATTTTGAATAACTTCAGCTTCCATCGGCCTATATAGCACTCCCCCCGGATTAAACTCCTCTATAAAGGCCTTGATTTTATCTGGATCTGTCTCTCCATTGATTGGGCAAAAAATCTGTCCGATTTTCTGCTCCTCTGTCATATTTTCAATTGTGTCCTTAACCCAATTTACCTGGGACTGGCCCAGGCAAAAAGGTGTTTCTTTTAGTATATCTAAATCTAACATTTAAGCTTCCTCTTCAGCATGCATTTTAGCTTTCATTTCTTCAATTTCTGTCTTGTAGTGCTTGATTGGTCCAAATACAACGCAAAGGATTACAATCAAACCTGTAACAGATGGTGCACCAAACTTAATAAAGTTAAGAGCAAACATTGCTGAATCTGGCTGCTGTCCAATTGCACCTGCAACATATCCTGAAAGTGCAAGGATAGCAAGAATACCAGATGTTGTTACTGTGTTACCACACTTCTGAGCAAATCCCTTGATAGCTGATACAAGACCGTTTGCTGTCTTTCCTTCTTTGTACATAACAAAATCGATTGTGTCATTTACAAGTATATTTACAAGAGCATTCTGCATTGCGCTTGTTACTGATGATACAAATGTAAGTACACATAAAAGTAAGAAGCTAGACTTACCAAAGAAGAATAATATTACATATAAAACGATTGATGAAATCTGTGAGAAGCAAAGTGCTCTTTGTCCTGTCTTAAATACCTTAAGTACGATAGGCATTGCAACAACCATTGAAACAAGTGCACCGATTGAAATAACTCCCATATAAACTGGAATTAAATCTGGTCTCTCATAGTAATACATCATGTAATAAACAGATGAGGCAAACATCAAGCCATAACCCATTGAAGCACAAATCCATGCAATGATGTTTGGATATACTTCCTTGTGACGAAGCACCATTCCAAGTCCCTTAAGTGGATTTTTTTCTGGCTCTGTAAGATATCTTTCATGTCCTTCAGATGCTTTGAAAAGTCCCCAGAAAGAGATAAACGCAAGCACACCGCAGATTAACATGTAAGGTACATATCCATTTGAGAAGCCATGACTTTCAAAGAATGCTGTGATGTTAGGTGTAAATGTGTTACCAATTGTAAAAGCAACCGCACAACTACCAGCACCCATTGTAATAATCTTGTTTCTTTCCTGATCTTTCTTTACCGCTGCTGGTAAAATTGCCATCTGAGGCATAGTAAACATTGTAACTGTCATGCCGTATCCAATATACATAATCAAAATGTAAATAGCCTTCATTGCTGTACTAGCAAATCCCCAGTCAATCCATACCATGGTACCGAAGAATGTAAGGGCAATTGGCGCTATAACAAAATATGGTCGATAGCGTCCCCATTTTGTATTTGTATTATCTGCAATGATTCCCATCATCGGATCATTAATAGCATCCCAAAGAGTTGAAATAAACATAATTAGTGATGCTGTCGCAGCTGGAATTCTAAGTGTATCAGTCATATATACAGACAAATAACTAGCAAGAACAGCAGCAATCATCATTGCTCCACCATTCACTGAAGTTGCATGAAACCATTTAAAGGCTGTGCTAACTTCTGAATTAGATTTCTTCGTAGTATTAACTCGTTCCCCATCATTTGCTGAGGCTGATTGAAAGCTTTTAAATGCTTCTCCAACCCCTGCCTTTCTAGCTACTGAATTATTCTCCATTTTTCTTCTCCTTTGCATAAATGGTTTTCTTGATGTAACCATCTTACAAAAGACTGACTAGTCTCTCCATGTAATATATTTTAGGAAATCCGACATTTTTTATTATCCAACAGTCAGTTCCTTCTTATTTCCATCTTCTGTTTCAACAGTAATAGAAGCCTGTCCATTTCCTTTTAAAACGATTGCTGTAGCCATTCCTAAAAATGTCTTTGTCACATTTCCTAAATAAGAAATCTGGCTCTTTGGATCACCTGTTCCAAGGGCCAAAAGCTTTGCGTCTCCGGTCACTGTTAAAGTGATTTTGCAGTCTTTATCAGTATTTGTGCCACACTCATCTCCTAGTGAAATATTTACGTACTTAAGTGTAGAATCATTAGGTGTATTATCATCTAATGATAATTGAATATCGTTTTCTTTGGCTGTTTTTAGCTCATATTCACCTATAACCTTACCATTTTCATAAGCTACTGCCTTAAGACATCCTGGCACATAATTAGTGTCAAATGTAACACGGCAGTTGGCATTATCCGACATTTCTTTCTTTCCCACAGACTTGTCATTTAAGAATAGCTCCACCTCATCGCATTTTGCATAAACTTCTACAATCACAGGCTTATTTTCAAAGCCATCGAATGTCCAGCTAGAAATTGCATCACTCATTACCCATGGAGTCTTAATGAGATTTTCTCCATAGTGAGCTGGATTTTGGACGGCAATATAAGGTGCCTTTCTAAGGCCGAATACGATTTCACGATAGTATGAAAGTGGTCGTCTTGCACCTGTAAGATCAATGTCACCAGTGTAAGCAAGCTTTGCAGGAAAGTGTGCTCCAAAGCCACCTTCGCCCCAATTGTATGCTGGAATTCCAACGCCAGCCTCTCCTAAATAATCCCATCCTGTCCATGTGAAATCACCGATAACCTGAGGATACTTTTCAACCTCTCTCCAGTTAACAGCAATCTCTGGAGGATATGTCTCAGAACCAACCATAATTCTGTTAGGCTCCTCTTTTGCATCCAGGGCATAACGAGCTGTCATATAGTTGTAACCCGCAATATCAGTTGATGCGCAAGCCTTCTTTAGACGCTTTGTTATTTCTGGATGAACCACAATTTTATCCATATACTTATCCATGATTGTCATGAAATCATTTACATTAACAGAATCATCGGTATCCTTAACTTCCCCTGCTACATCTGCAGTAATCTGAGGAACAGCATCTCCTGCTGCAAACACGCCATTAATAGATGCAAGTGTGAATCTGCTATCATCAAGGCTATGACATAGTCCACTAATCTCTGCTGCCAAATGACTTCCTTCATTTGTTCCAATTTCAGGAATCTCGTTTCCAATGGAATAAAGGATTACAGATGGGTGATTGTAATCTTTCTCTATCATGGCCTCCACATCACGCTTCCACCAATCAGTAAAGAACAGATTGTAGTCATAATCAGATTTAGTACGAGTCCACATATCAAAGGTCTCATCCATTACGTACATTCCAAGCTCATCGCAAGCCTGAAGTAACACTGGTGCTGCAGGCTGATGTGAAATTCTAAGAGCATTAAAGCCTGCATCCTTTAGAATCTTTACTCTTCTATATTCAGAATCATAGTATGTCTTTGCTCCAAGCAACCCGTTATCATGGTGGATACAAGCGCCTCTAAGCTTCACTTCTCTTCCATTTACTCTAAGGCCGTGAGCTGCATCAAGTGTAAGCTTTCTGATACCAAAGCAGCTTTGATCCTCATCAAGCTTTTCGTCATTTTCAAGTAATGTCACCTTGACCTGATATAGATTTGGTGCTTCATCAGACCATAACTTAGGGCTATCAATATGAAGCCTTACTGCGCTTTCATATTCCTCGTTGCCCTTTACAAATATGGCGCTAGTTTCTTTTGCCACCACTTTGTTATTTTCATCTATCACTTCATATAAAAGTTCTAGTTCTTTTGCCTCAAATTCCGCATTTACGATAGTTGCCGAAAGCTTTAGTGTAGCTTCATTTTCGTTGCATTCTAATGTCAGAGCCTTTGGTCCATTCTCTTTAATATAAGTAGTACCAGATGTAAGCATATATACGTCGCGATAGATACCACTTCCTGAATACCAGCGACTATTTGTCATAGCACCATTTCTAACCTGCACTCGAATCTCATTAGTGCCCTCCTCTTTAAGAAGATGAGAAATTGGAGCGTAAAACTGTGAATACCCGTATGGGCGATTTGCAGCAAGCTGACCATTTACGTACACAAACGTATTCATATATACTCCGTCAAATCGAAGCACAATATTCTTTTTTCTATCCCCAGGCTTTGATTCATAAAGCTTTACATAGGTATAGCTTCCTCCATCATAAAATCCTGTGTTAGTGCCATTTGGCGAATCTGGATGAGCTTCTGTTTCAAGCATTGCATCATGAGGTAAATCTATCTTTCTTGCATTTTCTGGAATATCCCAAACCAGTGCAAATGCATCCTTACTGTTCCAAAATAACCAATCTTTATTCCATAATTCTTTAAGCATAACTTCCTCCTGTATATACCATTTACATATAACGTGCCCTAATTATCACAAAAAAATGACGGCCTATTCAACAAAATAAGCCGTCATTTTTTATTCTATTTCCTTCCTTTTTTCAATTTGAATCCCTTATCCATAACGATATAGAAAGGTGGCATTAAAAATTTTGGTAAACCAAAAGTAAATATCGCAATTCAAACTAAAAATATTTCTATCTTTGGAATTTTGTATATTGAAAAACAAAAAATTTGAGGCTATACTTACGAATTATGTCAGGTTTACAGGTGTAAAGGAGATCAGTTTAATGAGCAAACTTATATTTTTCGATATTGATGGGACATTGATAAGCTTTGATGGTGAGTTACCACAATCTACTATTAGAGCTTTAAAAAACGCTCAAGCTAGAGGTCATAAGATTTTTATTTGTACTGGTCGAAGCAAATGCCAGATTGAAGATAGACTATTAGATATTGGTTTTGATGGTATTGTTGCAGCTTCAGGAGCTTATACAGAATATCATGGAAAAGTAGTTAATGCTGAGTATATGGAGCCTGAAAGATTAAAAAAGCTTCTAACTTTCTTTGATAAGAATAATATTGTATATATGCTTCAGTGTTCAGATAAGGTTGTTGCCACAACAAAATCTCTTACAGCCATGAAAGAAATTTTTAAGGAGAAATTAAAAAACAAGCCAAAGAGCATTGATAAAATATTTGCAAAGCAACATGAAGATGATGATTTGTCATCTCATTTTGATACATATACCAATGCTGAAAAAGCTTGTTATTATTTATCGCCACTTTCTTTGGATGAGGTGGAACACTCTCTTAACGATGATTTTGATGTTACCGCTATGAGCTTTAAAGATTCTAATGATTCATCTGGAGAGATTTGCATGAAAGATATCACAAAAGCCTATGGTATGAAAAAGATAATCGATTATTTAGATTCATCTGTTGAGGATACCATTGCATTTGGTGATGGTCCTAACGATTTCGAAATGATTGAGTTCGCCAACATAGGCGTCGCTATGGGAAACGCATCACCTGCATTGAAAGAAAAAGCAAATATGATTACCTCAAAGATTACCGATGATGGAATCTACAACGGTATGAAAAATCTCGGCCTTATAGGTTAATAAACATAGGATTTACGATTCCTATTTAATTATCTGTCTATATGTTTTTAAGTCCGCCACCTCTGAAGCCGCTATCACCTGTGCACCAATATTGCCTAAAGCTGTTGCTTCTGCTGGCCCGGCGATAACCTTTTTTCCTGTGGTTTCAGCTGTCAATTTGTTGAGATAACCAGCTTTTGCCCCACCGCCTACGATGTTGATTGTAGGGAAGCTTTTACCTGTAATTGCCTCCACCTCTTCACAAGCTTTTCTATAACAAATAGCAAGTGAGACATAGATTACTTTTGCAAGCTCACCTGGAGTTTGGGGCACTTGCTGTCCGCTAGCTTTGCAGTAACTCTTTACTGCCTCTATCATAGATGCTGGTGCAAGAAAACATTCATCATTTGCATCAACTACTGAGTCAATATCTGCCTGCTCTGCCAAGTTACAAAGCTGGGCAAATGAATACTCCTGTCCTGCTGCAATCAGCTCATTTCTTACCGATTGAATCATCCAAAGTCCCATAATGTTTTTAAGGAAACGAAATCTGCCTTCATAGCCGCCTTCGTTAGTGAAATTAGCCTTCATTGCTTCTTTTGTGCAGATGGCCTGCTTGTTTTCACTGCCAAGAAGTGACCATGTTCCAGATGAAATATAAAGCACTTCATCAGATGTATTTGGAACAGCAAGCACTGCTGATGCTGTGTCGTGGGTAGGTGGCAATACCACTTTACAATCAAAGCCCACTTCTGTTTTTACAGCATCAGTAAAGCTGCCTATAAAAGTGCCAGGCTTATGGATTTGTTTGAATATGGATTTAGGAAAGCCTAGCATTTCTATCAAATCATAATCCCATTCCATTGACTCTGGGTTTAAAAGCTGTGTTGTACTGCAATTGGTATATTCGTTTGATTTCACTCCTGTAAGGAGATAATGAAGGTAGTCAGGCACCATAAGAAATGACTTGGCATTCTTAAAATATCCATCTCTTTTATCAGCCATCAGCTGATAAATTGTATTGAAGATTGCCTTTTGGATTCCTGTTCGCTCATATAACTTTTCTTCCGGAATTATTTTATAGACTTCTTCATCCATTCCTTTAGTTCTGTCATCTCGATAGCCAAAGCAAGGGCGGAGCACATTATCATTTTCATCAAGAAGTACATAGTCAACAGCCCAGGTATCAATACCCATAGATACAGGAATCTTCCCAAGCTCCTTACACTTTTTCAAGCCTATAATAATCTGCCTAAACAGCTCTTCTGTATCCCATCTTTTATGACCATCCACTTCTATCATTCCATTTGAAAATCTGTGGATTTCTTCTAATATCATTTCACCATCTTCAAGATGGGCAAGCATATGCCTGCCCGAAGATGCCCCAATATCAACCGCCAAATAATAATTCATAACTATCTTTCTCCAATTACATCACTCTTTTTCTCGTATAAGCAAGCTTCATTAATCTGCACGCCAAATGGTGCATTTAATGCTCTAAACTCATCAGGCTGGATTGTCTGACGCTTTTTATTTGTCATTGAAAGCACCTTTACCAGCACCTCTGCTGCCTTTTCAACTGTGTGCATAAGACCGAATGCAATATCAAAATCAGTTCCGCATACAAACATTCCATGATGAGCCCAAACAGCTACATCCTTAGTAGCCATAATCTCTGATGTTGCTACTGCAATGTCTCTTCCACCAGGAACCATCCAAGGAACTACACCAATACCTTGAGAGAATACGATTGGGCACTCTGTTGCCATCTCCCAGATTTCTCTTGTGAAAACCTCATCTTCAAGAGGGAGCACATATGTAAGGGCGATAACATTTGTTGGATGGCAGTGATATACTACGCGAATGTTCTCATCTCTCTTTTTGCAAACCTCAAGATTCATAAGATGTGATGGAAGCTCTGATGTTGGGCGGCCCCCATTCACAAATCCCCATACTATTCTGTACTTGCTTCCTGTTTCATCAACCTCAATGATTCCAATTGAATCAGTTGGATCTATGATTACATTTCTAAAATACTTTCCTGAGCCTGTAACAAGAAAATACTCACCGGCCAAATCCTTAACAGTTGTACCGATTTCCTTCCACTCACCTAGATTGAATTCTTCTTTTACACTCTCTACTTCCTCAGCCTTAATTCTATAAGAAAGATTTCCACCATTGCGCTCATGCCAGCCCTGCTGCCAGCCATCATCTGCCATTCTCATAAATCCTTCTACAAACTTTGCTTCTAAAACCTTCATTTTCTTTACTCCTTTTTATTACTGAACAACTACTTCAACTGGTACGTTGAAAATCTTTGCAACTTTTTTGATTGTCTCGATGTGATGTCCCACTGCTGCCCCAAAATGATGTGTAGGGCCAGTCTCGCTCCATCTTGTAACAAACTCTGCTGCGCTGCAACTGAATCTTGTACGCATCATAGTGTCTCCATTCTGAAGAATCTTTCCATCCTCATTCACGCCTTCTGCCACTACAAACTTGAAATGTCCTTCTCCATCTTGGGTAATACCAAGATATGTAATAGGACCTGTAGGTGGATAAAACTGTGTAAGATATCCACCACCTGTCTTGCCGTGGAACACATCCATCATCTTCATAGTAGGCTTTTTAGTCTGAGAGATTGCTGCATCTCCAGAACCAGAGTGTCCGATGAGGGTAACATCATCGTTAAAATCAATTGTGTACATCTCTGCAAGCTGGCCCGTACCAGAAATTGTCTTTAAGATACTCATTGCCATAGCAACCTTCATATCACCCTCAACCGCACAGGCTGTACCTTGCTTTATAAGCATTGAAAACGCTGGGATAAGAAGGCTGTCTACCTTACCAGCTATGCCTTTTGCAAATCCATCATAGTGAGATGCCACAAGCCCAAGCTGCTCGTCTTTAACCCACTGTTCGAAGGCTACTACGTACTTTGCCATCTCCCAAACTTTTTCTACATTCCCACCGCCAACGATATCGAATGTATCAAGGATATCTTCTGCCTTCGCCTTAATTACTGCCTCATCAGTAATGTCATCTGCGATAGCCCAAATCTTTTCCCAGTCGAACTGCTTTGTGTAAAGGCCCATGCGTCTATATAGATTTGACTCGTCAATATATAAATCCATCATGCCAGGATATGGTCTGCCAATCTGCGCAATATTTGTATCTCTGAAACGTCTACGACAGTTTGCTGCTTTGCACCACTCTTCAATCTCACGAGCAACATTTTCATCGCCGCCTTCCACTACACCTGTGATAACAGCACTTCTCTTTCCATAGCGATTAAGATCTGCAACCATTTCGCCAACTGCACCACAGGCATAAGCTTCACCAAGCCACTGGGCAGTTCCTGCTGTGTCATAATCAAGTGCCTTTAGCTTTTGCACATTCACAAGCACAACAGGCACATCCAAATCCTTTACAGCTGGAAGCATGTTGTAGCTTGTTGCGTATGTGAGAAGCTGCATGAATACAAGATCTACATCAGCTGCTCTGAATTTATCTCCCGCAGCCTGTGACTGCTCCTTTGTTGTGACAACACCTCCATCAATGATTTCCACTGTATCAGGAATGGAATTTTTAAAATTCTTATATTGTGATTCAAACTCTGGAACCAGAGATGGAAACTGTGGTAGGTATGCGCCTAAGGCAATAGAAAAAACACCCACTCTTGCTTTTGTATTTACTAACATTATTTGACCTCCTAGAACTTAATTTGTTCTTTTGATAATCTTATAATATAATGGTTTTTAGGCATTAACTAGAACAGTATATTTTATAAATTGGAACCTTATTTGACATTATGAGAAAAGATATTTTTGACCTATTAAATGGAATAACTGAAGAAGAGAAATCGATATTAAAAGGTGATGCTAGCATCCAAAAGGAACTATACACCTCTGAAGATGAATTTGTTGTGGATTCAGGCAAGCTCCTTGCTCAAGGCAAGCTTATCGATATCAGGCCTCACACCAGATTTGCATACTTCCCTACTCACAGACACAACTACATTGAAATGGTTTGCATGCTAAAGGGCGAGCTCACCACACACTTTGTTGAAGGAGAAACTGTAAGGCTTACTGCAGGAGATGTTCTTCTTTTAAACCGTCATGCCAGACATGACATTGAGCCTTGTAGTGAGAATGATTTAGCAATCAACTTTATTATCTTGCCTGAGTTTTTCTCCCGTACACAAATCTTTTACGATAGAAATGATATATTAAGAGATTTTATTGTTTCCTCTCTTTCCGATAGAAAGAATCATAATGATTATCTTCTGTATCACGCCCAAGGCTTGCTTACAGTTGAAAATCTTATCGAAAATCTAATATGGACTCTCACATATCACAAAAACGATATGAATACCATTGCTATGTCCACAATGGACTTGCTCCTTATGAATCTGTGTACACTATCCTCAGATACTTTGACAGATATGAGTCGTGGCAGCAACACAATCACCATACAGGCTTTGGAATACATTGATACCCACTTTGATAGAGGCACTTTAGAGGAACTGGCATCAATCACGGGCTACTCTACTGCCTACCTAAGCCGCCTGTTAAAGCAAAACACAGGCCTTAATTTCAAGCAGCTTTTGCAACAGCGACGTCTTCAGGAAGCAGCCTATCTTCTAGAAAACACTACTCTTACTACTGAAAAAATCATAAAAAAAATTGGCTACGAAAACTCTGCTTATTTCTACAGAATCTTCGAAGCCAAATATGGTTGTTCGCCTAAGGATTATCGCAACGGCTAATCCTTAGGGCTGGACAGTTATTTCCTTTGGAATAGTGTAGGTATACTGTGGCTTGCCATTAATTCTAGTGCCCTGCACTTTTATCTCCCCAAAAGGAGTCCTGTATGAGACTTGCAATTCATTCATCCCTTCCGGCATAAAAGGGTGTAGTGATATTTTCTTAAAACCAGGTTCTTTTATCTCTATTCCACCAATGCCATTATAGAACCACTCTGCAATGTGCCCCATCATATCGTGGCAATGGCTTCTAGGATTTGTCTCCCAATATTCACCAAGTGTTGTCTCCCCATCCAGAATAAATGCATAGTAGCTTGGATGTTCTTCTTTCGTGATGCAATCAGCAAGTAATTGATTCATTCCGTGCTTTGCTGCCGCTTGGATAACATAAGGAAGGCCCACCTCACCTGCAATAAGAGCGCCACTTTCTTCTATGTTCTTTCGCAAGCAGGTTGCTACATCCTCCACAGCATATTCCGGCACCATATTCCAGTATAGTGGTAATGCCTGGGTAGCCTGTGTTGTTACTATGCCTTCTTTTCTCTTTTCGTAATTACGATAACAGAATCTTCCATTTTCATCCTTGATCAAAAGCTTGCTGTTATAGTTTTCTTTTATAGTTTCAGCATATTTTATAAGATTCGCTTTGTCATCCTGGTATCCTAATTCTTCTGCAAACCATGCCAGCGTAATAGTATCGGCATATAAAAAGGCTGTCTCAATATTTTCTCTTGCGAAATCACCTTTAGGATTTCCCCAATCCCCAAGGCCATGATTAATAAAGCCCTCATCATTAACCTTAGTCTTGAGATGTTTTAGATATCTCATCCCAGCATCATAATTCTCTTTAATAATGTTCTCATCGCCATAAAAAAGATAATGCCATCTTGCTCCCAATATTATGGATGAGCCCCAGGCGATTATGTCATAAAAGCTGCCCATACCTGGCACTGGAAGCACATTTGGGATGTAGCAAGGAGCCTGAGAAGGCACAAGACCATCACCTGGATATATATCATTGCCATCAAAATCCTTGAAGACATCAGTTGCTTGATGCTGACAATCCCTCATGTCATGCAAAAATTTTCGCCAAAGTCTGCTGCCATCTTTCATATACATGATAGCAGCCCCCATCAGATGATTAGGCTCCTGCCACGCGAATCGCTCTATAGTTGGGCAATCGGTATGCACACTTAGCACATTTGCTTCAACAGTTTTTTCAATCATATCGTATATACGATTATATCTTTCATCATCACATTCAAAATATCCAGCCTGCTGCCAAGCGCTTGATATAGCATCTGCTTTAAATTCCAGTACCTCAGCATCTCCTTCTACTGCAAAATATCTTCCTGCAAAATAAGTAAATGCTTGTCTAACATCCTCTATCTCATTATCTTTCTGAAGCTTATAGGCAATGACATTATCAATCATCATCCAGTTTTTAGCCATTTGATCAGGGATGCCATTTTCATCAAGCTTTTCTGCCGACTTAAAAATTATCTCTTTGCCAGCTTTTCCCTTTACTTTTGCACGTAACATGCCAGAAATATTCTGACCAATATCGTATACACGTATCCCGTCTTTTTCATAACTCAGCGACACATCATATGTCTTTATTACCTTTATTGGCGGTTGCTCTATAGGTGTAAGGCGACCTTTTGGAATATCCTCATCTGATACCAGTTTCGCCTGCTCCCATACGCCATCATCATCCCCTATATACTCCGAACCATACACATTAGAATGCTTTATTCTGTGAGGTTTTATCTGCCAACTATCATCTGTAATAATGCATTCTACACTGCCATCTTCATACTCCACTTCAAGCTTCATTGTACAAAGCAGACATTTTCCAAACGGCTTATAGGGATTAGGATTTGGTGGCATAAACTCTGGAAAATGAAAGCTATAACCGTAGTCCATATCCCAAATGTACCATCCATTTCCAACCTCAATACTGAGCTCATGCTTTCCTTCTTGTAGCTGAGAGGTCACATCATATTCTTCAAACTGCACTGTCTTTCGATAATCAGTCCAGCCAGGTGCTAGTACAGAATCGGAAATCCTCTTGCCATCAATATAGAAATTAAATTGCCCCAGGCCAGTAACCGAAGCCATCGCAGCTTTAACCTTCCCACTAGGATTTATTGTCTTTCTTGCCACAAAGGGGCTATTTGAATTATTTGTAATCCATTTTCCTAATTTCATATTATTCCTCTATCGCTTTCATATTTTTCTAGCCTAAGAATATCAGCTTATTTCTTTTTATTCTTTTATGATATGAGACATAATTATTGGCAAAATCGGACATATATTTTACAAGTTATTGATATATAATTATTTGAAATATAATATTACACTTGTCATAAATTTTAGGAGATAGAATCATGATTCCTTTAAATCCAATAGAGCAAACTTTAAAAAATATTTGTGAAGCTCATCCCGAAATCTATCATTTGCATCATATAAATGAAGATGAATTTAACCGTGTATCAAAGGATATAGGCCTTGATTTAAAGGCATTATTAAAGTTGCCATTTGATAATGATTTATCCGAAGATGATTTCTTTGAATATGGGGAAAATGTATCATTACTCACCCACGCTAGATATCTTCCACCATTAATTCACAAGCATGCATTTTTTGAAATGGTTTATGTTAGAGAAGGTAGCTGCATTAATTTTCTAAATAATAGGGAATACAGCTTAGCAAAAGGTGACATATGTATTATTGCTCCAAACCACTCCCACGCTCTTTACGCATTATCAGATGATGTTAATGTAATCAATATACAAATGAGGACTAGCACCTTTGAAAGTGCCTTCTTTGATATTTTAAAGGATAGAGATATTCTTTCAGACTTTTTTATGCATGGGCTTCACAACATGTCAGGTAGTTCCTGCCTCACCTTTAGAACCGGCGACGACAAGATACTATATAACATTTCTGAAGCTATGTTTAATGAAGTCAAACATAACTACAGATACAGGGGAAAAATGTTAGATTCACTTCTAACTGCATTTTTGATTCATCTCCTTAGAGAACACGAAAAGGATATTGTGCTATCCCCTGAATCTACTGGCAAAAATGACGACAATCTAATACTGATGCTTCAATACATCCAAAGCAATTACGCTACTCTTTCATTAACCGAGCTTGCAAGATTCTTTGGATACAGCACAAGGCATATATCAAGATTGTTAAAGGAAAACACTGGAAAAAGCTATGCAGATATTATAAAAGATTTGCGGATGAAGAATGCTGCAAGGCTGCTAACAAATCCCAGCAACACTATTTCTTCTGTTATGGAAATAGTTGGATATACAGATACAAGCACTTTCTACAAAGCTTTTCACAACTACTATAATGATTCTCCTGCCAATTTTAGGAGCAAGCATGTAAATTAAACGAATGCGAGGTTTATTAATGAAACGAGAAGATATTAATATTAGAGACCCTTATGTACTTACCGATAACGGTAAATACTATCTTTATGGAACCAGAAGTGACACCTGCTGGGGCGAAGCTTACGGCTTCGACTGCTATGTTTCAGATGATTTAAAAGAATTTGACGGACCAATTGAAATCTTTAGTAGACCTAATGATTTCTTTGCAACTCAAAATTACTGGGCACCAGAATGTTATAAAGTAAATGGCGAATACTATTTAGTTACAACTTTAGGTGGAGATAATTTCAAAAAAGGCATTTATGTACTAAAATCTACAAGTCCTACTGGACCTTTCTTCCTCTATTCTGAAAGACTAAGCCCTAAAAACTGGACATGCATAGATGGCACACTCTATTTCGATAACAATAAAATATATCTCATCTTCTCTCACTCCTTTGAGGATGCAATTGATGGAACAGGAAACGGAGATGGCGATTTTTGTATTCAGGAATTATCTACTGATTTAAAAAAAGCCATTTCTGCTCCTAAAATACTCTTTTCTCCAAAGGATGCAGCCTGGGCAAAGCCCGTCCCTTTTGCAAAGGAAGAGTTTGGAATTGATGGTGATTGCTATTTCAGCGATGGTCCAAGCCTTATCTTAGGATGCGATGGAACACTTTACATGATCATCTCCAGCTGGAGTAATTTTGGCTACGCAGTCGGCTTGGCTATCTCTGAATCCGGCAAAGTATGCGGCCCATGGAACTTATTAGACAAGCCACTTTTCCCAGAAAATGGCGGCCACGGCATGTTCTTTAGAGATGCGCAAGGCAATCTTCTCTTTACTCTGCATTTCCCTAACGATAAATACGCAGAGCGACCTCACTTTTGGCATATAAAAGAGCAAGACAAACGCCTTGCTCTAGGTGATGAAATAATTTAACTTTTATGCAATTCATTTTACACTAGGCTTTACCACTGTATTTATTGCTATCACCTTTTACAGTGGTAATTCTAGCCGGACTTTACCACTCTTTTGTTGATATCGCATTTTGCAGTGGTAATTCTAGCTGGGTTTTACCACTCTTTTATTACTAGCGCTTTTTGCAGTGGTAATTCTAGCTGGTTTTTACCACTCTTTCGTAATTGATACCAAAAATGTAGGACTAATACCCAATTGACCATCTGCGATTAGTATTATTAATATCTGATAAACAAAAGGTACAATTCCATTCAGTATATATAATAAGCAAACATATTTTAATCAATTTACACTATGCAGGCGAATCAAATGTGGGCATAGAATCCACTATCTCCTGCAGTGGTGACCAGCTCATAGGATCAAAATCGTCTTCTTCACCAGCTTCCACCGAATCGCCTTCCTGCTTATTATCCTTGGATGCCTTTTTCTCATCACATGCTTCCTCAGATTCTGAAGGAAGCATGCTGTATGCATCAGAGTTTTTGAATTCTTTAACTACTTCATTTAATGCGGCAATAATAAACTCTTTGTATGGATCCTTGTCGGAAATGCTTCCCATGGAAAACATGATAATATCATTTACTTCTTCTTTTGACGATGCGGACTTCAATTGACTTTCCAATGCATCAGCCATTCTTCTAATTCTTAGATACTGTAAATATAGCTCTGGATTGTGCTCCTTTAAATAGGTAGTCTCCTTTGATGACAGCTTCTTTCCTCTTTTAATTTTGGCCATAATCTTTGTCATCATCTTTTCGTCATTTTCGCCTTTGTCTTTCTCAGATTCCTGAGTCTTCAGCCTGATAGTTTCTGCAATATCAGCTCCCACACGTGACAAATCTTTACCCTTATCATTTGTAACACCAAACTGTATAGACTCAAGCTTAATCCCCGAGTTCACAAGAATTTTATCCACTAATATAACACATCCCTTCAACGCAAAAAGGTATCAATGGAAACTCAATCCATTGATACCTTTAAAATCCTTTTAACCTACATAAAATATATCGGCTTTATTACGGCAACATTAACAACCCACTTTACCATTTTTATGATCTTCAATAGAACAAGATGCACTGCCATCATATTCTACTAAGCCTGCGTCTGCAGGGTCTAGGCTAATTCTTCCATCTTCAAATACAAAACAAGGGATGCCGATATCTCCTATCTCTTTTGAATGATCAAACTCTGAGCGGTTATCTCTTAAATCCATGAATTCATGCATATTCTGAACATGTTCTCCAATATCTATATATTTATATTCATTCTTGCCAGCTATCTGTGGTTGTAAAAAATCACAATAAGGACATGTATGCATTCCATATATTTTTATCATCAAACTTTACCTCTCTTTCTATAGTAATTGCATCTTATATAATTGTACACAACTATTATATTATATAAAACTAATTTATTCCATCCCAAATCTGAATCTTTAGTGAAGGTTGTCTGAATCCTAACTCCAAACTGATGAAATCAGTTAAAGGGCACCATATAATGACCTTATCAAATGTAATCAGTGTGAGGTGTATATGAAAAGAAAGCATAGGCTTCAAGCATTCTTAAAGGGAATCATAATTTCATTTGCGATAGTGATGGCAGTTGAGGGAATAATTCTATTTGCACTGCCTGCTATTGGCATTGATGTAAATGACACTATTTCATACGTCAATGAATCAATCAGTGCCGCAAAAGGGCTAATCGCAAATCCAAAAACTGAAATCGATAAAACCCAAACCAGCGACAGGCACAAGCTTACCGGTGGACCTATGGAAGGTACCGGCGCACCACAGGAATCTAGCAGCTTATCCTCACCTGTAAACACAGGTGAAGACTATACCTTCGACACCGAAATATACCCATATCGTGCTCTTTTATCAAGCGACCAACAGGCGGTATACAATCAAATATACGCAAATGCACTTGAATACAACACCGAAACTTTCACCATAGTTAATAGCCTCACTGAGTCTGAGCTAAGTGACACTATGAACTCAGTTTTCAACGACCATCCAGAACTATTCTGGTTAAATACATCTTACAAATATGGTTATGATAAATCTAACAAAGTAGTTCAAGTGCAACTAAGCTTTGGTGTTTCACAGAGTCAGCTTGAGGAGGCAAAATCCAATTTTAATAATGTGGTTGATACTATCGCAGCCGCAGCTAGCAGCTATTCTTCGGATATTGAAAAAGAATTGTATATACATGATGCCATTTGTGAACTAACTACCTACGATTCTAATGCCTCGTTAAATCAGAGCGCTTACTCTGCTCTCGTTAGCGGGTCTACTGTTTGTGCGGGCTATGCCAGAGCTTTTCAGCTAATTTGCCAACAGTCCGGCTTAACTTGCTACTATCTCACTGGTACAGCTTCTGGTGGCGATCATGCCTGGAATATAGTTTCTATCGATGGTGATTTTTACAACGTAGATTTAACCTGGGATGATTCCATTTCAGAAAGCTACGGCTCATCCGTATATACGTATTTTAATTTGACTGATGCTGATATGTCAGATGACCATACTAGATCTGAGTTAGCCTCACAGCTCCCAAGCTGTACAGCCACAACCATGAGCTATGAAAACGTATATGGCTCGACAATCGAAAAAGATGATATTGAAAATAATGGTGGACAAATTACAGATGGTAATTTCAGAATAGAAGAACCTAAAGAACCTGTCACTCATTGGCAAAATAAGGAGCCTCTGCAACCAGAGGCTCCAATACAAGTCCAACCTGATGGTGGATTTCCACCGCAGATGCCTTAAGTTTTTAATATTAAACCTGTACAAATGCAGGTGTATCAGCAGGTGCTGCAAGAAGTTTCTTTAGCTCATCATCAACTTTGAGAAGCGTGATAGAAAATCCTTCCATATCAAGGGATGTCATATAGTTGCCTACAAGTGTCTTTGCAACCTTGATTCCCTTGCCATCAAGCACTTCCTTAATATGTTTATTAGCTACAAATAGCTCCATGAGAGGTGTGCCACCCATGCCATTAACCATTACAGCAACTTCATCCCCTGAGCCGTAGATGCCCTCAGCAAAAATCTTATCCAAAAGCTTATCAGCGATATCATTAACTGAGCTAATCTTCTCACGATTAACGCCTGGCTCACCATGGATACCGATACCGATTTCAATCTCATCCTCAGCTAAATCAAAGCTAGGCTTGCCTGCTGCTGGAACGGTACATGCATCAATTGCCATACCCATTGAGCGAACGTTTTCTATTACCTTTTCTGCCACACGTTTTACATCTGCAAGTGAGCCACCTGCCTCTGCACATGCTCCGGCAATCTTATGAACAAAAATTGTTCCTGCGATTCCTCTACGGCCTGTTGTCCAAGTACTGTTTTCTACAGCAACATCATCAGCAGTAATAACCTGCTCTACTTCGATTCCCTCGTCCCTGGCCATATCTGCAGCCATCTCAAAGTTCATAACATCTCCAGTGTAATTCTTGATTACAAGAAGAACGCCTTTGCCGCCATCAGCAGCCTTGATTGCTTCATAAACCTGGTCTGGAGTTGGTGATGTGAACACTGCACCAGCGATTGCTCCATCAAGCATACCTTTGCCTACATATCCCCCATGTGCAGGCTCGTGGCCGCTTCCACCACCAGATACCAAAGCAACCTTTCCTTCAGAACCGTCGGCTCTAACTAATACGTCAAAACCATCCAGTCTCTTAACATACTGTGGGTATGCCGCTACCATTCCGTCCAGCATCTCGTCGACAATGTTGTCCACTCCGTTAATTAGTTTTTTCATAAAAATCCTCCTCCTAAAGTATTTTCTTGGCGCCTCGACAATCCTCAGCTGCTTTAATGACAGCTTCAATATCACTGCCAACCATTGCGCTGACTGCCGCTGCGATAGTACCTTCTACAAGTGGTGCATCTGCAAATTTTACATTTATATCCTCTTCCTCTAGCAACTCGATAGCTGTTTCAGCACTCATAACTCCGCTTCCTATATCTGCTAAAACTACTACGCCGTCCCCATCATTTGCCTGACGAATCGCTTCGGATATACGAATTGCATCTGTACCGATAGCACCATCTTCCATTCCACCTGCACTTATTATCCCCTTGTGTGTAGGTGCAATTTCCGCTGTCAAATCCTTTAATCCCTCAGTGATTTTCACACTATGGGAAACCAATACTAACCCTACCATAGTTATTCCCCCTCGTTTTGACAGAAGTTATTACAGAAAATCTCTGATTGTTTCCAGTGTCATGGTAAGCGATGTTGCCCCTGGATCCTGATGGCCGATGCTTCTATCTCCCAAATAGCTTGCACGGCCCTTAGTAGCAGCGATAGTTTTGGTAAATTCAATACCCTCGTTAGCGGCTACGCAGGCTGCATCAAGTGCTTCTTTTAGACTTGCTCCCCCAGCAAGCTTCTCAGAAAAAGCATCCTTTGCAGGAATAAGCGAATCCAGCATTGTTTTTTCGCCCTTTTCTGCCTTACCACGCTTTTGGATTCCAGCAATTGCAGCATCTAAAGCTGCACCAAAGTCTTCCCCATTGACTTCAGTTTTGCCAGCGAACACCTTTGCTGCCTCCATGTATGCTGTGCCGTAAAGTGGGCCTGATGCTCCACCTACTGTCGAAAGCAGTGTCATGCCTGTTTTCTTAAGGGCTGCTCCGATGTCAGGATTATCCTGATCCACCTTTTCGATGACTGCCTGAAAGCCTCTAGCCATGTTGACGCCGTGGTCAGCATCACCAATCTCTCGATCCAAATCAGTGAGAAAATCCTTATTTTCAATGATTTTCTCCCCAATAGCCTTCAAGCAATCGTAGATTCTTGTAGACATAATTATCCCCCTCCTATTATATTTTGATACCAATAATTATAGCACTCGCCTATCCTATTAACAATAAATGTGAAGTATTGTCTAATATCTACAGCCAATCAGTCACTCCATAGTAATCAATGTTATCTTTTGAAATCAAAAAGGTTTCTATGCTGTTATATTCTTCAACTTCTTCTCCATCTAGGATTTTATACATGACCTCTACACTTTTTTGAGCAATACGTTTTGGTGACTGGGCTCCTGTACCCTCAACTAAAGATGATTTATCTGCAATCTTCTCTCTCATATCCAACGAGCCATCAACGCCATACACCATAATGTCAGTTAATCCTGCTTCCTCCACCGCAGCCAAGGCGCCCAATGCTGTAGGATCATTTTCTCCAAAGACCGCAACAATATCACTATTCTGTGATAAAATGATTTCCATTTGCTCTTTAGCTTTCTCTTTTTCTCCATCGCAATCATGTTGAGCATATATCTTAAATTTCCCAGGTTGTATAGCAGCCAGAAATCCATTCACTCTATCAGTTGAAGATAGTGCATTAATAGAATCTAAGATAACAATATCCCCACCTTCACGACATTTTTCCAATAAGTCTTTTCCAACCACAAAGCCAGCATTGTAATTATCAGATCCAACATATGCGTTCAAGTAGGACATGTCCTCGATTTCTGCATCAAATCCAACAATCGGGATTCCCTCTTCACTAACCTCTCCAAGTGAATCAACAATTTTATTAGAGTCCACAGGATTCAAAAAGATACCGTCTACATCATCATCTATCATTTGTTTAATGACACTTGCTTGTTTAGAAATGTCATTTCCAGTTTCATAAACAATAAGCTCATCTCCATTTTCTTCAATCCTTGACTTCATCTCATTGATGATGGCTTCAAAATAAGGATTAGATTCGTCCATACATGTAATAGCAAAAACTTTGCTGGACGATTCTTCCTGTGTACCACTCTTGTATAGCTTTTTGTTAGATTTAACCCCACATCCCCCAATCAAACAGACAAATATGAGCAGCATAACCATTATTGTTTTCGCTGGTCTATTCCTCATCTTCATCTACCTCCTGCTCATTCTTAGCTGGTTTTAATATTCCTAAAATTAAAGCTGTGAGTAAACTTCCTGCCAAAAGAGAAACAAAGTAAAGAGGAGCTTTTTCAACTATAAAGAATACAAATATGCCTCCGTGGGTTGCCATTAATTTGCAACCGAACAACTCTGACAAAAATCCAGCAAAAGCAGCTCCTAATGCGCAAGCTGGAACTACTTTTAGAAAATCTGAAATTAAATACGGCAAAACAGCCTCTGTTATAAAAGATAGTCCCATCAATAATGTGACTCCGCCGCGGCGTCTTTCAGTCCTATCAAATTTGCTTTTAAAAAGAAATGTTGCCAATGCCACTCCACATGGTGGGACCATTCCACCAACCATAGTAGCTGCCATAATATCATAGCTTTGATTCTCAAGAGAATTGATTGCAAAATTATAAGCCGCTTTATTAAACGGTCCACCCATATCAACACCCATCATAGCTCCAATTACTGCTCCAAGCTGAGTATGACCTCTAGTCTCTACCTCTTCAAGCAGGGCAAAAAATGCATGATTAATCTGACTTGATGCAGGTTCAATAATGTAAGACATAAGAATATTCATAAGTATTAAGCTAACTACAGGGTATACTATTATTGTTGCATATGCTCTAACAGCTGGCGAAATCTCCTTCACCAGGTTTTTCATCATTTTTACTCCATATCCAGCAATAAGCCCTGCCAAGAATGCGCCTAAAAATCCAGCAGTTGAATTAGCTGAAACATATCCACCCATAAATCCTGCCATAAAGGCTTCGTAGCCACCTAAATAAAATGCTATAAAAGCTGCGAAAATAGGCAATAAAAGGGCAAATGTTGCATCACCTATATTTTTGAAAGATTCAGCTAAAGCTGTAATTGATCCAAAACTAGAGATTTCCTTGACATCAAGTGTGTTAATATCAACCGATGCTCCGTCAACCAAAAATGAAACGGCAATAAGTATTCCGCCACCTATCGCAAAAGGCAGCATGTGATTAACTCCAAACACAAGTGCATCTAATATTTCTTGTCCCTTAGTGGTGTAGACCTTATCATTATTGTTGGTCTTTCTAGAATGCGACTTGTATTTAAGCAGGTCTGATTCATCTATATTTATAGTCTTATCTTCTTTTTCTAACTGCCTAAAATCGCCTTCGTTAGAATCCTTTCTCTCATTCTCACAATCTTCCGAATAAATATCTTCATAAATGTTAAGCTGATTTCTACCATTTTCCTTGGAAACATATAGCGCCTTGTCAGCCCTCTCCATATTGTATGTGATATTAGTATTTTCACCTATAATGCAAGAACCCATACTAAGAGTGATATTAAAGCCATCGAGAAGCTTCTCCTTTGCAGTATCACAAATAAGCTTCCTAAGTCTATCGTAAATAGCACAATAGCTTTTCCTGCTACCATCAGAAGTATATATACCAATAAACTCGTCTCCACCCCATCTGCCTATAATACATTCATTGCCATCTAATTCTTGTAAAAGATTGCCCACCATGGCTAGAGCTAAATCACCTACCACATGTCCTTTTGTGTCATTTATTGTTTTGAACTTATCTATATCAATCATGAAAAGTACAGCGTGCCTTGCAGCCCCTTGACTAACCAAAGCATCATAGCGACCTAAAAAATTCTTTCTATTGGATAGTCCCGTCACTTCATCTATAGTAGCAAGCCTGATAATTTGACTTCTGAAGTGCTGCATAAATGAATTTACTATCAAAATAATAATCAGAAATAGAGTACCAACCAACACGTCGATTGCCACTATCATTGTATTAGAATATGTTTTTGCCTTTGTCTTATCTGCAGTCACATATAGCGTATATTCGCTATCTTCAAGTATTTTCTCATAATTCAGCTGATTTTCTTCGAGAACATCGTCAGTATAAAATGAATAACAGATATTACCATTCTTGTCCTTCAAGATAATGTTTAGATTGTATCGAATCCTATATTCACTTAGAATCTCATCCCAACCCTCAGTTTTAGAGACATTCAAATAGTGAACCATCTTGTTAACACTATCATCAATAATTTCTCTATATTGTCTATCCTGTGTAGTAACAAGCATAGTTGTAGTTATAAAAATACATGCAAAAAAGGTAATAACTAAGATAATATCAAGAATAATTAACCTGTAATTGTTAAATCTATCAGAAGTTTTTTTATCAGCCATAATATACTTTTATATCCTTTATATAAAATATTCGGACACATTGTGGCAATTCACACCATCCAAGCATATTATATACTCAAGTTATGAATTAATGGTGATTTTTTCCATCACTTGTATATATCCATATATCCAAATCCACTTCTCCTTCAATGCCATCAACAGTGCTGGTGTTAGAATACTGCCAACACTGAAAATTATAAGGAGTCTGTGGTACTGGCTCATAATCCGCATACCAAACTGGATATTCTGTAAGCTGTGACAAGTCAAGTTCAAATGCCTCCCACAGCATGTTTGCATATATCATAGGCTGATAGCCATTTTCAGATATTTTTTCGCAAAACACCTTGGTGTTTTTTGTAAACTGTTCACCTGTTACATTATCAGTCCTTGCTTCATCATCTAAAATGCTCTCTGGATCATAAACAACAGGTAAATCTAACTCTCTTCCATCGAGTATATTTAATACAAACTCAGCCTCTTCCTTTGCCTCATCTTCATTTATAGCCTGAGCAAAAAAGTAAACACCCACCTGCAAGCCCGCTTCCCTGGCCTGAGTATAGTAAGTTTCAAACATCTTGTCGGCATTTAAAGAACCAGTCTGACCATAGCCTCTATAGCCAATTCGCAAGATTGCGAAATCAAATCCAGCCTCCTTGACCTTGTTCCAATCTATGTCTCCCTGATGATGTGATACGTCCACTCCAAGCATGTAATCTGAATCAGCAAACTTTACTTTTTGCCCATCAAAAGAGAATGCCTTGCTATCATATTCGTTAGCAGGCACATCTGGGTTTATTATTGTTTCGTATTCTTCTCCGAAAACATCCCTAAACACAAGGGACTCCTCCGATTTTTCTTCCTCAGCTTCAGCTACATTAGCTTCCTCCACCAATGCATCTGACCCCAAATCATCCTTTTTTGCACCGCAGCTCATAAGTGTTAAAGCTGCCAGTAAAAAGATGATTTTTACACTCCCCTTCATCTACATTACTCCTCTATATTATTAAATATTCCAGCCTATCTATAATCGTTCCAAGCCGCATTATAGCTTTCTGCAGCTTGCTTATCTATTATCTGCTAGCGATTGCTTTATCAATACTTCACTATAAAGCCTCGCTCATCATCTTCCACTGGGATTTTTTCTTTTTTCAGGTCATGAATTGCGATGAATCTATCTGAAGCAAGTGATTTTAAAAACATATAAATCTCCTGCTCCGAACCCTGAACTTCCACAGTAACCGAGCCATCATATTCATTTCTCACATATCCTGTGAGGCGATATTGATCTGCGATATAATTCGCCTTATATCTAAAACCAACACCTTGCACACGACCGCTAAAAACCATGTGATATCTAACTAATTCTTTCATTTATTATCCTCAATACAGGTAAAAAATATCTTAGATTATTTTATCAAAGCTATGGACAATATGCTACAAGACTATTTACTTACACCTAAAATAACATCGATGGCGTTTAGTACAGGAATTGCGTACTCCCTGCTGCCAAACAACCACTGCTCATGCTGCATATCAAACTCACGAATATCCGGATTATGGAAATACTTTTTATATCGCTTCAAATACTTCTCACCCATTTTATTGGCATAGATAAAATGCGCTGTTGTATTCTCCACATTTATGTCATCCTCTAGATGAGTCAAAAGATCTGTATAATACTCATTCCTTATAGATTCCGGGCTGAACTTTGAAAAGCATTTCATGAAGCGCTCGGCATTTTCATCATCCATTAGAAAGAACTTTTTTAATAATTCTTTTGTCCTTTTTTGTTTCTTTTCATTTTTAGTAAAACTTGTAAGAAGCGGCACCACAAGTGCTGCCTGTAGCTTCGCAGCCAGCTTCCCACTCTGATCCAAGTCAGGGCTTCCAAAGATTGCATGGTCCACATGCACTTTCTGTCTTTGAACCAGTTGTCCTACAAAACTAGAGCCTAATGATGAACCAATAGCACCATCAATTCTTCCACCATGATTTTCTGTAATATAGCTCTCTATCTTTTCCGTAACAGAAAGCATATCTGTAAAGATTGAATCCCCACCATCAAACCCATCATAATTTACACAAATCAAATGATACTTTTCAGCCAAATCATCAATAACTGTTCCAAAATTAGTCTGCCAATCACAACATGTCCCCGGCAACAACATCAGTGTTTTTCCAGATATGTTTCCCATCTCTTCGTAAGTCATAGTTTTTCTCCTAGCATTATATATTAAGTAAATTTTCATACCTGTTATATAATACTACTTCACGTTAGAGAATGCTAACCCATAATGCACTAATAGGCATAACAATTATCATAGATGGAATCATATCTGCCACCGGAAACATCTTTACTTTTATCATTCTAAAACCTGTAGCAAGCATGATGAACCCGCCGCAAGCCTTAAAATCTGCTATCATTATTTCATTTGTAGCAGGATAGATTATTCCTGCCAATAAAAACAGCAAGAAAAATATTACAAACTGTGGAACAGCAACTATGCAAACTACTGCCCCAAGTGTGCAAGCAAAAATCACTCCTGTAAACATATCTAATATTGATTTTGCAATAAGAATACTATGGTCCCCTGTCATACCTGATACAATGGAGCCATATATACCTGTACCAGAAGCGCAAAATAAAACTATGCAAGTCACCAGCGTTGCAATGAATTCTTCCTGAGCCCCAGTGCTTCTGTCATCCTTCATCAGCTTGCTTATTACCTTCTGCATTCCCTGAGCAACCATATTAATTCTGTCTCCCAAGTGCAGTACCAGGCCTATAGCTGTCCCAATTATTACGGAAAAAATTACAGCCGGCATGTTTTGCATAAGCACAATTGTACTTATGCCCATTCCCATAGAGCACAAACCTAGAATCAGATTAAGTTTTTCTTTAAAATCCATTGAAAGCTTATTACCTGCCAAAGCACCAATTGCCCCTCCGCTCACAACAGACAATACATTTACAATTACACCAATCGGCATTTTCTCATCCTCTTTTCTATTTTTTTCTTCCTAAAAAACTTCCATTCTGTAGATTATAAAATGTCTGGAATTTCTGCTACAATTCAACTTTGATTACTATTAAGTCGCACTTGGACTTAGTTTTGTGATAGTATAAATGTAGGTTTTATGGAGGTTTTTATATGAATACTGAATACATACATGAATTCGTAGTTTTAGCCGAAACAAAAAACTTTTGGGAAGCGTCCGAAAGACTATTTATGAATCAATCTACTCTTTCCAAGCATATCAAATCACTTGAAGCTGAGCTGGGTGTAGCACTTTTTACCCGCACCACCAGGCGTGTTGAATTGACCAACTATGGGCGGACTTATTTGCCTTACGCTAAAGCAATTTCCAGTTCTGAATATGCAGGTTTGACCGCCATTAAGAGATTGCAAAATATTGAAAATGGTTTACTTTCAATCGGATCTATTCCATCTATGCCTCAATATGGTATTACCTATCTGTTGGCACAGTTTCAGAAAAAATATCCTGATGCCTCTATCAGAATCACAGAAGACGATCCAATCAATTTAAAAGAATACTTATCCAATAAAAGCTGTGAAATAATCATTACCCGAGAGACAATCAATGACTTGGGAAACACCACTGAATCGGATCAGAATATTGTACGAATACCTTATCTTCAGGATCATTTAGCAATCTTATTACCTAAAGCCCACCCTCTTGCAAAAGAGAAAGAATTAACTTTGCTGCAGCTGAAAGACGAAAAATTCTGCCTAATAAAAGAAGGCTCACTAATGTATGAAATCAGCACAGATGCCTGCAGACGCGCCGGCTTTATCCCAAATGTAATCTTTACAAGCCACCGCATCGATTCAATTATCGATATGGTTTCAAATCAAAACTGTATCGCGCTTCTCATGGATAGACACTTACAAAAGCCTCAAAATGCACCAGCTTCCATGACTCAAGATGCACCATGGACACTGATTCCTGTCTCTCCTGAAATAAAAACGCAAATCTCTATCTGCTATAACAGCAATGAGCCGCTCTCAAAAGCAGCTAAACAGTTTTTGAATTTCTGTACATCAAATTAGTTTAATTTTAAATAGATAAAGGCGGCCATATGGCCGCCTAAACTATATCTATTCTATTGTTCTGCCAAGCATTCATTTACCCATTCAATAAAGTTAGCAGTTGAATCTCCTGTTCTTTCTGCTGTTGTATGTTGCATTCCCCAAACTGTTGTGAAATCTACATCAATATCCTCAGAGTAATTTTCAAGAGCAAGAGCCAGATTAGCCTCTGTATTGACAGCTGTGTCACTCTGCCATAATCCTGTGTTAATTCTGAAATACTGAGCAACTGAAGAACTTTGATATCCTTCTGAACTAGAGAGTAAATAGTACATTGGACTATACATATTCAAACGAACATCTACAGTATTTCCAACCGAATCTGTCTTAGTTAAATCCTCGGCATAATCTTCTGCATAGTCAGAACCAATCTCTTCAAGTATGTCTGCAAGGGCTGAATCAAAGTGTGCCCCTTCTCCATCGCCATAGCCAAAGAGTGTATTCTCGCCTTGTCCACCATCTAATTGGTCAAAAGCACCAAGCTCTTTAGACACATTTTTAACTGCTGCTGCAAAATCAGAAACGCTTGTTATAGTCGCAGTATTTGTCTCCTCATCATAGGTTACCCAAGTTCCATTTGCATTTAAAGCGTCAATGTAATCCTGTACCGTCTCATAAGTACCACTTATTGTAATTCCTGAAGTGGTCTCTGTACGAGAAATATCATCAATTGCTGTATAGTCTGTCTCTTCACTAGCATCAGTAGATTCGGTGTCTTTGTCTGGTCCTCCAAATCCTTCCATACCTTCCGGAGCATTTTCTGGATCAAAATCACCCCTGTCACCACCTGGGCCGCCCATGCCGCCACCTTGTGATGATGCATCAGCATCGTAAGGGAATTCTGTATCCTCAAGGAAATTATTCAAAGATGTTTCTATTACATCCTTAATATATTCATAATATGTGCCAGCCTGATATCTTCCATCCTCTGATTCTTCCAATGTAAGAACATTTCCATCTTCATCAGTAAGCCCAAGTGCATTAATATAGTCTGCATAGTAGGCTGTGAGAGAATCAGATATTTCCTGTTCTTCATCTGTTAAATCTGTACGAGTGTTGCCCATATTCCACTCATATGCAGCATCTGCACTATCTAAATTTGTAATTGGACACCATGACTGCGAACCCATTACTGCATCAGAAACACCCATTACTGCTCCGATTTCTTCAAGATATGGGTCATACAAAGCTGAATCACCTGTAATGCCAAGAAGTGCTGACTGGGCGCCACCACCAGACATGCCAAGTGTAAATACACGTTCCATATTGCCTGCAATGTTTCCATCATTGTAGCGAATATATCTGATTGCAGCTTTTAAATCTGTCACACCAGCAGGTGCGCCTGCATCACGACCACGACAGCCTGCAACTACAAGGATAAATCCCTCACTAGTGTAATCTGAAACTGAACCATATCCAAAATTAGAATCATACTCCGTAGGTGCATCCATTGCTGCATAGCCTGGAGTATTTACTGGAAGTGCTATAGGAGCTGTAGCTGCTGTGTAATTGCTACTTCCAGCTGTATTGTCGTAATTAATCTCACAAGTATATGTACCATCACCATTATCAGTAGCATTCATATATTCGCCTGGAACATATACAGCTAATGTCTCATAGTTTAAATCAGCAGGATTCTCACAATACTGAATTCCTATCTGATAATAAACATTATCATCCTCATTGTAGAGCCACTTCGTGTTATCAATTTGAGCAAGATTGGTAACAATCTCTGAGCTATCAACTGATGATTCAGCCGAAGTCGTAGTTGAATCATTAGAGCTTGAGGTCGCTTGCCCACAAGCAACTAGAGAAAAGCTCATCATACCAGCCATTGCCATCTTAAATAATCTTTTCTTCATTGAATACTTATACCTTCCTTTCAGAATTTATAACCATTCACCCTTAGATAGCATTTTATATACAGCGATTTCAATTAACAATTCCAATCATGCCCACCATTAATTCCAAGCAGGAATTAATGTTTTTCATTACCTTTTCTTTGAAAGTAATACGCTTCTAGCCTTATCTTCTGTATCATCTTCCTCATCATATCCATCATAAGGCGCATCAGGATCCGAATACTTTTTTGAAAAAGGCTTACATATCTCATCAATATGGGCGAAAACAAAATCAAGATTATCCGTCCATCCTGTATGGCCAGTAATCACTGAAATATGATGATTTCTGCCTCTAATGTTTTGCTCAAGCTTATGAAGTGACTCCACCGAAAGCTTATTATCCTCAGCTAAGGTACTAATAAAGCTATATCCACCATCGGCCCCAAACCAGATTGTATCACCTGTAAACAGGTACTCATCATCAATCAAATAAACCATATGCCCCCATGTATGCCCAGGCACCAAAATGCATTCTATTTTTATATCATCAATATAAAAGACTTCTCCATCCTTCAACAGCTTCTTCTCATTCGGCATCTTCACCATCGGAAGCTTATAAAAGCCTCGAAATACTTTTCTACGAATTTCCCCAGTTAGATATCTATTTTCAATCTCGCCAATATAGACCGTCGAATCCTTAAACAACAACTCACTATCATTTTCAAGCGCTCCGACATGATCTGTATCCTGATGAGTAACCAATATATGCCTGATATTTGCTGGGTCAATATCCAGCCACCTCATCTTCTCTTCCAGCTTCTCATAATTGTAGCCAGCGTCAATCATAATAGTTGTTCCATTTTTCGTGTAAAAGAAGATATTTGCAACCCACTCTCTTACACACGCTACACGCTCATCAATCCTGCCTGTATTTAGCGGTTTGAATATTGCTTTCCCTCTAAATAAAAGGCTCATTGATTTCTTTTGATGTTCTGAATCTTTTCTAGCCATAAAATCTCACCCCTTTATTTAATTTCGAACGTGAATATTCTACCACTACATGTTAGTTATGTCTAACTGTTTTCTGTCAACAAAAAAGATAGGAATCCGAAGATTCCTATCTCAAAACTCTACTATGCTTCTACCAGCACACCGGTGCGGTATGCTTCAAGTAGTTCTTCGAGCTGAGCAATTGTTTCTTTTATGCCCTGCCCAATATCAGTGTCGGCAACAGTCTTACGTCTTTCCACATGCTGCACCAAAACTGTGTCAGAATGAATATCACTACCTGTCTCTACTGCCTTTTCAACAGATTCAAATGGCTCATGTGCAGCAAGCAGGAAGCCATATGAATTATATGTAAGAGTGTATCCAGCGATTCCAGTCTTTGGCTGATAAGCTTTTGAAAAGCCACCATCAATTACAATGAGACGTCCACCGCATTTGATTGGAAGTTCACCCTTTTTAGCCTCAACAGGAACATGTCCATTAACAATACGGCTATCTGGAGAATCAAGCCCAAACTCTTTTAAAATCATGGTCACTGTTTCGTCTTTATCATACCAGGTATAGTATGGATTCTTTTTTTCGACATGAGTCTCTTTATCCTCCACAAAATACCTTTCAAAGGTAGCCATTTTATCCTTGCCAAACACAGGCGAATTTGCGTGGCACCATGTATACCAAAGCATGTTCATGCCTCGTTCCTTCTCGACTGGATCTATAGCATAATAGCCTTGGCGAAGCAGTTGCTCAAGAGCATCATAAAGTGCCTTGCCCTTGTATTTCTTCCCGCATAACTCCACCTCTTTCAGCTGGCCATTATCGTCAAGTGGTACGCAGCCATGGAATAACAGGTTGTTGTTATATGTCTTGTATAAGCTTCCTTTTCTGTATAAAAAGCTTACATGCTCCTGCAGCTTTTCGCAATTGATAAAGCCGATTCGAAGCTTTTCCATTACTTCTGCCTCCTCAGCAGATAGTGCATATGGATCTTCTGGATTTAGTGTTGGGAAATTAGTATCAAGTAGCTTGTACTCCTTATCGTTTATACGAACTACACCTTTTTCCAAATCCATCTTGTCAAGCAATAGTCTATCTTCCATATGAAGTTCTGGATGCTGCTTTATTAGCTGGCCTTCAATTTTAAACTGAATTATAGCCATTGCTTTATGCATTTTCCTATCACATTCAGCATTTGAAAGATCATACTCTCCTTCTCGATAATGAAGCTTAAAGCAGTCGCAAGGGTCATTTTTGTATGCCTCAACAGCAAATCTGTAAAGTGGAAGCAAATTGATTCCATAACCATCTTCAAGAATGTCCAGATTGCCATATCTTGCTGAGAATCTAAGCACTGTCGCTATACAGGCAAGCTGTCCTGACGCTGCTCCCATCCACACAATATCGTGATTGCCCCACTGGATATCCACGCTGTGATGTTTCATAAGAGTGTCCATGCATTTATGTGGTCTTGGACCTCTGTCATAGATATCTCCAACAATATGAAGATGATCTACAACGAATCGGCTAATCGTATTTGACAAAGCAACAATAAGCTCTGGTGCTTTTCCTATACGAATTACTGTATGAATGATTTCATTGAAATATGCCTCTTGATCTCCATGATCTCTTCTTCCAGTAATTAATTCTTCAATGACATAGGCAAAATCCTTAGGCAGAGATTTTCTCACCTTGGAGCGAGTATATTTGCTGGCTGCCGATTTGCACACCTGAATAAGACGATTAATCATCACCACATACCAATCGTCCATGGAATTGCCCCAAGCAGATTCCTTTATCATTCTAATTCTTTCTTCTGGGTAATATATAAGAGTAGCTAAGTCACGTTTCTCTTTTTCAGAAAGCATATTCCCAAACTCTTCGTCAATCTTTCTTTTTACAGCGCCTGAGCCATTTTTGATGACATGGGCAAACTGCTCATCCTCACCATGAATGTCAGATAAGAAATGCTCCGTAGCCTTTGGCAAGCTCAGGATTGATTGTAGGTTGATGATTTCTGTAGCCGTTGTAGCTACATTAGGAAATTGCTTTGACAGAATTCTTAGATATTGCTCTCCATAATTTTGCTTATTTGGCATTTTTTCCTCCTATTACTCCCCTCTTTATCTCAATTATTGACGATTATAACTTTAAGTGCAAGTACTGAATAATGTGCAATAATTGCTAATTTGTTAACACAAATTAAAGATTTTGTGTTTTTTTTAGGAAATTCAGCATAATATAACGATAATAGTATATTATTGTAATGAAGTGCGAACATATATTTAAGGAGAGGCACATTATGAGTAAATTTATCGTTGCTGGAATTACTCAGCTAGAAACAATCGTTAAAGTAAAAGAAATTCCAATTAAGTATGTACCTTATACTGGAGAAAGAGATACTATCTATGTTTCGGCTGGAGGTGATGCTTTCAATGAATCTCTTGCACTAAAATGGCTCGGTAATGATGTTGAATTCATGACTGTCGTTGGTGAAAAAGAAGATTTAAGCATCTTTAATCCTCCTGATCGCGAGGTAACTCTTTCCACCAAATACGCTCTTCCTATTATCAAGGAAACGCCTATGGAGGTCCATCTTTATGACGCCAGAAGAAAGTCTCAGTGCTTCGAAGATTTAAAGGACATCCGCGATGCAAAATATAATATGCTATTGGTTGATCCTTTGGTTCCAGAATGCGATATGATGGTTCTTTCAAATGTTAACTTCTGCAGACCTTTCATAGAAAGAGCTATAGATTATAAGAAAAAGCTTGCTGTTAAGATTCATAGCTTCAAAAGAGAGAAAGAAATTTACAATGAGGATTTCTTAAAGAATGCAGACATTCTTTATTTCAATGATAATTCTATTGAAGAAGATCCTTATGATTTTGTAAAAGAAATGGCTGAAAAATATGACCCTGAAATTATTCTGTTAGGTCAGGGTGAACATGGTGTGGTAATTTACGATAAGAACAAGGATTTTACCGCCCACTATGATCCAGTTCGTTCAGGACAGATTGTAAACACAGCTGGCGCCGGCAATGCCCTTTTCGCCTGCTTCTTGCACTACTATTTAAAGACACAGGATTCAAAAGTTGCGATCCATAAAGCATTACTCTTTGCTGCTAACAAAATTGGCTACATGGGTACCTCAAATGGATTTATGACTGAAGAGCAGCTTGAGCATTGGGACCAGTTGATTTGGAACCCAAGAAATTCAATGTAAAATATAAGCCCATGGTCGAAAGGCCATGGGCTATTTAAATGCACTATCCTAGAATATCAATGTACTCTCCTGCCAATGCCTTGTTCATGCTTCGAACTGCACAGAATTTTCCACACATAGAGCATGTATCATCAAATTCAGGCGAACGGTCTGCTCTGATTGCTTTGGCTGTTTCAGGATCAAGCGAGCATTCCCACTGCTTGTCCCAATCAAAGCACTGTCTTGCAGCGGCCATGGCATTGTCCTGATCCATAGCATGAGGAATATGTTTTGCAATGTCAGCTGCATGAGCTGCAATTTTCGATGCGATTATTCCCTGCTTTACATCATCAACATTTGGGAGAGCCAAGTGCTCTGCTGGTGTAACATAACATAAGAAAGCTGCGCCAGACTGAGCTGCGATAGCTCCGCCAATTGCAGAGGTGATATGGTCATAGCCCGGTGCAATATCTGTAACAATCGGTCCTAGTACATAAAATGGTGCGCCCATGCAGATTTTCTGCTGAATCTTCATATTTGCTGCAATTTCATCCATTGGCATATGTCCAGGGCCTTCCACCATCACCTGAACGTCCTTTTCCCAAGCTCGCTTTGTAAGCTCTCCAAGACGAACCAGTTCTTCTATCTGACACACGTCAGATGCATCAGCCAAACATCCTGGACGGCAGGCATCTCCAAGTGAAATTGTAACATCATACTCACGGCAGATATCAAGAATCTCATCATAGTATTCATAAAATGGGTTTTCTTCCCCTGTCATACACATCCATGCAAACACAAGCGAACCTCCACGAGACACGATGTTCATTTTACGCTTATGCTTCTTAATCTGCTCGATTGTCTTTCTGGTGATTCCGCAATGAAGTGTGACAAAATCCACGCCATCCTCTGCATGAAGCCTTACCACATCGATAAAATCCTTTGCTGTAAGAGTTGCAAGATCACGCTGATAATGGATTACGCTGTCGTAGATAGGCACTGTTCCAATCATTGCTGGACATTCTGATGTAAGCTTTTGTCTGAAAGGCTGAGTGTTGCCGTGGCTGGACAAATCCATGATAGCCTCTGCCCCCATATCAACAGCTGCCATCACCTTTTCCATCTCAATATCATAATCTTTACAGTCGCGACTAACACCAAGATTTACATTTATCTTTGTGCGAAGCATACTTCCTACACCCTCAGGATTGATGCATTTATGATTAATATTTGCAGGTATTACCACCTGACCTTTCGCAACCAGCTCCCTGATTTCCTCAGAAGTACGGTACTCCTTGAGTGCCACCTGCATCATTTCTGAAGTGATTATCCCCTTGCGAGCCGCATCCATCTGTGTTGTATATTCTCTCATTATCTTTCTCCTCTAAACATATATATAATCGTTAAATACTGGCTGTAAGCCTTCATCTGAAATATCGTTATACATTTTAATTAAGCTTCTGCCATCTGATATTTCAAACTGCTCATCTCCGGCATCTTCATCCACTTCTTTTCCTGCGTACTTTTCCTCGTGGTCACCAATTCCAGTTGAAACACCTGCTGACACCTTTGTTGCCGCAATCTTAACTATTCCATTTCTAAATTCAGCAGTCTCTCTAGATGATACTGTTATGCCCACAAATGGAAGGAAAATCCTGTAAGCACAAAGTATCTGGCAAAGCTGCTTTTCCCCAACGTCAAGTGGGTTGATGGTATCATTATTTATGATTGGTCTTAATCTTGGGCATGATAGTGACATTTCTGCATAAGGATATTTTCTCTGCAGAAAGTACACATGAAGGGCTGATGCAAGGGCATCCTTTCTAAAATCGGATAAACCTAAAAGCGCTGAAAAAGCTACACCCCTCATTCCCCCCATCAGTGCTCGCTCCTGTGCATCAAATCTGTATGGCCAAATCCTCTTATTTCCCATGAGGTGAAGTGTCTCATACTTATCAGTATCGTATGTCTCCTGAAATACTGTGACATAATCAACTCCACACTCATGAAGATATTTGTAATCCTTTACGTTTACAGGATAGATTTCTATGCCAACCATCCTGAAATACTTACGCGCAATCTTGCAGGCTTCGCCAATGTACTTCACATCAGATTTGCTAGGACTTTCACCTGTAAGAATCAGAATTTCTTCCATTCCACTGTCAGCAATTATCTTCATTTCGTGCTCTATCTGCTCCATAGAAAGCTTCAGGCGATTGATTTTGTTGTAGCAATTAAAGCCACAGTAAACG
This sequence comes from Pseudobutyrivibrio sp. MD2005, assembly GCF_000621865.1. Lineage (GTDB taxonomy): Bacteria > Bacillota > Clostridia > Lachnospirales > Lachnospiraceae > Pseudobutyrivibrio. The sequence continues at coordinate 71,091 of NZ_JHXE01000014.1, forward strand.
CAGTAGTTTTCGCAGTAATTTGCTATATATAAAGGTGTAAATAGATATACCGTATTTCCGAAGTGCTTACTTGTTTCAAGCTTTGCTTTTGCTGCCATTTGCTCCAAGAATGGCTCCGCCGCTGGTGATAGCAAAGCCTTGAAATCTTCTATATCACACTTACTTTTTGCGAGGGCTCTTCGCACATCTGCAGCTGTATATTTACTGTAGTCAAAAGATTCCATTTCAGACATGACATTCTTGCATACATCAGACTCTATCACGTCCATCCCTGGTAAGTATTTCATATGATCGATTCGGCAGCTTGGATCTGTCTCAAGTCTATGCTTTTTTTCAAGAGCTGTGGCTGTCAGCTCGTCACTATCAATAAAAAACTTATTCTCCATGTCAGCCTCCTAATGCAAAAATCCTGTAAGCGGATCTGATGCTGAAGCACCGCGTGTTAGTACTCTTCCAAGCCCAGCAAGATAAGCTTTTCTACCAGCATTTATAGCGTCCTTGAAGGCTGATGCCATAAGAGTTAAATCTCCTGCTGTGGCAAGTGCCGTATTTGCCATAATTGCTGCGGCACCCATTTCCATTGCTTCGCAAGCCTGAGATGGTGCACCAATACCTGCATCTACAATTATTGGAAGATCAATTTCGTCTATTAAAATCTGGATAAATTCTTTTGTAGCAAGTCCTTTGTTTGATCCGATTGGAGAAGCAAGTGGCATAACTGCTGCTGCACCTACATTTACAAGCTCCCTTGCCACATTTAAATCTGGATACATATATGGCAGAACCACGAATCCTTCCTTGGCAAGGATCTCTGTAGCCTTAATTGTCTCATAGTTGTCTGGTAGTAAATACTTGCTATCTCTCATTATTTCAATCTTTACAAAGTCGCCACAGCCCAACTCTCTTGCGAGTCTTGCAATTCTAACTGCTTCCTTTGCGTCTCTTGCGCCACTTGTATTAGGAAGAAGTGTTACATTCTTTGGAATGAAATCCAAAATATTCTCCTCTTCTTTTGTGTTAGTACGGCGAACTGCAAGAGTGATTATTTCTGCGCCTGCATCTTTAATTGCCGCATCAATTAATTTCATTGAATATTTTCCAGAACCCAAAATAAATCTTGAATCGAATTCTTTACCACCAATTACTAACTTATCTTTTTCCATTTCATTATTCCTTTCACATTTTAAGGCGTCTCACACCCCATAAGAAATCGCAAAACCATATGTGCTTCATGGGCGGCGCATACCATTACTCGGCTAGCCACCAAGCCAATTCCATCATTAACATCACTCACCCCATCGCCGCTGATATAAAGCCTGCCAGATACTTTTCGAGTTGCAATATCATTGGCGCTGCCAAATCCAGCCATGCCCGAGCCCGCTATAATAGGCTTGTCTTTAAATCCCTCTAACACAGCGTTCACAAGCATTGATTTGCACCAAGCCTTATCAAAAGCTTCGCACACAATATCTGCATCTTCGATTAACGTATATACGTTATCTTCTGTTACCTTAGTGTTATGACATTCAATACTAATGTATGGATTTATCTCTAACAAATTCTCTTTTAATGCCTGACATTTTGGCAGCCCCACCTGGCTTGCCTTATATTGCTGCCTATGTAAATTAGTTACATCTACATCATCAAAATCTATCAGTATCAGCTTCCCAATTCCGGCTCTAGCAAGACAGATTGCTATATTTGAACCAAGTCCTCCAAGGCCACAAATTGCCACCGTTGCATCGCTAAACTTACGCTGATTGTCGGCTCCATGACGTTCTTCTAAAGCCTGATAAAACTCTTGTTTTGTAGGAATCAAATCATCCACCTCCCACAAAACTAACTACCTCTAAAACATCATCGTCCTTGAGAATAGTATTGATATAATCAGCTTTTGAGACTATTTCTTCATTAAGTTCAACAGCGATAGTTCTTTTGTCATAATTCATTGCAGTAATTACTTCTTCTACGCTTTTGCCCTTTAATTCCTGTTCAGTTCCGTTTATAAACACCATAGGCTTCTCCTCCCTTTACACTAAGCTAAACATCCCTACCATATGATTAAGTGGTCCATGACCATGGCCCAAATCCAAATCTGCAGAAATGGCATTTTCAAGATAACGCTTTGATCTTGAAATTGAATCTTTCAAATTGTAGCCAAGAGCAAGGTGTGATGCTATGGCACTAGAAAGGGTACAGCCTGTACCATGAGTATTAGGATTATTAATCCTTTTTCCCTCAAACCAGGTAATTAGCCCTTTATCAAACAGCACATCGTTTGCATCAGCAACACTATGTCCACCTTTAACAAGCACTGAACAACCATACTTAACTCCAATATCTATAGCTGCATTTTCCATATCATCCCGGTTATTTATTTCTCTTCCAGTTAATACCTGAGCTTCTGGAATATTTGGTGTAATGACTTTAGCAATTGGAAACAGATATTTTGCCATAATATCTTTTGTGGAATCCTTCATAAGAACACTTCCACTGGTTGCCACCATAACCGGATCAACCACCACATTTCTACACTTGTATTCCTTCAGCTTCCGTGCCACCACAAGAACCTGCTCGGCAGATGGCAGCATGCCGATTTTTACACTATCTGCTTCAATATCCGAAAGACAAGAATCGATTTGTGCTTCAAGCATATCAAGGCTTGTTTCCACAACCGAATCAACTCCCAATGTGTTTTGTGCCGTAAGTGCCGTGATTGCAGTCATCCCATACACTCCAAGGCTTGTCATTGTTTTCAAATCCGCCTGAATTCCAGCGCCCCCGCTACTATCACTTCCCGCAATAGATAAGACTACTTTCATCCCCTAATCTCCTTAAATTTTGCTTTCATTTCTTCTGCAGCTTTTCTTGGTGAATCAGCTTTCATAATTGCCGAAACTGCACACACTCCAGCAATGTTTATTCCCCTCAAAACATCCATATTACCTGGATTAAGACCTCCGATTGCATTGACCGGTATTGGTACCGCATTTACGATATCATTTAACGTTTCCACTGATGTGATTATCGTTTTAACCTTTGTTGTTGTAGGGTAAATCGCCCCAACTCCCAGATAATCAGCCCCAGCATCATACGAAGCCTTAGCCGCTTCCACAGTCTTTGTAGTAGCACCAAGAATCTTATCCTTTCCAATAATCCTTCTGGCCGTCGCCAAATCCATATCCTCAGCTCCCAAGTGCACCCCTTCCGCATCAACTGCCAGCATAACATCCACCCTATCATCAATAATCAGTGGAACATTATATCGACTGCTGATTTCACGAACAGCCTTCGCCAGTTCAATATACTCACGAGTCGTTCGGTTTTTCTCCCTAAGCTGCATCAAGGTGACGCCCCCTTTTAGCGCTTCTTCAACTCTGAACAAAAACTCATCTACATCGTAGCTTGTGCTGTCAGTTATGAAATAAAGCCTACTATCGAATTCCATTATTCCTCCTTTTTTCACGTCGTTTCTATTCTTACTTTGCACTGAATAGAAACAAAAAACGGAAGCCACCTGATTTCTCAAATGGCTTCCGCATATAATTCAATATTAATCGGCGTCCCTACGTTGGCATTATCCAAATCAGGTTCTCGGTCGAAGTTCACAACTTCCTCTCAGCCTGTCTACAAGCTCCCGTTTCATATTTAATTCCCCACCATAATGCTACATTTGAGGTAAAATTGCAAGCACTTTTTTGATTATTGAATAAAATCATTTTCTCAATAATATTATTTGACTAGGCTTTGCAACTTTGAACATTCTGTTAAATAACCGTGTACTCCGGCATTATCCTTATAATTCATGCTACTATTAAGAAGTCCCGTATAACCAGGCAGTTGCCTACCCTATCCTTTTATAGGAGGTATTCGTATGAACAAAAAAATAATTGCTTTATTACTGATTGGATGTCTGTCCACTTTTATGGCTAGTTGCAAAAATACTACGGATGACACAAATACTGCTACAAAAGAAGAAAGCTCTACTGAGTCTGCTGAAGTAGCTCCTACTGAAACAAAAAGAGATTTAGATTCCATAACACTTAATGATATCAGTATAGCAAACGCCCAAGAGGAATTATTTAAGCGTCATGATAGCATTTCAGTTCAGGCGATGGTTGTTCCCGATAGCACATACAATTTCCAGGCTGAACTCTATACTTTTAACTCAGTCTATAACTACGTCACAAAAGATTATGTATATTCAAATCTAGACTATGAAGGCCTGTATGATGATGACGATAGTATCTCTCAAGATTCAATCATTGCTGGGCATACTGGCATATTTAAAAAAAATCTATCTAATGGTGGATCTGAATATGCTTACTCATGGTATGCAATGAACGATGATGATACTCCGCTTCCTGCATACAATGCAGTTACATTTTCCACAGTTCAATTTAATGAAAGCTATAATGAAACCTTAACTGGAATAGACGATAATGGCGATGGAACAATCACAGTTCACACCACAGTTCCTTTAAATGAAACCCCTGAAGTACAAAGCGTTCCTGACAATTTTGAAAATGCAATTATGAACTATGCCTATGTACTAGATTATGAGACATTGGAATGCTTATCATTAAAATGCTATATCAATAACAACAATGAAGAAATATCATTTTTAGAAGAAACTGTAGAATATGACGTAGCCCCACCTGAAGTCTGCGAAGAATTAGTAGAAAAACTAAAGACTACCGATATCATCGGAAAAGATGATAATAACAGTCGTACTATAACAGTTATTTATGATCCTGGAACTGATCAGGAAGAGACCTTCCAAATTAAGGTAGATAACAACTATAGAGTATATACTATTCCAAAAGATGGCTACGAATTCTATAAAGATCCAGAAGGCAAAGAGCTGCCTACAGCAGGAGACGGGAAGTCAGATTCCACATTATACGCATTGCCACAGTAAAACATTCATAAAGGAGCCGTATATCCGGCTCCTTTTTGCTGCTTCGTTGCGATTATTAGGGTATTTCTGTAAAAAAACAGTGCTTATTGCTATATTTGCAATTCGCACTGTTTTTTTCCAAGTCCAGTTCGCCACTTGGGCAAAAAACCTTGTTATTTTCATTAAAATTTTTTAGCTATAGTTAATTTCAAGCTATTATTATCATTAACTTCCCGATAAGGCTATTAATCCTCAATCAAAATAGCTGTGCCCCAGTCTAAAAGACTGATAGAATCGCCCTTTACATAATGCATGCCTGTCACAAGATTCTTTACTGCATCCCATGGACATGAAAACGTTGTTTCATCCTCCTGATAATTAAATACAAAATGCAAATTCTTTCCATCACGAGTCTTTAGGCTGCGAATTATAACAGGGAAGCTAAAATCCTCTAGCTTAACATCAGCTAGTTCTGCCGCCGTCCTAACTTCAGACTTAAGTATATCCTTGTGGCACCAGCAACCAATATAGATTGCAGAACCTTTACCGTACTTATGTCTTGTAATGCCTGCGTACTCGCCCCAGTATTTGTGCTCATAGTAGGTGGCCTCAGTATCTTTACCAGGGATTAATAGTTCCTGCCATACATCTATTTCCTTGTCTAAAAGCTTTGCCTTTCCAGGACGTGTAAACTGCTGATAATACATTCCAGCATCAACAGACTTTTCAAATAAATCTAAAGCCTTCAAGTGAACCCTCAATAAAGCCATAATCTGCATAATCATCAGGATTTAACTCAGCGATCAAACCAGCATCTATAACCTCATCGAGGAATGATGGCTGTCCCCATACATTGATTAAATCTGGCATATCTGAGCCAGATGCATAAGCCTTAAACTTTGTCTTGTAACTCTCATCATCGAGTTCTTCAGTTTCAATTATAATATCTGGATTTTCTTCCATGTACTGATCAAAAAGCATCTGCTCGATATAACCTTGTCCGCTTGTACGATCTGGAAGATTTGAGAATACCTTGATTACAGTTTTGCCTCAGCATTTTTGTCCCCTGAAGCTGAGTCTGAACTTCCACATCCAGTGATAAGTCCTGCTGCCATCGTTGCGCAAAGTAACGACCTTGGGAAATGGATTCCTTAAGAAATGGATTAAAAGTTAATTTAATATTGAAATATATTAAAAAGGCTGCACCAGGCAGCCTTTTTACATGAAATCAATATATTCGAAGACGCAGCTAAAGCTACTATGGTATAATTAGTTCGAGAGGTTGCATATTTTGGGGGAGGTGTTTATGGCCGTATATTTGGTATATCCACTACTATTATTCTTACTCTTTTACGGTTCTAAGCTGTTGAAAAGAGGCGAATGGAACAGCAATTATCTATCTTTTGAGCAAACCAAGGCCTTTCTAGGCTTTTGTTCAGTACTCATTGTTTTTCATCATATTTCCCAAAAGACTTGTGATCACTATCTTGACCAGTTTTCTGTAGAGCTCCGACCTGGTCTTGAACTCTTTGTCTTTGTTGGATACCTGTGTGTTGCCATGTTTTTCTTTTGTTCAGGATATGGCATGTACATATCATCTCAAAAAGGCGATTCATTTTTTAAGCATTATTTTAAAAAACGTATCCTTCCTCTTGTAATCCCTACTGTATTCATGTGGCTTATATTTTTCTTTATCGAAAAGTACAGGGGTATGACCATCAAGCCTCCTGTCTGGATTAATGTCTATGATTATATTTGGTTTGTGCCAGCAATTATATATATGTATGTCGTTTTCTACCTTTGCTTTAAGCTAATAAAAGATCAACGACTCTCTTTTATTCTTTTATGGGTATGTGTAATTGCATACTTTGTGTTTTGCTGGTTCTTCAGTCCAGGCTCATGGTGGTTCAACACTCAGTTTATGTTTGCCACAGGTGCTATGGTTGCAGCCCATGTCGATAGCTTTACCCAGTGGAACCGTCATAATTATCAGGGTAAGATTGTCTTAAGTCTTGTGATTACACTGATAGGCTTTTTTGCTGCAGCTTATTATGATAAGATAACAGCTATCCTCGGCATGCCATACAGCGAAAATGTATATACTTATGTCAAAATTACCGGGCAGGTTATCAGCTCGCTCACCTTCGTGTGGCTTATGCTCCTTATTGGAATGAAGGTCAGAATCGGAAACAAAGCACTTTTCTTCTTAAGCGCCTTCACTTTAGAGCTATACCTTGTGCATCCGTTGTTTGTGCACCTTTTTTCCTTTGCCTTTGTTCAAAATGATTCCACTCCAGTATTCTATATACACAACCAGATACTTTATATCGCTGCAGTAATCATTCCTGCTGTACCACTAGCTTACGGATTGCATAAAATTGTTGCTAAGTGTCTGAAATAGGCTTTTTAGGCCATCTTCCAATTCTCTGTCTGGAGTTGTGTTTTAATCATATGAGCGTAGACGCCCTTTGCTTCTTTTAAATCCTCTGGTGCTCCGGCCTCCGCTACCTTGCCGTCTTTTAATACCACAATTTTATCAGCTCCATCAACTGTACGCATGCGATGGGCAATGATAAGCACCGTTTTATCCTGAATTAGATGGGATATTGCTTCCTGAATCAAAGATTCATTGTCTACGTCAAGTGATGCAGTCGCCTCGTCCATGAGGATGATTGGCGCATCTTTTAAGAATGCTCTGGCAATGGAAATTCTTTGGCGTTCTCCACCTGAAAGTTCTGAGCCATTTTCACCAATCATAGTATTGTAGCCTTCTGGAAGTCTTTCTATAAATTCCGTGCAATGTGCAAGTTTTGCAGCTTCTATCACCTCTTCATCTGTAGCATTTTTTCTGCCTATTCTAATGTTTTCCATAACCGTGTTATTAAACAGTGTCACATCCTGAAACACAATTGAATACATAGAAAGCAGCGTCTCTGGATCAATTTGTGATACATCCATTCCGCCTACTGTAACCCTGCCTTCTGCTATATCCCAAAAACGGGCAGCAAGGCGAGATACCGTGGTTTTTCCTCCACCACTTGGTCCAATAAGAGCAGTAACTTCCCCCTGCTTTGCTGTGAATGACACATTCTCAAGTACTGTCTCTCCATCTTCATATGCGAATTTCACATTTTCAAAACGAATATCATATCCATTGTTAGTAAGATAATCTGCCCCCTCCTGCTCTTCATGAGATAAAATTTCATCCATACGTTCACACTGTATGCCAGTATTGATTAAGGCTGAAAGATTCTGTAATGAAATTTGGAGTGGTTCATACACCCTTGATACCAAAAGCAGATACATGAAAAATGTGATAACAGAGATTTGCCCAGATATCAAAAGCCCAGAGCCTACTACAGCCACTGTACCAATACCAAGCTTTAAAATCATTTGTGCCGTAACAACAAAAGCTGCGTTAGTAAATTCTAGAACCAGATTGTGACTTTCAACCTTTTTAATCCTACCTGTCAGGTCTTCCATATATGATTGCTGTGCATTATAGGCCTTCAAATCTCTAACTGTTTCAAGTGCTTCCTGGATTCCATCAAGGCACTCCAAATTGTACTTGTAGCCCTTTCTTACTCTTATCCCTACAGTCTCTCTTGATACAAAAACGATGTAGTAGGAAATTGGAAGAACCCACATGGCAGCAATTGTCATTCTCCAATCAATGAAAAACATACTGATTACGATGATAGATGTAGAAATCATGGCTCCTACCAATTCAGGCAGCCAATGGGAGCTTGCAGTCTCAATCTGCGCACAATCATTCATTATTGTTGCTGTCAAATCTGCTATATCTTTTTTCGCAAAAAATGATAGTGGAAGCCTACGAAGCTTTTCTGCAAGTGACCTACGTCTTACACCACTTTCAATGTAAGTAGAATAAAAAGTCGCGTTATACTGTAATTTTTCCGTAAATGCGATAAGAGCTAGGCACGCCAATGAGCCCACTATATAGTACACTCCATGAATTGCCGGTATGCCTCCGTTAAACAAATCAATTGTCAGCATATATAAAATGCCAACGGGAAACATCTGGGCTATGTTTGCAACAGTGCACGCCACAAAGGCCTTTTTCATATCTTTTGCCCCTTGCTTTGATAGGGCATATCTATGTTGTAATCTATCCGTCAAACTCATGATACCTTACCTACCTTCCACTTGATTGATTTATTGTACTCGTGCCACATGTGATTATATGTGCCATCTGCTTTTATAAGCTCATCATGTGTGCCTTGCTCAGTAATTTGTCCATTATCCAGAACGCAAATCTTGTCCGCACTTGTCACTGTTGAAAGTCTATGTGCAATCATGATTACAGTTTTATCCTTAGATAGATTTGCAAAGGCCTGCTGCACCTTTTCTTCATTGTCTGGATCTGCAAATGCTGTTGCCTCATCCAAAATGAGAATTGCTGAGTTTTTCAAGAAGGCTCTTGCTATTGAAAGTCGCTGTGCCTCACCTCCAGATACATATGTGCCCTCCGCACCTATCACTGTGTTGACACCATCTAGCAATTTTTCGATTATGTCCATGCACTGTGCATCCTTAAGGGCCTTCATTACTTCTTCATCTGAAGCATTAGGATTTCCCATTCTAACATTTTCTAAGATAGATGTTTTTAAAAGCTTACTATCCTGAAAAACATAAGATACTTTTTTCATGAGTTCTGCTGAGGCTATATCTTTAACATTTACCCCTCCTATTGATATGCTTCCACTATCTACATCCCAAAATCTGGCAACTAGTGAAGCTAATGTGGTCTTACCACCGCCACTAGGTCCAACGAACGCTATATGCTCTCCCGGATTAATGGATAGATTGATTCCATCGATTGCATTCTTCTTTGCCTCATCATATGAAAATGAAACATTAACAAAATCAATGCTACTATCTTTAGGATTTTTAGGACTAGTCGCCTCACTAAGAGGAGCCACATTCATAAGTCCATGCATTCTATCTAATGCATCCTTAACAATCATCTCACTTTCTCCAGCATAGGCAATTTTCATTAGCGTAATTGTCAGAACCGGCGTGATGATTATATAAAACAGAATGTTAAACAGTACTGTATCAGATACAGATGAGCCACCGAAAATATATGCGCAAATAACAATTGCTGCAAATATACTATTTGCAAATGTTACAAAGCCCACCATCGGCATAGTAAAACTTACCGTATATGCGATAGTCCATTTCTCATATTTATCTATAGCAGCCTTAAATCGCTTGAAGGAAAACACAGTCTGACCAAAGGTCTTTACTACAGGAATGCCTCGCACATATTCAACAGCTTCTGATGTCATTTCTCCTAAAGCATTTTGATACTCTCTCATCGAATCCTGCATCTTTTGTCCCATCATTCCACCCATGCATAAGAATGCAAAAAGCGCAGGAAGTAGACACAATAATCCTATTCTCCAATCAAAATATAGCATCATAAAAATCAGCCCTATAGGTGTTGCATAGCTGACAGCTTTGTCAGGCAAGTTATGTGCCACAAAAGTTTCTGTACTGGCGCTAGATTCAGAAATGGTTTTACGAATTTTTCCACTACCTTCCTGCTCGATGTATCCAAGTGGCAATTTCATCACATGCTCTAGCATTTTTATTCGCATGTTAGACTGAATCCTAAAAGCTGCAACGTGAGAACACATTAGTCCTGCTATATAAATCACCATCGCAAGTGTGGCGCACCCTACAGCCCACCAACCGTTACTTTTGATGTTTACAGCCTGGGAAAAATCAGGTTTTACCTCTACAATTTCCTTGATAATTCGCCATATAAAATAATATGGCATCAGGGCAACAATCGCTGAAATAGTGGCAAGTACCCAGGAAGATATGGCAAAATACTTGTAATTGCCCGCTAAATCTAATAGCTGCTTTACTACTCCCTCTTCTTTCTTTAAATTTTTCATTACTAATCTCTCCTTTCTACAGTCCCAGAATTTTCTTCCATCCAGGAATAAAAAACTCCTTTTTCGCTGCGTTAAGTACTCTTTCATGGCTCAAGCTTTTATCTTTTGGCATCTTCCCCTCCTATTAGTTATCCATGATTACTATTTGGTAGCTAAAAAGAATAAGGAGACCCAAAGGTCTCCTATTTCTTTCCCACCAATAAAGTAGATCCAGAAAGCCCCATCCAGGTTGCTTCCCACTTGCTCATAAACATTCCATTTGTGGTATCGATAAGTCTTACATCCTCATAGCCCATATCTTTAAGCGTCTTTTCAAAAGCTTTCATATCGCCATATTTACCTTTTGACATGATATCGTGGATAGCAAAAGTACCACCTTTTTTTAATGTTCTAAGGGTCTCTAAAAGAATAGCCTGTCTATCTGAACTTGGAATATTGTGGTAGACATAATTGCTTGTTACAACATCAAATGTATCATCTTCAAAAGGTAATTTGGTCGCATCCCCCTGTCTAAAACTGACATTTGACACCCCTTCCGCATGTGCATTGTTTTCGCAAAGATTCCTACTAAATGAAGCATATTCCTTGCCCCATCTATCAACTCCCATAAAAGTCACATCCGGATTTCTTTTAGCGCAAGCGATTGTAAGTGCTCCGCTTCCACATCCTACATCAAGTCCCTTTCCTTCATGAGGTACATTTACATATTCAGCAATGCCTTCTATTATCTGCTTTGACATTTGACGCTTTCCTTTATATGAAAAGGCCCTATGCATTAGAAGCATCCAAACAGACATAATTAGTGACAATACACATAATGTTATAAATACTATGCTTACAACATTTCTTATAGGCTGAGTAGTTATCAATTTAAAATAATTAATTATTCCAGCTATTGCTAACCAAAAAACTCCTACCAAGGCAAATCCATTAATCATCCCCTTGGGCATCCAATTCTTATAATCAACTGTCATCGTATTATCCTTTCTTTACCATTATTTTCTTGCAACTAAATACATCCTAAATCTTTTGCCTGCCTCTAATTTTTCTACTTTTAGCCCTGCATTATTGCAAAAAATTCTTATTTCATCCAATGAATATGCTGATACATCTCCATGTCCCATAAGGTTAGCTATAGGCATTTCTGTGTGATTCATAAACCAAAGAATTAAACTTGGAGCTGTATAATCTTGTAAGATTAATCTTCCACCTGGTCGCAACACTCTCCTTGCACTGTCAAAAAACTTTTGTGGATTAGGGTAATGATGAAAACTGTTAGAGCATATTATTACATCAAAGCTAGCTTCATCAAATGGAAGGCTCTCACAGTCACCCACTATCCAATCAACGCCTTTCAAGTCTTTAGCCTTGGCGACCTCAATCATTTTAGGAGTAATATCTATCCCTGTGTAATGCTTACTTGGATTTTTCTCATATAAAAGAGAAATCATCGGCCCAGTTCCACATCCACAATCTAACAAATCCTGATATTCTACTTTCTCAAGTTCTGCTTCGATATATGGATAATCGTCTTTACACATCTCATAAATCCCAGCATTTCCAGACTCGTAAATATCTGCGGCTTTTGTAAACTCTTGAATTGTTAGTTTTTTATATTCCTGAGCTGTCCTCAAAATAAGTCCCCCTTTCCTTAAATTGGTAAAATCATACCACATTAAGTTAGATTTGTCTAACTTAAGTTATACATCTATATCCTCTATCACATTATATCTTCTTATAAAATCATATAGTGATAAACACATGCCCGAAAGACTTTTCCCTTTTAAACAGGCAATGTAAACAGTTCTTTTTGGTACAGGTGTTGTCTTAATTATTTTCAAAGTACCACGTTCAATATCATCCTTAGCATAGGCATAAGGCAATACACCAATACCAAATTTTCGTTTAGTAAAATTCAGCACCTGATTCATATTTTCAAGCTTATATGTAGGCTGGAAAACAAGTCCGTTTTCTTGAAATAGTCTGTCTAAGTTTTCTCTGAAATTACTACTTTCCGAGACAGATATGGTTGGGTAAGAAAGCAATTCTGACAGTGAATACTCTTTTGAAAAATCGATTTCCATCTCGCTTGAGGCTATAAATACATCCTGTATCTGAAAGCATTTTTCCAGCTGAATATCTTGATTTTTGTGAGCCAGTAAATCTGAAATGATAATTAGTGCAAAATCAATTCGATTTTCTCTCAAATAAGAAAACATCTCCTGTGTAGTGTTTCCTGATATAGACAAATGAACATCTGGATGACGATTTTTAAAGGCCTCAAGACAATCCAAAAAGCCATATCTCAAGCTGGTTTCGGTGATTCCAACAGAAATATTGTTTAATGTCATAGATTCATAATTTTTTATATCTAATTCTGCCTTTTGAAATTCATTAAAGGCTATTTTTACACGATCAAACAAGAGCTCCCCTGACTCAGTTAGATTAATATGCTGTCCGCTTCTGGTGAAAAGCGTTGTACCAAGTTCCTCTTCAAGCTTTTTAATTGTTTGGCTTACTGCGGATTGTGAAACAAACAAAGCCTTTGCTGCGGAAGAAAAGGATGAATATGTAGCAACGTAGAAAAATGTCTTATAATAATCTAAATTGGAAATCATATGTACCTCCCGATATATTAGTTCTACTTATCAATTCATAATTATAAGTAATTTTACTAATGTTTCAAATGTGCTTAAAATAGTATCTATCAAATCGATAATAGGAGGAACTACAACATGAAGCCAGATGAAATCCTAAATGGATTTTTCCAAAAAGAAAAACTAGAAAAGCTAGAACGCTATCGTCATCTAAACAAATATGTAAAAAAAGGACAGATTTTATTTACTGGCTCATCTCTAATGGAACAATTTCCAATAAATGAAATCTTGCAAAACCATGATATCAATTGCACTATCTATAATCGTGGAATCGGAGGATACACAATCCCTGAAATGCTAAATGCTATGGATGAGCAGATTTTTGCATTAGAGCCTTCAAAGATTTTTATAAACATAGGCACAAACGATATTAGTAAGCCTGAAGAAACTACCGAAAAACTCATATCAGACTATCGCCAAATACTTACTCAAATCAAGGAAAGACTGCCTGAAGCAAAGGTATATATGATGGCATACTATCCTGTAAATGTTGGCGTTGCCGCAAAACAACCATGGCCTGATGCTGACATGGCTGCTAAACTTAGACTAGAGAGACTAGATGATTGTAATAAAGCTGTAGAAAATCTTGCCAAAGAATTTGGATATAAATATATAGATGTTAATGAAGGACTTACTGTAGCTGATAATCAAACAAAAGAAGAATATTCAATTGATGGTATACATATGTGGTCGGATGCTTATGAAGTGGTATTTGAAAACATGAAAGAATTCATCCTTGAATAAATGTTAGAAACGAGATATTTATATGAAACCAATTGATTTTGAAAAAGGAAAAACACTTAATAATATACTTTCTGCTGCACTCCCTATGCTTGTAGCCCAGATATTAAATCTGCTATACAACATTGTAGACAGAATATATATCGCAAGAATTCCACAAATTGGTACTGTTGCCCTTGGTGCAGTAGGCCTCTGCTTTCCCATTGTTATTCTAATTACTGGCTTTACCAATATGTATGGAAGCGGCGGCGCTCCACTTTTTTCTATTGCAAGAGGACAAAAAGACAAGGATGAAGCAGTGGCCCTCCAGAACACTTCTTTTTTCTTATTAGTTGCTACAGCAATTGTGCTTATTATTGTGGGCGAAGTGTTCGGGGAACCAATCCTTAGTGTTTTTGGAACATCAAAATCTTCTATGGTATATGCCCTACCGTATTTACGAATATATCTGCTTGGTACATTATTCTCAATGATTTCCACTGGAATGAATCCATTTATCACTGCCCAAGGTTTTGCTGTTGTAGGAATGACAACAGTCGTTGTGGGTGCTGTTGCAAATATTATTCTTGATCCCCTATTTATTTTTGTATTTGGATTAGGCATTCGAGGTGCGGCAATAGCCACGGTTATCTCTCAGGCCCTATCTGCCGTATATGTAATGAGCTTCTTATTAAGAAAAGAAAGTGATTACAGACTCCATATCCTTAATCTTGATGAAATCAAGCATTGTGGCTATAGAGCAAAAAAGATTATTGGACTTGGTACCGCTGCATTTATCATGCAATTTACAAACGCAGTAGTACAAATATCCTGCAACAATGTGCTGTCAGCTACAGGTGGAGACATATATGTTTCTATCATGACTATTGTAAACAGCGCTAGGCAAATGATGGAAACTCCTATGCTGGCAGTTACTGAAGGAACATCTCCTATCATCAGCTACAACTATGGCGCAAAACGATACCCTAAAATTAAACAAGCAATTACCATTATGTTTGTCATAGACATAATATATTCATTAATCGTGTGGACCATCATCAGAGTGTTCCCTGCTGCAATAATTGGCATATTCAGCAACGATAAAACAATCCTTGCAGACGCTATTCCTGCCTTTAATCTGTATTTTTCAACATTTATATTTATGACATTCCAGCATACCGGCCAGGTAACATTTAAATCTTTAGGATTAAAGCATCAGGCTATATTCTTCTCATTGTTTAGAAAAGTAATTATTGTTGTTCCTCTGACATACATTCTGCCTTATGCATTTCATATGGGAACTAATGGCGTATTTGCAGCCGAACCTATAAGCAATGTGGTTGGCGGATTAGCTTGTTTTATCACCATGGTATTTACCGTAAATACGATAATAAAAGCCGGAAACTCCAAAACGGATTTTTCTGATTAGCATTTTTACTATAAGTCCTGTCTATTTACAAGTACAGTTTTGGCAAACACCAATTAGTAACGTTTTCCCGAAATCGATTTTAAGCCCATAAGTTTTTTTCACATTATCCGCAAATCCTTTCACAAAATCAGCTTCAATGTGAAATAACTTACCACATTCAGAGCACTTGCCATGCATGTGTGTGCTGCAATTTGTGTGTTCTGGAGAATACTGATAGAACCAGCCTTCGTGCTCTGTTTCTCTGTATTTGTAAATCACTCCCTGCTCGCATAGTCTATCAAGATTTCTGTAAACAGTGGTTTTATTAACACCATCAATATTTAATTGAAGATATGTCAACAAATCAATGGCACTAAACCCTCTATCTGGATTCTCCTGTAAAAATTCTAATAGTGCAGTCCTCGCCTTTGTCCTATACTCTGTTTTCATATTCCCTCACCTGTCACACCACATCCACAAAATTGTTTTCTGGAGGATTACAGTGTTCAATTTCCTTTACATATATTACAGGATACCACAAATTATATTTTTCTATATAGTCCTTATCAATTATCCCTGAATATTTTACCCAATCATCCAGCTCCAGTTCATCAGCGTGAGAATAATTACAAACAAAACCAAACATAGACAAATCCTCAGCGCAGCAAGTCATAGCAAATCTCCCCAAAATGAATGAGGTTAAAACATCATCAGATTTTTTTATAACCATACCTTGAAGATTAACCTGTTTGCCAACATACCTGTCCACATTTTCCATGATATCAATGTAAAAAGTAGCATAATTGTCATCTGTAATAGTGAGGTCATCTTCATTTATATCATATGGAAGATCCTCATCAAGCCTGCCACTCATTTCTCCATCCTTATCATAGAAAACAACATTCAAATATGAATTAACCGCCTTAAGGCTACGCCTATAGCCTCCAATTTTATCCAAAACAGTATCACAACGATTAATAATCGTCATAAGAGAATTTCTCACTTGTTCTGCCACTAAAGGTTTCATATTTCTAGAATACATTTCAAATGTAGTAGCATCAAAAATACTGATTTCCACTAAATCTTCCCAATACCATGGAAATTCCAAATCCTTCCTATTCCACATTCCATTGTATTCAATTATCACTCGTTTTGGCTTGTACTCTTTTTCTATCTCAGCAAGATATTCAGGATTAAAATCCTCTTCTTTCTCTATAGAGATTTTTTCTACATGATGCCCCTCTAAAAAATCCTCAGGATACTCTTCGTCGCCTTCCTCGCATTCTATGAGTAGAGTTTCTCCGGAAATTTGAAAATAATCCTGTCCCAAAAGCTCTTTTATAAATGTGGTCTTACCTGCATCCATAAAACCATTTATGAAGTATATTCTTGCCATTTGTTATGCCCACTTTTCCCTATCAATACACTTTTCTACCAACTCAATAATATCCGCCTTCTCATAACCTTTACCAATGAAGACCACCTGATTAATTCTATCTCCATATTTTTCGTCCCAATCATCACAGATATCTGGGAAATCTTTTATCAATGCATCCAGCTCATCCTTAGGCCACGCCGATACCCATGGTGTCAACTCTGTGATGGAAGCATTCCTTCCTGCCTGTTCAAAAAGCTGAATATGTTCGTCATCATCTGAAAACCAAATATATCCCTTAGAACGAATCAGCGTATTAGGATAATTCTCCACCAAATTATTGAATGCTTCCCTGTTGAATGGAGCCCTCTCCTCATACACAAAAGAAGAAATGCCATATTCATCAACACAGGCTTTTGCATTATCAGGCTCACATTCATTGAGTGCTCTTTGGACACTGCTTGAAGCAAGTACCTCATCAAAATCGAAATCCTTTCTATCCAACAATTTTTCCAATGAAACCTCTCCATTAACGCATGGAATCATTTCCGCTTCCTGTTGTATATTTCTTAGAGCCGACTTCACTTCCTCTAACTGATTGGCTGAAAGCAGATCTGTTTTATTCAGGAGCATGATATTGCAAAATTCAATCTGATCCATAATCAAATTAATAACATCTCCGTCCTCCACATCCTCTTCCTCGGACAACTCATTCAAGAATTCACGATAAATTCTATCCACATCTACTACTGAAACTACTGTTTTCAAATACACTCTAGTTTCAGTTGACTCCTCATAATTAACAAAAGCACCAGCTATGGATGAAGGCTCACTAATGCCTGATGCTTCCACAAAAATAGCCTCAATGCTTTTATCTGCTGCAAGACGCTCTATCTCATTCATAAACTCATCTTTTAATGTGCAACATATACAGCCATTTTGCATCTCCACCATCTCGACTTGAGCTACCTGATTATTTGTCTTGCTTAAAATAGATGCGTCAATGTTGATACTGCCCATATCATTGACGATAAGAGCAACCTTTCGCTCCTCCTGCATCAACAAATGCTGCATCAATGTAGTTTTTCCTGAACCTAAATAACCTGTAATCAATACAACTGGAACTTCTCTTTTTGACATTTTTAACCTCATTTCTATAACTAAACCATTTTGCAACTTGATTGCATATTCTATCAATATTCTATATATTTGTCAATATATGCAACTTTGTTGCAAAATAATAAGCACTTAAGCTAGAAATATTACTTCTATTGCTTAAGTGCCTTTTTTCTTCATTTATTCAGTTCTAACCTCGTAATGAAATGTGAATGTCACACCTGCATCCATTGACTGGGTCGCGTAGTACTTCTCTTCACCATTTTCAATAACAAGCTTATGAGGGGCCATACTATTAAGATCAATGCCACCACCTTTTTCCGTTTCAATGATACCGCCTGTAGATTTTAATATAATTTCATCTTTTGAAATCTTTTTAACTGTCAGTTTATATCCCATTCCATCATATATTACATCGCCCTTTTTCAACCCTTCAAGCTCTTGAGGCTCAGCATCGTCTCCGCCAAATTCATTCCAATTTTCTATCGTCGCAGTTAGTACTCCTCTCCAGGTCTCTTCATCATTCTTACTTTTACTACACCCCACAAACACAAGCATAACTAGCATAGTTGCTATACATAATGCAATGTCACCTCTTCTTTTCCATCTTCCCATTATTCTCCATTTCCTTTCTGGCTGATTTGTAATTACTATGGGTTCCCTAATCCCAATAATATTTCTAGAACTATCATGATTATACTAGTAATATGTAACTCTTTAAATACAGATTGTACTCAAAAACATATGTTGATGTTCACCGTGGAAAATTAAGTATCACTATTTGCTTATTTTTAAAAGTGATACTTATTTTCTCTTTGCTTTTGGCAATTATTGCAAAATCTAGTATCACTTTCGGCCATATTTAAAAAGTGATACTCATATTATGTCAAAATCCCCCTATAAAGCCTCTTTTCTAGTATCACTTTTGATTTTCAGCTCAAAGTGATACTTAATTTTCTTTTAAAACAGTATTTCAAGCGATTTTCTAGTATCACTCTGCAAATATAAGAAAAAGTGATACTTCAATCATTAAATCTCAGAATCGTGATTGTTCACAAGAGGTAATAAATAAGGTTAGATTTATCTAACTATAAATGCTATAATATGACCAAAGTTTAGATATCTATTTAATAATTGAAAGGAATAAAAAAATATGAAGAAATATACAGTTAAGATAGATGGCATGATGTGTGGCATGTGCGAAGCACACGTCAATGATGTGATTAGAAAAACTATTCCAGCTGCTGCCAAAGTAACATCCTCTCACAAGAAAGGCGTAGCTACTTTTTTGGCCGAAGACATTGATGATGATAAGTTGATTGCCGCTGTTGCTGACACGGGCTACACAGTTTTGGATATTGAAAGTGAGCCTTATGTGAAAAAGTTTTTCTTATTTAGAAAATAGTTTATGAATTGAATTTTTTGAATAAACTACTTAAGAACCATCGCTCACTATGTGTAGCTTTAATAGAATGAAACATGGAAAACCAATAACAACTACAGCTTTTAGATGACGCCTATATTTAATTATCCATAATAGGCGTCATCTATTTTTCTATTTTTTGACTCCTATGTTTTGTTTTCTTATATAGGCGTCAACTTTTTCTTGATTTCCTGACTCCTAAAGCATATTTATTTGCTGAGGCGTCAGTAAATACCAAAATCCTTGACTTCTATAAGCTGCTTTCTTCCCCTAGGCGTCAGTCAACTCCAAAATCACTGACTCCTATAAACCGCTTTCTTCCACTAGGCGTCAGTCAACTCCAAAATTGCTGACGCCTAAAAACATTTTCCTTCCTCAGGCGTTACTTCCTCCCCCGTTTCAAAATCCCGACATATTTTTCTGCTAGTATGACCTCATCGATACTCATATAATAACTATCGCAATATTATCAAGGAGGTAACTCAATGAATCATTTTATATCAAAATTATATAGATTCCTGAAAAAACATCAGTTTTTCAGGAATCGTAAATACCATGAAAATAGATTTATCTATTTTCATGTCCTGCAAAGCAGGATTCTTGCTGACAATTTCATTGTTCTGTCAGCAAGAAGTCATGGATTGTTTCTTACGTGCACATTGCTATTGGCATTGAATATCACTGCAGTTGCTGCACCTAGCACCTATGTGCACAATCCAATGGATAATCCTAAGGCTGCAAAGGATATCATTGTAAACGATGATGCTGTATATGGTTTCTCTCCTAGCCCAACCTCTGAACGATTACATGATTATGCCGATTATGATTGGACCGACGCTAATGCGGTTAGCGCTATGCGAAAGCAGCGTGAAGAATATCACGAAAGTATGAAAGAGCTTTATCAAACTCTAGAAGTAATGAAGGCTTCTGGATGCTCAACTGAAGAAATTGCAAGAACTCTCTGCAATCGTCGAAATGAAATAAGGCTTGAATCATATAAAGATGATCCAGTAGGACTTGAAAAAGCTAAAAAAAGTAATCTTGAAAACTATGGAAACGAAAATGGCGGCACGCCAGATTTCTTTTACGAAAAATATGGTTCATGGGACATTGTAATTGAAAAGTCTTTGTCATCTAATCCAGGTGCAGACGCTTGCCTTGGTCTATATGACACATACTATTCTACTTACATCATTCCAGCTGACACTACTGCTACACCTGCCGAAGCAGCCCCACAGTTTTATGTAGTTCAACCAAATGACAACCTCAGTATCATTGCTGAAAGAGTATATGGAGATAGAAATCTATGGTGGAAGCTTTATGACACAAATAAAGATATTATATCCGACCCTAATTTAATTCGTCCTAATCAGCAGCTGGCAATATAATATTTACAGAATAAAAAGGAGTCTCAATATTAAAGTGGGAGGTCTGCTTTACCTCCCACATAGTTTTTTGCACTCATTCATAGCTATATAGACTTTAAAAATATGAAGTAAAGAAATGTTTTCTAAAGAAAAACAGTGCATTTCAAATAATAATTTAGCGGCGCTGTTGCTTATAAAAATTTATTACTCTTAATTAATATTTAGAGG
This sequence comes from Pseudobutyrivibrio sp. MD2005, assembly GCF_000621865.1. Taxonomy (GTDB): domain Bacteria; phylum Bacillota; class Clostridia; order Lachnospirales; family Lachnospiraceae; genus Pseudobutyrivibrio. The sequence continues at coordinate 92,212 of NZ_JHXE01000014.1, forward strand.
ATTATTGCCAACAGTTATTGCTCATATATATAATTCTGAGTTTTATTAATACTAAATACCATAGCGCATATTATCATATCATCGAAAATACACAGCGCTATTTAGGTTAATACTAATTTGTACTGTTTTTTTCAAAGTCTAGTTCAATCTCTCGTCTAAAAATCTCGCATATTTCATTAAAATCTCTTAACCTTTCAAGAATATATCGATGAAGAATGGGAATTCAGCAAAAAATATAATCTATCAACAGTTTTTCCTAGACAAATGTAAATATCACTCATACGATAAGCAAATAAAAAAGAAGTAACCAGTGTGAGATTCATAATCCCACCAATTCTGGTTACTTCTTTTATTAAATTTATAATTGAAATAATTAATCTACGCAGCTACTTCAGTAGAATTCTGATTTTGACTATTAAGCTTGTTGATTTCATCAATACCTCGTGCAATAAGAACTACAAGGGCTATCCATGATGCTGCAATCAAAATAAGGAATTTTCCATAGAATGGGAGCTGAAATGGCATATCCCAGATAATTATTACAATACTACCGAACAAATAAGATATTTTCAAGCTTATCTTCATCATCACCACATGCTGTAAACTCTATTACATCGTTATACTTTGCTCCAAGTGACATAAGGCCAAACATAGATTTAGCATCTATCATTTGGCCATTGAGTGATGCCCATACATCACAATTTAAAGTATTAAGTTTCTCAATTAAAGCTGTAGCCGGAAGGGCATGTAGCCCCTCCGGCTCAGTTATTTCATAATTTACTTTTACCATAAATTCATTTTAAATCTCTACATTAAAATGTGCAAAAAGAATCTTTTCTGCATCTGGATTCCAAAGTCCATTATGCTCCTTGCAGCTCTTATCAAGCTTAGCAAATAATTCGTCTGATTTACCGAGCTCTTCGAAATCATCGATGGCTGTAAGTGGCATGTCAAACTGTGTGTAGCAAAGCTTCTTGCCACCAGGGATTCCCGGTAGATTACATGTTGTATCTGCAACAGCATCAAGTCCACCTACGTGAGTAACCATAACAGAAGGATTAATCTCACCCTTTGCTGCAAGCTGAAGTGCCTCAAGCAAATCGTCATTGTTTCCACCAGTTGTTCCTAAAATATGAGTGCTGGTGTAATGTGCATTGTAAAGATTGATTTCAGATTTAAACTGATTGTCTGTTGGGCCTGCAAAGAAGTTCATACATCCATCAAATGCAAGAAGTCTGTCTCCCATCTCTGCAACCGGCTTAAATGGAACATATACAAATACATCATCATATCCATGTCCATCTGTAAGTGCCATAAGCTCTTCTTCTGCGTTTTCCTTTGATGAGTTGAAATAGATTAATTCAACTCCCTTTGATGCTGCAAATTCTGGGCTGATAACCTCTGCTGCTCTTTTAAGCTTTGCATCATCTACATCTGTAACTACGATTCTCTTTGGCTTGTTCTCAAATCTGATACCGTAGCTAACAGCTCCAAGTCCCATAGGACCGCAACCGCCCATGATAAGAATGTTTCCATCCTTCTTTGTACCCATAGAGTGATTGTAATTCTGCTTGTTTGTATGATAATTAGCGTGATATCCACCGATAACACAGCTCATTGGCTCTCCAAGTGATGCCTGATAAAAAGCCTCTCCATCATAAGGAAGAAGTGCATCTAACTCCATAACCTCGTGTGGCATGATGCAATATGTAGCATCTCCACCACAGAATCTGTAAGAGTATCCAGGTGAATCAAGCTTTCCCTGATAGTTGAGAGCTGGCTGTAATGCCCACTTATCACCTACTTTATACTTGTCTTTCCACTTGTCACCTACCTGAACAATTACACCTGAGCACTCGTGACCAGTGATGATAGGATTAACATCTATATCCTGTGGTGCTCTTTTGTGCTTCTTACCCTGTTTTGCCAATTTATATGTCGACATACAAATACTGTCGCTAATTACCTTAACTAAGATTTCATCATCTTTGATCTCTGGAAGCTCAAACTCTTCCAATCTAAGATCCATTTCGCCATACATTCTAACTGCTCTTGTTTTCATTTGAAGTTATACCTCCGATATGTCAGGTCCTATCCTTCAAACATAGCGCTGATTTCATCCTCCGTCATTGAAAGTAATCTATCTATACCGTCTGCATCAGAAAATGATAGTGCTATCTTAGAAAGGACCTCTAAATGTTCATTACCTACTGCTGCAATGCCAATGATAACCTTTGGTTTTTCAGCGGCACCCCAGTCCTGTCCGTCAGGAACTGTAATAAGTACTATTCCTGTTTTCTTAATTTCTTTCTTTGCTTCCTCAACTCCATGTGGAAGGGCCACAAAATTACCCATATATGTGTTGAAGATCTTTTCCTTCTCAAGCATAGCCTGAGTGTATTCTTCATTTGTATATCCCTCAGAAGTAAAAATAGCACCAATTCTTCTGATAACATTTTCTTTTGTATCTGGTTGTTGATTTAAAAAGATATGATTTTTTTCTAGTACCAAAACATAACCTCCATTTATAACTCATTCAAATGCTCACTGAAATATCCTTTTAGTATTTCCTGTAGCCTATTCCTAATTTCATCTTCTTTTCCATTTTGAATGTCTGAAAGAAAATGTTCATCCTCAATAATTGCGCTGCTTATTCTTCCAAGCATCTCTGAATTTTCTTTTCTGTGTTCATCAAGTGGAACTACCATACAGATAACAGCCTTTATGTTTTCAAGACCTTCACCCTGTATAACCTGCTGATTTTCGCAGCTGGCTGTAACCACTTCACACTCTTTAACAGCTCTGCTTCTAGCATGTAGAAGAGCTATTCCAATCTCTGGAAATACTTGGCTCATGACCTGTTCACGAGCCATTATTTCCGAGCTTAATATTGCAGCTGCCTTAGGCGATTCTGTAATATCCTCACTCAGAATACTCACCGTTTCTTCAAAAGATGTAAGAGGGGAAATCTTTTTATGGTGATATTTTCGGATAATACCTTTTAACCTAATTATGATATTGTTTATATCATCAAGCTGCCTTGTAAAGTCAGTATCCGCCTTTCGAAGAGGCAGTGACGAATACTCATCAATTTTTGTACTGATTTGTAAAATATCCTTTGGTGTAATCATCGGATTTACCATTAAATAGTCTGTTCCGAAATCATTGAGTTCAATGATTGATATAAAGAAATCAGTACGTGATATGATATGTTCAGTTATCTCATCAACGCCATAAGCCTTGAGTACGATATCGTCATTTGCAAAATGATTTCTAAGCTTAGCCATCATTAGCTGCGCTACTCCAAAACCACTTGCGCAAATGACACCTATATTAACAGTTCTTTTCTTTCTCTTTCTACTTTGAATCTTCTCCTTTGCTGCTCCAAAGTGCATGCAAAGATATCCGATTTCTGATTCATTTGGCATCAGCCCTGTGCGCTCATATATGACACCTGCTGCCTTTTTACAATCTTCATATACTGAAGGGTATTCCTTTTTTATCTGTGACAGTAATGGATTTGATATAGGAAGATCATTCTTCATTCTATATAATGCTGTCTCCAGATGGACGATTAGGCCTGTAATAAAATCATCTTCATACTTTATTTCGCTGGCATAGTCTTCATCAATGGAATCTATCATTCCTTCAACAATGCTAAGAAGCTCTTCAGCCTGCATAACCTGCTCAAACTTTGTTGCGTTAGAATATTTGAATTTTGAACCTCTAATATGTAAAAGAATATTGTTTACTTCTGCCTCTGGAATCCTAATATCAAATGCTTTTTCTAGCGCTTCTGCTATCTTTTTAGCTATGTCATATCCCTTATCAAGTGAGGCATCATAGCTTTCTTCCGTAACAAACTTACCTTGCTGAATTCTTTCTACTGCAACTGCCAGATGCACTAGTAATCCAATATAGGCATCGTTTGTAATATTCTTTAAATAAGGCTCATCCATGTCATCCAAAGCATTTCCAACCTCTGCCAGGATGCCTTCGTTTAACAGCGAATAAATGTTATCTCCAAGATTTGGATTGTTTTCAAGCCTCATGCTCTCTGTAACAAAACGCTGCATTGCAACTCGGTAATTCTTTTCTGAAGCCGATAGCATTATTCCATAGCCAGGCTTTTTCACAAGTTCAAGATGAAATTCTTTAGCCCATTCCTCTATTGCATCTAAGTCATTACTGATAGTAGCTTCGCTCACCCCAAACTTATTGCTGTAGTAAAACAATTTTTGAGGTTCGCGATTACGAAGAAGTTCTATTTTTAGGTAGTTTCTTCTTCGTTCCTTATCAGTAACTACCATCTCACGAGAAGTACTAATTGCATCTAAGATGGCTTTCTTATCCTCCTCAGAGCCTTCAATACTACTCCCCTCACCCTTTCTGCGTACAAGCTCAAGATTGTAATCTGCAAGTGCAGATGAAACATAATCTGCTTCTCTAAGGATTGTACGTTTGCTTACACCTAAAGCCTCCGCCAGCTCATTGTCTGTCAGCGGGTGCTTAACGCTCAACAAATTTATAATTATTTGTTTAGTACGAGGTGTAATATCCATAATAAAATCCTATCTTATGCTTTCAACTCATTTACAAGTGCATCATATTCTGGTGCTGCCATGAAATTTGTAATTGTAACAAGCTTAGCCTTTGGAGCACTCTTTCTTGCTCTTTCTGCAAGCTCATTGTGTGTAACAACTATCTGCGCGTCGGAAGGGATTTCTGAAACTGAAGCATGCTTAACTTCAATGTCTCCTCTTCCTGCATCAGAAAGCTTTTTCTTTAGTACAGAAGCTCCCATTGCAGAAGATCCCATACCAGCGTCACATGCGAAAACGATGTGCTTTACGCTCTTAATATCTGTAGTAATAGCATCAGCAACTGTAGAAACCTTATCTACTGAAACGCCCTTAGCCTGAGCCTTCATTTCTTTCATCTGATTTGTTGAATCTGAAAGTGTTGCCTTGCTGTTTGATAACTTAATAATTGGAGCAGCGATTACAAATGAAACGCCTGCTGCAATAACTGCTGATAAAAGTACAAGGACTGTAGATCCCTTTGGTGCCATACCAACATATGCAATGATTGAACCTGGTGAAGCAGGACCTGCAAGTCCAAGACCAAGTGCTGTGTTAAAGATCATTGCTGCTACTGAACCACCAATTGTAGCAAGTAAAAGGATTGGATTCATAAGAACATATGGGAAATAGATCTCATGAATACCACCAAGTAAGTGAATGATAAGTGCTCCTGGTGCTGAATCCTTAGTTGTCTTATCCTTAGCGAATAACCAGTAAGCTAAAAGTACACCAGTACCTGCACCTGGGTTTGTCTCAATCATATAGAAAATTGACTTACCTGCGTTAGCAACATCCTCTGCTCCAAGTGGAGTGAAGATACCATGGTTGATAGCATTGTTAAGGAATAATACCTTAGCTGGCTCAACGAATACTGAAACAAGTGGAAGTAAACCATTGTTTACAAGTATCTGAACTCCTGCATTGAGTACTGCAAGAACTGCTCCCATGAATGGGCCAATTACGTAGTAACCAATAATCGCAAGAATTAAACCAAAGATACCAACTGAGAAGTTGTTAACAAGCATTTCAAAACCAGAAGGAATTTTGCCTTCAACGGCTTTGTCAAATTTCTTTATAACCCAGCCACCAAGTGGACCAGCAACCATCGCCCCCATAAACATTGTGTATTCTGTACCACAGATAACACCTATTGTGACGATTGCACCCATGATAGCTCCTCTGCTTCCGCCGACCATCTTACCACCTTGATAAGCAATAAGAATTGGAAGTGCATATGTAAGCATTGGACCAACAATGGTACTAAGCTGTGCATTTGGTAACCATCCTGTGTCAATAAAAAGTGCTGTTAAAAGACCCCACGCTATAAAAGCACCGATGTTTGGCATAACCATTCCGCTGAGGAACCTACCAAAACTTTGTATTCTCTCTTTCATTAGGATTCTCCTCCAAAACTATATAAGGCGTTGGCACGTCTACCGTGGCCTTGGTTATAAATCCGAATGCATTCTTCTTGATTGTATTATAAGGGGGATATGTGAACATTTTCAATTCATAGATATTTTAATTTGTCACAATGGAAAGTGACATGAATTAAAGCTTTGATTTTGCGTACTTTGACATGAAATCCACGCATCTATTTCTCAATATAATTATTCTACTGTTACAACCTTTGCAAGGTTTCTTGGCTTATCAACATCAAGTCCCTTATCTGCAGATACATAATATGAGTAAATCTGAAGAGCTACAATTTCAGGGAATGTCATATACTCATCGTCAAGATCTGGAAGGCCAATAACATGATACTCGCTATCGAAATCATTCTTGAACTCATTCTTTGCAAGAAGCACTACATTTGCTCCACGGGCCTTAATCTCTTTTACATTTGAAAGAGCCTTAGAAATAAGCTTCTCCTGAGTAACGGCAGCGATAACTGGTGTATTCTCTGAAATTAAAGCAATTGGTCCATGCTTTAATTCACCAGATGCGTATGCCTCTGAATGGATATAAGAAATCTCTTTTAACTTAAGAGCTCCCTCCATCAGAACAACATAATCAAGACCTCTACCAATCATAAATAAATCAGATGCTGTAATTACTTCCTTCGCAAGTCTATGTATGCTATCCTTCTGCTCCAAAACAGCTGAAATCGCATCTGGAACTAATCTAAGATTGCTTAGTGCCTTAGCCAAATCTTCCTTAGATAATCTATTTCTAACCATTCCAGTCTTAAGGGCAAGTAAATAGAATACCAATGACTGAGTTGTGTAAGCCTTTGTACTAGCAACTGCAATCTCTGGACCTGCATCTGTATATAAAGTGTAGTCTGCAACTCTTGAGATTGAAGAACCTCTTACATTAAGCACTGCAACACAAAGAGCTCCTGCTCTCTTAGCCTTATTCATAGCCTCAAGTGTATCGATTGTCTCACCTGACTGAGATACTGCAATGAAAAGTGTATTCTCATCTACGATTGTATCTGAATAGATAAACTCTGAAGCCATCTCCACATCAACATTCATGCCAGCCCACTTTTTAAAGAGATGTGCGCCAACAAGACCTGCATGTAACGCTGTTCCACAAGCGACAATGCAGATACGATTGAAACGTGTCAAAGCTTCATCAAGCTTTCCATCAAATCCCAGATTAATATCATCATTAGTGAGGTAAGTGCTTAAGATTCTGCGAATGCAAGAAGGCTGTTCAAAGATTTCCTTTGCCATGTAGTATGGGAATCCACCTTTATCAAGTGAAGAAACTTCCCAGTCAACAACTGTCATTTTAACATCTACTGGCTCTTCATCGAAGTTCTCAACAGTATAGCCATCCTTTGTTGCTGTAAGAATTGTGCCCTCATCAAGTACAAAATACTCTTTAGTGTATTTATAAAGAGCAGCTGGATCAGATGAAAGAATAATATTATCTTCTGTTGTAGCAACAACGATAGGGCTGACATTTCTAACTGCGTAAATAGTATTTGGTCTATCTGCAAACATAATTACAAATGCATATGTGCCCTTAAGCTTCTTAACAGTTCTTTTAATAGCCTTCTTTGGATTTGTGCCATCATAAAACTTATTTAGAAGTGCAGCGACAACCTCTGTATCTGTCTCTGATACAAGATAATCTTCAAGCTCATACTCTTCTTTTAAATCAGCATAGTTCTCAATAATACCGTTATGAACTAATGTGACTTTTCCGACCCTATGAGGATGAGCATTTGCATCACAAACTCCACCGTGAGTTGCCCAACGGGTATGACCAATACCACAGTTGAAATCAGCGTTTGAAGAAGGAACCAATTTTCTCAAATCACTAACTCGACCCTGGCACTTATAAATCTCTGACTCGCCTTCATCGTTTCGTCGCACGGCAAGACCAGCACTGTCATATCCTCTGTACTCTAAAAGCTCTAATCCATTTAAAATATTAGCTAAAGCATCATTTCCGATAAATCCTATTATTCCACACATAATTTATTCCTCATTCTTTCTATAAATCAAAGTTAATAAAAATCAAACTTACCTATCGCATCATCTTTGTTTTGCAGTCACCTGCATATTTGCTAATGCGTTTCGCGTTAGGTCACACGGGAGGGCACCCGCCGAATTTTCGATAATCCCTCCTCCTCGTTAACCAGCCTACGCTGGTGCATGGCGCTAAAACGAGAAATAAATACGTGAATTTCAATATCTGTATGCAATTATCAAAGTACAACGACAGCAATATAGCACAGGCGCTATATTATGTCAAACATTATATGGCGGACACTTTAGTATTTTGCGTACTTCTTAGGCTGAGGGGACTTGGTTTCATATTCCACTTGCTAAGTAACATGACAAAGCAGGTTTTGCATATATAATCACCGTGGCACATTCAACATCGTGTTTTAAGTGACCACTTGCGCTGCCGTCCATGGCAGCGCATGCTTATATATTGCAAAACCTGCTTTTATGTTACTAAGCGCGCTCCAAAATCAACCAAGTTCCCCTCAGTCTAAGAAGTACAACTTACACTATGCTGTGTGTCCGCCACCCAAAAACTTTTTTCAATATTGTACAGGCCTGCTTTAGGCTAAGTGTGTGGTAACGCCTGTGCAAATGTTATTCGACGTCCTGAAGGGCTGCGAAATCTTCTTCGCCTGTGCGGATTTTGACAACCTGCTCAACGTCGTATACAAAGATTTTGCCATCGCCGATGTGGCCTGTGTAAAGTACCTTCTTTGCGGTTTCAATGACCTGCTGAACTGGGACCTTGCAGACAACAACGTCAACACGAATTTTTGGAAGAAGTGCTGGCTCTAAGGCTACGCCTCTGTAGTATTCAGGAGCACCCTTCTGTACACCACAGCCCATTACATGTGATACAGTCATTCCTGTGATGCCAAGCTTCATGAGAGAATTCTTGAGCTTTTCAAGGTTGCGCTCCTTGCAAAGGATTTCAACCTTTGTCATACGAGGTTTGCCAGCTGATGTAATCTGTGATGGAGCGTATTCAACCTCTACAGCTTCATCCATAGAAGCGAGACCAGCAGCCTCAAGTGTGTCTGAAATAAGTGTTGCAGTTTCATCATCATACTCATCTGTATCAAAGTCATCCTCAAGCATGTTGAAGCCTGAATATGCAGATGGAAGACCGTGTTCTGTTCTATCAAGACCTACGATTTCTTCTTCAGCTGATGCGCGAAGTCCTATTGTTGCCTTGATAATAGAAAATGTGATTGTAATCGTTACGGCTGCCCATGCGCCTACAGATAAAACACCAAGTAACTGAAGGCCAAGTAGCTTGAATCCTCCTCCATAAAAAAGACCTGTAAGCTCGCTGTCTGGAGCTGATGTTGTTGCAAATAAGCCTACTGCTAATGTTCCCCAAATACCATTCATCATGTGTACTGCTACTGCTCCAACTGGATCATCTACATGAAGCTTGTAGTCTAAAAGCCATACACCAAATACTACTAAGAAACCTGATACTATACCGATGACAATTGCGCCAAGGGCATCTGTTACGTCGCATGGGGCTGTGATTGCTACAAGTCCAGCAAGTGATGCATTAAGTGACATTGATACATCAGGCTTGCCAAATTTAATCCATGTGAAAGCCATTGTTGTGCAAGTAGCTACAGCTGGTGCAATTGTTGTTGTTACAAAGATAGATGCAAGCTGTTCTACAGATGTTGCAGCTGCTCCATTGAATCCATACCATCCAAGCCAAAGAATAAATACGCCAAGTGCACCGAGTGCAATGTTGTGACCAGGGAATGCGTTGACCTTTGTAATTCTGCCTTTTCTGTCTCTGTTAAACTTACCAATACGAGGTCCTAAGATTTTTGCTCCAATAAGAGCACAGATGCCGCCTACCATATGGATTGCGCAACTGCCGGCGAAATCATGAAATCCTAACTGTGAAAGCCAGCCGCCTCCCCAAACCCAGTGTGCCTCGATTGGATAGATAACAAGTGAAATAACTCCAGAATAGACGCAATAGCTAATGAACTTTGTGCGCTCTGCCATGGCACCGCTGACGATTGTAGCTGTAGTTGCGCAGAACACAAGGTTAAATACAAAGTTGCTCCAATCAAAGCTTGCATAGTCTGTAAATACCTGTAATGTTGGCTTGCCTACAAGACCAAATAATGCATTTTCGCCAAACATTAATCCAAATCCTAAAACAACAAACATCACTGTTCCAATACAAAAATCCATAAGGTTTTTCATAATGATGTTTCCAGTATTTTTCGCTCTAGTGAAGCCTGCCTCCACCATTGCAAATCCTGCCTGCATCCAAAATACTAATGCGGCGCCAATTAAGAACCAAACGCCAAATAACATGCTTGAATATTCTTCCATATTCTTTTCCTCCTTTTATTAAAAAAGAGGTGCAGTCAATAATTTTGACTACACCTCTTTGTGTTTATGTGTTTATGTGAACCCTCATCCACCGCAAGCGGTCCCCCTTCCCCCAAAGGGGGAAGGCTTCTTTATTTAACTGAATATAAAATCTCCCCATAAGTAGGATAAGGCCAAATATCACTTGGTACCACTGTCTCAAGCTCATCAACAACCTCACGTAACTCATTCATATCGGCAAAGATTACATCATGATGGAACTTTGCAAGGTCGTAAGTATCTGTAAGCTCTTTAGCCTTTTCGATATCTGCCTCAAGCTTTTCAAGGCGCTCATCCATATCGAATGTAAGCTTTGAAGCCTGCTCAAGTCTCTTCTTTTCTACAGTTGAATCAACAGCAAGTCCTGTTGCAGCCTTTGCATTTAATGTCTCTGCAAGTGTGTACTGATAATCATTTGCTGCAGCCATGATTTCTTTCTTAACCATAGCATCCATTGTAAGAGCTTCGATATCGATTACTTTGTAATAATTCTCTAGCTGAATATCGTAGCGGCTGTAAAGCTCCTGCTCCGTAAATACGTTATGCTTTGTAAATACGTCGATTGCCTTCTTGTCGATAAATGCTGGAAGCGCATCGACTGTAGATTTAAGATTCTTAAGACCTCTTCTCTCTGCTTCCTTTACCCACTCATCTGAATATCCGTTACCATTAAAGATGATTCTCTGATGAGCTGTAAGCTCACGCTTAAGAAGCTTTTCTAAAGCCTTATCAAAATCTGCTGCTTCCTCAAGTTCATCTGAGAACTTATCAAGCTCCTCAGCAACAATTGTATTTAAGATAACATTTGGTCCAGAGATAGATGCTGATGAACCAAGTGAACGGAACTCAAACTTGTTTCCTGTGAAGGCAAATGGTGATGTTCTGTTTCTATCTGTTGTATCCTGTGAAATGCTTGGAATTACAACAGCACCAACTGACATCTTCTTCTTTTTAATATCCTCATAATCTGTGCCATCAACAATCGATTCGACAATAGCCTCAAGCTCATCGCCAAGGAACATTGATATGATTGCTGGAGGTGCCTCGTTTGCACCTAATCTGTGATCATTTCCAGCAGATGCAACCGATACTCGGAGCAACTCCTGATATTCATCAACAGCCTTGATTACAGCTGTAAGGAATAATAAGAACTGTGTGTTCTGGGAAGGAGTCGCACCTGGTTCTAAAAGATTTACTCCGGTATCAGTTGAAATAGACCAGTTGTTGTGCTTACCAGAGCCGTTTACGCCAGCAAATGGCTTTTCGTGTAGGAGACATGTCATGCCGTGTCTTCCAGCCACTACCTTCATCATTTCCATGGTGAGCTGGTTATGATCAGTTGCTATATTAGTGGTTGAGTAAACTGGCGCAAGCTCATGCTGAGCTGGTGCAACTTCGTTGTGCTTTGTCTTAGCAAGTACACCCAGCTTCCACAACTCCTCGTCTAACTCCTTCATGTAAGCTGAAACTCTTGGCTTGATTGTTCCAAAGTAGTGATCTTCCAGCTCCTGTCCCTTTGGAGGCTTTGCTCCAAAAAGTGTTCTTCCTGTATATATTAAATCTGGACGCTTATTGTACATTTCTGAATCGATTAAGAAGTATTCCTGCTCTGGTCCAACAGTTGTAATTACACGCTTGACTTCCTCATGTCCGAATAGCTTAAGTGCTCTAACTGCTGATTTATCAAGAGCTTCCATAGATCTAAGAAGAGGTGTCTTCTTATCAAGTGCCTCTCCTGAATATGAACAGAATGCAGTAGGAATGCAAAGTGTGTCATCCTTGATAAATACATAGCTTGTTGGATCCCATGCTGTGTAACCTCTTGCTTCAAATGTGGCTCTAAGTCCACCTGATGGGAATGATGATGCATCAGGCTCGCCCTTTATAAGCTCTTTTCCAGAGAAAGTCATGATTACCTTTCCGCCTTCCTCTGGTTGGATAAATGAATCATGCTTTTCAGCTGTAACACCTGTCATTGGCTGGAACCAATGTGTAAAGTGTGTTGCTCCAAGTTCGATTGCCCACTCCTTCATTGCATGGGCAATTACATTTGCCAAATCTCTATCAAGTGGGCGTCCCTCCTCAATAGTCTTTTTAAGGGCCTTGTAGGCATCCTTAGGAAGACGCTCCTTCATGGTTTCATCGTTAAATACTTTGGAACCAAACAATTCTGTTACTCTACTCATAATTTTATCCTCCTTAATCCGCTGGTTACGGCTACAAGCCTTAGTGTTTCTCAACTCAGCTGAAGAAAGCTTCGTTTGAGAAACCTAAGAGCTTGATGCCTACCAGCTCACTTAATAAACCATTTGTCGCTTTACGGCTACTATATTCCACTTGCACCATAATTGCTCAGCACTCTTGCAGATGGGTCATCTACATTGCAGCCTTCCCAATGCTTATTAGGCATCCAGAAATCTACTATCATATGAGCCTGACCTTTATAATATTTTTCAAACAAATCTCTGTATAAAAGAGACTCTTTTGTAAATGGTGCTCTGTATTCGTATTTACGTTTTGCATTCTCCAAATCCTCATCAGAATAGATGCTGTTTGCATATTCCTTAAGGTAATAAACCATTGAATGTCCTACCGCATCTGAGAATGCAGCCTTTTCTCTAAAGAGAATGTCGTATGGCAGATAATCATCGCCTTCAAATGCATGTCTAAGTAAATACTTTCCTTTGTTGTATTTGTTCATCTTCATTTCTGGATTGATGCTCATTACGTAATCAACAAAATCCAAATCTCCGAATGGAACTCTTGCTTCCATGGAATGAACTGAAATACATCTATCTGCTCTAAGCACATCGTACATGTACAGCTCTCTCAGTCTCTTTTCTGCTTCCAACTGAAACTCTTCTGCGTTTGGTGCGAAATCAGTGTACTTGTAACCAAATATCTCATCTGAAATCTCTCCGGTAAGAAGAACTCTTATTTCTGGAAACTGCTTCTTGATTCCCTTGCAGATAAGATACATTCCCATGCTTGCTCTGATTGTTGTAATGTCGTATGTTCCAAGGGCTGCAACCACCTCTTCTAATGATTCAAGTACAATATCCTTATTGATGATGATTTCATGATGTTCAGAGCCGATGTAATCTGCAACTTCTTTGGCATATTTAAGATCAATGGCGTCCTCGTTCATTCCGATTGCAAAAGTCTTAATTGGCTTATCCATCATTTTCTGAGCTATGGCACACACTAAAGATGAATCCAGTCCGCCTGAAAGCAGGAATCCTACAGGAGCATCTGCATCAAGTCTTTTTTCAACTCCTGCCACCAGCTTTTCCTTAATCTTTGCTGCAACCTCTTCTAGGCTATCCTTCGAGTATTCTTTTCTCTTTGCCAAATCTCTGTAGCAGGTAAACACACCCTTGTAATAAAAATGTCCCGGTGGAAATGGATGTATTTCATCTGTAAGACCAACCAGATTTTTCGCCTCTGATGCAAACATTATTGCGCCTTCTTCATCATATCCATAAAACAAAGGTCTGATTCCGATTGGATCTCTTGCTGCTACCAAATCATCAATTTCCTTGTCGTAGATAACCATTGCATATTCTGCGTCAAGCTTTTCAAACATCCCTGTACCGTATTTACGATACATTGGAAGAATTATTTCGCAATCACTATCACTATTAAATCTATATCCTTCTCCCTTTAGCTCCTTGCGAACTTTTTTAAATCCATAAAGCTCGCCGTTGCAGATTGCATAGTTTCCATCCATCTCAAATGGTTGCATTCCTGCATCTGTCAATCCCATGATTGAAAGTCTCTGAAAGCCTAGCACGCTATCACTTACTGTGATTACCTTTTGCATATCTGGGCCTCTGCTAATTGTTTTTGAAAATGCCTCTTCGAAATCTTTCATTCCGATATGACATTTACTTAAAGCCATTATTGAACACATAAAATCACCTTCCCATTGACGCTGGTTACGGCTACCAGCTAAATAAAAAAAACGCCGTAAACATAGATTAGCTCTACGTTTACGACGCCTTTGTCGTTCCATTGATTTTTATTTGTTTAGTATAATATTCTTTTGACAAATCATTGTCAATATCTTTTTTAATTATTTTTCAAATTTTTTTATTATATCCATTGCCATTTGATATCTGGATATTCTCAGATCCATGGCACGCTTCTCTATAAACTTATGAGCGTCCTCTTCAGACAAGCCCTCATTGACAATCAAAAGCAACTTTGCTCTTGAAATCGTCTTTAGCTCATCTAGCTTTTTCTCCAATTTTGCACTCTGGCTTCTGGCCATATCGATGCGCCTCTGGGTGGCAAGGGCCTGTCTTAAAGTCTGCCACAGTAATTGTTTATTAATAGGCTTTGATATAGTCATTACGCCATATTCAACCACCTTATCAGTGATTTCATCATAGTAGTCAGCTTTGATAAATAACAAAATCTGGCATACGTTTTTTTCCGCCAAATCAATAACGTGCTCTACAGAATTAGAATTGCCCAAAGGTAGATTCACAAAGCATAAATCAAAATCATAATCCATTATCACACGTTTGGCAGCAGGAAAGCTCTCCACGCTCATTATGTCAATATATCCATTCTCTTTTAGAAAGGATTTATAGAAGGCTGTACCTTTTTCGTTATCGCAGACAATTAATGCTCTTTCCATAGTCCACTCCTTTTGCGACTAAATGTTCATCTTAATTGTCTCAATATAGTTCTTAGCTATTTTTGCAAAATTAGATTCATTCAAAAAGCTGCTGTTTTCAGCGCATTTAATTGCTTCCTCGATAGTCTCTGGAAGCTTTTCTAAGCTGGCGTTTTTTTCTTCTGTGAGAAGACGTGAGTTTACCTCTAAAGCTGGTGGAAGCTTCTCGTTATTTCTAACACCAGCCATGCCCGCCTGCAAAATAACGGCACTTGCGAGATATGGATTCAAACAAGAATCTGGAGAACGCAAAATAAAATGCTTTCTCTTACCATTAATTTCAGGCACTCTAAACAGACGTGAATTGTTTTGCTTTGACCATGTAATATACTTTGGTGCTTCCATAAAACCAAGTCTATCGTATGAATCTCTTCTACAATTCAAGAAGATTGTAATATCCCTCATTCTGTTTATAATTCCAGCCATAAAGCTCTCTGAGAATTCTCTATCCTCGTTGAAAAGATTGGCACTGCCCCTATAATTGGCCATCATAATGTGAAGGCCATTGCCAGGCGCATCATTTATTGGTCTAGGCTCGAAACATGCCACAGCTCCATTTCTGGCAGACATATTCTCAACAACGTTTTTGTAGGTAACAAAATTATCCGCTGTTGTAAGCACATCTGATGATTGGAAATCGATTTCATTTTGTCCTGGACCTCTCTCATGATGTGAAGTCTGAGGCGAAATGCCCATCTCCTCCAATGTAAGACAGATTTCTCTACGGATGTTTTCCCCTTTATCATTAGGAGCAACATCAAGATATCCACCATTATCAAAAGTTTCATCTGTGGCAGCACCATCATCGTCTGTCTTAAACAGATAAAACTCTGAACGAAGTCCCATTCTGGTAGAGAATCCCATCTCATTACATTCTTCCATTGTATTCTTTAGGAACTGACGGTAATCCATAGCATATGGAGTACCATCAGCATAAACAACGTTGCAATAAAATCTGATTACTCGGCCTGATTGTGGACGCCAAGGCAACACATGCATAGTGTCTGGATCAGGTTTCAAAAACAAATCCTTCCCTGACTCGTCATCAAAGCCCAATATTAAAAATGTATCAAAATTAACACCATCTTCAAAGGCACTTCTCAGCTCTGATGGCATAATTGAAATATTCTTTTGATTTCCATACAGGTCACAAAACGCAAGACGGATGAATTTCACATCGTTTTCTTCTACAAACTCTATGGTATCTTCGATAGATAAATGTGACATAGAATCTCCTCCTATGGATTATTTTAAAAATATAATACCTAATATAGGCCTATTTTACTAGAGATTAGTGTATCCCATCAGATACTCATCCACCTCACGAGCGCAATCACGTCCCTGTCTGATAGCCTTTACTACAAGGGATTGACCTGTGTGCATATCGCCTGCTGTAAATACCTTAGGTACACTTGTTGCGAAGCTATTTGCAGCCTTTGAAGCCACGTTTGTTCTGCCATCAAGCTCCACCTTAAAGGCATCAGTAACATACTTTTGAGAACCTAAGAATCCTGCTGCAATAAGACAAAGCTGGCACTTCACTTCTTTTTCTGTTCCCTCTACAGGCACCATCATTCTTCTGCCAGTTTTCTTATCAACTTTAGACTCAAGTGATACAAGAACTACAGATTTTAGATTGCCAGATTTATCTGTCTTAAATTCCTTTACAGTTGTTGTGTAGACACGTGGATCATGGCCAAATTTAGCAATAGCCTCTTCCTGACCATAATCAGTCTTGCACACAAGTGGCCACTGTGGCCATGGGTTATTTTCAGCCCTTGTATCAGGTGCCTTAGGCATCATTTCAAGCTGTGTGACTGATTTGCAGCCATGACGAATAGATGTACCAACACAGTCATTTCCTGTATCGCCACCGCCGATGATAATTACATCCTTTCCCTTTGCAGAGATATACTGACCATCTACAAGCTTCATATCATTTGCCCACAGACACTTTGTTGTTGATGTAAGAAAATCTACTGCAAAATAGATTCCCTTTGCCTCTTTTCTGCCTGTTGCATCAATGTCTCTTGGGTTAGATGAACCGCAGCATAATACAACTGCATCATACTTTTCAGTTAGTTCACTAGCTTTAACGTTATCGCCAATATTCGCATTTACGATAAAGTTAACACCCTCCTGCTCCATTACATGAATCTTTCTATCAATGTACTGCTTTTCAAGCTTCATGTTTGGAATTCCATAGCGTAAAAGACCGCCCACTTTATCATTTCTTTCATAGACAGTAACACTATGTCCTCTTCTGTTTAACTGGTCAGCTACAGCAAGGCCTGAAGGGCCAGATCCAACTACAGCAACAGTCTTTCCTGTACGCTGCTTTGGTGGGTTAGCATCCGCCAAACCATTTGCATAAGCATACTCGATTATGGCCATCTCGTTAGCCTTTGTTGTAACAGCCTCTCCATTCAAGCTACATGTACATGCCTTTTCGCAAAGACCTGGACAAACTCTGCATGTAAATTCTGGGAAATTGCTAGTCTTGTGCAATCTCTTATATGCTATATCAAGGTTTCCCTGATAAACCAAATCGTTCCATTCAGGGATCAGGTTGTTAAGAGGACAACCTGATGTCATCCCCTTAATTGTCATTCCAGACTGGCAAAATGGCACACCACAATCCATACATCTTGCAGCCTGACGCTCACGCTCCTCAATAGATAAAGGTGTGTGAAACTCATTAAAATTCTTTATACGCTCTAGAGGACTAACAGCCACTTCCTCTACACGCTCATATTCTAAAAATCCTGTAGATTTTCCCATGACTAATCCTCCTCTTACGCTGTATGACCATTCATAACTAAATTTGATACTCGCCCATCTGAGTTTTTCCTTCGGAAAAGGGGCTCGTCATGTTCTCGATTTCCTACGCTCTGCTGGGAAATCAAGAAATTAAATGCTTCAATCTGAGCCTGTTCAGATGACAAGCCCTTAGCCTCCATATTAACCATGGCCTCTAGCATCTTCTTATAATCAAATGGCACTATCTTCTTAAATTTAGGCAAATATTCGCTGAAGTTGTCGTATATTTCCTGTCCCTTCTTGGAACCAGTAGCCTTTACATGCTCTCCGATAATTTCCTTGAGCTCCATAACATCATATTTATCTGTTACTGTTTCAAGGCTTACCATAGATTTATTAAGCTTCTTGTAAAGAGTAGCATCCTCATCAAGCACATATGCTATTCCGCCGCTCATACCAGCAGCAAAATTCTTGCCAGTTTCTCCAAGAACTACAACACGTCCACCTGTCATGTACTCGCAACCGTGGTCGCCCACTCCTTCTACAACAGCTGTAGCGCCAGAGTTTCTTACAGCAAAACGCTCTCCTGCCACACCATTGATAAACGCTTTTCCACTTGTGGCACCATATAGCGCTACGTTACCGATGATGATATTTTCATCCTCTTTGTATGTTGCGCCTTCTGGTGGATATACAATGAGCTTTCCTCCTGACAATCCCTTTCCAAAGTAATCGTTAGAATCACCTGAAAGTTCAAGTGTAAGTCCCTTAGGAATAAATGCACCAAATGACTGTCCACCAGCTCCATGGCAATGTACCTTATAAGTATCTTCTGCCAAGCTTTCGCCAAACTTTCTTGTAAGCTCTGCGCCAAGAAGTGTACCAAGGGATCTATCCGTATTTACGATATCAACAGATACTTCCTTAGATTTACCAGAGGCAATTGCACTCTTAAGTTCTTTCAAGAGAACTCTTTCATCTACTGTCTTCTCAAGCTCAAAGTTATACACATTCTTTGAGGCATAAGAAATCTTTTCTCCACCTGATGGGTTGCTAAGAACAGCTGTCATATCGACCTTGGCATAAACACTGTCAGCATTTTCCTTAACCTTAAGTAAATCACTTCTACCGCAGAGTTCATCTACAGTCTTGCAGCCAAGGGCTGCCATGTATTCACGTAATTCCTGTGCAATAAAGCGCATGAAGTTTACAACATACTCTGGCTTTCCTTTAAAGCGCTTTCTAAGCTCTGGGTTTTGTGTAGCTACACCAACAGGGCAAGTATCCAAATTACATACACGCATCATAACGCAGCCCATTGTTACAAGTGGTGCAGTTGCAAATCCAAATTCCTCAGCTCCGAGAGCACATGCAATAGCAACGTCACGGCCGCTCATAAGCTTTCCATCTGTCTCGATTACAACCTTGTTTCTAAGGCCATTCATGATAAGTGTCTGGTGAGCCTCAGCAAGACCAAGCTCCCATGGAAGTCCCGCATTATGGATTGAAGATTTTGGCGCAGCACCTGTTCCTCCGTCGTATCCGGAAATAAGGATTACCTGCGCACCAGCCTTTGCAACACCTGATGCAATTGTTCCAACACCTGCCTCTGATACAAGCTTTACAGAAATACGTGCATCCTTGTTTGCATTCTTGAGATCGTAAATAAGTTCTGCCAAATCCTCGATTGAATAAATATCATGATGAGGTGGTGGTGAAATAAGGGCTACACCTGGTGTTGAAAGACGTGTCTTTGCAATCCATGGGTACACCTTCTTACCTGGCAAATGTCCACCTTCGCCTGGCTTTGCGCCCTGGGCCATCTTTATCTGAATCTCCTTAGCAGATACTACGTATTTGCTGGTAACACCAAATCTTCCTGATGCAACCTGCTTAATTGCTGAGCAACGATTAAGTCCATCTGGACCGATTTCATAGCGCTCATCTTCCTCTCCACCTTCACCAGAGTTAGATTTTCCGTGAAGCATGTTCATGGCGATAGCCATAGTCTCATGAGCTTCCTTAGAAATAGATCCGTAGCTCATAGCACCAGTCTTGAATCTTCTTACGATTGAGTCAACTGATTCAACCTCATCAATGCTGATTCCCTTTTTAGGATACTTGAAATCGATTAATCCTCTTAAATTTCTGATATTATCCTCTTCATTTACAAGGGCTGTATACTCCTTGAATGTATTGTAATCTCCTGTTCTTGTTGCAAGCTGCAAAAGATGTATTGTTGCAGGATTATAAAGATGCTCCTCTGCTCCAGAGCGCATCTTATGCTGGCCTCTTGAATCAAGAGTCTCATCCACATCAAGACCTAGTGGATCGAATGCCTTTGAATGCTGCATTTCCACATCAGACTCTATGTCGCTAAGAGTTATTCCACCAATTCTTGAAATAGTTCCTGTGAAATATCTATCTATTACATCCTTACTGATTCCGATAGCTTCGAAAATCTTTGCACCCTGATAAGACTGAACTGTTGAAATACCCATCTTAGATGCAATCTTAATGATTCCACTTATTACTGCTTCGTTGTAAGAATCGATTGCAGCATGAACATCCTTCTTAAGCTGTCCTTTTTCGATAAGCTCAGCAATAGTCTCCTGTGCAAGATATGGATTGATTGCAGATGCACCATATCCAAGCAATGTTGCAAAATGATGAACTTCCCTTGGCTCACCTGATTCTAGAATAAGTGAAAGTGATGTACGCTTCTTTGTCTGAACCAAATGATGCTGCACTGCTGCTACAGCAAGAAGTGATGGAATCGCAACATGGTTCTCATCAACACCTCTATCTGAAAGGATGATGATATTAGCTCCCTCATGGTTAACCTTATCTACCTCTACAAAAAGATGCTCAATAGCCTTTTCAAGAGATGTGTTCTTGTAATAAATGATTGGAACAGTGGCAGCCTGCAAACCAGGAACCTTCATAGATTTAATCTTCATCAAATCTGTTGTTGTAAGGATAGGATTATTAATCTGCAACATGTTACAGTTTTCTTCCTTCTCCTCTAACACGTTTCCTGCAGTTCCAAGATATACAGTTGTAGCTGTGACAATTTCCTCTCGAATTGAATCGATAGGTGGATTGGTTACTTGGGCAAACAGCTGCTTGAAGTAATTGAAAAGTGGCTGATGATTTTTAGATAGCACAGCAAGAGGCACATCGATACCCATTGCACCTGTGTTTTCTACTCCATTTAATGCCATTGGAAGGATTGAATCCTTAATCTCTTCGTATGAATATCCAAATGCCTTCTGTAATCTGTCACGCTCTTCCTGTGAATACTTTGGTACTGGCTCATTTGGAATCTTTATATCTGCTAAATGAGCAAGATTTGCATCAAGCCACTGACCATAAGGCTTTCTTGCTGCAAACTCTTTCTTGAGCTCATCATCATCAATGAGACGCCCCTTTACAGTATCTACAAGAAGCATCTTGCCTGGCTTTAATCTATCTTTAATCTTGATTCTGCTTTCTTCAATTGGAAGTACACCAACCTCTGAAGAAAGGATGAGATAATCATCATTTGTAATATAGTATCTGGATGGACGAAGACCATTTCTATCTAGTACCGCACCCATAATATCTCCATCTGAGAATAGTATTGATGCAGGTCCATCCCATGGCTCCATCATTGTTGAGTAATACTGATAAAAATCTCTTCTCGCCTGATCCATTGCCTTGTTTTTTACCCATGGTTCTGGAATAGTAATCATTACTGCAAGAGGAAGTGGCATTCCATTCATTACAAGAAATTCCAACGCGTTGTCAAGCATAGCTGAATCTGAACCAGCCTGATTACATACAGGAGTGATTTTTGTCATCTCATCCTCTAACACCTGAGATACCATTTTCTCTTCACGGGAAAGCATTTTATCCGCATTACCCTTGATTGTATTAATCTCACCATTGTGAACAATAAATCTATTTGGATGTGCTCGCTCCCATGATGGATTTGTGTTAGTAGAAAAACGAGAATGCACTGTCGCAATTGCAGACTCAAAATCCTCATCTAACAGATCTTCAAAGAAAAGTCTAAGCTGATTAACCAAAAACATTCCCTTGTATACGATTGTTCTACTAGAAAGAGATGCTACGTATGTATCCTCAGCAGTCTGCTCAAATACACGTCTTGCCACATAAAGCTTTCTATCGAATTCAAGTCCCTTTTCTACATCCTTTGGCTTCTTTATAAATGCCTGACAAATAAATGGCATGCAATCCTTCGCAAGCTTTCCAAGAATCTCTGCTCTTGTTGGAACCTCTCTCCATCCTAAGAATTCCATTCCTTCTTTCTCAACAATGATTTCAAACATCTTCATTGCCTGTTTTCTCTTTAACTCATCCTGAGGAAAGAAAAACATTCCCACGCCGTATTCACGCTCGTCACCGATTTTAATCTTAAGTTCATCACAAGCCTTCTTGAAAAACTTATGTGATATCTGAAGCAAAATACCTACACCATCACCAGTCTCACCTGATGCATCCTTGCCAGCTCTATGTTCCAGGTTTTCAACTATCTTCAAAGCATCTGACACTGTCTGATGTGTCTTGATTCCTTTTATAGAAACCACTGCTCCGATTCCACAGTTATCATGCTCAAATGATGGATCATATAATCCAACCTGCTGATTGCAATTGTCCATATACGCTACTCCTTCCATTACCGTTTGGGTACAAAAAAAGACGCCTAAAGAAACTCCCACTGCGGGAATTTCTTTAGACGCCTTTGTCTTGTGCAAAACTATACTACTTATTCTATTTTTATGCAAGATTTTTTTAATAATTCTTTGCTGTTTCGCAGATAATATCTACGCAACCATCAATGCCAAGTGTAGAACTCTTAAGGCATAAGTCATAGAATTCAGCACTTCCAAATTCAGTGCCTGTGTAGTGCTTGCAGTATTTGTGTCTAGCCTTATCAATGTTGTGAAGTACTGTTCTCACTTTGTCTTCAGAAGAATTCATTCGCTCAGCCATACGCTTTACTCTGAAATACTCTGTTCCTGAAACAAACACATGTAAAGTTCTTTCGAATTCTTTTAGGATTATATTTGCATTTCTTCCAACGATAACGCAATTACCCTTTTCGGCAACCTTTCTGATAGCTTCCTTTTGAGCCTCAAAAATCTTTTCATCTAATGTCTTGGTTGAGTAATTGAAAAGACTTTGCCCTAATCCGAACTCCCAAGGAACCTTTTCATCAAATGAGCTTATCTCATCAGGTGTAAGATTGCCAGCTTCAACGGCAGCTTTTAAAATCATGTCCTTATCACAATAATAGTAGCCTAATTTTTCAGCCACAGCTTTCCCTATTGTGCCTCCGCCAGCACCAAACTGACGGCTAATAGTAATTATATTCTTCATACGCCCCTCTTATAAAACCTTATTAAGGAAATCAATCGTTCTTGCTTCCTTAGGATTTAGTAATACTTCCTCTGGAGTACCTTCCTCGATGATATATCCACCATCCATGAAAATAACTCTATCTGCCACTTCTCTGGCAAAGCCCATTTCATGAGTAACAATAACCATTGTCATTCCATCGGCAGCTAAGTTCTTCATAACCTGAAGAACTTCACCAACCATTTCTGGATCAAGAGCTGATGTAGGCTCGTCGAAAAGCATGATGTCTGGCTGCATACAAAGCGCTCTTGCAATAGCAACACGCTGCTTCTGACCACCTGAAAGCTGACTAGGGAAGCTGAATATCTTTGACTCAAGGCCTACCTTTGCAAGCATCCTTTTAGCTCTCTCTTCTGCCTCGTCCTTTGAGCATTTCTTAAGCTGTATTGGAGCAAGTGTAAGATTATCTAAAATATTGAGGTTGTTGAAAAGATTGAAATGCTGAAATACCATTCCAATGTTTTCTCTTACTTTATTGATATTGATGTGCTTATCTGTAATGCTGTGACCATCAACATCGATAGAACCAGCTGTTACTGTTTCAAGGCGGTTAAGGCAACGTAAGAATGTTGACTTTCCTGAGCCAGAAGGTCCGATAACACAAACAACCTCACCTTTTTCAACATCTGTTGTAATATCTTTTAAAACCTCAAGGCTTCCATAACACTTCTTGAGATTTTTTACGCTGATTTTAATTTCTTTATCTGCCAACGTTTAGTCTCCTTTCAAGCATCTTTGCACTACGTGAAAGAATTGTTATCACTATCAAATACATAACACCAACAATAGCCCATGTCTGGAATGACATGAATGTGTTAGCCTGAACATTCTTTGCTGTGTTAACCAATTCTGGGAAACCAATAACTGAAAGGATTGATGTATCCTTAAGAGTGATAATGAACTGATTAATGAATGTTGGAATCATAGTACGAATAGCCTGAGGTAAAACTACCTTTCTCATAGCCATACCATAAGTAAGACCTAATGATCTAGCAGCTTCCATCTGTCCAATATCTACAGACTGAATACCTGCTCTGATAATTTCTGCCATATACGCACCACAGTTAAGTGCCAAACAAATTGTACCTGCCTGAAGCGCTGTTAAACTTACAGAGAACCCTCCAATGATGGTATTAAACAAATATGGAATGCCAAAATAAACAAAGAACGCCAATACAATCATTGGAACTCCTCTAATGACATCTACAAATATTTGTGAAATGATGTTACTAATTCTGTTCTTAACAACTCCCATGATTCCGAAAATCATTCCGATTATGCAAGCGAAGAACAGGCCAAGAAGTGCCAATAATAATGTTCTGCCAAGAGCGACAAGCAACATTGGTCCATAAACTGTAATAATCTTAAACATAAAAAACCTTTCTAAAATATCAAGGGCGGTTGCCCGCCCATTTTGATATTATTCACCTAAATACTTAGCTACGATTTCATCGTATTTTCCGTTTGCCTTGATGTTTGCAAGACCTGCGTTGAACATGTCAACAAGTTCCTGATTGTCAGCATTGAAAATAGCGAAACCATATTCAGCTGGGTCATTTCCAGTATTGTCCAAAATCTTTAAAGCAATACCTGTATCTTTAATATTAGAAGCCATGATAGGAGTATCATCGAAGCAAGCAGCAACCTGGCCGCCAACAACTGCCTGGTACATAGTTGGAGAATCCTCGAAATATGTAACAGTGAATCCGTAATCAGATGATAAGCTTTCTGCATAGCTAGCACTCATTGTACCAGTCTTTACAGCAACTGACTGTCCCTTTAAATCCTCAAAACCAGCGATGCTAGATGATGCCTCTACAGCCATGCTCTGATTTGCATCATAGTATCCGTCTGAGAAAATCCAGCCAGATTCTTTTCTTTCATCTGTGATAGATGCGCCTGCTATCATACCATCAGCCTGTCCAGCCTGGCAAGCTGCGATAGAAGCATCCCATCCTAATGACTTAAGCTCGTACTTAAATCCCTGATCTTCTGCAACTGCTGCAAGAATATCAACATCAATACCAACAAAATCTCCATTGTCATCTGTGTACTCAAATGGCTTGAATGATGTATCAGTAGCGATTACCCAAACCTTTTCTGAGGAATTAGCATCTGCTGTGCCATTATCAGCACTTCCTTCATTAGATGCAGAATTGCCACATCCAACTAATGCTAATGTCATAACACCCATAAGCATTGCACTCAAAATTTTCTTCTTCATGGTCTTAATCTCCTATTCTTTTTATTTACAAGCATTAATAAATGCCTGAATTAACTTTACACTATCTTGGCAATTTTCGAAAGAGAATTCCGGATGCCATTGAACGGCAATTGCAAACTTTTGTTGCTTAACTTCGATTGCTTCAACCAATCCATCCTCTGAAATGGCCATTTTCTCAACCTTTTCAGATAAGTCTTTAATTGCCTGATGATGATAACTATTAACCTGATGTGTTCCAGCCCCTATAATCTGTGCCAGCCTTGTATTAGCTATTACTTCTATATTATGTGCAGCCCTATCATAAGGGGGTGCCATGTGATGCTCCGTAGCACTAGGATGCTCTGACGGCAAATCCTGATAAAGTGTGCCTCCAAGGTAAGCGTTAATAAACTGAATCCCCCTACAGATTCCAAATACCGGCTTATTTTCCTCAAGACACTTTTCAAGCAGAATACCTTCCATAGTATCCCTAACAGTACATGGCGTACCGCATTTTTCAGAAGGCTTGCTGCCATAAACATTAGGCCCTACATCATGCCCACCAGTAAATAGTATACCAGAACATAGCGAATATGCCTCTATTAATTCTTCTTTATTTTCAGAAAAAGGAAGAATTATAGGAAGCCCGCCACATTTTTCGATTACTTTCTCATATCCTGGAAGCATCCAATAGCTTTCTTTTTCATCATCGTAAAGTGGAATCAAACCTATTACCGGCCTCATAATACCACCTCAATTTCCTTTTTAATCTAAAAAAGGTGCCTGCATAGCGAGCAGACACCCTTGTCCCTGTGAAAAAATATACAACGAATCCCCAGAATATGCAAGTTCTTTTTTGATTTAGCGTATTGAAGTTGCTTAGTCTATCCAGGTATTACTAAAATTAGCTTGAAAAATCATCCAATAGCTTATTTAACACGCTATTTAAGTATGTACTGTTCAAATCAATTTCTATCATCCCCTCTGACATTTTAGCTATCTTATCGTCTACATCTTTAATAGAATCTCTTCTTTATGTGCCATAATAAGTCGCTAGCTAATATATTGAAGAAATCTCATTTTTATTAGCCATTTAACTCAGGTTACGGCTAATCCATTTGATGAATCCCGTTACTATTAGCCATTTTACTCAGTCTGCGGCTAATCCATTTGATGAATCCTGTTTCTATTAGCCATTTTACTCAGTCTATGGCTAATCCATTTGATGAATCTCATTTCTATTAGCCATTTTATTCAGTCTATGGCTAATCCATTTGATAAATCTCGTTTCTATTAGCCATTTTACTCAGTCTATGGCTAATCCATTTGATGAATCTCATTTCTATTAGCCATTTTACTCATCCTAATGTACTTAAAAGTGGTAAACCTTATGAGGCTGTGAAGTTTGTGTAAGTAGTTTTGTATTTGTTACTGATTAATACCATTATCGAATTTAAGTCTGCCTTTAGGGAGGCTTAGTTGTGGTTGTCTAAGAATATTTTTTTACCATATCCTCAATATCTTCTTTAGCAAAAAGATATTCTCCTGGTGCAATCATTTCGTCTATGTTGGATATTTCCACTAGATAGTGCCATGCTTCAACATCATCAATAATTATCCGTTCGTCATTCCTAATAAAATTAATTGCCCAAGAACAGATATCTTCTCTATTCATTTTCCCATCTAAAAACATCTTTACATTTTGAGTTATTTCTTCCTTAGTTGGCTGTTTCATGCTAACCTCCTTTATTCCGGACTCCATTTACCAATATATTTTTCTTCAGAGTCAAACATATAGTGAACTTTTACTCCTCCAGTTATATTAGGATCCGGTCGAACTTGTCTTATATTTCCGTTACGGTCAATCGTCTCGTACCAGTCTCTTTTTAATCCCGAATAAGGATCCCTTTCTCTTACATGTCTTGCTCCAGCCATTTCTCCGTTCGTTCTAGCTGGTTTAATCTCTTCATAGAAACGAAATCTTCCATTTTCCAATTCTTTTATTGAACCTGTTCCATATTTCTCAGCCTGCTTATAATATTCTTTTAATCTAGCAGCATCTGCAATATTATCTGCACTTGAAATACTACTTGACTTTCCATAGCTGGTCTTAATATTATCCTGCCCAAGCATCCCTGATTCGGTTGATGTAGTCTCATCAACTCCATCCAGGGCATGGGCCTTCTCATATATCCCCTCACCTTCTACCTGCTCAACTGCAGTGCTGCCCTGGCGAGCTGCCACATATGTTGCTGCTCCACTAATGGTAGCTACTATGGCTGAATTCTTTGCAGCTTCTCCATAGTCTACTTCTATCTTAATCAGCTTTTGCCCTCGAACACTTCAGTGTGGCATAAGATTTCTGGATGCACAGGGTTTTTGAGAAAAATCTCGATTTGCGCTGACAAAATTATAGAAAATCGCTGGTGATTATGGAATTTAGGGCTCAATCCATCTCAAATACTTTCACGTAGCAAAGACTAATATACTCTGTCGCTAATACGTGGCATAGTTACGCCACAGTGATAAAAATAAAGCAGTGTTTTTAATATTTTTCCATAAAAACACTGCTTTTTAGCTCCTTCTCTGTTTTCATCCCCCACCCTTGATGTAGGTCATTCTGTGATATAATCTTAGACAAGGCGCAAGTCTCCTTTTGTTTTGTTTTTGGGGTGTACTTAAATTGTACCAATTATAGAGGCTTGTCGCCTTTTTGGTTGCTAGTTTTTATTGAATTTTCAAGGTTCTTTAGCACTTTTTAATGTGCGAAGTTTCAGTTATATTATTCTTAGTTAAGTAAAAATCCATATTTCATTTCTTGGTTATTTTATAATCTCTTCAGCGGTTGTTTGCTTTTATTATAGATACTATCTCTTTTGCTTTAGATATAATATCTTTTTCGTTATAATACATATTAGGAATTTTTAAGTCTTCCTCATTTTCCGAAAATCTACTCGTCATTGAACTTAGTTCATTGAATAGCTTATTTTCTAATGTTGATAATTCATCATAATCAACTTCTAAATCATAAATTCTTGTAAATTCATTGCAAAAATCTTTAATTTGGTATTTATCATCAAGTAATTTATCTATTAAATACCACAATTGTTCTTTTTCCGTCATATTTGACCTCCTACTTTTTATCGCTGGTAGATTTTCCATAGCTTTCCGCGCATATTCAAAATGATATAACGTATTAGTTAAAAATAGCACAGGAAGCTTTTTCCTTCCAACTAAAAATGCTATTAGAACGACTAAAACTTCTTAACGAACAGCTCAAAGAGTTAGATGAAATGATCATATCCCTGTACAATCAGTTCGATTGTTACCTTCATACAATACCAAGCATCACGCCTATATCTGCCGCTTGTATACTTGCCGAAATCGGAGACATACGAAGATTTAAGAATTCCTCTTCACTTGTAGCATATGCAGGTATTGATCCAACTGTTCGGCAATCCGGTGAATACTGTTCTACTCATAACCTAATGTCCAAACGCGGATTCTCTCATCTAAGGCATACTCAATTTCTTGCAGCCAGTTGTTGTGTTTTCCATGGCAGTGCTTTTAATGAATACTATCTAAAAAAACGAAGCCAATGCAAACATCACTTGGTAGCTGTCGGTGCAGTGTCAAGAGAACTGACAACTGTTGTATATGCGATACTGAAATGTGGTAAGCCGTATGAAGCGGTAAAGTTTGTGTAAGAATGTTATTTAATCTAAATGCCTATATAACACTTATTAATCCTGCCTGTTGGGAGGATTTGTTGTGATGTTCATTTTTTCACTTATACTATATTCTCTTGTACCCAATAAACAGTCTAACAAAAATCTCCACTCTTTTTCATCAATGTCCTCTT
The DNA here is from genome assembly GCF_000621865.1 of Pseudobutyrivibrio sp. MD2005. GTDB lineage: Bacteria > Bacillota > Clostridia > Lachnospirales > Lachnospiraceae > Pseudobutyrivibrio. The sequence goes on from NZ_JHXE01000014.1 coordinate 121,574, forward strand.
CTCCACTCGCATAATGAGTTAATGTAAAAAAAGCATCCGTTAATAATTCATCCTCCGAATCATATATTTTCACGCAATCAAATGTATCTATCAAACACTCTTCAAGATAATCTTTCTCATATTTTCCTTCTAATATTCCATTAATTATTTTAATTAATTCACTATAATACCTATTACTCATTTTCACTTTCCTTTGTTTATTAACTGTCCAGATGGAATTCTTACAGCGTCAAAGTCTCTATGGATAATGTATCCATTAGCATCAGTAACTTCATGAATCATATATTTTGTTCCATATTCATCACTATATCTATAAACTATAGATGTACCGCCTTCGGTCGATGCCCTTGAATGCATTATTTTTTTATTCAAAATTGAAAAGTCTTCGCCTTTGGCTTCCATCTGACCTATTTCATCTATTATACTTTTATTGGCATAATAGTTTCCATTTTTATATTTAATCTCCTTCAAATAATCTAATGTATTTTTGTATTTACTACTTGACTTTCCATAGCTGGTCTTAATATTATCCTGCCCAAGCATCCCTGATTCGGTTGGCGTAGTCTCATCAACCCCATCCAGCGCATGGGCCTTCTCATATATCCCCTCGCCTTCTACCTGCTCAACTGCAGTGCCGCCCTGGCGAGATGCCACATATGTTGCTGCTCCACTAATGGTAGCTATTATGGCTGAATTTCTTGCAGCTTCTCCATAGTCTACTTCGATGTCTTGGCCCAGAGTGTCTTTGTAGATTTTTGGTGTGGTATATGTTTCGTCTATAAATTCCAGACCAAAAGTACCAAAAGCTGCTGTTGAAACTAAACCAGTTCTAGATAAATCATTGGCCCCCCTTTAGACTCCATAAACATTCATGATTATATATTATCCATAAAAAAGCCAATTCTAGCTTTGTAGAATTGGCTTTTTATAAACAGATCACTTCAAAAGTTTCTTTGTCTAAATATGTAACATTCAAAAATTCTACTTTGATATATGCAAAAATAAATTAATAATTAAAACCTTTAAACCTTTACAATTACAAAGCGATATTTTTAATATTAACCTAATATTATACTAATACTATTCCCAAATTTTTCACAATCATCCTGTTTTATTGCTTCCAAAATACCTTTAAATTTAGCACTTATATTTTTTTCCATTCGATTGTATATACTCTTAACCATTTTCACTGAAAACTCATCATTCAGAATTCTATAAGTAATGATATTCGCCCATTCTGGGGCAGACACATACATTTTTATTATCCCTATTATTGTGTTTTCATAAGCTACCTCTGACGAAAGAGATTCCAATAAATGGATTGCCCCAAACATTACTTCAGTGTTATGTGTCTTATCTTCAAAAGTTAAACACAAATTAATAATATCTTCTTCAGAAAAATTTTCTGATAACAAATTCAAATTATTCTCATACTTTTCGATTTCAGTGCTATTTCTTAGCATTCGATTATTATATAGATTCTTAAATATTTCGTCCTTCATTTTGTCTCCTTATTTTTCAAACAAATCTTGATATAAAGATTTAGATGTTTTTATGTATTCTAATAGTTGGGGTCTAATTTTGTCATATAAACCGTCATTTTGATATATTATACAAAGATTTTTTAAATCATATGCTAACGCATCTCTTGGTGATAAATCATAATAAAATGCTTTTTTTGCATCTGTCATATTCCCTCCATAAGTATCAGTTAATCTATGTCGACCACCAGAACCTGGAACTGGCATTTCCATATTCATACACAGACCATCCTTTTTTGCAACGCCTTTCTTCGACATATACTCTGCAGAAGGCATGTGATGAGGCGTTAAATTATCTCCTCTTTTTCCGGACTTAATCAAATCATTATATGTTCCTATATCACCTTCGCCTGGCAATAATCTTTTCCCCTCATTTTTAATAGACTCCTGAGCATATTGCCCCTGTCCAGTTAGTGTAGATTCTTCAATTTCCTCAACCCCGTCCAGAGCATGGGCCTTCTCATATATCCCCTCGCCTTCTACCTGCTCAACTGTAGTGCCGCGCTGGCGAGATGCCACATATGTTGCTGCTCCACTAATAGTAGCTACTATGGCTGAATTTCTTGCAGCTTCTCCATAGTCTACTTCGATGTCTTGGCCCAACGTATCTTTGTAGATTTTTGGTGTGGTATATGTTTCGTCTATAAATTCCAGGCCAAAAGTACCAATACCTGCTGTTGTCGCAGCTGTTGTGCCTGAGCAGTAGCCTGCTCTGGATAAGCCACTCGCTCCCCTTAGGATACCATAAGCAATCATTGTTTTACAGCCTTCTTTAAAACCTACTTCCGTAGCAAAATCTGTTGCCTCACCATTGCTGTACCCATTTTGAATCGCATAACTCTTACTATTTCCATAAGCACTTCCACCATAAATTCCAGCTGCACCGGCTACACCTGCAATTTCGCCTATTACACCAGCGCCACCTGTAGCCATTCCTATTGCTACACCTGGCATACTTTCACCTGCGACTTTATTAAAATTGTATAAATATTGCCATCCCCCTGTTAATGACCTATCAATTTTATTATCCATCATGCTTATGGCTGTTGGCATGGGGTCTCCGAGATAATCAAGGTCTTTTTCATCATTTATCCCAGACCATTTTTTCAATCTCGTCTATTAGATTCTTTATTATATCAATATTTGAATTAGTGTCAGCGCATAATATTTGCATAATTATTTATCTCCTAAAGGTGTATTTACATCTGTTCTATGATGAATTTTCATGCCATCTGGGTTTATTGCATCATAAACTTTTTCGTGCCAATGAGGTACCGTATGGTAATCTGATGAATTAATATTTCCATACCCATGATTTGTAAAATCAACCCAACCTATTTTTCTTCCATAGTCATCATTGGTAGACACCTCATTTCATTACCCTCCTTAGAATGTATTTACATACATTCTAAGTGAATAGAATAGCGATGGCATTTGTCCGAATGTTATAGGAACGTTGTCCGAGAATTACAAGAATGCTGTCCGAGTGTTGCAAGAATCATCAACTCTCTATGAATCAGCATGTATGTAATAAATAATCAACTTTTTCACCAAATCTAGATATATTATCATTTTTTACTGCAATTAATAAATCAATAATTTGTTTTTTTTCCTTTTCATCTAATGACTTTATCACTTCGATATATTCTGGATAGTATTTTTTACTATTTAATATTCTTTTATTTAAAGTTAATGCCCAATCTTTACCCTCAGCCATTAATGGAGTGTACAAAGCTATACATTTTAAATAATCATATCCAGCTAATTTTTCAATCATATGAATTACCCCAAACATAATTTCATCATCTTTAGTATTATCATCAAATATTTTACATACCTCCCCTATATCTTCAATTGATATTATTTCAGACAGTTCAGCTAATTTATTTTCAAAAGCCTCACATTCATCTTGATTGATTAGTTTTCTCAAATTGTATAATTGATTTATTAATTCTTTTTTGTTCATCTTATCTCTCTCTTTCATTTTTGATATAAATTAGAAAATAGTCTTTTACTTTCATTTATATATAGGTGAAGTTGTGGTCTAATCTGCGAATATAAACCTTGACTTTGATATATTTCTCTTACATTTTTTATATCATATGCTAACGCATCTCTTGGAGACAATGAATAGTAATATGCTTTCTCAGCATCAGTCATATTTCTACCATAAGTATCTGTGAGTCTATGTCTACCTCCTGTTCCTGGACTAGGCATTTCCATATTCATACACACCCCATCTTTTTTAGGAACTCCATATTGTGAAATATATTCAGCAGATGGCATATGATGTGGTGTAATATTATCTCCAACCTCACCAGCATCCACTAAGTCTCTAAGTTCCTATTTCACCATCCCCTGGTAGTAATGAATTTGTACTCTCCTTACTTATCCTATCAGAATTGTCTATTATGTTACCACTTTCAGCTACTTTTTGAACTTCTGCTATCTCTTTAATACCTCGCGCTTCGTCAGCTACTTCAGCAATCTTTCCAGTTTCTCCTGCCGCCAGCTCAGCTTCATTGATATCAACTAATAGTCTTTCTTCTGAGGCTAGCCCAACATCATCTACTGACTCTAAAATAGCTGCATTCTCAATTTTGTCCAGTGCATGAGCCTTCTCATATATCCCCTCGCCTTCCACCTGTTCAACTGCAATGCTACACTGTCACCATGCCACATATGTTGTTGCTCCACTGATATCTTTCTCTGCTTTTCAGAAATTTGTTATGCTATGGGACATCTTTATCGAGATTGCCATATAACCGAAAATCGGAGATGTTCTATAGCTATCGTAGCCCATAGAACATCTCCGATTTTGTTTTTCTGTTATTTATCCCAACATTTCAATAAATTCTGAGAATGTATCTGCTACTTGGTAAGTTACAGGAGCAAAATCTTCTGATTCTTCATGATCCCATAAACAGATTGATGGCTTTTCTTTACTTTTTCTATAATCCAAGCATATATAATCTCCTGCAAACAAACTTGCTATAGGTATCAGTTCGTCCCCAATCAAATCTGGATTATCTGTTAAGCGAGTGTCGATTTGTGATAGCACAACTGCAATATCATAGTTTCCAAGCGGCGTTTTTTTATATTCATTTACAAAACCGAGAAATCTATCAATAGAATAAAAATGTTTATTACACAAAAATTCATTGTCTATCGGAACTCCTACATTATATTTTTTTATAAAATCTATATAACTATCTGGAAATTTTATTTTACTATATTCTTCAACTTTTCTTATTCTTTGAGAGATATTATCATTAATTATTGAATTAGCTTCTATATTCATTCTATCTTCCTCCTTCTCGATAAGCCCAGTGATTTACAGTTCTGCCTCCATTATGATTATAAACATTGTGTATACCTGTAGGGACTAACTCCATTTGTCCATTAATCTCAGTGTGATGCCATGTATACCCCTCAGGTCTACCTCCGATTTTATCATCTAACCATTTAAATTGAACTGCATCACTTTCAAACCATAAATGCTTAGGTAGATTGACTTTTTCTTTAACCAATCCAGCTGCATCAAAATCCGCATATCTGTATGTCCTTCCACTAGCATCTGTCGTAGCATTTACTGGTACGTCTGGGATGAGTCCTTTTTCTATGGCAAGATTCCTTATATCTGCTTTATCAACCTTTGATAATTCTCCTGCATCCGGAAAATCATCCATCCAACTCCATTTATTGTTTGAGTTTACTTTTTCTGCATATAGTTTTGCCATATCATCGAGTGATTGCCCATTACTTAATACTTTTCCAGAATTTAGACCACCCTTACTTATCCTCTCAGAATTGTCTATTATATTGCCACTTTCAGCTACTTTTTCAAGTTCTGCTACCTCTTCAATAGCTCGCGTTTCATCAGCTACTTCAGCAAGCTTTCCAGTTTCTCCTGCCGCCAGCTTAGCTTCATTGATTTCAGCTAGTATTCTTTCCTCCTCTAAGGCTCGACTGACATCGGCGGCATCATCGACTTTCGAAACTGCTTTGCTTTCTGATTCTCCAATAAAAAAGGTCAAACTGAAGGCTGCTAAATACCCTGTTGCCTCATAATAGTCTTTCACTTCCATTGAGGAAATCTTTTCAGCAACTGCACTTTCTATATTTTTAATAGCACATTTTTTCTTACTAAACCAATTAGAAAGAGCTTTGGAATATTCCGAAATATGATTTCTTCCGATAATATTTTACTGATTCATAATCAGTCTCCAATTATAATCATGTTTGAATGATTTTGCATTGCCTCTTTAACTAATAATACTAATCCCTTAAAATTATTAACATCTTCCATATCTTCATACTTTTCTAAAATATCACTCTCCATAACCGATTTACACATAGATAACAATCTATGTAAATCTTGATATTCAATTATTGTGTCATCATACGGATCAATCTCATTTAGTACATATTCTTTAGAACAAATACTACTTCTATTTTTGAATAAGAATTCTAAAAAGTCGTCGCTTAGCTCTATATTTTTATCATTAATATTTACATTCTCAATACAATCACCAATATATATATTCATCTTATTTCTCCTTTAAAACTATTTCTTTGGAAATGCTGTAATAACATTTCCAGCTTCATCAATCACAACCTTAATCGTCTTTAGCATTCTTCCTTTGAAAACGATTCTCTGAATGTTGGCGTTCCTTCACCTCACCTGTCGATAAATCCACGAACTCATCTTTTGATAGATTTTTTATAGGACATTTCCTATTTTTACCAGCAGTGAAAGTCACCTGTGCTGTGTTACCTGCCAACTTAAGCGATACTTCGGCATTATGAGCGATATAAAGCTGATTTGAATTGATAGATTTAATTTTAGTCATAGAAAAACACCCCTAACAAAAATATATTTGTTAAGAGTGCATTCATATCAGCTTATTAGAACTAAACTAAAAATTCGTTATTGATTTTTACTTAAGTATTCCCAACTTGGGCTAAAACCACTATATCTTGCCCCTTACTACCGTAACTCGCTACCCTCACCTTCATCGACTGACATCAGCGTAGCCGAGACGATTCAGGTTCGGGATGGTGGTTGGATTTACTTTGGCTAGCTTTGATAGGGAAGGGTTGGTGGTGCTAAAGTATTGACAATCATTAAATCATAATTCTTTTTTTACAAACATCCAATTTTCATCTTTCATCTGGATTACTTCCCTAAACAACAATAATACATTGTTTATCCCTTTTGTTTTCATTTTGTCAAATATCATATTTTCATAATCATAGTCGTCTTCACTAAAATAACTATCAACTATCTCACCTTTATTAATTAATACATATCCCCATGCTCCTACAGAATCATATTGCTGAATAGCAACTACCTCTGATTCCGTTTCTTTGGATATTTCAATCAACATAGTGTAATCATTTACTTCTTTAGATTCTATTATCGTTATCCAACCATCTTTTTCAGGAGAAATAGCAATCTTCCTTTTATTATCATTCTTTAAAAACACATCATATGAATCATTTAATTCAGTGTTATAATTATATCTTAACTCTTTTAAATCACCATTTAACCTTCTTTCGACAATCGATTTAACAATACTAGGATTATCAAAATGTATAAAAGCTTGTTCGATATTCATCATTTATCCCTCCATGGTCCTGGTCCAAATATATACTCTATAGAATAATCAGGAAAATCTAGTTTAAAATTATCACTTTGTACTTTTCTTATTGCTTTTGGTGTCAGTTTAAAATCCATAATACTATGGGTCGGTTCATAAACAACATCTGGAATAGAATGATTACCTCTAACTTGAAAATGTAATCCTTCCTCACTTAAATCTATTCCATTTCTTTCAGCCCATTTTCTTGTCCATCTTGTGGCTTGGACTTCAGCATCCTTACCTAATTGCATTCTATTCAATCCACTTTGTCTTGGATTATCAACAGCATAATCGTAACTTTGCTGAGCTACATTTTGGATTCTGTCTATGTCAGACTCACTTTCCCCCTTACTTATCCTATCAGAATTGTCTATTATGTTACCACTTTCAGCTACTTTTTCAACTTCTGCTATCTCTTTAATAGCTCGCGCTTCGTCAGCTCCTTCAGCAATCTTTCCAGTTTCTCCTGCTGCCAGCTCAGCTTCATTGATATCAACTAATAATCTTTCTTCTGAGGCTAGCTCAACATCATCTACTGTCTCTAAAATAGCTGCATCCTCAACCTCACTAACGCTTCCGCTTCCACGCATTTCCGCTCTCATCAAATTGAATGTTGACACTGCCATCCCTATGCCAGCTGCAGTTCCTGCGTTTTTCGCCGCTTGCTTAAAGTCTACATTAATGTAAGCATTTTCATCATTTAGCACATTATATCTGATGTTTGGATCTACTATTGTTTCATCTGCAAATTCCATACCACCTATAATTGCGCCATCTTCTATAATACTTGATGCTTTACTTAATAATGAACTACCACTTCCTGAACCACCTAAACGTGATAATGCCGCAACTTTTACGCCTTGTTTTGTTCCTTCTAGCGCTCCGTAGGTTGCAGCCTGGTTAGGGGTATATCCGGCTCTTTCAGCCTCTGCCTTGGCATTTCCTCCTGCGCTTGTTCCATATAATGTTCCAAGTAATACAGGTGATGCCTCACCACCAGTTCCAACAGTTACAGCTATTCCAGGTATTGCCTCGCCAGTAAACCTTGCTACATTATATAATGTGGCTTCGCCAGTCGATTTTGCACTAGTCATTATATAATAATCCATATAGTCTTCAATACCAAGCTTTGCTACGCCATCTCTATCATCATTTAAGTCGAATGCATTTGCTAAACCTGTTCCGACTTTTCTAAGCCCTACACCTACTTCTAATGCAGTTTTTATTGCGACTTTTTCTCCTTCGGAAGAATCGCTAGAATCGATGCGCACAATTATCTTTTGTGCCGATTGGTCTATAAGAGATTGACCTAATAGTTCTATATACTCATCCGCCGTATCTGTACCATTGACACTGTCTTGATAATACAGATAGTTATATATTTTTTTCTGCTCATCTGTCATTTGCTCTAAGCCATCATCAAGAAACTCAGAACCCGGGAATGGCTTACCAGTCGCTGCTGCTATGTCGAGCTGCGTCCTATATGTAAGGGAATCATTTATGTATTCGTACATATCCCTATCATCGGCTTCAGCATTTACATCTTTTTCATATCCATTATGCTCATTAAAATCTCTTTTACTTGTAACCTCTTCAAGCTTACTTCTTCTAAGATCATCTTTTGTAGCCTTTATTTTTGATCTGTATTCTTCAGATACCCCCTCATCTTCTTCAATCAATTCAAACTTTTCTTGTAGCGTTAGTCCTTCCTTGTTAAAGATTATGGCTTCGTTAAATTCTTTTATTCCACTTTCTTGTAAGACATTCCATCTTACTGATATTCCGGCATTTACCTTTTTTGTCGTGATTGAAAATGCAGGTGGCGTCTTACCTGTTTCAACAGCCAAAACCATACTGTTTTGAGACATTTGCAGTAGACTTGTATATGCTTCTTTATCGCCTTTTCCTTTTGCCGATGCAACAAGAAACATTATGCTGGTTTTAGCTGGGTCGAGGTATGATACATATAAATCATAGTTTTTGCCTTCACAGTATTTTACTTCACCATTATCTTCTATATTTTTTCCCTGACATTCATTTATAAGAAGTATGTCATAAAGTCTGGATATACTATCCTGGTCTTCATTCTTTACAGCTGTTTCATACCACTCACAAACCAAATATGCATCATTAACAGTCCAAAGGGATGCGTTTTTACATAGAATGGTTTTCGCTTTTTCTTCTTTGTATTTACTTTCAAATTCATCTATGTCATCTACATAGGAATCTAGATGATACTCTGGGTGTGTTTCTATGATGAATGATGTCATTCTTTGATTAAGGTCGTCTATCATACTATCAAGATCTGCTTCCTCTATCAATATTTGAGTCTCAGTATCAAACTGCACAAGCTTTTGTCTACACTCTTCTAAGTATCCTACTGTCTCATCATCACCGCATAAATTCGTAAATGCGGTTCTGCCTGCTGAAAAATCTTGCGTCCTTATAGTTCCATACTTACTGTATTTTTCTCGCAAATCCAGTATCATGTCTTCTACTGCCTTTGCCTGTGTATCATAAGCTTCTGATTTTTCTTTAAAATCATTGTCTATTTTCATTAAATCGTCATAGCTTATGTATGCATCTGCCGCACTATCTACTGTAAGTTTAAAATTATCAAGTATCGTTGCATGTAAGCTATCTATGTCATCATGCAGCTTTAAAATATCATTTAAAAGTGTTGTCTCTGTATCACTAAGCAAAGTTTTTGCTGCATCTGCATCCACACCCATCCATGTATCAGTAGTTGCTACTGAATCCATTGCTAAAAAATGCTCATTTGCGTATGTTTCATAAGTTGTAAATGCATCAGACCAATCGCCAAAATACTTATTCGTCGCTGGCACATCAAAAAACTTACCTGCGTTAAAATCGGTGCATCTGTATATCGTATAATCGATAATACCTGATGCTCTTATTATACCCGCTGCTATAGCTCCCATATGTTGTTCTCCCTTTTCAAGTCTCTTTTCTTTTGCAACACAAAACCGTTTTCCATTCTATCATTTATGAAGAATTATTTAAAGATTTTAATATAAAAAAATAGCACTGCCATCAAAAGCAGTGCTATTATATATTTCACTTAATTTATCTATTACAGCTCAATAAGTTCATACTCTAGGCTTCCTACACCAAGCTTTGCGGCTGTCTCTGGTGTGTGCTCGCCATTTCTTGTGGTTACTCTCTCAAGGAAGTGGTCACGACCAACATCCTTAGACGCATATACTAAATCAAGGCAAGCTCTATCAATTGCTACTGGGTCAAGGCTTGCCAGGATACCGATATCCTTAAGGCAAGGGTCTTCAGCCACTGCACAGCAATCGCAATCTACAGACATATTTGCCATAACATTGATAAATGCAATATTCTTTCCAAAATGGTCTACTACTGCTGATGCAGCCTCTGCCATGCTCTCAAGAAATGCATCCTGTTCTGGTAAATCTGTCCAAACAACATCCTGCTCACTGGCTTTATCGTACTTTCCTGCTGAGTGAATTTTTACCTTTCCTGCGCAAGAAGCACAACCAATAGAAAGCTGCTTTAAAGCTCCGCCGTATCCTCCCATTGGATGACCTTTGAAATGAGAAAGCACAAGCATTGAATCATAGTTCATGAAATTCTTTCCCATTATATCTGTCTTGAGATGGGTGCCGTTCTTAATTGGGATTTCAACATCTGGCCCCTCTGCATCCATAAGATCCACATCGAAAAGATCATTCCAGCCATGTCGTTTTAGTAGCTTGATGTGCTTATCTGTGTAATTTCTTTCACCTTCATAAGCAGTGTTGCACTCTACAATAGTGCCATTTACATGCTCAACCATAGGCTTCCAAAAAGCAGGCTTCAAATAATTCTGATTGCCTTCTTCTCCGGAATGTACCTTTACAGCAACCTTTCCTGGCAAAGTGATGCCAAGCTTATCGTACATTTTTACTACAGCCTCAGCTGTAACGTCCTTAATAAAATAAACTTTTGATGCCATAAAACCCCTCCTTCATATTGCTATTATATCAAAGAATTCAAAAACAGTTTTTAAAATTTAGTGTTGCCACTCTTTAATCACGTGTATTTCTTTGATATATCCCTCTTCGTCGTTAGGAGTTTCCAAGATAAAAGGATGCTGCTGCAATGCTGGATGATTAACTATACGTTGCATAGCCTCCATGCCGATAAAGCCTTCGCCAATCTTTTCATGTCTATCCTTGTGGCATCCAAGGTCATTCTTGCTATCATTTAGATGAACAGCCTTCAGCCTATCCAAACCAATCACATTGTCAAAGTGAGTAAGCACACCGTCCAAATCATTTACTAAATCATAGCCGGCATCCCATGCATGACAAGTGTCAAAGCACACACCAAGCTTATCCTTTAGCTCAACTCTATCAATTATCTCTTTTAATTCTTCAAAACTGCTGCCCACCTCTGAGCCTTTGCCTGCCATAGTTTCAAGCAAAATCGTTGTGTGCATATCCTCTCTTAAATACTGATTCAATGCATCCGCAATAAGCTCTATGCCTTTTTCTACACCCTGGCCCACATGACTCCCTGGATGAAAATTGTAGAAATTACCTGGGAAATACTCCATTCGTTCAATATCATTCTTCAGCATATCAAGCCCATTTGCTCTGGTAGACTCATTGGCAGCGCACAGATTCATAGTGTAGCTTCCATGAGCTACAAGCTTTCCAAACTGATTCGTATTTACGAATTCATTCAAAGCTTTAGCATCATTTTCCTCGATGTCTTTAGCCTTACCACCTCTAGGATTTCTAGTAAACCAAGCAAATGTGTCACCACCATATCCTTTCATGGTATACCCCATTGCTTCGTATCCTTTTGTCACTGATAAATGACATCCTATATAAATCATTTCTTTTCTCTCCTTATTTATAATATACAAAAAAGATGCAGTTCTCACAAACTGCACCCTAATTATCTAAAATACTCTCTCTGGCATGCTCTTTGCCTGATACTGCATATCGCTAACCTTATAAACAGTGACAAAGGCTTTTGGATCCACCTTATCGATAAAGGCCATGAGCTTTTGGAATTCACTCTTATCAACGATGGTGATGATTTCATCATGCTCTTCCATTCGATATGCCCCCGTTACCTTATAGACGCTGGCCCCACTGTGCAATTCATTTAAAATGAAATCGCGGATTTGAGCCTCAAATGGTGATACAATACATACTCTTCTCTTGAGCTTCTGGTCAAATATGAAATGATCCAACACCATTCCATTTAGGTATGTTCCTAGGATACTCAAAATAACTGTCTTGGAATCATATGCTAATGCAGATGAAAGGGCAATGCACATGCCAGCGATGGACATTGATTTTCCTATATCAATACGAAGATATTTATTTAATATCTTTCCAACGATGTCTAGACCGCCTGATGATGCATTTCTATTGAAAAGAATTGCTGAACCTGCACTGATTGTAAAAATATAGCAAACAACATCAAGTGCGGCATCCCCTGTGAGGGATTTATAATTTGGCAAAGCCTTCTCAAAAACACCAATAATTATTGGTAGTAAGATTGAAGTATAAACTGTCTTATACCCAAATTCTGTTCCGCAGGTAATGAAACCTATTATGAGTAAAACTACGTTAAACACCATTGTTATCTGAGAAACCGAATATGGCATGAAATTAGTCAAAACAATGGCCAAACCAGATATACTACTTACCGATGCGTGACTTGGCATAAGGAAAAAGAATACCGCTGCACCAATGATAATTGTGGCGAATGTAAGCACCACAAGCTCTTTTATAATTGATTTAACATTCATATTATTAACCTACCTAAATCTACAGATTTCTGCTGCAATATTTTTCAGCGACTATTAGAGTACGGCTTGAATTATTAAATGTCAATATAAATTCCAAATCAATCTTTCCTTGGCATATACTGAATGGCGATTCTATCTTCCGGATTTGCATCCACCAGATATAGCACTATCAAAAATATCCATTCCAAAGGCTTCATGATAAAGTAAGTTATATCGCAAGCCACTTTATTTGTTCTAATATAATCTGCTATTGGGAAGCCGTATTTATCATAAAAATTTCGCACAGCTCTATGAAACTTAGGCATTCTTTCCTCTAAAACATTTTCAAATGCATTTGCAATAAGAAGCTGCCTATTTACAATGACAGGATGGCCGTGACGCTCACCCATTCTAAGAGGCTTTACCACTTTCTTATGTCCTCCTGCTGCAACGGTGCAAAGATAATGCTCATCGTAATACAGATTCTGAGGCCCTTCCCTCAATGAAAATGTCCAGTCACTAGTCTCGGTCCAAGCCTTGATAATTGAATTTGGTTCCTGCCCAAACAATACTAATATAATAAGAAAAACACCAAGTAAAGGTAAAGATAATATCAGTGCAAAAACAGGCCATTTACTAGAGTCTATGAGACAGTTGTTGATACTCTTAATAAAATCATTTTTTCCAAAATCAGCATCCTGATGATGTTGATTCTCGTCCCACTCATTTATCTTTTCGATAATTATCGTATATGCGATAAAGAAAAGATTTACTGGAACTGCCAAATAAGGAAAATATTCTATTGCTACAGGAAGACATTGTATACTCCAAACCACTTGAAGCGCCAATGTCAGGTACATAGAGGATATACACAATACCGAAATTAAAGGTGGTAACTCATTAACGTTTCTAGCAATTAAAATGCTTGCTCCAACAACTCCTGCAAGAGATATTACAGCCACTGACACAACCCCACCGCTCCATATAGGCTGATGAAGCTGAGCATTATATAACTGATCACTCCATAACGAACCAAAACAAACATCGCCCCACTCGAAAAGCCAAAAAGTAAACAACTCTCCTAAGACAAAGGTCATTAACCACAATATGTTTCTAAGTATCTTTTTCTTCCACTCATGAAACATCCCTATTAAATTGTATAAAGAAAGTATTGCTGGAACACACAAAAATATAAATAGAAACAGCATTTCAAAGATTACTCCAATTATCATTATTCTCCTCGCCTTCTATGTAATGTACTAAATAATCTGCCCTTAGTATTTAATTATAATAAAAAGGCTTGCACAAAAAAGGGGACTCTTTCGAGTCCCTCAATAATTAATTATCTATTCCATTTTGTACCGTTATTTATAGGATTTCTAGCATCTGTCAAGTATGTTTCTTCGCTAAAATCTACGCGATGCATGAATGACACCATAAATACATCATCACTATCTGGATTCTCCATAAAATAGTCCTCGATGGCAATTCGATGAAATACGCCGTTATCATCATGCTGTTTAACAATTCTTATAACGCCCTTTTCGCCTCTTTCATAAGCTGCCAAAAGATTCTCTCTCGTAAATGCCTTCTCTAATTCAGGATAATCCACCTCTTCTGAAAGCTTCTTTACAAGCTCAAATCCCTCGTCATAGCTTCCTGTGGCTGGAATCGAAGTTTCAAGGAAGTTTTCCTTTTTCATTACGTGATAACTATTTCTTGTAAGATTAACAAATATGATTAAAGGGAACTTTTTATATACAGCATCGATTAAAACACGAACTTGACCAAAAGCAGTTTGAGTTGAAAAAGGATCAATGTATTCTACATCAACCGGTGCTTCCTCTGTACACATTGTAAAAAATTCATCATGAGGTACTGGCTTTGAAAAAATGTATCCTTGGATATAATCACAGTCGCATGTGTTTATAAAATTAAGCTGTTCTTTTGTCTCAACACCTTCAACTACTGTTGTAAGTCTAAGCCTGTGTGCCATATAGAAAACAGATTCAAGGGTAATTCGACCTTTTTCCGATTCGCAGTTATCCTCGAGGAATGACTTATCTATCTTTAAAACCTTTGCTGGAACATCTTTTACAAATGAAAGTGAAGACATGCCTGATCCAAAATCGTCAATCGAAACTGTGTAGCCAGCCTCCTCAACTCTGTTTACCCATTCGATAACATCGACCTTTTCAGTTGCTACATCCGACTCTGTTATCTCTACACCCAAAAAGCTTTTTTCAATGCCGTATGCATTTACTAGCTTATCAAGCTTCTGTACAAATGTATCGTCTTTTGCATGCTCACGACCAAAATTAATACTAATTTTAACCGCTTTATCTCCAAGCTCCTTGATTGTTTTGCACGCTTCTTCTGCGATAAACCAATCGACGATACTTACCTGACCATTTGCTTCAAGCTCTGGAATAAACTCGACAGGTGGCACGATTGTACCATCTGGCTTCACCCATCTAACTAGCGCTTCAGCCCCTCCAATAACACCTTTCTTTGGGTTGTACTGAGGTTGATAATATGCTTGCAACTCATTATTTTCCATAGCTGCAACAATGTTATCAAGTAATGTTCCTTTCATATATTTTTCCTCGAACGTTATAAAAAACCAACAAATATCAAACTTATAATATTATGTCACTATTTTGTTGTCAACAAATATTATTATTTTGTACTATAAAAAAAACTTACTGCCCAATTAAAATCATTGAACTACGAGGTGCAAGCTCAATATAATCCTTATCATAAAGCTTCTCCTGGCCTTCACCAAAGGTTTCTCCAGTATAGGAATCAGCAGCCAAATGCCATTTCATACTACCGGGAATAATAGGTAAATTGATTCGATGCTCCTCCCAATGGGCATTCAATCCTATATAAATGAAGGCATCTTTTGCTGTACCATATTTTATATGGTCTTCCGCAAACATATATCCCATCACAAGCTTAGGGCAAACTATGTCAAACGCCCAAGGATTTTCACCATGGAATGATAGTTCAGGGTAGCCAGTTCCATTCTGCGCCTCATCAAAATCCTTATTTCTAAGTACTGGATGTGCTTTTCTTAGTTCAATTAAATGCTTAACATATTCGAACAGATTGCCATAAAGCTTTAGCCGCTTCCAATCAATCCACGAAACATCATTATCCTGGCAATATGCGTTATTGTTTCCATATTGAGTGTTTGCGATTTCATCTCCGGCCAGAAACATTGGAATACCACGGCTTGTCATAAGAATCGTAAAAGCATTTTTCATTTGCCTCAATCTCAAATCGTTAATACTTTTATCCTCTGTCTCTCCTTCTACACCACAATTCCAACTGTTGTTATCATTTGAGCCATCCCTATTGTCCTCACCATTGGCTTCGTTATGCTTTTCGTTGTAAGCAAAAATATCATATAGTGTGAATCCATCATGACAGGTTATAAAATTGATAGATGCATCAGATGAACGTTCCTGATACATATCCTTAGAACCACCAATTCTCCAATAAAGCTCTATCGCTGCATCTGCATCACCTTTGATAAATCGTCTTACGCAATCTCTGTACTTACCATTCCATTCTGCAAATCGATTCCATGATGGGAAATTGCCAACCTGATACAAGCCTCCAGCATCCCAGGCCTCTGCTATTAGCTTTGTCTTGCCAAGCACCGAATCGTTAGCCAGCAGCTCCAGTAGCGGTGGCGAATACATTGGTGCGCCACTCATATCTCTGGTTAATATCGAAGCTAAATCAAATCTAAATCCATCTATATGATAGGAAGAAACCCAATATCTTAGACAGTCCAAAATCATTGTGCGGACAACAGCGTTGTTTCCATTAAATGTGTTACCACAGCCACTAAAATTGTAATATGCTCCATCTGGCGTCAGCATATAATATGTGCGATTATCAATTCCTCTATAAGATATATATGGCCCATTTTCATTTCCTTCCGCAGTATGATTAAAAACAACATCAAGTATTACTTCTATTCCATTCTTATGAAGATGCTTAATCATGTTTTTAAGTTCGTCGGCTTCCATTCCAAATGGTGCCGATGCAGCATAGCCCGCCTTTGGTGCGAAAAATCCTACGGTAGAATAGCCCCAATAGTTATATAGTGTCTTACCATTGATTTTTCTGCTATTTTCGAATTCATCAAATGCAAAAATCGGCATTAGCTCAATGCAATTTATACCAAGTTCTTTTAAATAAGGAATCTTCTCAGTAAGACCATAAAATGTGCCCTTATACTTAATGCTCTTGTCTTTCATGGTAAATGACCGGACATGCATTTCATAAATGCACAAGTCCTGCTGGGGAATGTCGAGCCACACGTCTCCTTCCCAATCATAGTCTTCTCTAATTATCTGGCCTCTGTGCCTAAACTGCCTTTTGCCTGGATTCTTTCCCCAAATACTTAATCCTGAAACAGATTTTGCATATGGGTCCAAGACCACCTTTGATTTATCAAACCATAGGCCTTGCTTTGGATCAAACTCACCATCAAAACGATAGCCATACTCTGTAGTCTCGATATTAATACCAAAAACCATTATCGTATATACGTTACCAATCTTAAATTCCTTTGGTATATTGATTTCGACAAATGGTTTATTATGACCATGGTGGAACAATACCAAACTACAGCTTGTAGCCTCTTTAGAATACACACTAAAATTGACACCATCATCTACTATGCTGGCGCCAAATGGGAACACTCGCCCCATACGATACTCTAAATCGCCTATTTTGTTTGTTGGAAAACTGTCAATAAGCTTCATCCAGTGCACCTATTCATTGTGTCAAACAATTTGCTGTACATAAATGACCCCTTTCAGACATAAAAACACTAATCCCATTATCTGTTTATAATCGTATGATATCATTTAAGTACGTTTTATTCGTAAACAAAGTATGAACTTTAAAAAAGACCGAAGAATATGCTCCTCGGTCTCTTTGTCTAATATTATTTTAAAACAGTTGTCATAAAATCCTTTACAACATCCACAACTTGATCTAGGTGTCTGTCATAACAGTGAGTATCATCTTTAATAAGCTCTAATCTACAATTTTTGAAAACTTTGGCTGCATCTATAGAAAACTGTACTGGAACAGCTTCATCTGCATCACCATGAACAAGCAATACTGGCCCTTCGAATTTTTTCATGGCAGCTTCCAAATCAATACTTTGGGCAACTCTGATGTAGTTACCACTTAAAGTGCGCCCATCCCAGGAAACAAGCTCATCTGGGATATTAACAGGATCAAATGGCTGGCCCAAAAGCTCACCTTCTTTTGCTCCTTTAATAATTACATAGGCTGGAGAAAGTGGCATGATTGCCTTTACAACATCTTTTTCCATTGCTGCCGCAAGAGTGATTGCAAGACCGCCTTGCGAATGCCCACACATATAAATATCTGTAACAAAATCAAGGCTCTTGGCATAATCAACAGCTGCCATTATGTTGTTAAGCCACTTATAAAGATTATGTTCTCTAAACTCACCATCACTATGTCCATGCCCATATAAATCAACTCTTAGAGTAGCAACGCCCACTTCATTCATAGCTTTTGCTACAGCTACAATGTGTTCCTCTTCAATGTGCCCTGTAAAACCATGAAATACAAGGCATAATGGACATTTCTCAACTTTATTTACCGGCATATCAAGCTTTGCGTTTAATTTAAATCCGTCGTCATAAATATACATTATCTTCTACCTCACCAATTAGACCTCATAGTCTAAGCAGCTACGAAGCTTAGTGTATGGTCTTACTTTACTATCTGCAACTGCCACGTGCTCTGGATGCACAGAATATCCCTTAAGTGCTTCGAAGCTTTCAAATGTAGAATCTAACATAAGGTCGACTGTAGATGTCTCAAGTCCATTAATATTTACCTTGATATCAATCATTCCTGGAATCTTTCCTGCAAGCCCTTCAAGACCTTCTTTGATACCTTTTTTGATGTCCTCTTTTTCGGCAGCTGTAAGCTCATCCTTTAATGTCCATAAAATAACATGTTTTACCATAATAAACCTCCTCAATATTTTTCATTCAAACATCAATATTCTAATACATTCCTCGTTGTATTTCACCCGCAAAATAAATATAATTGCCTTATAAATTAAGGAGGATATTTTTATGGAATCGCTTTCTACACGTGTTAAGCTTAACAACGGAACTGCCATTCCAATGTTTGGGTATGGTACTTACAAAATCAAAGATGCCGCTGAAGCTTACGATTCAGTAAGCCTGGCACTAAAAAATGGCTATCGCCACATTGATACTGCTGCATTCTACGAGAATGAAAAATATGTTGCTAATGCCATCAAGGATTTTATGAATGAACAAGGTGTAAAGAGGGATGAGCTATTTGTAACCAGTAAAGCCTGGAAAACAGAGCTCGGCTACGAAAAGACTTTAGCTGCTTTCGAAAAGACTATCCAGGAAATGCAAATGGATTATCTTGACTTATACTTAATTCACTGGCCTGCATCTTATGCTTTCGATGACGATTGGAAAAACACCAACCGCGCCACATGGAAAGCTATGACAGAAATCTATAAATCAGGTCGTGTCAAAGCAATCGGTGTATCTAATTTCCTCACACATCACCTTGACACTATTATTGATATGGAAATCACTCCTGCCGTTGATCAAATCGAAGTCAACCCAGGATTTTTACAAAAAGAAACTGTAGATTATTGTCACGAAAAAGGAATTATAGTAGAAGCCTGGAGTCCTCTTGGCAGAGGCAAGTCTCTCACTCACCCACTTTTAGAGGAGCTTGCTAGTAAATATGGACGTACTGTCGCTCAGATTATTTTAAGATGGGAAATACAGCACGATATTGTTCCTCTTCCAAAATCTGTAAATGAAAATCGTATAATCGAAAATGCAAATGTATTTGACTTTGAATTATCAGAAGATGATATGTTTG
Organism: Pseudobutyrivibrio sp. MD2005; assembly: GCF_000621865.1. Taxonomy (GTDB): domain Bacteria; phylum Bacillota; class Clostridia; order Lachnospirales; family Lachnospiraceae; genus Pseudobutyrivibrio. The sequence goes on from NZ_JHXE01000014.1 coordinate 141,481, forward strand.
CCATAGATGAAATCGAACCTTACGGAAACAGCGGACATAGTCCAGATCAAGCATAAACAAAAATCCCCTGTTATTGTGAGATGCAAAAAAAGTTAAATTTTTTAGCACCTATCAGTAACAAGGGATTTCTTTATATTATTATATTATTCCATCAACCGCATGCATTACCCGGCCAAGATTGGCAATATCGGTGGCTACATCACCAGTTTCTAAGGAATGATTAGCTTCTGGAATTACTGCATAGGTAAGTGATAGTTCCTCGCAAAGCTGTGTGCACATATCAGTATCACAAAGTGGATCTGCAGAACCATGAAATACCATTCCCTCACAATTGTTGATGTAAGCGAAGGTATACTCTATAGGTGTAAACACTATCATATCTGCATCTAGCTCATATGTCATATTGTATCTGGCAGCAAGCGCGGTTCCTATACTCTTACCAATGAATACCACCCTATCATAATTCGTAAATACGATATCTTTAAGCTGCTCATCAACCTGCTTGAATGCTTCATCAAATGCTTCCTGCATCTTAGTTGCATCACCTTTGATTGTTGCAAAGTCCTCAGTAAATTTGTATGTAACCTCTGCAATATCATAATCCTTATTCTTAGCAAGCTTCTTTGAATAATACAAAAGTGGCTTATCACTATGATATCCAATTCCAGGAAAAACTATTGCTAACTTTCTGCTCATACTTATACTCCTATTGATTTACATAAATCCTGCAAATACTGATGCAAAAATAACTGTTATTACACCTGCAACTGCAATGGAAAGAGAACTCATAGCTCCCTCAACATCTCCAAGTTCCATCGCCTTAGCTGTTCCGATGGCATGAGCCGCTGTTCCAAGTGCAAGTCCTTTTGAAATTGGCTCATGTATTCTAAACATCTTGCAGATAAACTCACCAAATATATTTCCAAGTACTCCTGTAATAACAATGACCGCTACTGTGATTGTAACATATCCACCAAGTTCCTCAGATACACCCATTCCGATAGCTGTAGTAATTGACTTTGGAAGAAGTGTAACATAATTCTCATGTGAAAGTCCCATGAGCTTTGCTAATGCAAAAACTGTAGCAAGGGAAGTGATAACTCCTGCAAACACTCCTGCAAGCACTGCCTTGGCATTATTCTTAAGCAGTTCCCACTCCTCATATAAAGGAATCGCAAGACATACAGTAGATGGTGTAAGTAACCAGCTAAGGTACTTAGCTCCCTCATTGTATGTTTCGTAACTAACATTGCTAACAACCAGTACCAAAATAGTGGCAACGATTGATATCAAAAGTGGGTTTAAAAATCCAAATCCAAATTTCTTTTTTAGCCATGAGCCTAGTGCATAAGAGACTAAACTGATAGTGACACCTGCATATGCGCTTGTTTGCATAAATTCTGTCATTATTTTGCCTCCTTTCCACTATTTCTGATGATTGTCTGTGAAATAATTCCTGTAACACCCATAACAGTAAAAATAGTGATAACTGTGATGATAGATACTGGAACCAATACCGGCTGCAACACATTCCATGATGACATAAGTCCAACTCCGGCAGGGATGAACATTACAGGCATGATTTCAATCAAAAACTTACCTGTATCCCGAACCTGATCAAGCTTGATTACACCTGTCAAAAGGCACACAAACATAATAACCATGCCATAAATACTAGCTGGAATAGGTAATGGCAATACCACCTTTAATATTTCTCCGATTAAAGAGATTGCCAAAATAATGAGAAACTGCTTTAAATACTTCATTTTTTCGACCTCTATAAAAAAATTGGGACTTAGAGTAATCCCCCAAGCCCCAATTCATTATACTACTTGTGCAACATATTATTGTCTTTTTTTTGATACCAAACCATATTAAATAAGATTTATTGAATTTCAACCTCTACCAACTCACAATTTCCCGAATCATCTGGCCAGAAAAGTATTGATTTTATCTGCGAAATATCTACTACTCTGTCAAATCCTCTTGTACATACGCCATATTCTCTGCTGTCATCAGTATAACCATCAGAGCCGGCATCAGCAACATATGGCATTCTTGTGCCATCCTTTAATACAAATCCAGAAACTTCAGGTAAACCTGTGATATCATCATCCTGTACATTTTCTCCAGTAACACCGTCTATCACTCCCCCTAATGCCTCTGATAATCCTTTTGCATCCTTACTCTGTTTTTCTACTCCATTGATTTTATATGTCACACTAATTGATACTGGCGAAATATCAATAGATGTAAGTGTACAATCAGTATCAGGAATATCTTTATTTACAGTGATTGTCTGAGAACTGCTAACATTTGGAAGCTCTAATTCAAAGCTCCAGTTGCCATCCACCCGACTAGAAAAATCTGCCTTTCCACCATACACTCCAAGTGCTGTAAAATCTACATGAAGTGTGTTTCCTAATATTTCACTAAGCCCATCAACAGCTTGAATTTGTATTACATATTCCAAATCACCATTTTCATCTAAATAATGACCGAAAAATCCATTTTCATCTGATTCAAGCGGTGAACCATCAGTGTATATGGCCATTCCATTATCATCAATCATAGTTCCATCAAAGAAATAGCTGCTACCATTCACCCAGGAATTCGTGGATTCTTTATCGTCTCCTAAGTAATAATCCACATCTGCTCCTGGCTCCTCATGCTCTGTAATCTCAAATCCTGAAACCTTAAATGATACATATGCAAATCTATCATCAACAACAACTGTATCTGGTGCAATTGTAATGCCCTGATCTGTCACCTGATATGACGAATAATCTTCAAGCTCCGGATATACGATGGCCTGGCCCTGTTCTGTCAACTCCTGCTGCTGGGCATCTGTAGAGCGCAACATGCCACTCATTCCTCTTCCCCAGAAGTGATGGATTGCTGCAGCTGCTGTCGCCGTGGCAAGCAAAATCATACATATACATGCCACAAATGATAATCTCTTATTAAATTTTATAATCTTTCTTTTTTCAGAATATCTAGATGCTTTTGCCAAAATATTGTCGTCTATTCCAACCATGCTTAAATACAAATCTCTACTTTTCATGATGCTAAATATCCCTCCCTTACAAGACGTTTCTGCAATTTGCCTCGCAGCCTGCTCAACATAACGGACACGTTATTGTTTGTCATGTTATATTTCTTTGCAATAGTACTGATATCTTCTGTAAAGAAGTACCTGCATGAAAATATATAGGCTTCCTTTTCTGGCAAATCATTTACAAAATCTCTAATAATTCTTGATAATTCAGTTCCTAGTATTGCTGTTTCTACATCACTGGAATCTGGGATACATTCCTCCAATTCATCAAGAACCACTGCTACTTCACCGCCGCCTCTTTTCTTTGCATTCATGCTTTCATATTTGTTAAAAGCGATGTTTCTTGTGATTTTTCCAAGAAAGATTCTAAAAATCTGTGGTCTCGTTGGTGGAATTCTTTTCCATGCTTTCATGTAAGTGTCATCAAGGGTTTCTTCAACGTCCTCTGCACACTTCAAAATATTTCCTGCTATAGATGATAGATAATTGCCATACTTTATATCAGTCTCTTCAATTGCACGTTCATTACGATTAAAATATAATTCTATAATTTCCTCGTCTCTCATTTTTGCTCCCTTCGTACTGTTATTTGTAGGCCTTACATCTATATAGACAGAATCTAGATTTGTATCTTACACTATATTATTAAATTTTTGGACAAAAAAATAGGGACTCTTACGAATCCCTAGTTACCATTCACAGTTTGTTTTTGAAGGACGCCCTCACCCCTGCACCGGCTTCAACTATACACATGGCGTGATTTTGCGAATATTGCAGTTTTTCTTATGGGCCAAATTTATGCATCGCACATGTGTCTTGTTGCGGAATGAACCATTTTGAAAAATGTTTTTCATGTGGCGGACATTGAAGTTTTTCATGTACCTCTCGGGCTGAGGGGACTTGGTTTCATATTCCGCTTGCTAAGTAACATGACAAAGCAGGTTTTGCATATATAGGTACCGTGGCACATTCAACATCGTGTTTTAAGTGACCACTTGCGCTGCCGTCCATGGCAGCGCATACCTATATATTGCAAAACCTGCTTTTATGTTACTAAGCTCGCTCCAAAATCAACCAAGTTCCCCTCAGCCTGAGAAGTACAAATTATTCTATACTGTGTGTCCGCCATCCAAAAACCTTTTTCAAAATTGTACAGGCCTGCAAAAGACACATGTAAATAAAGATGCTTAAATGGCCCATTAGAAAAACGCAATATTCATGCAATACGCCATGTGTATAGTAGAAGCCGGTGCAGGGGTGAGGGCATCATAAACTTATAGTAACTGTGAATGGCAACAATCCCTAAATATCTTGTGATTTTATTTCCTAATGAACGACTTATCTTCCTCTGGAAGTTCATCCGACACGAACCTTTCCACAGTCATATGACTTTTATTCCTATGACTTAATACTATTAGTATTTACTTTCTACTTATTGAAATTAAACATAACATAGCAAATATCAATATAAATCCTATGGCATCATAGACTGTAAAGACTGAGCCTAGTACTGTTGTAGAAATAATCGCTGCTGTTATTGGTTCTGCAAAACTATATAGTATTGCGATATTCGGTCCAATCAGCTGCACTCCTTTTATGTACAGAGTAAATGCTAATATATTTCCAACCACCACTACAAATGCTATGCCTATGATTCCGTATATATTAGGAATATAGTGAATCCTCCAGATTCTAAAAACAAAACAGCCTGCAATTCCACCTAACAAGAATGACCAGCCTTGAACAATTATTACTGGCACACGGCTAAGCTTTGTTGCTAAAACATTGTATATTGCAACACAAAAACCACTGACTATACCAGCTATTAATGCTGACGACGGAACTGACAGATTAGAAAGGTTTCCATGGGTCGTAAGGAAAAACACACCTGCCAACGCTAATATGATAGATGATATTTCCATTATCTTTGGCAATCTTCTGGCGGAAATACATGTGAATATAAGAATAAAAATAGGAGCCATGTCTTGAAGTATAGTTCCTACTGCTGCTGAAGATAACTCTATTGTAAGAAAGTAGAAAAACTGGCAGCAACTCACGCCTAATAGGCCATATACAAGCATTGTTAGAGCCTGCCTTGGTGTTCTCCAAGGTAACATTATTTCATTTGGAAGCTTTACCATGGCATATATTAATAGAATTATTCCAGCTAATCCCAATCTTATTGGAACAAGCCATCTGCTATCCATTTGCTGAACTGTAAAAAGGTACTGCCCCATAGAACCCGAAAGCCCCCAACACGCAGCACCTAAACTAGTTAAAATCGCGCCTATAATTCTAGTGTTATTAAGACGCGCTGTTGTTTTGTACATTAAATTAACACTCCTATTTAAGACTAGTAATACTGTTATATTCTACCCCTAGCAGAAAAAATAAACCAGCCAATTATGAGCCTGAATAAATACCACAAAAAACACCGCCACCATATTAGGTGACGGTGTTAACCAATCCAACTATACTACTTCTTTGTGGCCTTAACAAACATTCCGAAGAAAACTACTGCTGCAATTATTCCTACTGGATAAGCCACCGATGTTGAAAGATGCAAGCATTCCGGTGCACAGAAGAAATATGTTACAGAAACAGCAGACATAAATGTTGCTGGAACAGCTGTAATCCAATAGTTCTTTGCATTTTTGTACAAATACATAGATGCTGTCCAAAGAGCTATCATTGCAAGTGTCTGATTTGACCAGCTGAAGTATCTCCAGATAACACCGTAATTAAGCTGGCTGATAAGTGCGCCCACTGCAAGAAGTGGAACACAAATATATAGACGGCTACGATATGATTTCTGATCAATCTTGAACCAATCAGCGATTACAAGTCTTGCTGATCTAAACGCTGTATCTCCCGATGTGATTGGACATGCAATAACACCAAGCATAGCAAGAACTATTCCAAAACCGCCCATTGTCTTAGTACAAATATCATATACACAAGTTGCTTGACCATTTGCAAGCATCTCTGTCAAACCTGTTGTAAGTCCACCAGTTTTTTCATAAATAGCACTACCTGCTGCTGCCCAAATCAGAGCGATGATACCTTCACATACCATTGCTCCATAAAATACCATGTGACTTTCCTTTTCTGATTCACAGCAACGGGCCATAAGTGGTGATTGAGTTGCATGGAATCCTGAAATAGCACCACAAGCAACAGATACAAACATCATTGGCCAAATAGGTGTATTAGCAGGATGTAGATTAGATAACTGAAGCTCTGGAATCGCATATCCATGTGTAAATATACCAAATGCTACACCAATTGCCATCACAATTAAGCAAATGCCAAATACTGGGTAGAATTTTCCGATGATTTTATCAATTGGTATAAATGTTGCAATGAAGTAATAAATCAAAACAATTGCTAACCAAAAATATGTATTAACTAGAAGTCCTGTTCCTCCTTGCTTTCCTATTAACAGAGAAATAAGACCTGCTGGACCTACTGCAAACACAGTACCTACCATTACAAGAAGTACCACGCTAAAAATACGCATTACTGTCTTCATAATATCGCCTAGATACATACCTGTAAGCTCTGAAACACTTGCACCATCGTGACGCATGCTCATGAATCCTACTGAAAAATCATGAACACCGCCTGCTAAAATAGTACCAAATGTAATCCACAGGAATACCGATGTTCCCCATTGAGCTCCGGCTAAAGCTCCATAAATTGGGCCAAGTCCTGCAATATTAAGAAGTTGAATTAAAAACAGCTTCCACTTTGGCATGATTACGAAATCTACGCCATCATTTAATCGCACCGCTGGAGTCTGTCTATCGTCTGGGCCATAAATCTTCTCTACCACCTTTCCATAGACAAAGTACCCACCAATAAGTACTACTAAACATACAAAAAAGCTGATCATATACATTTACCCCCAATCTATAAATTTGTCCAATAAGGACCTTTTTCAATATAGAGTATAGTATATGTTTATGGCAAAATGATGAATTCAAAAATTTCTTTCATTATAGCCTACAAAAAAGAGCTTAAAGCAATTATCGCTCTAAGCTCTTATATATGTTTTATTAGAATTTGATTGTCTCTGGTGCATCTGTAAATGAGCTGAATGTAGCAACAGCATTCTTAAAATAAAGAACCTCTGTATTGTCATCATCTGCAGAGTACATACTTTGAAGAGATGGATATGCATCAAGCATTGCCTGCTTCACTTCTCTTCTGTCATCTGATACAAGCTCACCCGCTACGCGAAGCCACTTGCCATCCTTAAAAGCACAAACCTCTACCTTAGGATTGTTATGAATCTGCTTTGATACATCCTTAGATTTTCCTGTCTGAATGTATAACTTTCCATCAATAATATGAGCTGTACCAAATGGTCTTACTCTAGGCTGATCGCCTTCGACTGTTGCAAGATAATAAGTACCCGCCTCTTTAAGAAACTTTTCCACTCTTTCCATGAAATATTCCTCCTTAATGATTTACTTTTCATCATAATAAACCAATTTTCAATAAGATGCAAGTATCTTGCGCGCAATTTAATTTAATATCACTATTACATCACACAGCTTCTGCCATCACGGCCTTCCATATTATCATCTTTTACATATCTAGCGTTAAACTCCATATTTATTTCACGAAGTTCCTTCTTGCCTTCAATATAATCTTCATACATCTCAGCAAGTCCTGCCATGCATCCATCACAGTTTGCTTCAATATTTCCAAGAGATTCCTTTACAATCTGCTCTCTCTCTTCTTTTGTTGTGTCTTTAATTAAATATGACATATCACATCTCCTTTTGTATACTGCTAAAGCAGTACTATTCTACCACAAGATGTGATTTACACAAACTTTACAGCAGTTCCGTATGCAAGCACCTCTGCTGCGCCCTGCATAACAGATGATGATGCATATCTAACTCCTACAATTGCATCGGCACCAAGCTGTTCTGCCTCATCCACCATTCTCTTAGTAGCAATCTGTCTTGCCTCCACCAGCATATCTGTGTAGCCTTTGATCTCTCCACCAACTAGAGTCTTCATGCCAGCCATAAAATCTTTACCAAAGTTTTTTGACTGCACGATAGTTCCTTTTACTACTCCAATAACTTCAAAATTCTTTCCTGGAATTGTTTCAATACTTACGAGCTTCATTAATTTCTCCTCCATCTATCTCTTTTAATCTTTGTTTTAACGCTATTAGCGTTCCTACTATCATTGAACCAAATATTACGATAAAAATAACAAGCAGTCCCACCGGGGCCTCCTGATCTGTTATTTCTGCCCAGCACATAACAAGAATCATTGCAATAAAGAAAACAATGCTAACTGCTGCTGCAATAATTGGTCCTCTTTTTGTTTTCTTTATATCAGTTTTATTTACATCCATAAATCTAACGCCTCCCTTCTCGAGGTTTTTCATATCATCAAGATAAGCATCAGCATGAAGATCTTTGAATGAAACATTTGCTTCTATTATTTGATGGCACATCTCTTTCATTACATCAATTTCATGCTGTCGATGTGTGAAATGAGATATATGTCTATCGAGACAATTCTGCATAGAGATTTCTTCATTTTCTATCTTTCTTATTTCTTCAATAGGAACATCTAATCTTCTTAGAAGCTTTATCTTATTTAATAGTTCAACATCTTGAAGTGAATAATCTCTATATCCATTGTCACTGTTTCTCTTTGGACTTATCAGCCCCTGGTCTTCGTAGAATCGAATATTCTTTTTTGTGATTCCAACTAACTCTTCTACTTGATTGATTTTCATATTGTCTCCTCAAGTTTCTTAAGACTTGGCCTTGTCTATGGCTAAAATATAAACCTTCTACAAGGTGGAAGGTCAATACTTTTTTTCATTTTATTGAATATAATCAACAATTTTTGTATTATACCACAGTTTTATATTAATATCCAAAAAAGGCTAGCAGCAATATGCCACTAGCCTTATAAAATCATGACTTAATTTCTAGATTTTTGCAACATCCACAAGTGTGTATTCAGTAGTTGCACTCTCGAGTGATGTAGCAAGTGCCACAGCAGTATCGATAGCAGTGATACAATTTACACCTGTCTCGATAGAATTTCTACGAATCAGGAATCCATCTCTTGTCTTATCGCCATGTCCCTGTGTTGGAGTATCGATTACAAGATCAATCTTGTGACCTAGGATAAGGTCCATTACGTTTGGCGATTCCTGTGAAATCTTATTAACCTGAAGTGCATCTACTCCACCATCCTGCAAATACTTTGCAGTAGAACGTGTTGCGTAGATTTTGTAACCAAGCTTTTCAAATCTCTTTGCTACCTCAAGTGCTTCTGGTTTATCTGCATCCTTTACAGTGATAATCATCTGCTTGTGCTTTGGAAGGACAACGCCGGCACCAAGGAATGCCTTATAAAGAGCTTCTTCGAAAGTCTTTGCGATACCTAAACACTCACCTGTTGATTTCATTTCAGGTCCAAGGCTGATTTCAGCGCCTCTAAGCTTTTCGAATGAGAACACTGGCATCTTAATTGCAATGTAATCTGCCTCTGGCTGAAGTCCTGTCTTATATCCCATCTCTGTAATCTTATGACCAAGGATTGCCTTTGCTGCAAGATCTACGATTGGAATACCTGTTACCTTACTGATGTATGGAACTGTACGAGAGCTTCGTGGGTTTACCTCGATTACGTACACCTCTCCATCCATTGCAATAAACTGGATGTTAATCATACCAAGTACGTGAAGTGCCTTTGCAAGGCGCTCTGTGTAATCAACAATCTTATCCTTAATATCCTGACTGATTGTGTGAGCAGGATAAACTGAGATACTATCACCTGAGTGGATACCAGTACGCTCAATATGCTCCATGATACCAGGGATTAAGATATTTTCTCCATCGCAGATGGCATCTACCTCAATCTCCTTACCCTGTAAATACTTATCTACAAGGATTGGGTGATCCTGAGCAATCTGATTGATGATGTCCATGAACTTCTCAATCTCTTCGTCATTGAATGCAATCTGCATTCCCTGACCACCAAGTACATATGAAGGACGTACAAGTACTGGATAACCTAAGCGGTTCGCAACTGCCTTTGCTTCCTCAGCAGTGAAAACTGTGCCACCTGCTGCACGAGGAATCTGTGTCTGCTCTAAGATTTCATCAAAGAGCTCTCTATCCTCTGCTGCATCTACATCCTCTGCCTTTGTACCAAGGATTGGCACGCCGATTTTCATAAGATGCTCTGTAAGCTTGATAGCTGTCTGGCCACCGAACTGTACGATAGCGCCATCTGGCTTTTCAAGATTTACGATTGATTCTACATCCTCGTTTGTAAGAGGCTCAAAATAAAGCTTATCTGCAATATCGAAATCAGTTGAAACAGTCTCTGGGTTGTTGTTTACGATAACTGTCTCCCAGCCTTCCTTAGCGAATGCCCAGGTAGCATGAACTGAACAATAGTCGAACTCAACACCCTGTCCGATACGGATTGGACCAGAACCCAGTACAAGAACTTTCTTTTTACCTTCAGTCTTAACAGCCTCGTTTTCACTACCGTATACACTGTAGTAGTATGGTGTCATGGCATCAAACTCAGCTGCACAGGTATCAACCATCTTGTAAGCAGCTACAATGCCATTATCGTAACGCATCTTGCGAACTTCGTCCTCAGTCATCTTGCCATTTAAGTGAGCAATTACGCTATCTGGGAACTCGATTCTCTTTGCTTCCTTAAGAAGGTCTACTGTAAGTTCTTCCTGCTGAAGTCTAAGTTCCATTTCAACAAGAATCTTAATCTTATCAATAAACCACAAGTCAATCTTTGTGATTTCATGAATTGTCTCGTATGATGTGCCTCGTCTAAGTGCTTCAGCGATGCAGTAAATTCTTCTGTCATCAACTACTGTAAGGGCTTCTTCAAGTTCAGCATCTGTCATGTCGCAGAAATCATAGCTAAGAAGAGAATCTACATGCTGCTCAAGTGAACGGATAGCCTTCATAAGAGCACCCTCGAAGTTATTACAGATTGACATTACCTCGCCGGTAGCCTTCATCTGTGTTGTAAGCTTTCTTGTAGCTGTAATGAACTTATCAAATGGAAGACGTGGAATCTTAACTACGCAGTAATCAAGCATTGGCTCGAAGCTGGCGAATGTCTTCTTTGTGATAGCATTTGGAATCTCATCAAGTGTGTATCCAAGGGCAATCTTAGCTGCCACCTTTGCGATTGGGTAACCAGTTGCCTTTGAAGCAAGTGCTGATGAACGAGATACACGAGGGTTTACCTCGATTACGCAGTACTCAAAGCTCTCTGGATGAAGAGCATACTGTACGTTACATCCACCTGTGATTCCAAGCTCATCGATAATACGAAGCGCAGATGTACGAAGCATCTGATATTCCTTATCACCAAGTGTCTGAGATGGAGCAACTACGATTGAATCACCTGTGTGTACACCGACTGGGTCGATGTTTTCCATGTTACAAACTGTTATGCAGTTGCCGTTGGCGTCGCGCATTACCTCGTATTCGATTTCCTTCCAGCCTGCAATACATCTTTCAACAAGTACCTCGTGTACACGTGAAAGGCGAAGACCGTTTGTAAGAATCTCAACAAGCTCCTGCTGATTATGTGCAATACCACCGCCTGAACCGCCCAGTGTGTATGCAGGACGGAGCACTACAGGGTAGCCGATTGTGTTTGTAAACTTGATACCATCCTCAACTGTGTTTACAACAAGTGATGCTGCTACAGGCTCACCTAGCTTTTCCATAGTGTCTTTGAATGCCTGTCTGTCTTCTGCTCTAAAGATTGTCTCAGCTGTGGTACCAATAAGCTTTACACCTTGCTCCTCAAGGAAACCTGATTCTGCAAGCTCCATACCAAGGTTAAGGCCAGCCTGTCCACCAAGTGTAGGAAGAAGTGAATCTGGCTTTTCCTTAATGATAATCTGCTTTAAAACATCAACTGTAAGTGGCTCGATATAAACCTGATCTGCTATTTCCTTATCTGTCATGATGGTAGCTGGGTTTGAGTTAACTAAGCATACCTCCATGCCCTCTTCTTTAAGTGAACGACAAGCCTGAGTACCTGCGTAGTCAAACTCTGCCGCCTGTCCGATAACGATAGGACCTGAGCCAATCACCATTACCTTTTTAATGTCACTTCTCTTTGGCATTACTGCTCTCCTCCCATCATCTTAATAAATCTATCAAACAAATATCCGCTGTCCTGTGGTCCTGGGCATGCCTCAGGATGGAACTGAACAGTGAAGATGTTCTTTCCTGTATATTTCAAACCTTCATTTGTACCGTCGTTAACATTTACAAATGCAGGAACTGCAATCTTTTCATCAAGACCATCTGTATCTACTACATATCCGTGATTCTGAGATGAAATGTAAACCTTACCTGTCTCTAAATCCTTTACTGGATGGTTTCCACCTCTATGACCGTACTTAAGCTTATGTGTATCAAGACCATTAGCAAGAGCCATAAGCTGATGTCCTAGGCAGATTGCAAAAATTGGCACATCTGAATCGTAAAGCTTTTTTACCTCATCTATAATCTCACCGCAATCCTTTGGATCTCCAGGTCCGTTTGAAAGCATAATTCCATCTGGCTCTGCTGCAAGAATCTCTTTAGCTGGTGTATGTGCAGGATAAATGGTAACCTCGCAGCCTCTATCATTTAAGGATTTTGCAATATTTCTCTTTGCACCAAAATCAAGGAGTGCAACCTTCTTGCCGTTTCCTGATAATACTGATTTCTCATTGCAGGTAACCTTTGATACTACATCTCCAGTTGCGTAGGCCTGAAGCTTTGGCTTGATTTCTTCAAAATTATAGTGCTCGTTTGTGGTAATCATTCCATTCATAGTTCCACGGTCACGAAGAATTTTAGTAAGAGCACGTGTATCGATGCCAGAAATACCTGTAATATTATGCTTCACTAAGAAATCCTGAATAGTTCCCTTACATCTGAAATTTGAAGGAATTCTGCTAAGCTCTCTTACGATGAATCCATCTGGCCAAGGTCTTCCGCTTTCCATATCATCTGTAATACCATAATTACCTATGAGCGGATATGTCATACAAACAGCCTGTCCCGCATAAGAAGGATCTGTAAGAACTTCCAAGTAGCCAGTCATAGAAGTATTAAAAACTATTTCACTAATGACTTCTCTTGTTGAACCGATACTAGTTCCTTCGAAAACTGTTCCGTCTTCCAAAATTAAAAATGCTTTCATCTTTCCTCTTTTCTACCCTTTTTATTAAAACTCCAAGGTATATAGTTACCTTGGAGTTTACGTTTATCTGAAATAATCTACACCAGACTCGAATAGCTTCATGTCCTGGTTGCCATAGATGTTTATAGAAACACCATTTCCCTTACGTTCTGCATGGCACATCTTTCCATATACTCTACCATCAGGGCTAGTAATACCCTCGATAGCGCAATAGCTTCCGTTGATGTTCCATTCTTCATCCATAGATGCATTACCATCAACATCAACGTACTGTGTAGCAACCTGTCCATTTTCGAATAACTTCTTAATCCACTCTTCTGATGCAACAAAACGACCTTCACCGTGTGATGCAGGTGCGCAATATGTTTCACCTAAACGAGTGCCAGCGAGCCATGGAGACTTGTTGCTGACTACCTTTGTATATGCAATTTTAGAAATATGTCTGCCAATTGTATTGTAAGTAAGTGTTGGTGAGTCTGGCTCCTGTGTATGGATTTCACCATAAGGAACAAGACCGAGCTTGATAAGTGCCTGGAAACCATTACAGATACCAAGCATCAAACCATCTCTATTTTCAAGAAGGTTTGTAATAGCTTCTTTCATCTTTGCATTTCTAAATGCTGTAGCAAAGAACTTAGCTGAACCCTCTGGCTCATCACCGGCAGAGAATCCACCTGGGAACATAACAATCTGAGACTGAGCAATTGCTCTTGAGAACTCGTCTACAGATTCTCTTATGTCCTCTGCTGTTTGGTTCTTAAATACCTTTACGTTCGCGATTGCACCAGCCTGCTCGAAAGCTCTAGCTGAATCGTACTCACAGTTTGTACCTGGGAATACTGGAATAAATACTCTAGGCTTTGCAATCTTATTCTTGCATAAGTAGAAATTCTTTGCTTCGTATAGTTTTGTTTCTATGCTACTTGTGTCTTCATAACTTCTTGTCTTAAATACTGGCTCAAGTGTTCCTGTCCAAGCTGCAAGAGCTTCATCAACAGAAATCTTAGCATCGCGATATGTGAATGTAGCATCATCTGTAACTTCACCAACTACGAAGCCACAATCTGAAAGGCCACGCTTTTCAAGCTCAGCTGTGATAGCAAGTGCGCCATCCTCTGAAACCTCTACTACGATATCGCCGATAACACAGCCAAAAAGCATTACTGACTGACATTCATCAACAAGCTTTACACCAAGCTTGTTACCAAATGCCATCTTTGAAACAGCAGGTACAAGTCCGTTTGCATCAAGAGCGTAAGCAGCCTTAATATTTCCAAGCTCTACCATCTGTCTAACGATTTCGAAGACTGCCTTAGCCTGCTGGTAGTTTGGCTGGTCGTAATTGTCACGAAGAATTCGAAGAATGAAGAGCTTATCGCCAGCTTCCTTTAACTCTGGAGTAACAATATCCTGCTCCTTAGCAACATCTACTGCAAAAGAAACAAGTGTTGGAGGAACATCGATTTCGTTGAATGTTCCTGACATAGAATCCTTACCACCGATTGAAGGAAGTCCGAATTCCATCTGTGCCTTATATGCACCAAGAAGTGCTGCAAATGGCTGGCTCCATCTCTTTGGATCCTCGCTCATTCTGCGGAAGTACTCCTGGAATGTAAATCTAATCTTCTTATAATCACCACCAGTAGCAACAATTCTAGAAATAGATTCGAGAACTGCAAGCTGTGAACCATGGAATGGTGACCATGAGCTGACATAAGGATTGAAGCCGTATGCCATCATTGTAACCGCATCAGTCTTGCCGTCAGCAACTGGTACCTTTGCTACCATTGCCTGAGTTTCTGTGAGCTGATATTTTCCACCGAAAGGCATGAGTGTTGAGCCTGCACCGATTGAACCATCGAACATTTCAACAAGACCCTTCTGGGAACATACATTAAGATCAGCAAGTGAATCAAGCCATGCTGCCTTGAAATCGCCATTAGCAACATCTGATGCTACCTTTTCGATGCCAATCTTATCAATGTATTTATCTTTGTTATCAGGAAGTTCTACATAAACATCTGTCTCCTGATGTGCACCGTTTGTATCAAGGAATGCTCTTGAAAGATTAACGATTTCTTTGCCTCTCCAGTTAAGTACAAGACGTGGCTCCTCTGTAACTACAGCAACCTCAATAGCTTCAAGGTTTTCTTCTGCTGCATACTGAAGGAACTTATTAACATCTGAAGGAGCAACTACTACTGCCATTCTCTCCTGAGACTCTGAAATAGCAAGCTCTGTTCCATCAAGACCTGCATATTTCTTTGGAACCTTGTCCAAATCAACAATAAGTCCTGGAGCAAGCTCTCCGATGGCAACTGAAACACCGCCGGCACCAAAGTCGTTACATTTCTTGATTATATAAGAAACTTCTTCTCTTCTGAAAAGACGCTGAATCTTTCTTTCTGTAGGTGGATTACCCTTCTGAACCTCTGCACCACAAACTGCAGTAGATTCTGTATTGTGTGCCTTTGAAGAACCTGTAGCACCACCAATACCATCACGGCCTGTACGACCACCAAGAAGAATAATCTTATCTCCTGGATCAGAATTTAATCTCTGAACTGCGCGTCTTGGAGCAGCACCCATAACAGCACCAATCTCCATACGCTTTGCAACATAATCAGGATGGTAAATCTCTTTAACGTATCCTGTAGCAAGACCAATCTGGTTACCATATGAACTGTAACCATGAGCAGCCTCACGAACAAGCTTCTTCTGAGGAAGCTTTCCTTCGATTGTATCCTTTACAGAAACTGTAGGATCAGCTGCACCTGTAACACGCATTGCCTGGTATACATAAGTACGTCCTGAAAGTGGATCACGGATTGCTCCACCAAGACATGTAGCAGCGCCACCAAATGGCTCAATTTCTGTTGGATGGTTATGTGTCTCGTTCTTGAAGTTGATAAGCCACTCTTCTTCTGTTCCATCTACATTGATAGGAACAACGATTGAACAAGCGTTAATTTCATCTGACTCTTCCTGATCTGCAAGCTTGCCATCAGCCTTTAATCTCTTCATTGCAAGAAGAGCTAAATCCATTAAGCAAACGAATTTGTCATCTCTATCCTTGTAAAGGATTTTGAAGTTATCAAGATAATCGTTATAAGTTTCCTGAATTGGAGCTTTATAAAATCCATCTTCTATTGTTACATTTTTAAGCTCTGTAGAGAATGTAGTGTGTCTACAATGATCAGACCAATATGTATCTAACACCCTAATCTCAGTAACAGTAGGGTCTCTATGCTCATCTTTGGAAAAATAATTCTGAATGTGAATGAAATCCTTAAATGTCATGGCAAGATTTAAGGAATCGTATAACTTGCGTAAATCATTTTCAGCCATAGAAGAAAAACCGTCAAATGTCTTGACGTCGGCTGGTTCATCGAAATTATTAGATAGAGACTCTGGTAAATCTTCTGAAGTCTCTCTAGAATCAACAGGATTAATACAATGCTTCTTAATAGCATTAAATTCGTCATCGGTAATGCTACCCTCAATAACATAAGTAGTAGCTGTGTGAATTGTAGGCTCTTCGTCCTCATTTAAAAGCTTTAGACACTGCTCGGCAGAATCTGCACGCTGGTCAAACTGTCCTGGTAAGAATTCAACACTGAAAACATTACCCTCAAAGTCAAAAGTACCTTCATATACATTATCAACAGGAGGTTCTGAAAAAACCGTCTTGATAGCCTTTGTAAATACATCATCCGAAACATCCTGAATGTCATAACGTATCAACACTCTCACTCCGGTAACATCCTTGATGCCTAAATAACTCCCTATCTCTGATAACAAAGATTTGGCAGCCACTGCATACTGCGGTTTCTTCTCAACGTAAACTCTTCTTACTTTGCCCACTTTACAACCTCCGTATATTTACTTGATAGTCTGTGAAATGCCGCCTGTCAATTGTGTCTCAAAAGCTAGTAATTATGACAGTCAGCCTCACAGTTACAAAGAGTATAACACAAAAAATACACA
This sequence comes from Pseudobutyrivibrio sp. MD2005, assembly GCF_000621865.1. GTDB lineage: Bacteria > Bacillota > Clostridia > Lachnospirales > Lachnospiraceae > Pseudobutyrivibrio. Next base: position 158,765 of record NZ_JHXE01000014.1, read on the forward strand.
AGTCCTAATAATTTTTTATCCTTTTTTATCCCAGAAATTTGTTAATTTTAACGAAACGTTTTCTACAGTCGTAAATTCAGCATCGTTCCACTCCCTTGGAAAAGTCTTGCGATAGCTTGAAAATCTAAACCTTTCGTCCAAAAGAGCTATCACACCATAATCCTCTTTTGTCCTGATTACTCTTCCTGCAGCCTGTATTACTTTATTCATTCCAGGGTATAAATATGCATACTCAAAACCATTTTTTCCATTCTCGTCAAAGAAATCAGACATTAGTTTTCTTTCATTTCCGACCTGAGGTAAACCTGCCCCTAAGATAATAGCACCTATCAGCTTTCCTCCTACCAAATCTATTCCTTCTGAGAAAATGCCCCCTAATGTACAAAAGGCTACAAGCGATTTATCCCTATGCTTATCAAACTCAGCAAGGAATTCTTCTCTTTCCGATTCAGTCATATTCTGATTTTGAACAATCACATCTACATCATCATTAAAAGCATCAAATCTTCCTTGGATTTCTTCAATAAATTTGTAAGATGGAGAAAACACCATATAATTGCCCTGCTTTGCCGCTACAATTGTGTGAATGTAGGTTGCAAACTTCTGATACTCGTCATCTCCTCGCCTTGTATATTTGCTTGTCACATCTGTCCCAAGCATCAACAAACGCTTTTCCTGTTCAAATACAGAATCAACATAGATGGCATATACATCCTTTTCGTTACACAGCAAATCCTTATAGTAATCTATAGGAAGTAGTGTTGCGCTAAAATACACTGTAGAACGAGCCATCCTTAATCTGTCTTGCAATTGCGCAGATGGATCAATGCAATACAAATGCAGATTGAAATTCTTGTCTTCATCAAAATCGCAATATATTCGATAATGGTCTCGGTCCTGTTGATATGCCAATGCTGTAAAATTTCTCAGCCTAAAATAAAAATCTAAAACTTCATCCTGGTATATTCCAAATTTGATTTCTTTCTTAAATAGCTGCTCTAAAATCATCTGAAGATTATCACAAGCATTTAGCAATATATCCACATCATAAAGAATCGTTATATCATTTATACACTCTCGCTTGTATTCAAGCATTATTCGATTACATTTTTCCAATGCATTCACCAGCTTTTTGCTAACTGGCTTCGCGTATCTTTTGATAGATAGAATTTCTTCTTTGATGAGAGTCTCAGAATACATCTCTCTGGCCCTATCTACCATATTATGGGCTTCATCTATCAGGAAAATATGCTCCCCATTTTTCCCATCAGCAAAGAATCTTTTCAAATACACATTTGGATCAAACACATAGTTGTAATCACAGATAATCCCTTCGCACCAGGTGCTTACATCAAGCGCCAATTCAAAAGGACATACCACATATTCTTCTGCGTACCCTAGGATGACGTCTCTTGTTATTACAGTCTCTTTTGTAATAACTTCATAAATTGCATCATTGATTCTATCAAAGTGACCACGGGCGTATGGACAATTTTCAGGATTGCAATCTGCCTCAGAGCACATACACATTTTTTCTTTAGCTGTAAGCATGATGGTCTTGCCTTCATAACCATTATCTACTAATAGTTTGTATGCATCTCTTGCAGCTAGAGCAGTCGCAGTTTTTGCTGTTAAATAAAAAACGCGTTCTGCTAGATTCTGCCCCAAAGCCATAACAGCAGGAAAGACATTAGCAATAGTCTTGCCTGTGCCAGTTGGCGCCTGCATAAATAGAATTTTCCTTCTATATATGCTTCTGTAAACATCACTTACCAGTTTCTTTTGCCCATCGCGATACTCGTAAGGAAAACTTAATCCCTGAACTGATTCTAATAATTCTTTCTTGTGATAATACTGAAAATCGGACCATTTCTTAAATATACCAATAATTGTATAAAACCATTCTTCTATTTCTTCATAAGTATAGACATGGTTAAAGTATTTGATTTCCTCTGTCTCAAGGCTGACATAAGTCATTTGGACTTCAACTGTTTCAAGCTCATATTCTTGAGCCACAATGTATGCATAGCATTTAGCCTGGGCCTCATGTACAAGAACAGGCTTTTCAAAGCTCATTACATCCATATACATGCCTTTGATTTCATCAACGGTAGCTGTAACAACAGTTCCCTCTTCATCACGATCTAAAACAAGCCCATCTGCACGTCCCTCGAGGCCCAAAATATAATCATCATATTCTATCTTAAACTTTAGTGGAACTTCGGCACTATAAAAAGGACCCATAGCATTTTGTATCTTTCTATGGATCCTGCTTCCAGCTTGCATAACTTCGAATGGGTCTACCGAACCTTTTCTATCATCAATATCACCTTCTCGAAGCAAAAACTCTACAAGATTTCTAACTGATATATTTATTTGAGCCTTTTCTCCGTCTGGAGTTACTAATCTTGAAACTTTCATAACAAAAAAATATGACCTGTAAGCCAAAACTTACAGGTCATATTATACATTATTCCATTCTATGCAACAACGAACTTCTGAACGGCATTCTTGAATGCTCCATCATTGTGTGCTGATACATAAACATCTAACTCTCTTTTCACTCCCATTGCTAAAACACCAAGTAATGATTTTCCATCAATGTAGACAACGCCACTATGAAGGTCAACATCACCACCACACATTGTAGCAGCCTTAACAAATTCTTCTGCATCGTGTGTGTTCTTTAACAAAATCTTAAACTTCATAAAATCCACTCCTATTACATATGAATGATTAATAAGGTAAGTCAATTTATATCACCTATAATGCAATGTGTCAATGCAAATTAATGTGTTTTTTCATTGAAATATATGTAATTTTATAAAATCTGTCGATATATAATAATACAAATAAAACCTAACAAGCAATTAAGCGCAGTTTAGTTTCCCGTATATCACTTATATAATAGGATTTTCAGCCCAGTTCATTCTATTCAGTTTCCCAAAATTACTATATTGCACAATACTAAATTTAATAAAATTTTAATAATTTCCTAATGTTTTTTTGCTAAAACAAGGCCTCAGGTAACCATACCTGAGGCCCTATAAATAGCAAGAATTAGATAAACATATTGCCGTACCACTTTAATGCTTCAACATATGCGTCATAAACGTCATGCATCTCTATATCATGTAGTACCATTAATCGCGATACTTCCTGCCAATCACCTGCTTCATAGCTAAGTAAGAACTCAAGCTGTGGAGCGAAAATTCCATCGTCACTAACCAGCGCTTTCTTAATCTCGTTACTAACACCTACCTGCTCTAAGGCATCCTCCATAGGTATATCCAGAATAAGATTTAACAGTGAAAATAGCCCCATAAGGAAAAGCTCTTCTTTTCTCATGGCATAATCGAATACAGGAGCCAAATTCTCTGCAAAACGAGCTCTAATAAGTGATAGACGTGTAATTTCGTTAGGCTTTCCTGCAGCTAAGCCATTAAGAAGTGTAGTATTAAGCCAACGCCTAATCTCCTTCTGTCCTAAAAGTGCAGTAGCCTGCGCAATAGATCGAATATTAGAGTTTATAGTAAGTTTATTAGCAATCTTTAAAAGCTCGATTGATAATGCAGGGTCCTGACCAACTACATTAGCAACATCTGAAAGGTCGAAATCAGGTTGATTGATTACCTTCATCAATTTCATATAGTTAATCTTAATAGGAGCAACTTCTGTGTCCCCCTTATTTATAGGTACTCTAAAGAATGTGCCTTCGAATACTTTAAATAATCCAGAAGCTTTTGCATTTTCAAATTCTTCAATAGTATGAAGGTTTTCTGCGCAGAATGTAGTACTTGGCATAATCTTTTTAAATTGCTTTGCCTGCTCGATAACATCCCCTTGCTCGCTATCGATTAAGAACAAATCAAAATCATCCAACATAAACTTAAACTGCTCAATATTAGCTACTGGAATATCTTTAAGCGCAAGTTTAAAGCCTTTACTCTTTAGATCAAGTAAGCGCTTATTATAAGACTCTTCTGGTTTAATTGTCTGATCAACTAACAATATAATTCTTCCGTCAAATCCTGTCAGCTGTTGCTCAATATTAGAGAATAACGAAATATTATTAATTGGTATTATAATACTGCAGTTAGCAACTAAATCATCTTCAGATACACTATCAAAAACTTCAATTCCAACAATAGAACCTGCTCCATCATACTTTTTAGAAACTAAAAGATGTGGGTGTTCATACAAGTTTTCTTTTTGTGCATACAGGCAATATGACGCAACTGACATGTCTTCATAAAATAGTGGTACTAAAGTAGCAAGCATAATCCCCTTCTCCTTTTTTGTAATTATATTTAGCCGTACATTCAATTCTGACTGAATATTCAGAATATTTACTGTTATTATAGCACTCCGCAATTTTATATTCAATGAATCGCAAAAAAAAATAGCAGCAAATCAAATCTGATTTACTGCTATAGTCAAACAGGGGACGAGAGAATCGAACTCCCACCAAAGGTTTTGGAGACCCCTATCATACCATTTGACCAGTCCCCTAAATCGTAAGCGAAAAACCTAAACTTAGTTTAAGTCCCTCACCCACGCGACTTGATTATAGTACCACAATATCTAGATATCTGCAATAGTAAAATCACAAAATTTTCATATTTTTTTCAATATAAAAAAAGTGGCTAAAATAAAAAAATCCTTGAATAAAACAAGGATTTTAGTGGAGACGGAGAGATTCGAACTCTTGACCCCCTGCTTGCAAGGCAGGTGCTCTCCCAACTGAGCTACGCCCCCATATTTACTATTTATGAAAAATAGCAAGCTTTTGGCTTGCTTATAAATTATAAAATTTATAGCAACCTCAAAACTTCATACAGTAAATTTCAGAATTACATCCTAACTACACATTTCCTTTTTAGAATAAACCTTCGATCTATTAGTATTCATCAGCTGAATGTGTTACCACACTTACACCTTGAACCTATCTACCTTATCGTCTATAAGGGATCTTATTTCCTTAAAGAAAGGGGATATCTCATCTTGAGGGGGGCTTCACGCTTAGATGCCTTCAGCGTTTATCCCGTCCAGACTTGGCTACTCAGCTATGCCGTTGGTCGACAGCTGATACACCAGTGGTCCGTCCACCCCGGTCCTCTCGTACTAGGGGCAGCTCCTCTCAAATATCCTACGCCCGCGCCGGATAGGGACCGAACTGTCTCAC
>NZ_JHXE01000015.1 GCF_000621865.1 Pseudobutyrivibrio sp. MD2005
CCTCAATTGTAATCCGAGATTCCATACCTCTTACCCCGGATGATTCCCAAAACTATATATTTTGAGATGCAAGAGGGAGGTATGGATTCTCTCTTACAAATATTTGAGACTGACTGGAAGGTTGGTCTCTTTTTTGTTATTCTTTGATTTCTGGCGGCTAGAAAGGAGTCACCATATGTCAAAGTTTTTATCATATGAAGATCGTTTAATAATTGCTCAGATGCTTAAGGACAATGCATCTTTTGGGGCGATTGGTAAGCAATTAGGTAAAGACCGCACCACAATAGCAAAGGAAATAAAAAAGTACTCCTATGACAAGAAAAGTGGCAGACCAGGATATCCATATAACCCTTGTAAGCATAGGTCTACTTGTAAAACCAAAGATTTATGTGGTAATGATTGTACTCATAAATCTGCATATAAATGTAGTTTATGCTCCGAATGCACACTACATTGCCCAGATTTTAAAGAAGATATTTGCTCCATTAAGAGTAAACCACCCTATGTGTGTAATGGATGCTCGGAACTGGATAAATGCACTTTGATGAAGCGATTATATGACCCAGCTGATGCGCATGAAAGAGCATATGCAATTATCTCAGAATCTAGGACAGGTATCCTGTCTAATGAAGATGATATAGCTCGAATAAATGAAATAATTAGCCCGTTGGTTAAAAATGGCCAATCACTGCACCAAATCTATCTAAATAATGTTGATGACTTGATGTGTAGTGAAAAAACTCTATACAACTATGTAGACGCACAGCTTTTTGATGTTAGAAACATTGATTTGCCAAGGAAGGTAAAATATCGTCCCAGATATAAAAAAGCTGAATTTAAGGTTGATAGAGGTTGTAGGATAGGACGTAATTATCAGGATTATCTAAAATATATGTCTGAACACCCTGAGGCAACAACAGTACAATTAGATACTGTTATTGGAAGGGTTGGTGGCAAATGTTTATTAACACTTCATTTTGTAGAGAGCAGTTTAATGCTTGCATTTCTAAGAGATGCTAATACATCAGGTTCGGTGATAAGAATAATAAATGCCATTGATAAAGTGTTGGGAAAAGCTACATTTAATCAACTTTTTCCTGTCATACTCACAGACAATGGAAGCGAATTCTCTAATCCAAAGGAGATTGAATATAGAAAAAGTATCCCTTGTCTTAGAACTAGAGTGTTTTATTGTGACCCAAGTGCCCCTTACCAAAAAGGTTCATGTGAGGTTAATCATGAATTGATAAGAAGAATTCTACCAAAGGGTACAAGCTTTGATGAACTAACCCAGGAAGATATTTTTTTGATGATGAATCATATCAACTCTTATAAAAGAAAAAAGCTGAACGACCGTAGCCCATACGAAGTGTTCAGCTTTTATTATGGAGAAGATTTGCTAAAGAAACTAGGATGTTCACCGGTTGCCGCCGAGAACATAATCTTAAAGCCAAAACTTCTCAAAAAGTAACAGTTTAATTTATGTACAGGCCGTCAGAAGTAAAACTAAATCTGCTGAACCAGGGATGGATTCTCCGAATACAAAAAGTTTCGAGCGAGAATTGATCTCTTGTTTTTGTACATAAAATCTGCTGAACGAATTATAACATGGACAAATATAAAATAAAAAGCTGGAATCTCGTTTACAAAATGGGATTTTCATTTACAAAGTGGGAATCTCATTTACAAAACTAGATTTTCACTTACAAAACGGGAGTCTTGTATTACAAACGGGACTCTCGGACTACTATTAACCGAGATAAAATGTTACCATTATTAAAAATCATGATATAGTGAATTTTATAGACGAATTAGTTATTTTATATTGAACAAACGATAAATTTGTAGTACACTTTCTATTGGGCGAGATGAAGAGACTCGACCACTACATATTGTATTGGGAGATAGCGCAAGGAAGGTGGATAATGAAAGTAAACTACGATGGTTTATGGAAAAAACTAATCGATAATAAGATGAAAAAGAAAGATCTTGTTGAGAATGTAGGAATAAGCTCCAATATCGTTGCGCGTATGGGTAAAGAAGAACCTGTATCGCTTGAAACAATTGCGAAGCTTTGCGATTATTTTTCGTGTAGTATTGATGAATTGATTATTCTTGAGGGAGGAGAAGATAATAATGGAAGAATTGAACAAGAATATTAAAATTAATGAGGCAGATCCGATTCATGCACATACAAAAGCGTCAGAAGTATATGTAGAAGCTGAATTTGACTATCCAGAAGAAAAATGGGATGGGTGGTTGCCTATAGAGTATAGAAGAACAGGTGTAAGTATTGATTATAAGGATAAGCCAGCTCTCTTTAGCTACATGAACAAAGTATATGACTTGATGAATCCTAATCATCTGGAAAAATGGAATAAGGATCAAGATGATTTTTGGAGCGGGAAAAATGCACAGGTCACACAGGATATTTTTGATTCACTTAGGGATGGAGAATGGAAGTGTGTAAATTGTGAGCTACCATCAAATCCAAATTTTGCAAGAAGAATACAAGATCTTAAAGAGTTTGGTTATACTATCTCGACAAACACAAAAATGTATTGCCCAAATTGCGGTAAAAATACGACTCATTTGATGTTACTTCATATTCCAAGAGTTGAATTAGCTGGAAATGGATATGAAACATGGTCTCCTGCATTGCGAAAAAGAATTATAAGGGTTTTAGGCGGAATAGATGTCTATGAGAATGTTCAGAGTAGAAATGTTTTGCCTGATCACAAGTTTTCGGAAATTAGATGGGACGATGATACTAAATCAGAGAATCCTGACGAAATGTCAGATGAAGAAATCAGAAGTAAGTTTCAGCTTTTAACAAATCAAAGAAATCAGCAAAAAAGAGAAGTGTGCCGCACTTGTTTTCAAACTGGTAAAAGAGGAACAATTTTCGGGATCGATTATTTTTACAAAGGTGGTCCAGATTGGGATGAAAGCATTCCTAAAAAAGGTAAGGATGCGGAAAAAGGATGTGAAGGTTGTCCTTGGTATGATATTCAGGAATGGAGAAATCGCCTGAATGCTAAAACCGAAAATGACGAATAATGCTATACGATAATAAGGAGTGATAAAGTGATGATTAAAACGATAGGAAGTGTATGTTCTGGAATAGAGGCAGCTTCTGTTGCATGGGAACCAATGGGATATAAATTTGAATGGTTTTCTGAAATTGCGGATTTTCCTTCATATGTTTTAAAGGAAAAATATGAGGATATTCCTAACTTGGGTGATATGACAGACATCCCTGAAAAGATTTTAAACGGTGAAGTCTCTGCTCCTGATTTGATATGCGGAGGAACTCCTTGTCAGGCTTTTTCTTTTGCTGGCTTTCAGAATGGCTTGAACGACGATAGAGGTAACTTGACACTAAAATATGTTGATATTATAGATGCGAATGATAAAGTTCGCGAGAGTCAGGGGAAGAATCGTACGATTGTTTTTTGGGAAAATGTTGAAGGCGTTTTGTCTGATAAAACGAATGCTTTTGGATGTTTAATCTCGTATTTGGCAGGATTAGAAAATCCTATTGAAGAAAAGAAATGGCCAAGGGCAGGATTAGTACGTGGACCGAAAAGAAATGTTGCTTGGAGAGTAATAGATGCAAAATTCTTCGGACTTCCTCAGCAGAGAAAGAGATTATATGTTTTGGCTGGTGGTAAGGACTTTGCTCCAGAGAATGTCTTGTTTGAAAATCACAACTCTGAGTTTAAAGATGGAATTGATTATTTCCCAGAACAAGAATTGGTGTTTGAAAAGGATGGACACCATTATGAGGTGTTTAGGGCTTATACAGATTGTCTCTATGCTGCGTACGGAACAAAATGGAATGGTAATGCAGCTGCATTGAATGGTTCACTGTTTGTTGTCCAAGACAATAGAATTAGAAGGTTATCACCAGTTGAATGTGAGCGATTAATGGGATTTCCTGCTGATTATACAGATTTAGAAGGTGCTAAGAGAACGACTAGATATACTGCGATTGGAAACTCTTGGGCTGTTCCGGTAGTAGAATGGTTGGGAGGCAGATTTGAAAAGGGATTTGATAATCCAAAGAATTTTGATGATGGTCAAATCAATCTTATTGAAAAAGATTATGACTATTACAATTTAGGTAAAGAGATTATTTCCACTAATGATGGTGTGATTAATTGTTCTGTACGTCCAGAAAACTGTCAATATGGAAGCATGAAAGATATTGTTTCTGCTGATGCTCCTGAAGAAATATATATTTCTCCTGTAGCTTGCCAAGGAATCATTAGACGAGCTGAGTCAAGAAACAGTAAGATAAATTTACGACTTAAAGAAGTTTTGCAATCTATATCATCTACTATGAGTATAGAGGAAATTGAGAAGCGATCATTAAGACAACCTCGTGGAGCTAATAGTGGTATGGCTAAATTAACGAGATTGAATAAAATGGCAGTAAATGAGTAAGTAATAAGCCAACGCATTCAATTGCGTTGGCTTATTTAAGAGATTAAGGAAGTGGAAGCATGACTAGAACAACAGAAATTGAACTCACAAATATGTGTTTAATATATAAGGACGATAAAATTCTTGTGCAAGAAAAAAAGGGGACAAGACACCCTGGTGGTTTAGTTTTTCCAGGGGGACATATAGAGGCTGATGAGTCTTTGACCGATTCTGTAATAAGAGAAATGAAAGAAGAAACTGGCTTGACAATCAAAAATCCAATTCCATGTGGGTTTAAGGATTGGATTCAAGAAGATGGTACTCGTTACATAGTTCTTTTGTATAAAACTAATGAGTTTGTTGGAAGTTTGAAAGATTCGGATGAAGGAAAAGTGTTTTGGTTAGATAGAAATGAAGTCAATGATGCTAATCTGATTTGGAATATGAGGGAATTACTTGAAATATTTGATGGTGACCAGTATAGTGAATTCTTTTTTAGGGTTGAGGAAGGTAAGTATTCAGGACAATTATTAGGTTAAGCAAAGACGAAATTGATTTATTAGAAATGTATTAGGAGGTTAAGTGAAAAAATGAAATTGAAAAAAGAATTTTCTGATTTTCATAAAGAAATTCGTATAAGTAGTGAGGCGGATAATCTTAGAGAAAAGCGCGAAATATTAGAAGATGAAATAAAAACTAAGTTACCAGGCAAATTAAAGGATCATGGAATTACAGTAAATAAGAGCGATATTCGTATGTTTATTCAAGGTAGTTATAAGTACAATACTACTATTGTTTCAGACGTGGTAGATATGGATGTAGCTGTTATGATTCCATTGAATATTGATGAAAACCCTGATCCAAGAAAAATTAAGAGGTATTTAAAAGAGTCAATTGACATTTCAAAGAGATCGGTGGATATTAAAGAACCATGTGTAAGAGCTTCATATTATGAAAATGGTGAAGAGTGGATGCACATAGATCTTCCATTATATGCAGATGATGATGGAGATATTTACTTGGCTCGAGGTAAGGATACAGGTATATACAAATGGGAAGAAGCAGATCCTGATGGCTTAAATGAAAACTTATGTAACAAGATTAACGGTAATGACCAGTTAAGAAGAATAATCTGTTTTGTTAAAAAGTGGAGAAATGAAATATACAGTAATTCTAAGTTGGATCATGAGGTTCCGCCAAGTATAGGATTAACATATTTGGTATGTGATAATTTTGTGGAATGTACATCTGATGATGGTGACGATGATTTACTTGCGCTTAAGAAAACTATGGAATCAATTAAGAATTCCTTTACGAATGTATATTATGATGCATCAGGAGCAGTTATAAGTGCGGATATTTCGAAAAGATTGCCTGTTAAACCATATACAGATATTTTTTCGAAAATGAGAGAAAGTAGTAAAACGTATATGGTTACGTTTTATAAGAGATTATGTGTTGCAGTGGACAATCTAACAAATGCAGTAAATGTAGAATCAGAACACGATGCTGCAAAATATGTTCAAAAAGTTCTAGGTGAACAGTTTGTAGTTCCGGAAAAGAAAGCTATGTCTGCATCTACAAATACAAAGAAGGAGCATAATTTTGGATGAATTATTAACTGCTATACATATATTAGAGGCGTATGATGAAATATCATGTATTCAACAATCTGAAAACAAGCTTAAGTATATAACCTTTTCTATAAGAAAACATGATTTTTTAATGCTATGTCCGGAAGAAAGCGTTCCATCTTCACGAGTGACTATATTTGCAGTGAATGATACTTGTGATGCTTACCCACACATCATGACGGAAGGGTTTGACATAGGAAAGGATAAATCACTTCCGGAGGGAAATTATAAAGCGCTATGTCTGTATGAGTCTGGAAGCGTGATAATGTCACTCTTTACGTTCGAAGAAAAAATAGTAGATGCAATTGAAAGATTGTTAGAGTTAGTTAATCTTTCAAAGCTGCAGATAGAAAAGGAACTACAGAAGGAGTTTCTATATTATTGGGACGATGTTGCTGAAGAGGGAAAAATAGATATTTATTTAGGTGATGATTCAAAGGCAAAAAAATTGAATGTCTATTTAGGTAAAGACGAAATGAGATGTGTAGCACATGGAATTAGTCTTAATGATAAAGAAAAGAAAGATGGAGATAACTGTTATTGGAAACATCGTGCTGATATTTGTGCCTATTACATACCTCTTATAGATAATAGAGGTATTATTCCTCCGACAAAGAAAACAGGATGGGGAAAAAATGACATCTTGAATGTTTTATATGGTAAGCAAATTAGTCATATATCACGGGAATCATTTGAATTTATATCATCTGAGCAGATAAAAGCGCGTTCTATGATCTTATCATTTGGAATGTTGATTAATGATGTTAGAAAAGTGTTTACAATGGTAGTGTCATTTAATAATGCTACTAAAAATAGTGTAATCGCTAAAATACAGAATGATATTACTGAAGTAAGAATTATCAAGTCCAAGCGACAAGATTATTATGCGTTAAGTAAAGCTATTGGAAATAGAATTGATTTAATGGATAAAAAAGTTCTCATCGTTGGAGCAGGCTCATTAGGTAGTTATGCGGCAGCCGAAATGGTAAAAAATGGATTTCGCAACATTACGGTCTATGATGGAGATCAGCTTGAACCAGATAACGTGATGAGATGGGCTTATGGTGGATTTGGACAAGGATTAGAAAAACCTTATTCATTAAGAATATTCTTGGAGTATTTACATCCAGAAATACATATAAGGGCAATTGGAAAAGATTTAGATAGAGATGCTTTGCTTAGTGAGATAAAAAGCCAAGATATTATAATATTCACAATTGGTAGTAGTGATAAACAATTGTATTTTAATAATCTGTTGAAGGATAATAATTGTTCAATTCCTGTAATTTATGCTTGGATTGAAGCTGGAGGTAATTATAGTCATCTTCTAAAAGTAGAATACAATAAAAAAGGATGTTTTCAGTGCTTGTACACAGATGAAAAAGGAGCTCTTATAAATAATAAAGCAAATCGATTAGAAGAAGATGCACATAACAGATTGATTATTAGAAATGGTTGTGGTGGAACTAGGGCTCCTTATGGGACTGCAGTGTTGCTGAGAACAGTCGCTGCGATGTTATATTGTGTTGAGAAGATATTTGATGTAGATGATGAAGATAATTATCTACTGACTGTGACGAAAGAAGAAGGATACCAAAAAAATTATAAATTTTACGAAGGGATGTGTAACTGTTGTGGAAATCACTCAACAGAATAGTTGTGTAAAATACATATTGCCGGATGGTAGATTTTTGGATGTACTAACCGATGTTTTTGATGAAATGTATAAGTGGTTGCAGAATGAAGTGAATAGCCCAGAAAGTGGAGGTTATATAGTAGGATATCAGCATGATATTACAAAAAATGTCTCATTGGAGAAAATATCTCATCCATTCAGTGGGGATTATTGCAATAGAATTCATTTTACGATTAAAGATCCGCGGCATAATAGCTTTTTGCTGAAAGAAAAAGTGAAAAAGAGCTATTATATGGGAGTATGGCATACCCATCCACAGGATGTACCTATACCATCTTCGATAGATTGGGAGGACTGGAGAAGTTCTATAGAAAACGAAACTAGTGGATGCGGTTATATACTATTCATAATTGCTGGAAGAAAACAAGTTAGAATTTGGGCAGGAGATACGTGCACTAAGGTAATAACTGAATTGCATGAATGTCAAAAAGTCGATGGCATATATGTAAAAGGGGGAACAACAGATGAAGCGATTACTAAAAATAATAGAGGATAATGGTATACAGATTATTGAAATAATAATTTTGATATTTGTGCTAATAATCCCTAATATTTGTAATATAAAAGGTATGTTCTCAGACTATCTAAAGGCAAATATAATAGAGCCAGATAACGTCTTTTATATTCTGCTTTTAAGTAGTAGTAATGTTGTAATAGGAATAGTTTTATGTGTTATTGTGCTTCGTATATTTAGAAAATATAATCATGATAGTGTGATGATGAACAGAGTAAATACATATCATTCCTATCACTATTGGTGGTTCTGGTTTTCGGCTAAAGTGCTGAACATAAGAAAGTGTAATTTGAAAAAAGTTCCGCAGTATATGCAAATTAAAATAGTTGTTAATGAATTATTTGATGATTTTCCAATTGATGATAACGATTACCCTGAAGATAAAGCAGAAGTAAAAATAGAAAGAAAAAACTTCAAGAATGGAAATATTCCTAAAGAGATAAATTTTGTAATCGAAGATACATATCCTATAGAATACCGCCAGCTTCCACGCCTGAAAGCTAGTTTGCCTACCATTAGGGTGTACAGAGAGCGGGGGAATGATTTGAGTAGGCATTACAGTCCAGAGTTAATACAAACGGTGTCATCAGAATTAAGGCAACTTCCAGAGGGTATAACGGTTAATATATTTGCTACGTTGAATCCGAAGAATATGTTGTATATTGCAAGAAATGCATTAGCGATGGCAGAAAGAGGAAATGTAAAACATTTATATGTATTTCAACAAAAGAGTATTGATGGCCGCCACTTCAATGATAATGGAAAGAAGATTTACTAATTTCAGCATCAAAGACTCCTCTAATTATATAATTTAGGATATTTACGAATATAAAGAATAAAACTGCGAATTTGCCTGTCCCTAAATTGGGACAGGCTTTTTGTTACAATAGGTATCATAAAAGGGGGAGTGCACGATTTTCGCGGCTGTCAGAAATTTTCGATATTTTGTAGATTATTGTTGCAAACAAGTGTTTGTGGTGATATACTTTCAAATAGGAAGTAACGAAAGCAGATTGCTTCCTTTAGAAAGGAGCGGCGTATGAGACATAAATCTACAGAGCTTATGGGTACTATTAAGGCATTTGTAGAGGAATACTACAAGAATTATCGCCACTCACCGTCTACAACAGAGATTGCCAATGCGGTCGGTATTGCCAGAGGAACTGCATATAAGTATCTGTTAGCCATGAGTGACAATGGCATGATCAGATATGATGGCCAGCATATTTCTACTGCGCAGACCGAGAAGGTTCAGACAGAGTTTACAAGCGTAGCACTTCTTGGTGCTGTTTCCTGCGGCGTTCCCACACTGGAGGAAGAGTACGCTGAAAGTTATGTGTCATTGCCTGTTTCTATGTTTGGCAACGGAACTTTTTTCCTACTTAGGGCGAAGGGCGAGTCCATGATTGATGCTGGAATCTCTCCCGGAGATCTGGTACTTGTCAGAAAGCAATCAGAAGCCAGGGATGGCGATATTGTTGTTGCACTTGTAGGGAATGAGAACACGCTGAAGCGCTATTTTGTAGACAAAGAGAATCAGAAGATCAGACTTCATCCTGAGAATAAGACTATGAAGGACATCATTGTTTCAGACTGTGAGATTCAGGGTGTGGCTGTTAAGGTCATTAAAGACCTCGCGTAATGTGTGCTAAACAGTTTTTACAGATCAGACCAGTCGTGCATTGATGATGGCAGTGTTGACTACACTACGGAAAGGCCATTATCGGGAGATTATAGTATGCTCATCATATCGGTTTCTTTCCCTTTTCCGAATGAGAGATATCAAGCTTGAAAGACAAAGGAGGCGTGATGTTGATGAGTTCAGCGGAGGAAAAAATTGGGGAATGCGTGGTTTGCTGCCACAGATGTGGTGGATTTCTTATGGAGTCAGCTAGTACAACTTCGTATATGGTCTGCCCGGAATGCGGTGCTCGCCTTGTTGTGTGCGTGAAGAAAGGCAAGGTATCCGTATTCGATGATAATAGATCCGAGGAGGAGCTTGCTAAGAAGAGGCATGCTCGTTTAACCGGATACGCTGCGAAGCTTAACAAGTTAGGCAAGTAGCAATTAGATTTACAATTAAATATTTATGAGGATGCCAGGGAGATTGCTGGATTGGTCGTCAGTATGGCGTTAAAGGACTTACAAATGAGTGACGTCTGGCATCCAAGAGTTTGTGAAGAGAGTCGTATTTACTACGGATAGATGCAGCCAGAGAGCATAAGACATCTATTCAGATTAAAAAGGGCCTGCAAAACAGAAGCTTACTGGAAGATACGTATATGCGTATCAGCTGGTTTAAGTATTTGTTTTGCAGTGCTCTTTTATTTTTGCGCTCTTTTTTCGGTTCGCTTCTGTTTTGGAAGGCACCGGAAAGGGTGTAGCTATGAAGAAAGTAAACAGAAACAACGGAGTAATTGATGTAACTACAGTTGGTGGAAGAATTAAAAAGTTACGTACAGATGCTGGATTTACCCAGGAGGAGCTTGCTATAGAACTTCATCTTGAGGGGAAGTCTGCTATTTCCAATTATGAGAACAACAGCAGAGGTGTTTCAGCTGAGATGCTTACACAGCTGAGTCGCCTGTTTCATGTATCTGCTGATTACATATTAAACGGTGATTCACCGGATAATCTTGATCCTATTGTTAATGAAGCAATAGAGATTCTGAACAATCTGAAGACGGACAAGGCAAAGAAGTCTGCGCTTGAATTGCTAAGACAGATTCAGATTCTTGAGGGTTAAGGTTCACATTATGTGTACCTTATGTCCACATCCGCGCTAACGAATATAAGGCGCATTCCAATTAGACTTAAACATGTAAGAGTTACGAAGCGGCGCGCAGCCAAGTGACATAAACACAACTGAATATAGGAGGTGTATATGGCCACTATGGTTAATATCTATGAAAGCTACGGTGACAAATCAGCTAGGGAGAGGGCCGAACTGATTTATTCCAATTACTCTTCCTTCCAGGGAATCATCGAGGATTGCAAGATGAGACTGATCTACGAGATTAAGGCAGAGAAGGAAAGAAAGCGTAGCAATCACAAAGATGAACTTGGAGTCCGTATTCAGAATTTGGGTAACTATAGTAATCCTACAGCGGATGAAGCGGTTCTTGATGTAATGCTTGAGGGAGCTATCAAAGGACTGAATTCAGCAGAGGATGCTTTATCAGATCCGGCTCTGGTACAGGAATTCAAGAGAAGAGAGTATGTCATTGTAATGATGGCTGATGAATATGCTTCTTTCAAGAGACACCTGCATGCACTTAGTGTGAAGGAGCAGGAACTTATCATTCCGCTTCTTAAGCAGGAGAAGGATTACTACACACTGGCAGAAGAAGCTGGTGTATCTGTTCCGGTTGTCAGAAGAAAGGCAAGCCGTATTCATTGTGAATTGATTTCCTACATGGAAAATTATTTCATTGAGAAGCTTTAGGAGGGATGGTCATGAAGGAATTAAAAGAGCTTACATTTCCTCCAGAGGCTGAGGAAATGGCTATTAAGTATGCTGCTTTTGACATTATGAAGGAGCTTAACAAAGAAGGAAAGATAACAGACGAAGAACTGCGGTATATCGCGAAAAAGCGTGATTTACCAATTGAGTAATTAGAGTAACCATTATATAATTAAGCTGTATGATGTACTCATAGTACTGACAGCTTAATTGGGAATGCGAGGTGCAATATGGCGCGAAAAGCTGCTATCTACGCCCGTGTTTCTACAGAGCATGAGGCGCAGATTTCTGCACTGGAGAATCAGGTGCAGTACTATGATGAATTATTACAAAGGCATCCTGACTGGGAGCTGGTAGATAGATATATTGATGAGGGTATCACCGGTACGTCTATTCACAAGCGAGAATCTTTTATGAGAATGCTTCAGGATGCAAAAGAAAAGAAATTTGATCTAATTATTACCAGAGAGGTATCTAGGTTTGCGAGAAACACAGTTGATACACTGCAGCAGACCAGAATCCTCAAATCTTACGGCGTGGAGGTGTGGTTCACAGAAGACAATATCTGGACAATGAATGATGAGGACGGAGAGCTTCGTCTATCAATCATGGCAACGCTGGCTCAGAACGAAAGTAAGAAGATTTCACAGAGAGTAAAAGCCGGTCAGATGATTTCATTTAAGAATGGAGTTCTGTATGGCAATGGTAATATCCTTGGCTACGATAGAGTAGGGGATAAGCTTGTTGTAAATAAAGAACAGGCTGAGACCGTGAAGAGAATCTTCGAGCTCTATTTATCCGGCAATGGTGTTCGTAAAATTCAGGACATCATGGAGCAGGAGGGCCGAAAGACTGCAACAGGACTTACCAGATGGCAGTCCGGTAACATTAACAGGGTGCTTAGAAATCCTTTTTATTGCGGACGAATCGTTTATCGTAAGCAATATGTTCCTGATTATCTGGTTCAAAAGAAAATCAATAATTTTGGAGCCGTTGAAAAGGTTTATGTGGAAGGCACTCATGAGAAACTTGTATCACCTGAAGATTTTGATCGGGCTCAGGAGTTAAGAGCAAAACATCGAATCGGAAAGCGTGATAAGAATGGCAGATCTGTTGGTCAGTCACCATGCAAGCATATCTGGGGTAACAAACTTGTTTGTACCTGTGGTCATGCTATGAACAGAAGAATCGCTCACAAGGCAAAAGATGGAAATCTTTCGTATATCTATCAGTGCTATGGACAGTTAAGAACAGGCACACCTGAAAGTAGAAGGAAGAAAGGCCTTGAGGTTGATGGAATCTGTGACAACTCATCGTTTATGGAATGGAAGTTGGAAGTTCAGGCTGATTTCATTTTTAAAAAGCTTTTAAACAATAAGGAAGCTATTTACCGTGAAGCAATGTCAATGTTAAGTGATGTGGCTGAGGTTAAGGCTCCTGAAAGAAATGATAAGGAAAAGCTTGAACGAAACATGAAGCAATTGGATAAGCTGCATAAGCAAATGGCTAATCTTGTTGATATGTGTGCTGACGGAGATATTTCCAGAGAAGTCTTTCGAAGTAAGAAAAAGAAACTTGAAGATCAGATTTCGAACATTGAAAAGATTAATAGTGAGTGTAGACAGCAGATTTTAGAATTGGAAGATAATGAAGCAAAGGATAGACGTATTGAAAGTCTTTCTGAGTTCATTAAGATGACTGCTTATGATTCCAGGGCTAAGATACCTGATACAGTGATTGATAACTTTGTTGATCGAGTGGTGTATGATCACGGGGAATTCATTTGGTATCTAAATCCTGCCTTTGGAAATGAAGCATATAAGCAGACCACTTCCGATTGGAAAAAAAAACAACTGTCGACCGCTTCAAGTGATATAAAAGATACGTCATGTGCCTACACCAGCACAGGCAGCTATCGCAAATAAGTAGGATGCTCACAGTGCCCTAGCTTAGATTGTGAGCTTTGTGTACAGTAATAATTGAATTGTTAGAGCCTGCCCTTGTGGCGGGCTCTTTTTGTGAAGGTATAATCTTGGGCTGATATGGGAGGTAGTTATACCCTTTTATAAATTATGAGGGACTAATATGAAGTCAAAAAGGTATAACTAGCTTAGGAATTTATGGAGGGTTATACCTTATTGTGGGTAATGAGACATTATACTGAAGTCAAAAAGGTATAACCAATGTGAGATTTTGCGGCAGGTTATACCTTATAGTGGGCAATGAGACATTGTATTGAAGTCAAAAAGGTATAACTAGCTTAGGAATTTATGGAGGGTTATACCTTATTGTGGGTAATGAGACATTATACTGAAGTCAAAAAGGTATAACCAATGTGAGATTTTGCGGCAGGTTATACCTTATAGTGGGCAATGAGACATTGTAATGAAGTCAAAGAGGTATAACTAAGAGCAATAATGATAGATGGTTATGACTTCTTGCTGACAGAACAATGAAATTGTCAGCAAGAATCCTGCTTTGCAGGACATGAAAATAGATAACTCTATTTTCATGGTATTTACGATTCCTGAAAAACTGATGTTTTTCAAGAATCTATACCTTTTTGTCCAGCAGGTAAGCTTCAATGGTTCTTTTAATAATATCTTCGGTAAGTGGTGAATTAATAGTTTCAAAGGTACATATCAGATTATGGCCTGGAACATAGCCTTTATTGATATAAATATTAAGTTTGTTCAGTGCATTGAATCGATATTCAGGATTGTCCATCATTCCAAAGTGTTCCCAGATTAATTCAATGTCTTCAGAAGCTTTATATATTGTAAAATCAGGAAAATATATAGTTCCATTAATCTCGAGCCCACATTCATATCTAAATGGAATATTATAATCTGATAATCCACGAACTATAAGCGTCTCTGATTTAGATCTTACGGTAATTCCAGCAGATGTTTTAAATCGAAGTGTTTCCTGGTGTTTGTCATTATGTATATAAGGTTGTGATAGCCATTTCTGTTGTTTTATGTAATTGGGATTTAGCAAGGGTTGAAGAAGATTACTATAGCCTGGAATGTTATAGAGTAGATCTGTTGAAGAGATTTTTGGAGTTCTATCTAATTTTAGTTTAATTGATGCTATCTCATTTTCAATTTCTTGTTTGCGAATCTTGTTATATCGCTTCTTGGCAAGGGCAGTTGCTAATGCAATCTTTTCTTTTTTGATGTAGGTTCTTTTTACAGTTCCATGGTTCTTTTCTATTTGAAAATATTTGAAACCATTTGAAGTTTTCACCGCATTAAGTGACCCATTAGGAGCTTTAGATAGTTCCTTGGTAATTTTAGCTAGCTCAGATTTTAAATCGTCAATTCTTTGCTCTTGTGATGAAGTTTTGTTCATTAATATCCTTTCTAAATTAATAGTAAAATCAGGGAGTTATCGCTCGAATGAGCATTTGAAAAACAACAAAAAATATATAACAAGATTTATGCTTAATCAAGAACCAAATTATGATATATGTGGATTATTTTAATATGGTTTAGGTCATTTATACGAAGATGAAAAAGGACATCAAATTGAAGATAATAGAGGTGGAGAAGAATAGAATATTTATATCAAGAACAGGAGGTACTTTGGTGCCTCCTGCCTGGCTACTTTACATATTCAGCAATTGCGCGGCTGACAAATTCAGCAGTACCATTTCCACCGGCTTTATCGATGTTTGACTTGAATTCGCCTTCTGCAGCGTACATCTTACCAAGACCTGCAAGAATTTCATTGGTGCATTCATAGAAGTTTTTTGTGATGTAGTTTTTGATGTCCTTTACCATAGCTTGAGCTTCGGCAGATTTATAATCAGAATCCTTAAGCTTGCCACAATTCTCAAATAACTTCATGAAATCGCTCCAAAGCTTTTTCTCATCATCCTTAGAGCGGGAAGCTGACTTCTGCTCATATTCAGAAAACGCTTTGATTAGGCAGACAAATCATCTAGAATAAAGATATTGATAAATCTTGCAGTTTATTGGGAATGGTAATGTTACAATTAAAGCGTTCAGATGATTATTCAGTTATTAAAATCTGTTTTCTGAGTATTCCAAAATAAAATGAGCGGAGGAAGACTTGTTATGAATTGTCCTAATTGTGGTAAAGAAATGAGACCGGGAATTGTCAAGGCAAAGACTCTACGAGATACTAAAGTTTTTTGGTATCCTGAGAATTATAAAGATAAATCGATTATTAATGAGAAACCAGTATCTCTTGATGTACAAGCGGAAGGTTACTATTGTGATGAGTGTATGACTGCGTTTGCAAGTTTTAAAAAAAGAGAATACGGATTTTTTGACCGTTTATTTTACAAGATATTTGATGAGGAGTATTAGGGTTAACAATCGGAGGGTGAGATGAAAGATTTGAAAGCAGGAGAATTAAAAATGTCAGTATCTGCTGTTTGCAGGAGCGAGCAGGGGGATAAATATGCCTTTGTTACCTTTCAGGATGGAGTTAGATCAGCGGAAGGAAAAATCCCTGAATGCAAAATTATGAAAAATGATGGATTTGCAGAAATCGAAGTGCAGCAGTTGGAACTATATCTAAAAGAGAATCTTGCTGATCTAAAAAAGATGGCTGCTTCTATTGATATATTTTCTGCTTTTAAAGGAGATCATTGAAACAGTGACGAATGAGGAACTGTTTCTAGTGATAACTAATATATAATGCTAAGAATGTAAAGGTTTTTGTGGGCTTTTTCCTTAAGTAGCCCACAAAAAGTCAAAGTATATTGACTTTCTTAATGGCGCAAAATTTGATATTATTAGTGCAAAATTCGATTTTATAGGAGGATAACCATGATAAAGGTAGGTATTTTAGGATATGGAAACTTGGGAAAAGGAGCAGAAGCTGCCGTTTCTCTTAGCGAGGATATGGAGCTTGTTGCAATCTATACTAGAAGAGACCCTAAGTCAGTTTCAGTAAAAACAAATACACCAGTTAGATCTACAGCAGACTTGGATACTGGTAAGGAAGATATAGATGTTCTTATTATTTGCGGAGGTAGCGCTACAGATTTACCAGAGATGACACCAAAGTACGCAGCTCTTTACAACGTAATTGATTCATTTGATACACATGCTAGAATTCCAGAGCATTTTGCAAATGTTGAAAAGGCAGCAAAGTCAGCTGGTAAGCTTGGCCTTATTTCTTGTGGCTGGGATCCAGGAATGTTCTCTCTTAACAGACTTTATGCAACATCTATCTTACCAAAGGGAGAGGCTTACACATTCTGGGGCAAGGGCGTTAGCCAGGGACACTCAGATGCTATTAGACGCATTGATGGTGTAGTTGATGCTAGACAATACACTATTCCAGTTCCAGAGGCACTTGAGAGAGTTAGAAGTGGAGAGAATCCTACTCTTACAACTCGCGAGAAGCATACAAGAGAGTGCTTTGTTGTAGTAGAAGATGGAGCAGATAAGGCCCGTATCGAAAAAGAGATTAAAGAAATGCCAAACTATTTTTCTGATTACGATACAACAGTTAACTTTATTTCTGCAGAAGAGCTTAAGAAGAATCATAGCGGCTTGCCACATGGAGGAAGTGTTATTTACACAGGCGAAACAGGCTTCGATGGCAACAAGCACGTTATCGAGTACAGCTTGAATCTTGATTCTAATCCTGAATTTACAGGAGCTGTTTTAACAGCATATGCTAGAGCAATTTATCGTCTTAATGCAGAAGGTGCTACAGGAGCAAAGACAGTATTTGATATTGCACCAGCTTACCTTTCGCCAATCTCAGCTGATGAATTACGTGCACACTTTTTATAAAATTTCTGTTATAATGACAGGGATTTTGTTTAAAGGAGTATAAAAATGAGAATAGCAGTTACATATGATAATGGTCAGGTGTTCCAGCATTTTGGACATACTGAGCAGTTTAAGATTTATGAAGTAGAGGATGGCAAGGTAGTTTCTTCTGAGGTTATTGGTTCAGATGGACAGGGCCACGGTGCTTTAGCAGGTCTTCTTAGCAACAAGTCAATCGATGTACTTATCTGTGGTGGCATCGGAGGCGGCGCACAGGCAGCTCTTAGCCAGAACGGAATTGAGCTTTGTGCTGGCGCATCAGGCGATGTTGATGCTGCAGTTGACGCATACCTTAAGGGTGAGCTTGTTAACTCTGGTGTAAATTGTAATCATCATGGTGAAGGTCATACATGTGGAGATCACGAGGAAGGCCATAGCTGTGGCGAGCACTCTGGGTGTGGCGGATGCCACTCTGAGCCTGAATTTGAAGGCAAGAATGTAGGTAAGACATGTCGCACACACTACAGAGGCACATTCAATGATGGAACACAGTTTGACTCATCATATGACAGAGGCGAGCCACTTGAGTTTGTTTGCGGCGCAGGCATGATGATTAAGGGTTTTGATAAAGCTGTTGCAAATATGGAAGTGGGTGATAAGGTAGATATTCACCTTATGCCAGAGGAAGCTTATGGTCAGCGTGATGAGGATGCAGTCTTTACAATAGAGATTGCACAGCTTCCAGGTTCAGAGGAGCTTGTTGTAGACCAGCAGGTATACTTGCAGGATCCATACGGCAGACCATTCCCAGTGAAGGTTGTAGCTAAGGATGATACAAATATCACTCTTGATGCAAATCACGAGATGGCCGGAAAAGAACTTAATTTTACAATTGAACTTGTAGAAGTTAAATAATAGAAATAATGGGAGGCCAAATGGCCTCCCAATTTTTATGACTTCTTGCTGACAAAACAATGAAATTGTCAGCAAGAATCCTGCTTTGCAGGACAAGAAAATAGAAGAATCTATTTTCTTGGTATTTACGATTCCTGTTTTTCTGAGGAAAAACAGGAATCTATGACATAATTTAGAAATCAACCTCAGTGTCGTAGTAGCAGCACTTAAGAAGCTTTTCCATTTCTTCTTGACTTGGCTGTCTAGGATTAGAACCTGTACAAGCATCAAGGATAGCATTAGCAGCTATATCATGAAGTCTCTCAAGGAAAACATCCTCAGGAACAAAGCCCTGCTCGGCAGGAAGTCCATCAGGACCGTAGTGGTTGATGCTATGTGGAATATTAAGATCATCATTCATCTTGCGCAAATAATCGATGAGGAGCTTAACCTTTTCATCGTCATTTGAGCCGCCAAGATGCATGTAATCAGCGATGACGCCATAACGCTGTTTAGCTACAGGATCCTTAGCGTTGAATGCGATGACCTTTGGAAGATACATAGCATTAGCAGCACCGTGGATGATGTGTGCTCCTAAATCAGCAAAAGCAGCACCTGTTTTGTGTGCCATAGAATGAACGATACCAAGAAGGGCATTAGAAAATGCCATTCCAGCTAAGCACTGTGCATCGTGCATTGCATCTCTTGCTTCCATATCCTCGTTGTATGATTTAACAAGAGTATTCATAATCATTTCAATTGCGTGGATTGCAAGTGGATCTGTGTATGCGCAATTTGCTGTAGAAACGTAAGCTTCGATAGCATGTGTCATAGCATCCATACCTGTGTGAGCTACAAGTTTCTTTGGCATTGTATGAGCGAGCTCAGGGTCAACAATTGCCACATCAGGTGTAATCTCAAAATCAGCGATTGGATATTTGATACCCTTTTGATAATCAGTGATGATTGAAAATGCAGTAACTTCTGTAGCAGTTCCTGAAGTAGAAGATATAGCACAGAATTTTGCCTTTGTACGAAGCTTAGGAAGTCCGAAAACTTTGCACATATCTTCGAATGTTGTATCTGGATACTCGTACTTAATCCACATAGCCTTGGCAGCATCGATAGGTGAACCACCACCGATTGCAACAATCCAGTCAGGCTGGAATTTCTGCATTACCTCGGCACCTTTCATAACTGTCTCTACAGATGGATCAGGCTCGATACCTTCGAAAAGCTCGATTTCCATACCAGCTTCTTTTAAATAATCCTCAACCTTCTGTAAAAAACCACCCCTTTTCATGGATCCGCCGCCAGTACAGATGATAGCGCGCTTGCCTTCGAATGATTTTAAAGCCTCAAGTGCGCCCTTTCCATGATAAATGTCTCTGGGCAAAGTAAATCTTGCCATAGTAAAATACCTCCCTTTTATTTTATGAAGATATTATACCTGATATTGGTTGTAAGTACCATGATTTATAACACTTTATAAAAATACGATTCTTATGATTTTTTCCAGAAGCAGTTTGTAGAAGGAATTGCTACCTCTGGTGGTAAGTTGTAAGGTTAATCATTTTTGTAGGCGTTTCCCCAGTCCTCCATGGATTTCATACAGATTGCAAAAGCACTAGGCTATGCTATACTTATAAAAAATCGATACAAAGGGGTATAGCATGAGAGTATTCATATATAATCTTACTTTCAATAAAATGGCAGCACTTACAAGAGCCTGTCGTGCTATTGGAGCTGATATTGTAAATATTTCTAGTGATGACATTCATAAGTCTATAGAGCATCTAATTGATAATAGCAAATCTGCAAAAGCAGGTATGGATTGCGATGAAAATATATCGGAGCTTTTGATTTTTGATGGGTTTAATAGCGAAAATTTAGATGATTTTTTAGATGTCTACAAAGGAACCCAGGCACCATCGATAGTTTTCAAGGCTATGGTAACGCCAGTTAATCTAAAGTGGTCTCCAGCATACTTATATTCTCATTTAAAAAGTGAGATTAGAAATTGACGTATCTATGCGCAGTTTGATAATATATGCCCTATGAAATACAAAGCAATAGCATTAGATTTAGATGGAACTCTTTTAAATAGTAAAAAAGAGGTTAGTAGTAAAAACAAAGAGATAATAAAGAAAGCTGCGAAGGCAGGCGTAAAGATTATTCTTGCATCGGGGCGTCCGGTTCCTGGAATTGTCAAGATAGCGAAGCAGCTTCATTTGGAAGAGGTGGGCGGATACATCCTTTCATATAATGGTGGCATGATTATCGACTGCAAGACAAAAGAAGTGGTCCGCAGGGAGACTCTCCCAATAGAATACTTTGCAGATATTGTGCGTTGCGCTAATAAATTTGGTGTTGCATCTCTAACATACGATTCAGAGGGGATTATCACCAACGATGAGAACGATAAGTATGTGCAAATCGAATCCAGAATCAATAACATTCCTGTAAGACAGGTGTTCCATTTGGATGAAGAGGCACAGTTAGACCCACCTGTTAAATTCTTATGTACTGGAGAGCACAAGGTGCTTAAGCAGGTGCAGGACAAGCTTAATGAAAAGCTGAACGGAGCTGTAACTATATTTTTCTCAGAGCCATATTTCCTTGAGATAATGCCACAGGGGATTGAAAAGGCGTCATCTCTAGAAATATTGTTAAACAAGCTTGGAATAGACAAAAAGTATTTGATAGCCTGCGGTGATGGATACAATGATATTCCAATGATGCAATACGCAGGACTTTCGGTGGCCATGGCTAATGCTCAGGAAGAGACAAAAGAGTGGGCAGATTATATTGCGCCATCTAATGATGAAGACGGTGTAGCAGCCGCAATAGAAAAGTTTATATTTTAGGTAATTAAAGCCTCATCTGTGGAAAAACAGATGAGGCTTTTTTACACTAGCCACACTGCCTACATTAAATCTTCGCAATTTTGTTGTATTATTTTTAAAGTAGGGGTACAAAGCTGAGTATTTGGGGTAATGAAGACCTTTACCAAATAATAGGAGGAGAAGACTATGGGATCTTTTTTTGATAATAATAGTGTGCTTAATAGAGATAAAATCTACGATGTACCTGCGGGGATAGTGGTTCTACAAGAAGGTGAAAAGAATCTTGATATGTATAAAATTATTTCAGGCCATGTGGAGATGTATACAGGATATGGCACTGAAAATGAAGTTTTGATAGGTTTGCTTGGGCCAGAAGCTTGCTTTGGAGAGTTTGGTATTCTTACAGGTGCGCCTGCTATTTATACAATTGTTACGTATTCTGAAACTAAGCTGCTTCGAGTAACAGAGGAGACTATGAACGATTTCATAGAAAAGTATCAGGATGACGTTTTAAAGATAATGAAAAATATGGCTAATAATATGATGAAAATGCAATACCAGTTGACTCAATTTAGCCAGGAACTCATGGAAATGCAGTCAGAGGATTCATCTAAAGCAAAAGAGAAAGTGTTTTTAACTACCGAGGAAGTGAAGAAGGAAGTTATAAAGGGGTATGCTACAGGCTATGGTAATGTAGGATTTAATAAGGCTAAGATGAGATTTAGAAAACGATGAATTATCTGTGAAATTATAAAAATATCTGACAACATGTGATAAATTAAAGTCAGTAATTAAAACGTGGGGTTTTATATAATACAACTTTGTAGGAGGAGATTTACTTATGGAGGGTAAAAAAAGAGGTAGTTTGAAGACTGTATTGATTGCCGTTATTGTTGGCGCTGTAATTATTACTGCCGGAGTAATATCACTTTTTACAATCATAAATACGGTTTCTACTAATAATTCTCAGACAGCTGCCTATAAGGAACGTCTGCTTGATGACGTTAAAGCTCAGCTTAAGTATGAGACTGAAGAAGCTATGAGTATTTGCGAATTTATGAACGCAAAATATAAGGCTGGCGAAATGTCTCTTGCTGAGGCACAGAAACAGTCTGCAGATATCATCAGAGAATTAAGATACAATGATGGCAATGGTTACTTCTGGGTTGATACATCAGAGGGTGTTAATGTTGTTCTTTTAGGACGTGACACAGAAGGTCAGTCTAGATGGGATTTAACAGATTCCTCTGGTAATAAGTTCATTCAGCAGATGATTGAAAATGGTATGCAGGATGGCGGTGGATATACACAGCTTATGTTTGCAAAGCCAAATGAAACTGAAGAACTTCCAAAGATTAACTATACTGCATACTACGAGCCATTTGATTGGGTAATGGGTACAGGTGTATGGATTGATGATTTGGATGCCCTTGAAGCTGAATATCGTGCAACCGCTCAAGCTTCCTTAATGAAGAGTATTGTTGCAACTGTAATCATCCTTGTTGTACTTATTATTGTAGGATTTATCATCGCCTTCTACTTTGGAAATAAGATTACTGCTCCAATCGTACTTTCTGCTAAACAGATGATTCGCATGTCTAATAGTGATTTTACAGAAAATCCGGAAATGGAAGATGTGCGTAAACTTAAGAAGCACAATAACGAAATTGGTTCTATTTCAGAAGCCCTTGATGCTATGCATGAAAATATTAGAAGCCTTATGATTCAGATTTCAGATACAACATCATCTGTAGCATCTGCATCAGAAGAGTTATCAGCATCAGCTTCACAGTCTGCTGAGGCTAGTGAGATGGTAGCAACATCTTGTACAAATGTAGCTCAGTCTTCATCTGGACAGATTAACGCTGTATCAGCAGCTACAAATGAAACTGATGCGTTTGTTACAAATATGCAGGAATTCAAAGAAGCTATTAGTCGTTCATCAGAAATGATTAAAGCTACAAATGAAGCAGCTATCAACGGAGCTGCAGATATGACTAATGCAACTGAGATGATGAATACAATCAGAGAATCAGTTGAGAACACAGCAAATGTTGTAGAGGACTTAGGAGAGAGCCTAAAGAGTATCGATCAATTTGTTGTAACTGTTGCAGAAATCGCAAGTCAGACCAATTTGCTTTCACTTAATGCTTCGATTGAGGCTGCGCGTGCCGGTGAAATGGGTAAAGGATTCGCAGTTGTTGCCAGTGAGATTTCAAAGCTTGCTGACGAATCAAATCAGGCTGCACAGAAGATTAACGAGCTTATTGCTGGTATCATGAAGAATTCTCAGGAAGCAGTTGCTGCTATGAGACAGGGTGCAGATGAGGTTGTTAATGGTTCTGAGCTTGTAAATGAGGCTGGTGGAACATTCAATAACATTGTGACAATGGTTAACTCTATTTCAGAGGAATCAAATACAATGAGTTCTATCGTAGAGCAGTTATCAGGCGGAACCGATACAATTGCTAAGAATATCCATGATATTGAAGAGATGAGTATTGCGGTTGCCGATGAAACCTCAAATGTTTCAGCTGCTTCACAGGAGCAGACAGCATCATCTTATGAGGTTGCACAGGCATCTGATAGACTTGCAGGAAATGCACAGGAGCTTCAGGATTTTGTATCTCGCTTTGCATTATAGTTATGAATTATTTAAAGGGCTCGCCTCATAAAAAGGCGGGTCCTTGTCTTACTAGATTTAGTATATTATTCTATATAACTATACAAAACATAGTAAAACGTGGTAAAATTGACTTGTAATTATAATTATGTAATTAGACTAGAATATATTCACAGGAGGCTGTTATATGCAGGGGGAATATAAAGGTAATCTAATTTTTCGTGAAAGATATGTAGCGTTAAATGAAGAAGCTATCAAAGATGAAATTAATCGCCTTCAAAAAGAACTCTATGGCATGCAAGAAATCCTTGAATTTGTCAGCAAGGATAACAACACGCTTAAGCATCAGGTGATAGACGGACAGGAGAATAATGAGCGTTTGATGAAGGAGCTTAGTAATAAGGTCCAAAAATTGCAGGACTCCCTTGACTACAGCACCCCATTAAAGGCACAGGTGGCTGACGCAACTGCTGACTTCAAAACAAAAATGGAGGAGGTATACATCTCTACCTCTAAAAAGAGCGGTCGCTCAACCAAAGTCCTTATTATTATATCGATAGTAAACACCTTATTATTGCTTGGCTTGATTGGATTAATAGGATACTCAATTCTTTAAAGATAGTTTGAGGTGATATGGATGGACTGGATTATTATTAACTTGTTTGTCATTTTTATGGGAATATCTCTTTTGGTAGGTCTTCCTATGTATTTTCGCAGGAAAAATGCATTGGATGCTTATAAAAAAGAGTTTGAAGAATATCTTAAAAACATGGTTAAGCTTGATAAGCAATATGCAGCTTATATTCCTCAGCTTAACAAGAATCTCAATATTATTAATCACTGGTTAAAAACCGGAAAAGATCCAACTGAATCAGAAGAAGAATCCGAAAAAGTAGAAAAAGAAGATAGATTTTTTGCAGGCTTGATGAGTCCTCTTGAAGCAAAAAAGTGGAAAGAAGCTTTGAAAAATGCCACAGCAGAAGAAATAGAAGATATGGATATCAAGGCTCTTCGAGTAAATGAATTTGCGGTAGAGGGCATGGATCCATCTGATGTGGAACAGACTGAAATGAACTTCTATTATTCGGAAGACTTTGGTGAGAGCATTTACTACTGTGTAACACCGCAGGCAATGACAAAACACCTATATAAAAACATTATATTTTTTACTACGGCACGTCCTACCAACATACCACTTGTATATCCATATAAGTATGAAGGGGCACAGATGCTGTCTCTTTACAAGCATCCAGCTCAGACAGTTTGGTTTCTTCAGAACTGGAAACTGATAAGAGAAGGCTTGGAATCAGCTTATGTTGAGGTGCCTGAGTTAGACGAATGTGTTACGGACGATTTTGACTTGTAGCATGGCATGATGCTTTAGTTCGCTAACGTATTACCGTGCTGTGCTGACAAATGTCCGTAATAGATGTACAATCTTACCTGTTGCGAAATTTTTAGAAATAGCAGGTGAGAATATGAAAAAGATATTAAAGACCGCATTAATTGTTATTTTAGGAAACTTTATTTACGCATTTGCGGTAGCATTCTTTTTGGAGCCTTCAAAGCTCATTACTGGTGGCGGAACAGGTATAGCGCTTTTCGTCCACCATATGTTTGGAATAAAAACTTCCTTAGTTGTTTTGGCAATCAATACCTCATTGTTTTTGGTTGGGCTAAAAATAATGGGCCGTAGGTTTGCTGCAAATACACTTCTTTCAACATTCTGTATGCCGGTAGAGCTACATATCTGTGAGTTCCTGGCATCTAAAATCACACCTGTTGATGATATTTTTCTATGCACTGTTTTCGGAGGCCTTCTCATAGGCGTTAGCCTTGGAGTTGTAATCAGAACAGGTGCTTCTACTGGTGGCATGGATATACCACCTATTGTTATCAATAAATACACAGGAATTCCAATTTCAACCCTGATGTGGGGATTTGATGTAGTAATTTTATGTATTCAGGCAATTTTTACAAATAAAAATCTAGTATTGTATGGAATTATACTCGTTATTCTGTATACTATTACATTAGACAGAACTCTTATCCTTGGAAAGGCTAGAACTCAGATAAAGGTTGTAAGCAAAAAGAGTGACGAAATCAGACAATCAATCCTTAGAGATATCGATAGAGGCGTAACGGTGATGTATGGTCGAACAGGATATCTTGGGAAAGAAACTGAGATAACTCTTTCAATTGTTACACTTAGAGAGCTGGCAAGGGCTGAGAAGATGGTGCACGAAATAGATCCAGAGGCATTTATTATCGTTAGCCGAGTTTCCGAAGTTAGAGGGCGAGGATTTACACAGCAGAAGAAGTATTTGTAATAATTTGATAAAGGAGAGTGTTATGCCAGTATTTGATTTTGCACAGGACGAAAAGGAAAAGGGTGAGGCAATTAAGACTTACACTACATTTCAGTCCGATGAACCAGAAGCCACTGTAGAGAAGCCTATTTTAGTGCTTGAAGATGTAGATGGTAAGCTTGAACATCACATCAACGGTGTATTTACTAATCCACTTTCAAGGACCAGCTTTGAGGCTGAGCTTTTTGATGGTGTACATTCTTCAGATATTATAAAAGTAGATTCAAGATTTGTAAGCTTGCTTGGCTGGTTGGGAGAGAATCGTATCCCTGTAAGACTTTCAGGCCATGTCACAGACGAGGGTTATGCAGTTTGCAAGATTAGAGAGACTGGAATCGGCAACGGAAAGCTTTCTTCAGAAGATGGATTTTTGCAGTTTATGTTAGAGCGCTTATTTGCATCAAATGCTCCATCGGAAGAGGAGCTTGATGATGATGAGGCAGAAGATGGCGATGATATGAAGCTTACCAGCATTCAGTCCATTACCGATTTTATCACATGTGCCGGAAGAACATTTCCAGACAACATTCGTCTGTGGGCAAGAAGAAATCTTGCTGTTGCAAAATCTTCTGAAGTTACAATAGAAGAGAGACGTCATGCGCAAAGAGCTCTTTCTATAATGACAAGCATTCAGTGGAAGAGTGATTATTTTGAGGCAATTGATCCTGTAGAGGCCAGAAGAATCCTTGATGAGGAGCTGTATGGTCTTGAATCTGTAAAGCAAAGAATCATGGAGACAGTAATACAGGTCAACAGAACACATACACTTCCAAGCTATGGTTTGCTTCTTTGCGGGCCTGCTGGTGTTGGTAAATCCCAAATCGCATATGCGGTAGCTAGAATTCTCAAGCTTCCATGGACTACACTTGATATGAGCTCAATCAACGATCCAGAACAGCTTACAGGTAGCTCAAGAATCTACTCAAATGCTAAGCCTGGTATTATTATGGAAGCATTTGCAAACTCAGGCACCAGCAATCTTGTATTTATTATTAATGAGCTTGATAAGGCTAACTCAGGTAAGGGCAATGGAAATCCAGCTGATGTACTGCTTACACTTTTAGATAACCTTGGATTTACAGATAATTATATGGAATGTATGATTCCTACAATGGGTGTTTATCCTATCGCTACAGCAAATGTTAAGGCAGATATTTCTGCACCACTTATGTCACGTTTTGCGGTTATTGATATTCCTGATTACACAGTAGAGGAGAAGAAGGAAATCTTCCGTAGATTCTCTCTACCTAAGGTGTTAAAGAGAATGGGAATGAGCAGTGAGGAGTGTCAAATCACTGAAGATGGCCTTGATGCTTTAATGGAGAAGTTCGTTATTTCAACTGGCATAAGAAACGTGGAGCAGGCTGCAGAGCACTTGGCAGCAAACGCTCTCTATCAAATTGAGGTTGATGGAGTTGAATCTGTTACCTTCGATAGAAAAATGGTTGATAAACTTTCGTAAATGGGGTTTACAAAAAGTTGTTTTTTATGTTATGTTTTTTATGTACAATTCAAACAATTAAATTCTAAATTAAATGAAAGGAGAACAGCTATGGACAAATCAGACAGTCATGGGCGATTATGTAGCGACGAGACATTTTTTATATACGTGGATAGCTGTTCTTTTATGATATAGTCGAAAGAGCTTTATTTTCATGTTGATTAAGAATGTCATCGTCTCTTGGAGCAATATGACATTCTTTTTTTGTTAGCGGAGAACAACATGGAAACAAAAGAGATATTAGAAGACAACAAGATCAAAGAAATCATTGATTTACTTCGTTCACACCTTGACGCAGAAGAATTGATGGAGGCTTTGGACGATTATCATGAGAATGATATCGCTGAAGCGTACGAGTCACTGGATACAGAAGACCGACAGAGACTCTTTGGAATCTTAGGTGCTGAGCGTCTATCAGAAATCTTTCCTTACATTGAAGACGTAGGAGAATATTTAGCAGAAATTACTCCAGAGCAGGCTGCCGATGTCCTTGAAAACATGGATGCCGATGATGCGGTTGATGCTCTTGAGGATATCGAAGATGAGGAGCAGAGAGAGCAGCTCATCGCCCTCATGGATAAGGATGCATCTGCCGATGTACGACTTATCAATTCCTACGATGAAGATGAAGTAGGTAGCATGATGACTACTAACTTCATAGTTATCAAGCAGAATTTTTCGGTTAAGCAGGCAATGCGTTCTTTGATTTCTCAATCTAAGGACAATGATAACATCAACACAATTTACGTAGAAGATGATAATAACAAATACTGTGGAGCCATCGAGCTTAGAGATTTGATTCTTGCTAGGGATTACACACCACTTGATGACATCATCAGTCACAGCTATCCAAGTGTTAAGGCGGAGGCCCACATTTCGGATACTATCGAAGATTTAAAGGATTATGCGGAGGATTCAATTCCAGTTCTTAATCCAAACGATGAGATTATCGGTGTCATCACATCTCAGGATATCATCGAGGCCGTAGATGATGAGATGGGTGAAGACTACGCTAGGTTGGCCGGTTTGACTGCAGAGGAAGATCTCAACGAAACCTTGCCAGAGAGTATCAAAAAGCGTATTCCATGGCTTTTACTTTTGCTTGGACTTGGCCTTGTTACAAGCTCAGTTATCGGTATTTTCGACAAGGTTGTAGCTTCGGTTGCAATCGTTGTAGTGTTCCAATCACTGATTCTTGATATGGCAGGAAATGTTGGTACACAGTCACTGGCCGTTACCATTCGTGTGCTTATGGATGAAGAAATTTCAGGTCTTGAAAAGGCTAAATTCGTTCTTAAGGAAATGCGCGTTGGTGGTACAAATGGATTGATTTTAGGTGTACTTGCTTTATTCTTTGTGGCACTATACCTTCATAGCTTAAAGGGATACATTTGGTTTGCAGCATTTAAGGTATCTTCGATTGTAGGATTCTCACTATTTATTGCGATGATTGTATCAAGCTTTATTGGCACAATCATTCCAATCTTTTTCCACAAGATTAAGGTTGACCCTGCTGTAGCATCTGGTCCACTTATCACTACCGTAAATGATTTAGTTGCTGTTGTTACATATTATGGATTGGCAGGCTTGCTTTTGGTAGGTCATATTTAATAGAAGATAGACGTTTTTACCTGTAGGATATAGGCTTTTAAAGTGCTTATTCCTACAGGTTTTTTGTTTCCTATATTTTGTGTGTGAATTCACAAACTCTACATACTTTAACACAAAATATTGTAGAAAGAATGGGGCGATTGGTATAAAATATAGTTAAGAAAAACCTTTCGGTAACATCTATAAAAGGTTCCCTGATATGCGAGGAAAAAGAAGCTTATCAGGGCTGAAATTTAATAAAAGGAGCGTGACCCCTATGAAGAAGAATTACGTTTTAGACACGAACATTTTGATTCACTGCCCTACAGCAATTTTCGGTTTTGACGACAATAATGTCATCATCACTACAACCACGCTACAAGAGCTTGACTCAAAAAAGACAGCTTATGCAGAGGTCGGATATGGCGCCAGAGAAAGCATTCGAAACATCGAATCAATCGAGGGTGACTATGCAAACGGGGTTACGATGCCAAATGGTGGCACTTTTAAAATTGCCAAAGAATCTGAGTTTGAGAAGCTGGTTCCAGCTGAGTATTCACTTGATCGTCCTGATAACAGAATAATAAATGGTGTGCTTGGCATCGCCAAACAATCAGACTTGGAAACTATTCTTGTTACAAATGATATTTCAATGCGAATAAACGCTACAATGTGTGGCTGTGTTGTTCAAGGCTATCACAACGAAATGATTCTCGATAACGAGAATTACACAGGTCGTAGAGATATCCTTCCAGAAGATATCGAAAGTCCATTTAATAAAGGCTTTATTGAGAATGAATTTGGTATTTGCCGGGAAGGCAGCAATTCGGCTCTATACACATTCAAGACAGACGGATGGCACATCCTTAAGGACCGTGATTATTACACACCTTACTGCCAGCCACGAAATGTGGGTCAGAGATTTGCACTATATGCACTTCTTGCTAATCCGGAAGAATTGCCACTTGTTATTTTAAAAGGTAGTGCTGGTACAGCTAAAACTTTCTTAGCTCTTGCAGCTGGATTACAGGGCTATTACCACAACGGATTCGATAGAATTATGATTACCAGAAGTAACACTTTATCAGATAATGATTTAGGATTTTTACCTGGTGATTTGGAAGAGAAGATGACACCGCTCATCGCTCCATTTATGGATAATCTTCAGGTTCTATTGAAGGGGCAAAATGAAGAAAAAGAACAGATAAAGATGCAGATTGAGGACATGTTTGATACTGGTATCATCGAGATTTGTTCTTTGGCATACATGCGCGGACGTTCATTAGTTAATTCATTCATTATCGTTGATGAAGCACAAAACTGTACCATCGGTCAGATTTTGGAAATCATCACACGTGCAGGCAAAGGCTCAAAGGTTGTGCTTCTTGGAGATCCAGATCAGATTGATTCTCCAAAGCTTGATAGAAAGAATAATGGACTTACTTTTGCGGCAGAACGTATGAAGGGCTCAAAGCTTTGTGCACAGATTACATTTGAAGAGAGTGAGACTGTTAGAAGTCCACTTGCGGCAGAAGGTGCAAAGCGCCTGGTTATTAAATAAGCTACTATTTCTTTTGTTATAATATATCCTCCTTTTCGGGATTCCCTTAGTTTTCTAGGGGAATCCCATTTTTGTGTCTGGCTAAATTCTTAAATAATTGTAAAGAATTCTAAAATTTCAACTGTACTACTTGAAATAATACGGTAAATATGTATACTGATGAAAAAGAGGAATAGTTTTAATTAATGGAGGTATGTAATGAAAAGGAGATTAGCCTTAATTTTAGCTTGCCTTTGTGCATCCACAGCAATCGTGGCTTGTAGTAATCAGTCAGATGCAGAATCTAAAAAAGAAAGTACTAAAGAATCTACAACGGTAGAGAATAAGGATAAAGAAGAAAATGAGGAGGATGTAGAAAAGGTAGCTACAGCGCCTAAATATGCAATTACATCAGTCGCAGCAGAGGATTATCAGTATTTCACTGGTGGAATTGAGTGTATCCAGATTACTGATGATGATCATCCGGAGCTCCAAGCTGCTTTAGATGATATGTTTTCAGGTATGGTAAAGACCTTCAATCAAACTGCAGATACTATGAATAGTGATGCTACTGAAGAAAACAAATCAAACAAAGAGTACGCTGATGAGAATCCTGATATTGATTACTATGAGACCACTTACTCAAATGATGTGTCTGTGGAGGTAATTAGAGCGGATGCTAAAATATTTAGTTTTGTAGTTTATGATTATTTATATCAAGGCGGAGTCCACGGCATGACTGGAGAGTCAGGCTACACCTTTGATGTTGCTACTGGAAAGCAGCTTTCTCTTAGTGATTTTGGTGATGAAGCTACTATTGAAGATACAGCTATGAATTACATCATCAAAACAATAGATGAGTCAACTCAGGAATCGAAAGATATGTTATTCCAGGATGACGGAATAATTTCTGGATATGAAGATGGTATAAAGACTTCTTTTGACGGAGAGGCATGTCCTGAGTGGTATCTTGATAATAGAGGGATAGTATTTTTATTCCAGCAATATGAAATTGCACCATATGCAGCAGGCATTATTAGCTTTACAGTGCCATACTCTGAGATAGAAGGCTTTAATGAGGCATATATTCCTGATGATGAATTCTACAGTACTCAGCTTTCGGAGTTAGGTTTCAATGAGTATATTGATGTTGATAATGATGGAACGATGGACACTTTCTATGCCCTGACTTCTGCGGAAGATGATGGAAGCTATACTCATAAAATCTTTATCAATGATAAGTCTAGTGATGAGGCTTGTGATGAGTATTCTTATGTAACTGATTACTTTATCCATACTAAGGATGCAAATTATATTTTAAGTTCATGTGAAGGTGAATTTATTACACTGTACCTTGTTTCAGATGGATATATTAAATCGCTAGGTTCGATTAAGCAAGATGTAGGAGCTGTAAAGGAGATTAAGGACGGCTCGATAGTCATTGCAGATAGAGCATATGATGAAAACGGCGTATCTTGGGGCGAAGAGAAGGTTGTTAAATATTCTAAAAAAGGTTTAGAATAAAAACAGACAACTTAATCAGTTGAAAGGGGGCTTTTATGAAGAAGAGATTATTAGCATTAATTATTGCGGGAATAATGCTATTTGCCGTAGGATGCGGCAGTGCAGACAGCAGTGATAGCGGTACTTATGAAGCTGCTTCAACAAGCAATGCATATTATTCTAAGAATGCCGCTGGCTTTGAGGAAGCTGCTGAAGTAGCGGATGTAGCTGATGTTGAATACGAAGGTGATGATGTAGGCAGCACTGATTTTGATGCAGACAGCACAGGTTCTGAATCAGATATTGATTTAGATGGCTACGATACTAGCAGAAAGCTTGTGTACACTTCATATATCACCCTTGAATCAAAAAAATTTGATGAAGATGTTGCTACAATCAAAGAAATTGTCACCAAAAATGGTGGATACTTTGAATCAACCTCTGTAAGTGGTAATAAGGAATACGGCAATCGAGGTGCGGGTTTCGTGGCACGCATCCCATCTGATAAATATGAAGCATTCATGGGAAGCGTTGGTGATGTTGGCTCACTAACCTACAAGAGTGAATCTGTGGACGATATCACATCAAGCTATGTGGACGTACAGGCCAGATTAAAGAGCCTTAATACCAAACTAGAGCGTCTGCAGGAGCTTGAGAGCAATGCCGAAAATGTTACAGAGCTTCTTGAAATCGAGGACAGAATCAACGAAGTTCAGTATCAAATTGAAAGCTACACAGCCCAGATGAAGACATTCGATGACCAGGTGGATTACAGCACTGTAAGCATCGATATCACTGAGGTTGCCACATACTCTGAAGTAAAAGCTGACAGCGCATGGAACCGCTTCGTAGAAGCATTCGGCGCCTCCTTCGTAGGCTTTGTAGAAACTGTCCAAGAAATCGTAATTGCGATAATTTATTTGCTACCATATATTTTAATTATTGCAGTAGTAATAGTAGTTATTGTTGTTGTAAGAAGGAGAAAAAAGAAAGCTCGCGAAGTTAAAGCCATTCAGGCAGATGAATCATCTAAAACTGAATAGATTTTATAGTTGGTGAAATCAACTAGAATAAATACATTGATAAATTCCAGTTTGTTGGGCATTTTAAAGAAAAAAGAACTCGAGAACCTCCAGTTTGAAGAATTAAATAATTGAATTGTTAGAGCCTGCCCTTGTGGCGGGCTCCTTTTAGTGAAGGTATAATCTTGGGCTGATATGGGAGGTGGTTATACCTTTTATAATTTATGAGGGATTAATATGAAGTCAAAAAGGTATAACTGGCTTGGGAATTTATGGCGGGTTATACCTTTTGGTAGTCAATGAAACATTATATTGAAGTCAAAAAGGTATAACCAGAGTGGGAATTTATGGCAGGTTATACCTTTTGGTGGGCGATGAGACACTATATTGAAGTCAAAAAGGTATAACTAGCGAGGGATATTATGGCAGGTTATACCTTTTAGTGAGCTATGGAACATTATATTGAATCTAAAAAGGTATAACTAAGAGCAATAATTATAGATGGTTATACCTATTTATTCAGCAAGTAGAGCCTGTGAATTTTTTTTGTTACCAATTTTTAAATTGTGTGTTCATTGATGGATGAGGATTCTGTATAATTGAAGACAGTTAAATTAACAAATCGGCAGTTTGTAGGGAGATAAGGTTATAATGAAGATTTTTAATCGCAAGAAACTTAACAATGATACGGATTTTAATGATATTGGCAATTTAAATTTGTTAGTTTCTGAACCTACTGTTAAGGCTAAATATAAGCCGAATCCATCTCATAGAAGAATAGATTTTTACTATGAGGAGGACAAAGTTTTTATAGAAGGATTGGCTGATAATAACTACACATTTTGGTTGTCAAAGACAGATATTGCAGATACTTCAATAAACGCTCAAATATGCAAACATGTTTTATACGATTCATTTGATGTGTATTTTTCTACAAGCAAATATTATCATGAATTACATAGTCTATTTAAGAAATCTATCATTCAGGCCAGTGATTGTGTAGATGTAAAATGGAAGACGCCATTTGGATCTTATATTGGTGATAATGATAATACAGGATTATTAATAGCTAAATCTTTAGTTGAATTTAAAACAGAAATAGAAAAACTGTGTGAAGCAAGAGAAGCTGGTGGCAATTATTTAAGTATCATGCAAGGTATTTTAGAACATTTATCCCAGAGGACGGATGATCCAATATGGGATTATTATACTGCAACTCCATGGATTAAGATTATGAGGGATGAAGACTACTTACTGTGCTCTAAGAATGAGCAATTTAAAGGCTTATACTTGCAGTTATTAAAACAGCACTCAGATCTTTATAGTAGGTATATGACAGCAGTACGTTAGATAACAAAATCCAATTTAACGGTGAGTAGTAACGAAAGTTAAGCTTAATTGGATGCAAGGGAATAAATATGGACACCTCCGTGGTTTATCCTATAGACAGTTAATAAAGAACTGTCGGGATGCTACGGAGGTGTTTTTTATGAAAGGATATGTTATTGATGCAGGTTACATGGGATATGTAGACGGAGAATACGAATTATTTGCAACAGAGGACGAGTACTACGAGTATATGGCAGCATAATGGTGAGGCATTGGGCGCATTGCATAAATTAGGGCCATAAGTAAAACAGCAATATTCGCAAAATCACGCCCCTATGTAAAGCCAGCTGCAGCACATGGAGGGACTTCCCTATTTATATAGGCTGCGAATAGTAACCCACAGGGGTAAAGGGGACTATTAAAAGTCCTCTTTATTTGGTATAATACTGTAGTTTAGTAGGTGATATTCTGCGTGATACGCGGATTCGATTATAATATTAGGAGGCAACATGAGAATAGGTACAGGCTATGATGTACATAAGCTTGTGGAGGGCCGTGATTTGATTATAGGTGGTGTTAAGATAGAACACACACTGGGACTCTTAGGCCATTCAGATGCAGATGTACTTTTGCATGCAATAGCAGATGCTGTGCTTGGCGCAGCAGGATTAAAGGATATAGGAGCTCATTTCCCTGATACTGATCCAAAGTATAAGGGTGCGGATTCTATGAAGCTTTTAGAGCAGGTTAGAGAGCTCGTTATGGATGAAGGTTATGTGGTGGGCAATGTTGATGCTACTGTCATCGCCCAAAAGCCAAAGCTTCGCCCATATATTGAGCAGATGGAAGAAAACGTAGCACGATGTTTGGGGATTGATGTATCTCAGGTTAATATCAAGGCTACCACGGAAGAACATTTAGGCTTCACAGGTCGTGAGGAGGGCATCAGCTCTCAGGCAGTGTGCTTGCTTTATGAGTTTTACGATGGCAGCAACGCGGTTTACGACAGTGGCCGCAGCTGCGAAGGCTGCGCTGGCTGTGCCCGTAATAAATAAAAAGATATTAGGATATAAATTATAAATAGCATTTGTAGGTAACAAGCTATTATATTTATAAATTAGCCCATAAAATAAGGAATATAGATGAGCAACTGTATCAGACAAGCTCTAATATTTATTTGCGAGACATTCTAGTCGAGCAAGTAAATGATTAGGCTTGTATGTGTAACAGATGCGGACTAAGACTAGGAGAATTAATATGTTTACTTTTTATAATACTTTGAATAGGCAGGTGGAGGAGTTCCACTCAAAAGAAGAGGGAAAGGTTAGCATGTACACATGCGGCCCTACTGTATATCATTTTGCACATATTGGAAATATTCGTACATATATTATGCAGGATGCTCTTATCAAGTCATTGGAGTACGCAGGCTATGATGTTAAGCGTGTAATGAACATTACAGATGTTGGTCATCTTTCAAGCGATGCCGATACTGGTGAGGATAAGATGGTTGCAGGTGCAAAACGTGAGCACAAGACAGTAATGGAAATCGCAAAGTTCTACACAGATGCATTCTTTAAGGATTTTGATGCAGTTGGAAATAAGCGTCCAGATGTTATTGAGCCTGCTACAAATTGCATTCCAGAGTTTATTCACATGGTAGAGGTTCTTCTTGAAAAGGGCTATGCTTATGTGGCTGGAGGCAATGTTTACTTTGATACAAGTAAGCTTCAGGATTACTATGTATTCTCTTCAGCAGTTGAAAAAGAGCAGCTTGCAGTAGGTGTTCGTGATGATGTAGAAGAGGATGTTAATAAAAAGAACAAGACAGATTTTGTTCTTTGGTTTACAAAGTCTAAGTTTGAGGACCAGGCTCTTAAGTGGGATAGCCCATGGGGCGTTGGTTACCCAGGATGGCATATTGAGTGCTCATGCATTTCTATGAAGCATCTGGGTGAGTATATTGATATTCACTGCGGTGGTGTTGATAACATTTTCCCACATCACACCAATGAGATTGCTCAGTCCGAAGCATACTTAGGACATAAGTGGTGCAATTACTGGTTCCACAGCAATCACCTTAATGATCAGTCTGGTAAGATGTCTAAATCAAAGGGCGCAATTCTTACAGTATCGCTTCTTCAGGAAAAGGGATATGATCCACTTGTATACAGATTCTTCTGCTTGCAGTCACACTATCGTAAGCCTTTAGTATTCTCTTGGGAGAATTTGGATAACACAGTTCAGGCCTATAATAAGCTTGTTAAGCGTGTAAGTGAGCTTAAGGAGGAAGGTGCTGTTGATGAGGCTGTAAAGGCTGAATTCGAGGCTAAATTCTTAGAGGCAGTTTCTAACGACCTTAACACTTCAATGGCTATTACAGTGCTTTATGACGCTTTAAAGGCAGATACAAACGATGCAACTAAGCTCGCACTTGTAGAAAGCTTTGATAGAGTGCTTTCTCTTGATTTAATTGGTCATGCTAAGGCACTTGCAGATGCTGGTTCATCTGTTGATGCTGAACTTGAGGCATTCATTAATGATGCAATTGCTCGCCGCGCAGAGGCTAAGAAGGCAAAGGATTTTGCAACAGCAGATGCAATTCGTGATGAGCTTTTAGCAAAGGGTGTAGAGATTAAG
The DNA here is from genome assembly GCF_000621865.1 of Pseudobutyrivibrio sp. MD2005. GTDB lineage: Bacteria > Bacillota > Clostridia > Lachnospirales > Lachnospiraceae > Pseudobutyrivibrio. Next base: position 37,352 of record NZ_JHXE01000015.1, read on the forward strand.
GATACTCGCGAGGGAGTAGTATGGCAGTTGATTTAAACAGCTATTTTAATGAAAAGTTCAATATAGAGCCAAAAGACATCAGAACATATTCGCCACTTACTCTAGCATACATAGGCGATTCTATATACGATTTGGTGATTCGTTCTATATTGGTAAATAAAGGGAATACCCCAGTTAATAAGTTGCACCAAAGGGCTAGCCAGATTGTAAAGGCACCTACACAGGCTGCCATGATTTTAGCTCTTATGGATGAGCTTACAGAGGAAGAGGCTGATTGGTATAGGCGTGGACGCAATTCCAAGCCACATACCAAGGCAAAGAACGCCAGCACAATTGATTATCTTGACGCTACAGGTTTTGAGGCAGTGCTTGGCTATCTCTACCTTACAGGCGATATGGATCGCATTTGTGAGCTCGTCACCCGAGGTCTGGAACTGGCAGCGGTCGAGGTATAGTTATAGAAAGAGTAAGCTAGTAGTCGTAACTAGCGTAGTTTATAGAAAGAGTAAGGTTTATAGTTGACAATTACATAGGCTCTTTTTTGAGAGTATAGTGAAAACGATGAAAAAAAGATTCTATGTAATTGTTGATGTAACAAACCGTAGGTTTTAGCATTATGGAAGAAAGTAGAATTGTAGAAGGCCGCAACGCAGTGTTGGAGGCATTCAGAAGTGGAAAGACTATTGATAAGCTTTTTGTTTTAGAAGGCTGCAAGGATGGCCCGGTTCAGACTATTCTTAGAGAAGCAAAAAAGAGCAAGGATACTGTAATCAGTTTTGTTAAGAAAGAGCGTCTTGACCAGCTTTCGGAGACTGGTAAGCATCAGGGCGTGTTGGCGTATGCAGCAAGCTATGATTATGTTGAGCTTGATGATATTATGGCGGCAGCTCGTGATAAGGGTGAAGCGCCATTTCTTATTATCCTTGATAATATAGAGGATCCACACAATCTTGGTGCTATTATTCGTACAGCAAACCAGGTTGGAGCACATGGTGTGGTTATTCCAAAGCATAGGGCAGTAGGACTTACAGCTACAGTTGCTAAGGCCTCTGCAGGTGCTATCAACTATACTCCAGTTGCCAAGGTAACAAACATCAGCAAGACAATGGAGGAACTTAAGGACCAGGGAATGTGGTTTGTATGCGCTGATATGGGCGGTACTACAATGTATGACCTTAATCTTACTGGTTCAATTGGCCTTGTAATTGGAAATGAAGGACATGGTGTTTCTGACTTAGTTAAAAAGAATTGCGATATGGTCGCATCTATTCCAATGTATGGTGATATCGATTCACTTAATGCATCTGTTGCTTGTGGTGTACTTGCATACGAGGTTGTTAGACAGAGAATTAATCAATCTAAATAATAGATTCTAAGGAGCTATTTATGGATCAGCGTGAGGAGTACGTTGAGTTAACTGATGAACAGCTTGTTGCGAGATATCAAAGCGGTGATCAGGCTGTTTTGAATTACATATGTGAGAAGTATAAGCCTTTAGTTTTGAAAACATCCAAGAAATACTTTCTTGTAGGTGGAGAGAACGATGATTTGATTCAGGAGGGCATGATAGGTCTGTTTGGAGCTATTGGAGATTATGATACATCTTCTGAAGTTACATTTTTTCATTTTGCTCAGCTCTGCATTGATAGACAAATGATAAAGGCTATTGAGGCTGGAAATCGTAAGAAGCATTCGCCATTAAATGCCTACGTTTCTTTGTATAATGATGAGGTCGGGGATTTTGATGAGCCTGCATTTACTTCAGATGATCCAGCAGAATTGATAATCGAAGCGGAAGAGAATATGGATTTAATAGAGCGTTTAAAATCTGCTTTGTCATCAATGGAAAAGAAGGTTTTTGAGCTTTATATGCAGGATTTAGATTATAAGGAGATTGCTCAAAGACTAAATAAATCAGAAAAATCTATAGATAATACTCTTACGAGAATTAAGCAAAAGGCTAAGAATATTTAAAGATAAAAAGCGATAACTCAAAAATGAGCTATCGCTTTTCTCTATTCTATAATTCCATCGGTGTAAATCTGATATAGTTCTGGATCAACATTAGCTTTAATTGACTCGTAAACAGGAGTTGCATTACTTCTGATTTCTTCACGTATTTCATCGGAAAGAGGAATGATTTCAGTGCCGCTTTCTTCGATTGTAGCTATACGAGAAGCAATTCTGTTATCAGACTGAGTTCTTGCATATTCTGTGGCTGTACGGGCTGCCTCAGAGATTATTTCCTGTTGCTTAGGAGTAAGACCATCCATAAATTCATCACTTGCAACTAAAGATATTAGATGAGGAAGGTGATTAGTCTCTACAACGTAATCCTGCTGCTCATATAATCTGTTTGATACGATAACCTCGTAAGGATTCTCCTGAGCATCAATTGTGCCTTGCTGAAGGCCGATATACACCTCTGAGAAAGTCATAGGTGTTGGGGAAGCAGATAAGCTCTTCCAAAACGCCAGGTGATAAGAGTTTTCCATGGTTCTAATCTTTTGTCCCTTGAAATCTTTAATGGAATAAACAGGGGTGTTTGTAGTCATTACACGGAAGCCCTGATCGGCATATCCTAGTAGCTGATATCCACCGTTTTCATAAACATCGGATATCTTATCCATAAATTCTGGATTATCTACTTTGGCTCGCACATCTTCGATTGTGCTGAACAAACATGGCATATCAAATATTGCAACATCAGGAAGGAAGGTTACCTGAGGAGCTGTGTTTTGAACTATAAAAGGAATATCACCATCTTTGCAGGATTCAAGCAGTTCTCTGTCTCCGCCCAGCACACTGTTAGGATATACTTGAATAACCATTTGCCCGTCGCTAAGTCTGTATACTTCCTCTGCAAATTTTTCAGCATATATTTGAGTGACGGTATCTTCTGGGCTGGATGTACCAAGAGGCCATGCATAAGTCTGAGTGTCAGATACAGCAGAGCTGGTAGTGCAGGCAGTAAAGCTAAGGCTAATTAATAATGCAGTTGATAAAGCAAGTATCTTATTTCGTCTAAGTTTCATAAAGATTCTCCAATTACTAATTATATAAGTACTAAACTGATTGCTGGAATAAACGTAATGAGAAGCAGTGCAACTAAAAACATTATTATCATTGGCATTGCTTTCTTGGCGATGTCCATAACAGGTACATCTGTAAGTGAGCTTGCAACGAAAAGGTTGACACCGATTGGAGGTGTAACAAATCCGATTGCAAGGTTTACAACCATCATAATACCAAAGTGGATTCCGTCCATGCCTACCGCCTTGACGATTGGAAGTAGGATAGGAGAAAGAATAAGTATAGCTGGTGTTGTATCCATAACCATTCCAACAACAAGAAGGAACAGGTTGATAACAAGTAATAGAATAATTTTGTTTGTGAAGTTGTTTAAAATATATGCGCTGACTATCTGTGGTACCTGCATAAGTGTAAGCACACGAGAGAATGCAGTAGATGCCGCAAGTATAAATAGAATTGGCGCATAGGTTTTCATGGCTTCAACAAATATATTCCAAATATCGGAAATACGAATTGTCTTGTAGATGAAGAGGCTGATAATAAGGGCATAAAATACTGAAATTACAGCCGCCTCTGTAGGTGATGCAATACCAAGATAAATGCATCCAAGTACAATTACGGGACTGAGAATTGCGAAAAAGCTATCTTTAAATATTTTGCCCAAACCTTTAGCATGTAGTGCTTCAATTTCGCGATTAATCTTTTCTTTGTTTTCACCCACAATCTTGCAATGAATGTAAGCATAAAGCATTAATAAAAAGCTTATTAATAGACCAGGGATAATTCCTGCAATAAAAAGATTTCCAACGGATTCTCCAGATGCCATTGCGTACATAATAAATGGAATACTTGGAGGAATGATAACACCAAGACCACCGGCAACGGCTACAATTGCTGTGGAGAATTTTTTGTCGTATCCCATCTCAAGAAGAAGAGGAATAGTCATTGAACCTACAGCTGCAACAGTGGCAGGGGCAGAACCTGAAATTGCACCGTAAAACAGGCATGTAATGATTACGGCACATGGTACACCTGCAGTTTTCTTTCCAATGAAATAAGAGAAAACATCAAAGAGCTTTTTTGATATCTGACCGTGTGCCATGATGATTCCGGAAAGTACGAACATTGGAACGGCAAGAAGTGGAAAACTATCGATTCCACCAACCATAGAGCGGATAACATAGCTTGCACTGGCAGTGAATGAAGGATCAAAAGCTCCAGGAAGAACTGCAACAATTCCAAGAGAGATGGAAACTGGAATGGCTATAATTAAGCAAATTATAAATAAGAATAAAACTGTGAAAGCACTCATGCTTAATTACCTCCTTCCTGATTTTGGGATGCTTTTTCCTCTGGCTCAAGAACTTCTTTATTGAAGTTTTCATGAGAGAGGAGATTGCTCATAGGCCTTTTTAAATTAGCACGGCGTTCAAGCTCTGCTAAATGTGATGGCCAATCCTTTAACTCTTCCTCGTGGATTACATTATGCCATTCGAGGAACCAACGCTCTAAAATGCGGATGGCACAAAGTGTGAAGCAAACTAGTGGAGCAGATTGTACATAGTACATTGGGATGCCACAAGCAGGTGAAACCTGACCGCTTTCGATTGTAGATAATAAATATCTATATGCGTAAGGAACTAAATATACGAAAAACACAAACTCAACAGTAAGGTTAAGAACCTTCATTAATCCTTTTTTTCTAGGCTTGAGATTGCGGATGAATTGGTCGATTTTTATTGAGATACATTTTTTAGTGCAAAGACTAACAGAAAAAAATGCAGACCATATAAATAGATATCTTGTGATTTCTTCAGACCAGGAGAGAGAAGCTCCCAGAATATATCGACAGAAAATTTGAATGCCCATAATGACACTCATAGCTATAAGCAGAACAACCATAATGAATTCTTCAAGATACTCATCAATGAAGAAAAAAATACGTTTAATTCCAGTCATGCGTGAAATTCCCCTTTTCTTTTTATTATAAATGTTCCATATCACTTTAGCAAAGTAAAGTTAAAGCAATATGGAATATTCATAATATAGTATTCAATAAAAAAAGGGCAATTTGTACATTGCACAAATCACCCCGAGAATGCTTATATTTTACATAGCTTCATGAATTAGATTAAGAATTGTGCTAAGGTCTGAAGCATTCATTTGTCCTGGAGCAGAAGCCTTTCCAACTGCACCAAATGTTAAGCTTGAACCGAAAGCCTCACCACATAATCTGCTGACAAGACCTGTGCCTGCCATAGACATTGTGATAATTGGACGGTCAGCATAGTTAGTTGCCATTTCCTCTGTTGCAGCAAGAAGAGTAACAACATCCTTCTTGCAAGTAGGCATAACAGCAATCTTTGGAATATCAGCACCAAGCTCCTGCATCTTACGAAGACGAGATACGATATCGTCCTTTTCAGGAGTCTTATCGAAATCGTGGTTAGATGCAACAACCTTAACGTTGTTTTCGTGAGCAGCAGCTACGATATCTTTAACGATGTCATCGCCTGTGAAAACTTCAACATCAACTAAATCAACAAGACCTGTTGCTGCAGCGTCTTTGTTAAGCTTAGCGTAAGCATCTTTTTCGATTGACTTTTCGCCACCTTCGTTTGATGTACGGAAAGTGAAGAGAAGAGGAGTATCGCCAAGAGCAACACGAAGATCCTTTAATACATCTTCAACCTTATCGAATTCGAATACGCCATCAAACCAATCAACACGCCACTCGACTACGTCGTGTGCAACACCCTTGAAAGACTCAGCAGCTTTAAGAATGTCTTCTTTTGTCTTACCAACGATTGGTACACAAATCTTTGGTACACCTTCGCCGATAACTACATTTCTTACTTTAACAGTATTCATATTTAAATCCTCTCGATTATTAAGAATTAGCTTCTAACATCTTAGTATATCTAAGATTTACAAATAAACCAAGTACAACACCGATAGTTGTAAGAACGATGTTCATAACCATAACACCTGATGGAGTCATCTGAGATGCAGCTGTAAGGATTGTGTAGTTGCAAAGTGATGAAGCAATCATAACAAGTGCAGTTACTGTACCCTTAATCTTAGGGAAGAGCATGTTGCAAACTGATGTTGCGATCTGAAGAAGTCCGCCTGCACCAGCCCAACCAATAGCGAAAGCTGCAACCTTGCAAACACCCTGGCTTGGGAACATAAGAACGCAAACCAATGTAGCAAGACAGATGATTGGATATACAACGATGAATCTAACATCTTTAATCTTACGTGTAAGAATTGCTGTAACAACAAGAGCGATGAGAGTACCCATTGAGTAATATGTCTGCATGATTGATGGATCTTCCCAACCAACATTTGTCTTAGCAAAGTTCTGTGCACAGTTAAGCCATAACTGGAATGTACCTGTACATGTGAAACCGATAAGGATCATAGCAATTGACTCAAATGAGAAATGAGTATGCTTTAAGCTATCAATAAGTCCTTCCTTCTTTTCAGCTGCAGCTGCATCTGAATCTGGAAGTGGAAGGATGAAAATAAGTACAACTAAGATGATGTAAGCAATACCGCAGATGTAGAATAATCTGTTGTAGCTTACAAGTCCAGCTGCGTTTGTTGCTACAGTAGCACCAAGGAAGAATGGAAGTAACATCTGTGAAATAGCGATGAAGAACTTGATTCCCATTGTTGCAATACCTGGAGCTTCGCTGATAATCTCAGAAACAGCTGGGTAAATTCCTGTATCAAGGAATGAGTTTGCAATACCACCAACGATAGCGCAAACATAAGCAATCTGGTAACCGCCGTTTGCACCAGCATTAAATGCAAGAGCAAGACCGATAACATAGATGGCATATGAAAGACCACCGATAACAACTGAAATACGTCTACCAAGCTTATCTGATAAAGGACCTGCAAATGGAAGAGCGATAAGTCTTCCAAGACCAAGTGCAGCAGAAATAGCTGTGATTGACATTACCTCAACGCCCCAGCTTGTAGCAAGAGCCTCTTTAATTACTGACTGACCTAAGATAGAGCAGCCAACACCGTGAATAAAATAGTTCAAGTAAAGAATTAGAGCCGCAGGATAATACTTTTTGTTCATTTCAAACTCCTTTAAATTTAAATTTACTCGTACTTAATTCCGAGTACTTCTTTCATGTGTTCGATTGGCATTTCTTTTCCTGTCCAAAGCTTGAATGCAGCTGCACCCTGGAATAACATCATACCGTAACCGTTCATTCTCTTACATCCAACTTCCTCAGCCATCTCAAGGAACTTAGTCTTTGCAGGAGCGTAAACAGTATCTGTTACGATAAGGTCTGGACGGAGATAAGATGTATCTGGAAGCCATGTCTGACCTTCGAGTGGCTTCATACCCATACCTGTTGCATTAGCAAGTAAGTAGCTGTCTGCAATTTCTCTTCTAAGAGCATCAAGATCAGCAAGGTCGTAAAGTGTAGCCTTACAATTTGTCTGCTCGTTAATCTTTCTAACTGTATCTTCAGCGTTGCTCCAGAAAGCGTCCTTTACGTTGAAGATTGACATCTCTTTAACACCATCAAGAGCTGCCTGAATCTGGATAGCAGTACCAGCACCGCCACAACCAACGATTGTCATCTTCTTGCCGATAACATCGATGTCGTAATCCTTAAGTGACTGCATGTAACCGATACCATCTGTGATGTGTCCAGTTAAAACACCGTTCTCATTTGTGATTGTATTAACAGCTCCGCAGAGTTCTGCAGCAGGAGATAACTTATCAAGATATTTTCCTACAACTGTTTTATTAGGCATTGATACGTTAGAACCTACAAGCTTTAATGCTCTAAGACCTTTAACAGCATCTTCCAATGTGCTATTATCTACCTCAAATGCAAGATATGCATAGTCAAGCCCAAGGTAAGCAAATGCCTCGTTATGCATAGCTGGTGAGCTAGAGTGTCTGATTGGGTAAGCCATAAGTCCGATAAGCTCGGTATGTCCTGTAATTCTTTCTGCCATTTTAAATTTCCTCCTTTAATTCTTGCCCTTTGTTAAAATCTTAACAGTCTTTATACATATATTTTATATTGTTAGTATTAATAATTCCAATACTTCTATTGAACAGAATTAATAGCTTTATGCTATCAATTGTGGTAATATTGTTTATAGTGAATAATATTTACTAATATAAACTTGTGCAAAATGCGGAAAGGAAGACCATGACATTAAATCAAATCATGTATTTCTATGAGGCTGCAAGGCTGCAGCATTTTAACCAAGCAGCAGAAAAACTACATATTTCAGAGCCATCTTTGAGCCGTTCCATTAACTCGTTAGAGCAGGAGCTAGGGGTAGTATTGTTTGAAAGGACTGGAAGAAATGTTGTTCTCACTAAGACCGGAGATATTTTCTTTGAGCATGCTGATCGCATATTAAATGAAATAAATGTTGCTGATAGAAAAATGCATCAGCTGGCAGGAACTGGCGGGCATATTGATTTGGCTTATGTAGCACCACTTGCTGGTTCTTTTATCCCTAATATATGTAGAGCTTTCTTATTAGAAGAGTGCAATAAGGATGTTACATTTAATTTTCACCAGGAGATTACATCCAAGAGCTTAGAAGGATTGAAGGCTGGAAATTATGATATTATCTTTGGTTCTTTTGTAAAGGATGAGCCTAGTATCAAATTTATACCTATTATGCAACAGGAACTAGTGGTAATTGTTCCAAAGGGGCATCCACTTGAAGATGTTGAAGAAGTAACTGCAGATGTATTTGCAAAGTATCCTGTTCTTGGCTATACCAGAAAGTCAGGTCTTGGCAGAGCTACAAGAGATTTCTTTTTGCAGAATAATATAGAGCCTAATTATATCTGTGAATCACCTGATGAGAATGGTATTGCAGCCTTGGTTGCGGCGGATTTTGGTATCGCTCTTGTGGCGGATGTTGATTCTATCTACAGAAAAGACGTTATAATAAAGAAGCTTTCGGCTGAACATAGTGTTTCACATACGGTTTATATGGCATATATGAAGGGCAGATATCAGATGCCAGCGGTTAAAAGAATGATAGATTTCATATTGGTACATTCAATGCATTAATTAAAAACAAAAAATGTATTGGATTTTGTAATTAAAGCGGGATTATACTTTTCTTAACATAGAAAAGCTTGCCCGCTTTTTCTTAACAGCTCTAAACGTCTTTATTATGTAAATAGGAGCAGTCTAATATGAAAAACAATTATCCACATATTTTTGAACCACTCACAATTCGACGCATGACTATGAAGAATCGTATCATGATGACACCAATGGGAACAAACTATGGTGATCAGAATGGTGAGATGACATTCGTTCATATCGATTACTATGAGCAGCGTGCAAAGGGTGGTACAGGTCTTTTAATGGTAGAAAATGCCAGTGTATTTTCTCCACAGGGTTCTAACGGTACAACTCAGCTTAGAATTGATCATGATAACTTTATCCCACGTTTATGGTATTTCTGCGAGAGAATGCATAAGCATGGCGCATGTGTAGGTATTCAGATTAACCACGCTGGTGCATCTGCTGTTTCAGCACGTACAGGTGAGCAGCCAGTTTCTGCATCAGATATTCCTTCAAAGGCAGGCGGGGAGATTCCACGTCCACTTGAGAAGGAAGAAATTTACAATATCGTTAAGAAGTATGGTGAGGCTGCAAAGCGTGCGCAGACAGCCGGTTTTGACTGCGTAGAGATTCATGCAGGTCATTCATATCTTTTAAGCCAGTTCCTTTCACCTACAACAAATAAGCGTACAGATGAGTTTGGCGGTAGCCCAGAAAACCGTGCACGTTTCACAAAGCTTGTTGTAGAAGAGGTAAGAAAGCAGGTAGGTCCATTCTTCCCAATTTTCGTACGTATCAGTGCGGATGAGTTCGTAGAGGGAGGAAATACACTTGAGGATGCTATTGATTACTTACAGTATTTCCAGGAAGAGGTAGATGTATTTGATGTCTCTGCTGGTCTCAATAGTTCTATTCAGTTCCAGATTGATGCTAACTATCTTCCAGATGGATGGCGTTCATACATGGCAAAGGCTGTTAAGGAAAAATATGGTAAGCCATGTGTAACAATGGGTAACATTCGTGATCCTAAGGTCGCTGAGGATATTCTTGCTAGAGGTGATGCTGATATTATCGGTATGGGCCGTGGTCTTATTGCTGATCCAGCATGGGTAAACAAGGTTGAATACAATAGAGAAGATGAGCTTCGTAAGTGTATCTCTTGTAACGTTGGTTGTGCTGGCCACAGAATTGGTCTCAATATTCCTATCCGTTGTACAGTTAACCCAGCAGTTAATGCAAATGATGAATATTATAAGAGAAAAATTAATAAGCCTTGCAACGTTGTTGTAGTAGGTGGTGGTACAGCTGGTCTTGAAGCTGCTTGTACAGCTGCAGAGGTAGGATGTACTACATTCTTACTTGAAAAGGAAGCAGAGCTTGGCGGATTATCTGTTCAGATTTCAAAGATTCCAGATAAGAAGCGTCTTGCTGATTTCCCTAAGTATATGATTAATCGTGCAAGCAAGCTTAGAAATCTTTTCATATTTAAGAATAACGACACTACAATTGATCAGCTTAAGAGCTTGAACCCAGATATCATTGTTAATGCTACTGGTTCAAACCCTACACTTCCTCCAATCAAAGGTTTAATGGACCTTGTAGATAAGGAAGGTACAAATGTAGCTACAGTTATTAAGATGATTGAAAGACTTGATACATACCCAGCAGATATGAAGGGTAAGAAGGTTGCAGTAGTAGGTGGTGGTGCTGTAGGTCTTGATGTAATGGAATTCTTTACAGAGAGAGGTGCAGATGTTACTATCATCGAGATGCTTCCTATTATTGGTAATGGTCTTGATCCTGTTACAAAGTGTGATACAGCTACAAAGATGGCTAAGTACAACGTACGTCAGATGACAAACACAGCTCTTCAGGAAGTTTGCAACGATATGTTTATCGTTAAGAATCCAGAAGGTGAAATCGAGAACATTGATTTCGATTTAGGATTCATCTGCCTTGGTATGAGAGCTAACACACCACTTATGGATGCTATTAACGAGGAGTTTGGTGATTCTGATGTTGAAATCTACAACATTGGTGATTCTAAGAGAGCTCGTCGTATTATCGAAGGTACAGAAGAAGGCCGTAACATTATTAAGGTTCTTGAAAAGAGAGAGTATCTCTAAAATTAATTTAATCTAAAAATAATTTTTCAGACAGATTGAAATTTTTGTTTCAATCTGTCTGTTTTTTTGTTACTATAGTTCGTAAAATGATGAACTAAGGGGTAATGCTATGAATACACTTAAAACACTAAGAGAGCATCTTGCTCAAAGCGATGAAATTATTTTAAATGCACTTCTTATGAGAAATTCCATTGTGGAAGAAATCATGGCTTATAAGGAGAAACATGGCCTTCAGATTCTTCAGCCAGAGCAGGATGAAAAAAGAGATGCATGGCTTGATAGAAGTTTACAGGATAAGCGCCATGGTAAAGAAGTAAAGGATATTTATAAGCATATAGTAAAAAATGCCAAGAGAATCCAGGCTAGACAATTGTTTGGATATAATATCGTTCTTATTGGCTTTATGGGGGCAGGCAAGTCTACAATTTCAGATTTTCTCAGCACATGTTTTGCTATGGATGTAGTTGAGATGGATCAGGAGATTGTTGAGCGAGAAGGAATGCCTATTTCAGATATATTTGAAGTTTATGGAGAAGAGTATTTTAGAAATGCAGAAACTAATCTCTTGAAAGAAATGCAGGCAAAGAAAAATGTAGTTATCTCATGCGGCGGTGGTACTCCTCTTAGAGATGTGAATGTTCAGGAAATGAAGAGGAATGGAAGGGTTGTTCTTTTGACAGCTAAGCCGGAAACTATTCTTGAAAGAGTGAAGGACAGCCACGAACGTCCATTGCTTGAGAACAACAAGAGTGTAGAATTCATCGAAGAGTTAATGATGAAGCGAAGAGAAAAGTATGTTGCAGCTGCAGATATTATTATAGAAACAGATAATAAAACTGAGCTAGAGATATGTGAGGAATTAGTCAATTCCTTGTTAAAACTTGATAGCGAGAACTAATAATAAAATGACTTTTTGTGGGGTATTGCCTTAAATAGCTTACAAGAAGTCATTTATTTGTAGAAAATAATTCACATAATTTCCAAATAGCTGTGCTAAAGTATAATGTATAATCGAAAAAGTATGAGGGCATGGCTGGATGATTAAAAAATATGCTTTTGCTATAGTTAATTCAATAATTATCATATTTATTATTGGTGCATATTTCTTTGTTCAGGTTGGTGAATTGTCGTTTTATAAAGAGATGGCTTACAATCAAGCACGGAACGATGCAAAACTGACGGCTGGAGAAATTAATGGACAGCTGTCGTCCTTTGCTTCTGAACAGATTTTGGTTGCTAATATGATTTCTAATGATCTATTTATTAGAGATTGGTGTCATGAAGAAGATGGTGAGATTACTGGTGAACATGCATATAAGCTTTATTCATACTTAATGGAGTATAGATTGACCTATGGGTATGATTGTATCTCTTTTGTTTCAGCATCCTCGTTGAAATACTATTATGACAAAGGGTATTTTAAAACACTCAGTCCTGATGATGAAATAGATGCATGGTATTATTCATTTTTGGAGTGCCTAAAGTCGCAAGATGTACAAGTAGATACTGATATGCTTAATGCTGATAAAATAAGCTTGTTTGTAAACTGTCTTGTTCAAGATAAGGGTTTTAAGACTCTTGGTGTTGTTAGTGTTTCAAGAAGTATAGAGGGTTTTCAAAAAAAGATAACGGACCTTGAGAATGAATATGATGTTACTATTTGTGCTGTTAATTTAGGTGTGAATTATAGTTTGTTTAAAGATTCCTTTGGATTCTACATGAAGCCTGAAGAGGCGGCAAAATACATGGGAATAACAGAGAATCAGGTTACACAAAAAGTAAGAGCAGGAGAATCGTATACCTGGTTTGATGGCGACACATGTTATAATGTTATCTATAACGCAGAATTAGGTTGGAATATCATCGTTAAAAAGGATATTTCAGGCACAATAGATGCGATTATGGCTAGAGTTAACCAACGAACAGGTGTTATGTTTGTTCTTGTTGGAATATACACATTGATGAGCTTTGTTTTGCTCGCCCGACTAAATAGTTTTAGCCGAAAAGCTGAAAACGTAGATGATTTGACAGGGCTCTATAACAATAAGATTTTTAAAGAAATCTTTGAAAAGTCTCGGCGAAGGAAGTTTGTAGGTAAAGAAGTATCCTTAATGATGGTTGATGTGGATGACTTTAAGACCTTTAACGATACATATGGACATCTATATGGAAATTCCATTCTAAAACTTGTTGCAGAGGTGCTTAGTGACTGCGTTGGAAAAGAAGGAATAGTAGCCAGATGGGGCGGTGATGAATTCATAGGAATTGTTTATGCCTCACCGATGGAGACGAAGCTTCTTACTCAATATATTTTAAGCGAGTTGAAAAAAGCTGAAACCCACAAGACTGTAACTTGCAGTTGCGGAATAGTAAAGGTTGATAATCATATTAATCTGGAAAATAATATGCATAAAGCTGATGAGGCCCTATATGAATCCAAAACAAATGGAAAGGGACGCAGCACAATATATGAAGAAAAATAAAGCCAATGCTTTATCCGAGAGGATAGAGCATTGGTTTTCTTTTTTGGTATACAGCAAATTCTTTAAAACCACAGTTGTTTAGTATTTCAGGTAAACGATCGAAATCGGCTGCAACATCTTCTGGAGTATGAGCATCTGCTCCGAGCGTTATCAGTTTTCCTCCTAATTCGCGATATCTTTTGATAATAGAGGTCGCAGGGTTTGGGCCTTTCATGCCTTTTCTGAGAGCAGCAGTATTTACTTCAAGAGCTTTGTCTAGCTTTATAATGCGTTCAAGAATGGCATCAATAATATCAGCATAAGGCTTGTGAGTGTTATTTTTTACAGCTTCTGATTTTGCATACCTAAATGCATAATCCAAATGGCCCACTGAGTCAAAGTTCGTAAATACGGTAATGTTTTCCAAAATGCATTCATAGTATCTTTTTAGTAGATTTTCCTCTGAATCTCTCTCCCAAAAGCTGTCAAAATATGGATCCCATTTATCGACTAAATGAGTGCTGCCAATAATAAAATCATATGGATAGCCGTTTATTGCCTTGTTACACTCATCTTTTATATGAGGCTGAATTCCAATCTCAAGCCCAGTAAGAATAGTGAAATTCGAAGATGAGTTTTCCATGGCAAGCTTGTGCTGAGAAGGATAGTAGTGCTCTAAATCCAAATCAAAGAAACCATATTCCTTTGGATAATCTATATCCAGATGATCTGTAAAGGTGATTCCTGAAAGATGCTTTTCTTTTGAAGCATTAATCATATCTATAGGATTTGCATCGGAATCGCCGGAAAAGTTGCAGTGCATGTGATTGTCCCAAAGCATTGTTACACCTCCATAAGAACCATTGTTTAATCAGGAAAATTCTACCATAAGTTTGGTTAGGTGAACTAGTAAAAATACTTATAAATGAATAACTTTGAGAAAAATTTAACAATATTTCAATTTGGGGTTGAATTATATTTGCAGATTGTTTAAAATGAAGTGCATACGGGGCTAAATTTTACAGTCCCAAGAAAATTTTAAAAGAATCTTTAGGAGGATTTAAAAATGGCAGTAAGAGTAGCAATCAACGGTTTTGGCCGTATCGGACGTCTTGCATTCCGTCAGATGTTCGGCGCAGAAGGTTACGAAGTAGTAGCAATCAACGACTTAACTAGCCCAAAGATGTTAGCACATCTTTTAAAGTATGATTCATCACAGGGAAAGTATGAGCATGCTGATGAGGTTTCTTCAACAGATGATTCAATCATCGTTTGTGGTAAGGAAATCAAGATTTACGCATTCCCAGATGCAAACAATTGCCCATGGGGAGACCTTAAGGTAGACGTAGTACTTGAGTGCTCAGGTTTCTACACATCAAAGGAAAAGGCACAGGCTCATATCAATGCAGGTGCTAGAAAGGTTGTTATCTCTGCTCCAGCAGGAAACGATCTTCCTACAATCGTTTACAATACAAACCATGAGACACTTAAGGCTTCTGATACAATCATTTCAGCAGCTTCATGTACAACAAACTGCTTAGCACCAATGGCTGACGCACTTAACAAGTACGCTCCAATCCAGTCTGGTATCATGGTAACAATCCACGCTTACACAGGTGATCAGATGACACTTGATGGCCCACAGAGAAAGGGTGATCTTCGTCGTTCACGTGCAGCAGCAGTTAACATCGTTCCTAACTCAACAGGTGCAGCAAAGGCTATCGGTCTTGTTATCCCTGAGCTTAACGGAAAGCTTATCGGATCTGCTCAGCGTGTTCCTACACCAACAGGTTCTACAACAATCCTTACAGCAGTTGTAAACAAGGCTGATGTAACAGTTGAAGGAATCAACGCAGCTATGAAGGCAGCAGCTAACGAGTCATTCGGTTACAACGAGGATGAAATCGTTTCTTCAGATATCGTAGGTATGAGATTTGGTTCTCTCTTCGATGCTACACAGACAATGGTTTCTAAGGTTTCTGATGATCAGTACGAAGTACAGGTTGTTTCTTGGTATGATAACGAGAACAGCTACACATCACAGATGGTACGTACAATCAAGTACTTCTCAGAGTTAGCATAAAAAAATTGTCTATTTGCCCATCTGCTTCGTTATGTTTCGCTCGCAGTACATAGTACAGCGTCGCTTACATTCCTTGCATATGGCCAAATATCCTAATTTTTGGATTTCTAAGGGTCCGGTCCTATTGGACCGCGGCCCTTTTTTTATGGCATTTAAGTGAGCCTGTAGCTATCAAGCTCTCGGTGTTGCGCAGCGAGACATTTTAGTCGAGCAGGGCAATATCCGAGGCTTGAGAGTGTAACAGGCGGGCTTGGAGAATAAGGAGGAATTTAAAATGGCATTAAACAAAAAGACAGTTGATGATATCAACGTTAAGGGCCGTCGCGTACTTGTTCGTTGCGATTTCAACGTACCTCTTAAGGCTGGTGAAATCACAGATGATACACGTATCAAGGCAGCTCTTCCAACAATCAATAAGCTTATCGCTGATGGTGGAAAGGTTATCCTTTGCTCACATCTTGGTAAGGTAAAGAATGGTCCTAACGAGGGCGAGAGCCTTGCACCAGTTGCTAAGCGTCTTTCAGAGAAGCTTGGTAAGGAAGTTACATTTGTTCCTGATTACAATGTAACAGGTGAGGCAGCTACAAAGGCTGTTGAGGCTATGAAGGAAGGAGATGTAGTTCTTCTTCAGAATACTCGTTTCCGTGGCGAGGAAGAGACAAAGAACGGCGAAGCTTTCTCTAAGGAGCTTGCTGATCTTGCTGATGATTATGTATGCGATGCTTTCGGTTCATCACACAGAGCACACGCTTCTGTAGCTGGTGTTACAAAGTTCATCACAGCTAAGGGTGGTTCTAACGTAGTTGGATACCTTATGCAGAAGGAAATCGACTTCCTTGGAAACGCTGTTGAGACTCCAGTACGTCCATTTGTAGCAATCCTTGGTGGTGCTAAGGTAGCTGATAAGCTTAACGTTATCAACAACCTTCTTGAAAAGTGTGACACACTTATCATCGGTGGTGGTATGTCTTACACATTCCAGAAGGCACTTGGTTATGAAATCGGTACATCACTTTGTGATGATACAAAGCTTGACTACTGCAAGGAAATGCTTGAGAAGGCAAAGAGCATGGGTAAGGAGATTCTTCTTCCTACAGATGCTGTTACAATTGCAGAGTTCCCAGATCCAATCGATGCTCCAGTTGAGACTGTAGTATATGATTCAGACAAGATGCCTGCTGACAGAATGGGTTGCGATATCGGACCTAAGACAGTAGAGCTTTTCTCTAACAAGGTTAAGACAGCTAAGACAGTTCTTTGGAACGGACCAATGGGTCTTTTCGAGAACCCAGCACTTGCTGTAGGTACAGAGTCAGTTGCTAAGGCTCTTGCTGAGACAGACGCTACAACAATCATCGGTGGTGGTGATTCAGCAGCAGCTGTTAACCAGATGGGATTCGCTGACAAGATGAGCCACATCTCTACAGGTGGTGGTGCATCACTTGAGTTCCTTGAGGGTAAGGAGTTACCAGGCGTTTACGCAGCAGACGACAAATAAATCGTAAAGGTAAATAAATCTTATTTATGTAGATTAAGAGAATTGAACAAGCTAGTAGACAACAAGCTCTTAGATCTTTTGCGCGAGACATTCTAGTCGAGCGAAAAGATACTAAGGCTTGTAGGCGTAACTAGCGAAGTTCTATTCTCGTAAAGGAGAGAAAAAATGGCAAGAAGAAGAATTATTGCCGGCAACTGGAAGATGAATATGACACCTTCTGAGGCTGTAAAGCTTGTTGCTGAGCTTAAGGATTTAGTAGTAAATGATGATGTTGATGTTGTATATTGCGTACCTGCAATCGACATCGTTCCTGTAGTAGAGGCAGTTAAGGGTACAAACGTAAACGTTGGTGCTGAGAACTTCTACATCGAGGACAAGGGTGCTTTCACTGGCGAAATTTCAGCTCCTATGCTTGTAGATGCTGGTGTTAAGTATGTTATCATGGGTCACTCTGAGAGAAGAGACATCTTTGGTGAGAATGATATTCTTATCAATGCAAAGGTTAAGAAGGCATTCGCTGCTGGTCTTACACCAATCCTTTGCTGTGGCGAGTCACTTGCACTTCGCAAGGCTGGCACATACAAGGAGTGGATCGAGCGTCAGATTACATGGGATCTTTCAGGCGTTACAGCTGATCAGGTAAAGAACCTTGTTATCGCTTACGAGCCAATCTGGGCTATCGGTACAGGTGAGACAGCTACAGCTGATCAGGCTGAAGAAGTTTGTGCATTCATCCGTGAGCTTATTGCTAAGCTTTATGATGGTGCAACAGCAGAGGCTGTTCGTATTCAGTACGGCGGATCTATGAATGCTTCAAATGCAGCAGAGCTTCTTAGCAAGCCAAACATCGATGGTGGTCTTATCGGTGGTGCTTCACTTAAGCCAGATTTTGGAAAGATTGTTAATGCTTAATTATCAATTTTGATATTGCACAATCAATATAATAAAACTTCCTAAAGTTTTTAAAAATGCATCAGATTTTCTGATGCATTTTTTTATTTAAAAGCCTTGTAAATTATGATATAATTTGCGCTGATGGACTTATTATGTCCTTGGAGGAATTCTATGAAACGTCATATTCGTTTATTAGTTCTACTAGCTATGTGTTCTTTTACATGTATAGCATGTGGAAAAAAAGACGATGAAGAGGTTGTAGACACTGGAGATACCACAGAACAGGTCGCATTTGACGACGTTGAGGTAGAGGACTACACCGTTCTTAAATACAATGAGCTTGAGGTCTTAGCTTACGAAGACGACACAGAAGCTCAGGTAATGCTTGGCCGTATGCTTGAATACGGCACAGAAGAAGTAAAGCAGGATTTTACGGAAGCTATTTCCTGGTATCAGATGGCATCTGATTCTGGTAATGCAGATGGTACTTGTGCCCTTGGCTATTTTTACCTTACAGGCACAGGAATCGATCAGGATTTAGATAAAGCAATGGAGTTATTTGATACTGCTATCGAAGGTGGTTCGGTTAATGCTTATGTTGGTAAAGCAAGAGTATTGCTTGCTAAGCAGGATTTAGTCGACGAGGACGTGGAAGACGACTTAGAGACAAAAGAAAAATCAGAAAGCAAATCGGAATCTACTGAGGATGAAGAAACTGCTTCACCAGAGGAAGAAATCTTTGATTTATTCTACAAGGCGCAGATTTCTGGAGATTTAGATGGCGCGTATTATTTAGCTTATTCTTATGAAAATGGTATAGGTACTGAGGTAGATTTTAAAAAGGCTTTTGATTACTATTCAAGGGTTACAAAATCAGACAGCACAGATTTAGCTGATCAGTACGCTAAGAATCTGGCAAATACTGCAATAGGTCTTTTATATATGAAGGGCTATGGAGTAGAAGCGGACAGTGAGCAGGCTATTGCTTATTTCACTACTGCGTCAGAAAACGGTTACGCTAAGGCGAGCTATTATCTTGGTCAGATTTATGAAAATGGCTTAGGTGTAGATAGAGATTATGAGCAGGCTATGGAGTATTATCTACTTGCAGCGGATTTAGATTATGCACCTGCACTTAATCAATTAGGCTATATGTATTACAATGGCTTTGGAGTAGATGTGGATTTCGCATCTGCGGTATATTATCAAAAACTTGCAGCATTGCAGGGTTATGCAATTGCTCAGGTTAATTTAGGTTTTCTTTACGAAAACGGATACGGGGTTGAGAGGAATTTGGAAACGGCTTTATCGTATTACGAAATGGCTGCTGATTCAGGATATGAGGGGGCTATGGAGGCTGTTGTCCGAGTTAAGGCACAGATAAATGAGGAAATGTAGATTCTATATTGCTGGAGTTTGCGTATGTCTCTTGTTGCTAGAAGGATGCGGTAAAATAACAACAGAGGTAGATAATGTAAATCTAGAGGCAAGTACACCACAACGAATTGAAATCGTAGATTTGGATGACGCGTGGGACACAATATTAAATAATAGTACACACGAATTTATTGGAGGGCATCCAATCGATGAATCCTTCCTTTCCATGGTTACATCAACTTATGGAGATGAAGTTATCGAACAGATTGCAAGTTATGCAAATTTTACCTCTCCAGAAATTTGGTACCAGCTCACAGGAAAGAGTATTCATGTTCTGTGGTATGATTATTGTTCTATCACAGGAATACAGAGCTATGCCTACGACAAGACTTATGTTATTGATAAAGATATAGACGGAGACATCGTTTTAGATTTTACTGGAGATGTTTCCTTTGCTGAGGGTATTGCCACTACGGCTTATATGGATCAGCAAATGAATGGCGTATATGATTGTTTTTCAGAAGATCTTATCTCTGAAATGCAGTCTGCAGATATATTGATGATAAATAATGAGTTCGCCTACACAGATAGAGGTGAGCCACTTGCTGGAAAAGCATACACATTTAGAGCTAACCCAAGCAGAGTATCACTGATGCAAGACTTGGGGGCAGATGTAGTTGGAATCGCCAATAATCATGTATATGATTACAATGAGATTGGTTTTTTGGATACACTAAACACTCTTAATGCGGCGCAGATGCCATATGTAGGAGCGGGTGTCAATCTTTCTGAGGCTAGAAAGCCACTGTATTTTATTATCGGTGGCAGAAAGATAGCTATTGTATCAGCTACTCAGATTGAACGCACACTTAATTACACTAAAGAAGCTACTGAGATTTCACCTGGTGTTATGAAATGTCTTCACCCGGAAGAATTCTGCAAGACAATTGCTGAAGCAAAAGAAAATGCTGATTTTGTAATAGCATTTGTACACTGGGGTACTGAGGGCAACGCCAATTACGGTGCAGACCAGACAGCTTTAGCCAGGTCATTTGTAGAGGCAGGAGCAGATGCAATCATAGGAGGGCATACTCACTGCTTACAGACAGTTGAATATATGGATGATGTGCCTATTTACTACAGCCTTGGCAATTATTGGTTTTCAACCACAGGCAATATGCCAATTGGATATGACACAGGCTTAGCACAGCTTCATATTACACCTGAAGGAAAGATAGAGTCATATTTCATCCCTTGTCATTTTGATGCTGGAGTTACCAGCGAGCTTAGCTCAGGGGATTCAAAATATACAAGCATTATTGATAGTCTAAATCTTATGTCGCAGACAGCGACAATAGATAAGGATGGACATATTAGTAAAAAATAAATATTTTCTAGCGCAGCTAGAATCAAGGAGGATTAACTATGAGTAAGAAACCTGTTGTACTTATGGTTCTTGATGGATATGGTCTTAATGACAATCCAAAGGGAAATGCCATCGCTATGGCAAACACACCTGTTATGGACAAGCTAATGGCTGAGTGCCCTTATGTGGCTGGTCAGGCATCTGGAATGTTTGTTGGACTTCCTGATGGTCAGATGGGAAATTCTGAGGTAGGCCATATGAATATCGGCGCAGGCCGTATTATTTACCAGGATTTAACACGTATCACTAAGGCAATCAGTGATGGTGAGTTCTTTGAAAATAAGGTTTTACTTGAAGCAATTGAGAATGCTAAGAAGAATAACGGAGATATTCATCTTTGGGGTCTTCTTTCTGATGGTGGTGTTCACAGCCACATCGAGCACCTTTACGGCATGCTTGAAATGTGCAAGAAGAATGGTCTTACAAATGTATTTGTTCACGCATTCCTTGATGGACGTGACACTCCACCAGCTTCTGGTAAGGATTTCTTAGCACAGCTTCAGTCTAAGATGGATGAAATCGGAGTTGGTGCTATTGCATCTCTTTCTGGTCGTTATTACGCAATGGATCGTGATAACAACTGGGACCGTGTAGAGAAGGCTTATAATTCGCTTGTAAAGGGCGAGGGCGTTCTTGCAACTTCAGTTCCTGATGCTATGCAGGCATCTTATGATGATGGTGTTACAGATGAGTTCGTACTTCCAACAGTTATTACAGATGCTGATGGAAAGCCTCTTTCAGTTGTTAAGAATGGCGATTCAGTTGTATTCTTTAACTTCCGTCCAGACCGTGCTCGTGAAATTACTAGAGCATTCTGCGATGATAAGTTTACTGGATTCGACAGAGAGTTCCTTAATCTTTACTATGCATGCTTCAAGGATTATGATGAGACAATTCCTAACAAGCACATTGCATTTGAAAAGGAATCTATTACAAATACATTCGGTGAGTTCTTAGCTAACAATGGTAAGAAGCAGCTTAGACTTGCTGAGACAGAAAAATACGCACACGTTACATTCTTCTTCAACGGTGGTGTTGAAGAGCCTAATAAGGACGAAGAAAGAATCCTTGTTAATTCACCAAAGGATGTAGCTACATATGACCTTAAGCCTGAAATGTCAGCACCTGAGGTTGGAGCAAAGCTTGTAGAGGCTATTAAGTCTGACAAGTACGATGTTATCGTAATCAACTTTGCTAACCCTGACATGGTTGGTCATACTGGCGTCATAGATGCAGCTGTTAAGGCTGTAGAGCGTGTTGACTCACTTGTAGGAGAAGCCGTAGAAGCAATCAAAGAAAAGGATGGAGCATTATTCATCTGTGCTGATCATGGTAATGCTGAGAAGATGATTGATTATGAGACAGGAGAGCCACACACAGCTCACACAACAAATCCTGTTCCATTTATCTTAGTTAACTACGATAGTGATTATACACTTCGCGAGGGCGGAGCTCTTTGCGATATCGCTCCTACACTTATCGAGATCATGGGTCTTGAGCAGCCAAAGGAGATGACTGGAAAGTCACTACTAATTAAGAAATAAACAGCATAGCTGTTTATAATAAACTAAATAAATATAGAGAGAGGATTTGATTTATGAAACCAATTAAAGAAGGAAAAGTAAGAGAAGTATACGATAATGGGGATAGCATTATCATGGTAGCCACAGATCGTATATCTGCATTCGATGTAATTCTTAAAAACAAGATTGTGAATAAGGGTGCAGTGCTTACCCAGATGTCTAAGTTCTGGTTTGAACTTACTTCTGACATCGTTCCAAATCACATGCTTTCAACTGATGTAAAAGATATGCCTGAGTTCTTCCAGAACGAAGAGTACAAGGGCAAGTCAATGATGTGCAAGAAGCTTACAATGCTTCCAATCGAGTGCATCGTTAGAGGTTACATCACAGGTTCTGGTTGGGCTAGCTACAAGGAGAACGGAACTGTTTGTGGCATTAAGCTTCCAGAGGGCTTGAAGGAATCCGACAAATTACCTGAACCTATTTACACTCCTTCAACAAAAGCAGAAATTGGTGATCATGATGAAAATATCTCTTTTGAACGTTCCATAGAGGTTCTTGAAAAAGAATTTCCAGGTCACGGCGAAGGGTACGCTAAGGCTCTTCGTGATAACACAATCGCACTTTATAAGAAGTGTGCAGATTATGCTCTTACAAAGGGTATCATTATTGCAGATACTAAGTTTGAGTTCGGCTTAGATGAGGATGGCAATATTGTTCTTGCTGACGAGATGCTCACTCCAGACAGCTCACGCTTCTGGCCACTTGAGGGTTATGAGCCAGGACATGGTCAGCCATCATTTGATAAGCAGTATGTTCGTGACTGGTTAAAAGCTAATCCAGAATCAGATTATTTACTTCCACAGGATGTAATCGATAAGACTATCGATAAGTATCTTGAAGCATATAAGTTACTAACAGGAAAGTCTCTTGAAGTGTAATTGTTTAATCAGGGAAGTTATTAAATGAATGGGAGGCATACTAAATAAGAATTTTGAGATGAAAATTCTTATTTTAGTATGACGACCCGTATGTATTAGGAGATTTTATGACAGATTTGAATTTAAAGGACATGCCATGGGGCGGATTGCATGAGGAGTGCGGCGTCTTTGCCATGTATGATTTTGACGGTGGAGATGTTGCCTCCTCAATTTATTATGGCCTTTTTGCTTTGCAGCACAGAGGACAGGAGAGCTGTGGTATCGCCGTATCTGATACTAACGGGCCTAAGCGCAATTATTGTTTACATAAAGATATGGGCCTTGTTAACGAGGTTTTTGATCAGGAAATCTTGGAGAATATGCATGGTGATATTGGTGTAGGACATACCAGATACTCCACTGCAGGTTCATCTACTCGAGAAAATGCACAGCCACTTGTTTTGTCTTATGTTAAGGGAATACTTGGTATGGCCCACAATGGTAATCTCATCAATGCGGAAGAACTTCGTGATGAGCTTTCTATGACAGGTGCTATTTTTCAAACCACAATTGATTCTGAGACAATTGCATATATTATCGCAAGAGAGCGTTTAAAGAGTGCAACAGTAGAAGAAGCTGTGGCAAGGACTTGCGATAAGATTAAGGGGGCTTATTCACTTGTAGTAATGTCACCTCGTAAGCTTATTGCAGCTCGTGACCCACAGGGCTTCAGACCTCTTTGCATTGGAAAGCGTGATAATGCTTATGTTATTGCATCTGAGTCATGTGCCCTTGATACAATCGGTGCAGAATTCATTCGAGATGTTGAGCCAGGTGAGATTGTTACTATCTCTCCAGATTTTGGAATCAAATCCGATAAGAGTCGTTGCATTGATAAATCAAAGCATGCTCGTTGTATATTTGAATATATTTATTTTGCAAGACCTGATAGTAATTTTGATGGTGAATCTGTTTATGATGCACGTATCAAAGCTGGCCGTTTCTTAGCTCAGGATTCTCCTGTAGAGGCTGATCTTGTTGTTGGTGTTCCTGAATCAGGTAACGCTGCAGCTCAAGGTTATGCACTTGAATCAGGCATTCCTTATGGAACTGCATTCATTAAGAACAGTTACGTTGGCCGTACATTTATTAAGCCTAAGCAGAAGAGCAGAGAGTCTTCTGTGCAGGTTAAGCTAAATGCTCTTCGTGAGGTGGTTAAAGGCAAGCGTATCATCATGATAGATGATTCTATCGTACGAGGCACCACATCAGATCGCATTGTGAAGATGCTTCGTGATGCTGGCGCCACAGAGGTGCATGTGCGTATATCATCGCCACCATTCTTGTGGCCATGTTATTTCGGCACTGATGTACCATGCCGTGAACAGCTGATTGCTTACAATCATTCAGTAGAAGAAATTCGAGACATCATTGGAGCCGATTCATTGGCATACTTAGACTTCAATCGTCTACCTCAGATGGTTGGCGGCCTCGAGATTTGTCATGGCTGCTTCGATGGTAACTACCCAATGGAGCCACCAACCACCGATATACGTGGTGAGTACGAGAGATAAAATCCGCTAATTTGTTACGCCATCGTAGTTTGTTATGCTCCCGTAGGGCACCTTCCATACCTTCGCCCGGGTCCTCCCGCCGGCGTAGGCCCTCCCGGGCTCGGCATGGTGCCTCCCTACTCGCGCTTGCCTAGTTTATGTTGGCGTAACATGAATTAGCCATACGTAGCAATCAAGCTCTGAAAAGTACTCAAGCGAGACATGTTGTCGAGCGGAGTATTTTCAGGCTTGTAAGCGTAACGTATGGCGTTGAGAATACGTATAATAAGGAGAGAAAATGAGTACAGATAGATATACAAGCCCACTTTCAGAGAGATACGCTAGCAAGGAGATGCAGTACATTTTTTCACAGGACAAGAAGTTTTCGACATGGAGACGACTTTGGATTGCCCTTGCTGAGACAGAAATGGAACTTGGCCTTTCACAGGACGGAAAGCCAGTTATCACTCAGGATATGATTGATGAGATGAAGCAGCACATCGAGGATATCAATTATGATGTTGCTAAGGCTCGTGAAAAGGAAGTAAGACATGATGTAATGAGCCATGTTTATGCTTATGGTAAGCAGTGTCCAAAGGCAGCAGGTATTATTCACCTTGGAGCAACTAGCTGCTATGTAGGCGATAATACAGATATTATTATCATGAGAGATGCCCTTCTTTTAGTTAGAAAGAAGCTTGTAAATGTTATTGCAGAGCTTGCGGCATTTGCTGAGAAGTATAAAGCTCAACCTACACTTGCATTTACACATTTCCAGCCAGCACAGCCTACTACAGTAGGTAAGCGTGCAACACTTTGGCTTAATGAGTTTGTAATGGATCTTGAAGATCTTGATTATGTTCTTTCTACTCTTAAGCTTCTTGGTTCAAAGGGTACAACAGGTACACAGGCTAGCTTCTTGGAGCTTTTCAATGGGGATAACGAAACAATCGATAAGATTGATCCTATGATTGCAGAAAAGATGGGATTCAAGGCTTGCTATCCAGTATCTGGTCAGACATATTCACGTAAGGTAGACACAAGAGTTTGCAACATCCTTGCCGGTATTGCAGCAAGTGCTCACAAGATGTCAAATGATATCAGACTTCTTCAGCATCTTAAGGAAGTAGAAGAGCCATTTGAGAAGAGTCAGATTGGTTCATCAGCGATGGCTTATAAGCGCAATCCTATGAGAAGTGAGCGTATCGCATCTCTTTCAAGATACGTAATGATTGATGCTTTAAACCCAGCTATTACATCAGCTACACAGTGGTTTGAGCGTACACTTGATGATTCAGCTAACAAGCGTCTTTCTATTGCAGAAGGATTCCTTGCAACAGATGGTGTCCTTGATCTTTGCTTAAATGTTGTAGATGGTCTTGTTGTTTACGATAAGGTTATTGCAAAGCGTCTTATGTCAGAGCTTCCATTTATGGCAACAGAAAATATCATGATGGATGCAGTTAAGCTTGGCGGCAATCGTCAGGAGCTTCATGAGAAGATTCGTACACTTTCTATGGAAGCAGGAAAGAATGTAAAGGTAGAGGGTAAGGATAACAACCTTCTTGAACTTATCGCTGCAGATGATGAGTTCCCAATGGGACTTGAGGAGCTTGAGGCTACAATGGAGCCAGCTCGTTATGTAGGCCGTAGCCCACGTCAGGTTGAAGTTTACTTAAGAGATGTGATTAATCCAATACTTGAGGCTAATAAAGATGTTCTTGGAGTAAAAGCAGAGATTAACGTATAGGTTTTTGTTTTTCCTCAGAAAAACAAGAACCGGAGATGGACCAATATTTTCTGAAAGAAAATGTTGCTTGGCGAAGCCAAGTTTTTGTGGGCTTTTTCCTTAAGTAGCCCACAAAAAGTCATAATTTTTTTACAATAAATACCATGGTCAAGCGACCATGGTATTTTTGTGGATGAAAATATTAGTAAGGTATATAATGGCATCATGAGAAAAAAAGGTATGGAAAAAAGTGTGATACTATCTGCTATAGCGGTAGCGGCATTGATAGTGTTCATTGTAGTGGTTCAATCAAATAAAGGGAATCATATAGCTGCAGAAATTAGTGCTGATAGTAATTCAAATGAGTTGACAAAGTATACGGTTAACTATTTAGATGTATTTGATACCAGTACAGATATTACTGGTTTTACAAATACCCAGGACGAATTCAATGATGAAGCTGCTGTCATAAAAGAACAGCTTACTTATTACAATAATCTTTATGATATTTATAATGATTATGATGGAATGAACAACATCAAGACAATCAATGACAATGCTGGAGTTGCACCTGTTGAAGTTGATTCTGAGATAATAGAGCTTATTAAGTTTGGACAGGATATGTACGACCTTACTGATGGCAAAGTTAATATAGCTATGGGTTCGGTCCTAAGGATTTGGCATGAGTATCGTGAATACGGAATAAATAATCCTGAAAAAGCAAGCCTGCCGGATTTGGCTGAATTACAAGCGGCAGCAGAACACACAGATATAAATAATGTGATTGTTGATGAGAAAGCCAGCACGGTTTATCTTGCAGATAAAGATATGTCGTTGGATGTTGGCAGTATTGCAAAGGGGTATGCGGTGCAGCAGGTGTTGGAGTATTGCAAGGCCCAGGGAATGAACAATATCTTATTTAGCGTTGGCGGCAATATTGCAGGACTTGGCACAAGAGGGGATGGCACTAATTTTAAAATTGCTATTCAAAATCCTGATTTAGAAAGCTCAGAACCATATATTGAAAAGCTGTCTATAACAGATGGTCAGTGTGTCGTTTCATCAGGCGATTACCAAAGATTCTACCAGGTTGATGGAAAGCGATATTGTCATATTATAAATCCTGATACATTGTATCCAAGCGAGACTTTTGCAGGAGTATCAATTCTGACAGATGATTCGGCTAAAGCAGATGCTTTATCGACTGCTTTATTTAATATGACTTTAGAGGAAGGACAAGATTTTATAAACTCTCAAGATGGAGTGGAAGCAATGTGGGTTTATCACGATGGAACTGTGGTTTACTCAGAGCATTTTGAGGATAGTGTTATAGAATAGGATTCTATGAAGAAAAATGATGTATACCTGATAATTTGTATACTGGTTGTTTGTGGCGGGATAGCCTTAATCACAAATCTGGTGACCCGTGCCAAGACAACAGATGCAGCAGTAGCTGTTGTAACGATTGATGGAAGTGAGTATGGCAGATTTCCTCTTGATGTAGATACAGAAGAGACTATTAGATTTGAGGATGGAAGCTATAATACACTGACTATACACGATGGCATCTGCGATATATCAGAAGCAAGCTGTCCGGACCAGATTTGCGTTAATCATATGCCCATCCAGTATAATGGACAAAATATCGTGTGTCTTCCTAATAAGCTGGTGGTTACCATTGAAAATGGCGAGGAAGACGACATAGACGGAATGACTCATTAATGTGGCTTAGGAGGGAAAATGAAGACTAAAAGACTTACAACGCTAGGCCTGTTAATGGCTCTTGCCTTTGTGCTTTCATATGTGGAATACTTGCTCCCGCTTAATATAGGTATTCCTGGCGCGAAAGTTGGCCTTGCTAATCTGGTGGTTATGGTAGCGCTTTATTCCATAGGTTCAAAAGACGCCTTGTTGCTTTCATTTGTGAGAGTTTTGCTAGTGGGCTTTACTTTTGGAAATATGGCAATGATGTTGTACTCAATGGCTGGGGCAGTTCTTTCGTTTTTTGCGATGCTTCTATTTAAAAGAACAAAGCTGTTTACCGCTACAGGTGTTAGCGTAATAGGCGGAGTATTTCATAATGTTGGACAGATAATAGTTGCTATATTTGTTTTAGAAACGGCAAGTCTGATTTACTATTTGCCATTTCTTATTATCATAGGGACTGTATCTGGAGTGGTGATTGGCATCATTTCCAGCATGATAATTACAAGAATTAAAATCTAATTATTTTAACCAAAAAATAGGTATTTCCACTTGTTTATTTTTTATGATTTCTTGTACAAACTTTATTGCATTAAAGTAATAAATGATGTAAAATTGCCTTAGTTTTTGTCGGGTGGCTTAGTTCGGCAAATTGAACTACATAATCTGAAAGGAGATATATTGTAATGAATTTTAAAAGTAGTTATTTACAGCGCGTTTACGATGGCCTTGAGTCTAGAAACGCAGAACAGAAGGAATTCCTTCAGGCAGTTAGCGAGGTTTTAGAGTCATTAGAGCCAGTTGTTGCTGCTAATCCTAAGCTTGAGGAGCTTGGCGTTATTGAGCGTATCGTTGAGCCAGAGCGTATCATTCAGTTCAGAGTTTCATGGGTAGATGATCAGGGCAAAGTTCAGGTTAACCGTGGATACAGAGTTCAGTTTAATTCAGCCATCGGACCTTACAAGGGTGGTCTCAGACTTCATCCTTCAGTAAACTTATCAGTTATCAAGTTCTTAGGTTTCGAGCAGATCTTCAAGAACTCACTTACAACACTTCCTATCGGTGGTGGTAAGGGTGGTTCTGACTTCGATCCTAAGGGTAAGTCAGATATGGAAATCATGCGTTTCTGCCAGGCATTCATGACAGAGCTTGCTAAGCACATCGGTGCTGACACTGACGTTCCAGCTGGTGATATCGGCGTTGGTGCTCGTGAGATTGGTTTCATGTATGGTCAGTACAAGAGACTTCGCAACGAGTTCACAGGTGTACTTACAGGTAAGGGACTTTCATACGGTGGTTCACTTGCTCGTACACAGGCTACAGGTTATGGTGTATGCTACTTCACACAGGAAATGTTAAAGTCAGCTAAGAACACAAGCTTCGAAGGCAAGACAGTAGCTGTTTCAGGTGCTGGTAACGTTGCTATCTATGCTATCGAAAAGGCATATCAGCTTGGTGCTAAGCCTGTTACATGTTCTGATTCTACAGGTTGGGTTTACGATCCAGAGGGAATCGATCTTGAGCTTCTTAAGGAAATCAAGGAAGTTAAGAGAGCACGTCTTTCAGAATATGTTAAGACTAGAACAAACGCTGAATATCATGAGAAGAAGAATGGTGAGCACGGCGTATGGCAGTACAAGGTAGACATTGCTCTTCCATGTGCTACACAGAACGAGCTTAACGAAGAAGATGCTAAGATGCTTATCGCTAACGGCGTAACAGCTGTAGCTGAGGGTGCTAACATGCCTTCAACTCCAGAAGCAGTTGCAGCATTCCAGGCAGCTGGCGTTCTCTTTGGACCAGCTAAGGCTGCTAACGCAGGTGGTGTTGCTACATCAGCTCTTGAGATGTCACAGAACTCTGAGAGACTTCACTGGACATTCGAAGAAGTAGATTCTAAGCTTAAGGGAATCATGGAAGGTATTTTCCACGCATGTGATGATGCTTCTAAGAAGTACGGTATGGAAGGTAACTACGTTGCAGGTGCTAACATCGCAGGCTTCGAGAAGGTTGCTGATGCTATGATTGCACAGGGTATTGCATACTAATATAAACGAGAGGAATAATCTATGGTAGTCAATTACGTTAGTACAAGGGACACTAAAAAGCAGGAGATTACTGCTTCACAGGCTATATTAAAGGGTTTGGCAGATGATGGAGGATTGTTCGTTCCTACATCCATTCCCAAACTTGATAAGTCATTAAAAGAGCTTTCTGAAATGACATATCAGGAGGTTGCTTACGAAGTGTTAAAGCTTTTCCTTACTGATTTTACAGAAGAGGAGCTTAAGCATTGCATTAACAGTGCATATGATAGCAAGTTCGACACTGAGGAGATTGCGCCTTTAGTTATGGCTGATGGTGCATATTACCTTGAGCTTTTCCACGGGGCTACAATAGCATTTAAGGATATGGCACTTTCTATATTGCCACATCTTATGATTACATCCGCTCGCAAGAATAAAATCAAAAATGACATTGTTATTTTAACTGCTACATCTGGTGATACAGGAAAGGCTGCTCTTGCAGGCTTTGCAGATGTAGAGGGCACTCGTATAGTTGTTTTCTATCCAAAGAATGGTGTTTCAGCTATTCAGGAGCGTCAGATGGTAACTCAAAAGGGTGATAACACTCATGTAGTTGGCATTAAGGGTAACTTTGATCAGGCGCAGACTGGCGTTAAGGAAATGTTTAACGATAAGGAACTTGCTGCTGAGTTAGATGCAGCAGGTTTCCAGTTCTCGTCTGCTAACTCAATAAATATAGGACGTTTGGTTCCACAGATTGCTTACTACGTATATGCTTATGTTAAGCTTCTTGGAGAGGAGAAGATTTCTGATGGAGAGACTATTAATGTAGTTGTTCCAACAGGCAACTTTGGGAATATTCTTGCTGCATTCTATGCAAAGAATATGGGTCTTCCTATTGAAAAGCTTATCTGTGCTTCTAACGAGAATAAGGTTCTTTATGATTTCTTCTCAACTGGAGAGTACGATAAGAACAGAGAGTTTATCCTTACAAACTCACCTTCAATGGATATTCTTATCTCTAGCAACTTAGAGAGACTTATTTATCATATTGCTGGAAATGATGCTGAAAAGAATTCTGAGCTTATGGAAGGTCTCAGGACAACAGGTAAATACGAAATTACAGCAGAGATGAGAGAGAAGCTTTCTAGTTTCTATGGCAATTTTGCAACAGAAAAAGAAACTGGAGATGCTATCAAGAAATTATACGAGGATACAGGATATATCATTGATACTCATACTGGAGTTGCTGCTTCTGTATATGGTAAATACAAGGCTGAAACAGGTGATGATAAGGCTACTGTCATTGCATCTACAGCAAGCCCATTTAAGTTTACACGTGCGGTAATGGGAGCAATTGATACAGATTATGAGAATGAAGAAGATTTTGTACTTGTAGATAAGCTTTCAGAATTAGGAAAGGTTGCAGTTCCAAATGCAATCGAGGAAATTCGTACAGCGCCAGTTCGTCACGATACAGTTGTTGAAGTATCTGATATGTGTGCTGAGGTGAAGCGTTTCTTAGGTATCTAATATCGTAAGTTGTCATCTAGTTAAATATTTACAAAAATAAAATGAGCCAGGACGTAGGTAACAAGCTCTAATATGTCTCTAGCGAAGCTTTCTATGCGAAGCTAGAGATATCATTAGGCTTGTAACCGTAACGTACTGGCTTTTTATAGTCTTAGAAACAAATTATTAGATGAATAGTTCCAAATGGATAGGCAACAGGGAAGTCAACGACTTTGTTTGGGCCGGTAAGAATACCTTCTGCAGCAATTTCTGGTGGTTCTAAAGAAATTGTTTGGGATGTAGTATTCGATACATTTACAATGAACAATCCATTATGAAGATTTAAGAAATCTTCTAGAGCTGCTATGACATATTCGTCAAACTCCAGGAATTCCTCTTTTGCGTATCTTGATGCGAATGCGATAGCTGTTTCTCGGTCACAGTCGATATGTGTAAGATAGTTTTTATCGCTGGCAATTTTCTGTGAAACACCAAATGTAATAGGATATTCATCCAAAACCATAGGTGTGAGTGGAGAAAAATCTTCACCAACAAATCTAATCAAGCTATTAAACATAAGCTCGAGATACATTACATTAGTTTCTTCAACTGGCATTTCTGCCATAATAAAGAATTTAGAAATGATAGCTTCAACAGCTTCCTGATTTTCAACATCTAAGCTTAAATCGTAAAGCTCAGTATCATTTTTATAATCGAATAAAATGCGCTCCAACTCTTCATAGGAGAACACTCCGTCTTCTACAAGATTTTGACCAAGTAAAATGTAATCAGGTGTTTGCTTAGTCAGGAGGTCATTTACTTGTTCTTCGGTAAGATAACCTCTATTGACAGCAATTTCACCAAAGCGCTTATCTTCACGGGTTTGCACGTAAAGGCATTCGTCTACTTCTTTAGCTGTCATAAGACTTTCATGAATAGCAATCGTTCCAAGCTTTATATGTGTCTGTGAAAGACGAGACATAGCATTGAAAAGCTGCTCTTGAGTTACTATTCCTCTTTGAAGCAGATAATTACCCAAAAACTGTGTATACATAGATTAATTTCCTCCAAGTCGAAGTTCAATTATTTCAGTTATTTGATTAGTTTCGAACGGCTTCTGAATAAAATCTTTTGCTCCAAGCTGAATAGCTTTCTTTAGTTGATCTTGTGTACCAACTGAAGAAACGATGATGATTACAGCATCGCTATCAAATTCTTTAATTTCGGATAGAGCAGTGGTTCCGTCTTTTTCCGGCATTACTATATCCATAAAAACTAAATCTGGTTTCTTTTCTTTATAAAGATTAACTGCTTCGGCGCCATTTTTACCTTCAATGAATTCAGCACCAGTAGCAACTTTTTTTACAGCATCCATTAATTGCTTTCTTGCAAGTACCGAATCGTCACATACCAGTATTTTCTTGCCTGTAATGTCCATAAATCATCTCCTCCTGTATAGTGTGACATTTTTACTTTTTCAGAACAAATTGTGAGCATAATTCTATAAATTTATAATACAATAACGAATGCTAATATTCAAATGGATTTATGTTAAAATTTATTGTTACCATTCACAGTTTATTTTGGAGTGACGCCCTCAACAAAGGCTGTGGCCTCCAGTATACACATGGCGTGATTTTGCGAATATTGCAGTTTTTCTTATGGGCCAAATTTATGCATCTCGCATGTGTCTTGTTGCGGAATGAACCATTTTGAAAAATGATTTTTAGGTGGCGGACACTGCAGTTTTTTATGTACTTCTCAGGCTGAGGGGACTTGGTTTCATATTACGCTTGCTAAGTAACATGACAAAGCAGGTTTTGCATATATAATCACCGTGGCACATTCAACATCGTGTTTTAAGTGACCACTTGCGCTGCCGTCCATGGCAGCGCATGCTTATATATTGCAAAACCTGCTTTTATGTTACTAAGCTCGCTCCAAAATCAACCAAGTCCCCCTCAGCCTAAGAAGTACAAATTACACCAGACTGTGTGTCCGCCAACCAAAAACCTTTTTCAAAATTGTACAGGCCTGCAAAAGACACATGTAAATAAAAGATGCATAAATGGCCCATTAGAAAAACGCAATATTCTTGCAATGCGCCATGTGTATACTGTAGGCCACAGCCTTTGTTGAGGGCGTCATAAATGTGTGGCAACTGTGAATGGTAACAATTTATTGACTTTCAGTATTACTCCATGGAGTGGGAAATGGGGAATTGCGTCTAGAAAATATAAGGGAAAAAAGCTATAATTATCCTACTATATTGTTTTACATTTGGAGGAAAGAATAATGGATATGAGTTTTATGACAATATTTGATTTAGTCATTGGGGTGCTCGGAGCTTATTTGGTTTTTATCGGCATTAAATGCTCTAAAAAGGGTGAGGTAGATCCGATGATGATTACTGCAGAAGAGTTGACAAAATGTAGTGATATTAAAGGACTTTCAAAGTATCTGATGCCAAAGACAGCTATTTTTGGAGCTTTTTGTGTAGTATTTGGTGCTCAAGGATTTCTTAACGATACAGGAAAAGTGTCATTCCCACAGACTGTAAATGTAGTTTTTTTAATTGCATTTGTCTTGGTATGGGTCGTTTTTTCTATTGCTATCCGTAAAGCAAAGAAGACATATATTCACTAAAAAATTATCCAGCAATCACGAGATATTCACATTTTCAACGTATCATAATAATCGAGGCAAAATCAATTGGAGGTTGATATGAAAAAGATTTTAGTGGTAGATGATGAGGAGAAGATTCGCTCAATAATTCGCAAATATGGTGAATTTGAAGGTTATGAAGTAGCTGAAGCATGTGATGGTATGGATGCCATAGAAAAAGTAAAGGCTAACAGCGACTATGATGTTATTATTATGGATGTAATGATGCCTGAGCTTGACGGATTTTCAGCTTGTAGTGAGATAAAAAAGATAAAGGACATTCCGGTTATTATGCTTTCGGCTCGAGGTGAAGAGTACGATCGAATCCATGGATTTGAGGCAGGCGTAGACGACTATGTTGTCAAACCATTTTCACCAAAGGAACTTATGATGCGAATCAAGGTTGTTACCAGTCGCAGCAGGAATGAGTCAGAGGCTGTAGATGTATTCAGATATGAAGGTCTTGAGGTTAATTTTACTGCTAGAACGGTTTCTATAGATGGAAAACGTATCGATATGTCTCCAAAAGAATATGAGCTTTTGTTTTACTTAGTTAGAAATAAAAATATTGCTCTTGAACGAGAACGCCTGATTACCGAGGTTTGGGGATATGATTATTACGGTGATGACAGAACACTTGATACTCATATTAAGCTTCTTAGAAACAGCCTTGGTGAATACCGTAAGCTACTAGTTACATTACGTGGCGTTGGCTATAGATTCGAGGCATAATATTTGGAGGAACTTGTGAAATCTAGTCGTATTAGTATTAAATGGAAGACATTCTCAATATTCTTGATTTTTGCCATAGTACTTTTAGGAGTACTATGGTTTTTTCAGATTGTCTACTTAAAAGATTTCTATAAAATCATAAAAAGAAAAGAAACAGAACATGTCCTTAATCAGGTTGAAGAGCTTTTGATTTCAGAGGATGACCCTACAGAGGATATTGAAAAAATAGCTGCCAGCAACAACTTAAGTGTCTATATTACAGACAGTGAAGGCAATCCCCTTTACAATGCTGAATATATTTCTAATTCACAAATGTCATCACTTCCTCAGTTCTTATTCAGCTTGTTTTATGAGCAGGCCGTAGCAAATGGTGGAGAAGCGGTTATAGAGTACAAGGGAAGCGAAATGCAACGCAATCTGGCTAAGGACCCTTTTCCAGAACAAAACGTTCCATTAGAGGAGCCAGGACAGGCTGGAGAAGATATACCTGCTGAGGGCGAAGAGCAGGCAGACGGTAAAATCGCATATACGATACCTAAAGAAAAGAAGGAAGAGCAGTTCAGACAGAACATTGGTAACGACATGGCTGAATCTGTTATCTATGTGCGTATTATAGAAAAAGATGGAACAGAAGAAGTACTTATGGTCAACTCTGTTCTTACTCCGGTAGATGCCACAGTATCTACCCTTAAGGCTCAGCTTGGAATCATATCGGCCATTATGGTAATCGTTGCATTTGGTCTTGCAGCCATCACATCAAGGCGAATATCAAAAGCTATTATAAGTCTTAATCATGGAGCTAAAAAACTTGCTGCCGGAGATTACTCTGTAAACTTCAATTCCAGGGATTACAAAGAAGTAGCAGAGCTTTCTGATACTCTTAACTATACAGCTACCGAGCTTGGCAAAACTGATAGTTTCCAAAAGGAACTTATAGCTAACGTATCACACGATTTGCGTACGCCACTTACTATGATTAAGGGCTACGCCGAAGTAATGAGAGACATACCGGGCGAAAACACACCTGAAAATGTTCAGGTAATCATTGACGAGACAGAGCGCTTAACAGGCCTAGTAAATGATATGCTAGACATTTCGAAACTCAAAGCTGGAACCATAACTATTCAGCCAGAAGAATACAACATAACCGAAAGTATTCGACACGTCCTTGAGCGCTATAACAAGCTTCGTGAAGTGGAGGGGTACACCATAGACTTCATATATGATGACGAGGTTATCGTATATGCGGATGAACAAAAAATGTATCAGGTACTCTACAACCTGGTAAACAACGCCATCAACTACACTGGTGACGATAAAAAGGTAACGGTAATCCAAAAGGTTACAGACGACATTCTCCGTATCGAAGTTATCGACACAGGCGAAGGCGTAAAACAGGAAGACATCCCATATGTATGGGATCGCTACTACAAGGACAAGAGTGCTCACAAACGCGCCATCCAAGGCACCGGATTAGGCCTTTCCATCGTAAAGAATGTCCTAGAGCTTCACGGCGCTAGATATGGCGTCTCAAGCGTCCAAGGCCAGGGTGCCACATTCTGGTTTGAACTACAACTCAATCCATTCTAAGAACGTTTTATATCTACAATGAGCCACAGCGCCCCGGATTATTCCGGGGCTTTTTGGCACCACTGACTTTTGTGCTGCAGACAGCCTCGTGCCAAATCCTGGCTTGCTGCGCCTCCCGCTATAGATACACAATCACAAAATTTTGATTTTCTAAATACTGCATGTCGCGTTCTTTATTAGCAGGTGTTCTTTCGATTCTTTGCAATTCGTGGGCAAGTGTTTGTGCTGTGCTGACACGCACAGCTTTTATTAATTACTACCAAAGCAGATTCGCAGTATAATTGCATGATTTTGAAATGAGCTTAGTAAAATAAGAAACAGGTTTTATAAAGTTTATATACGGGGTGCCATGGACGGCACCCCGAGCCTGATAGTGAAACGGACTGAACTTGAAGGCGGTATATAAACTTATAAAACCTGTTTCTTTAATTTTACTTAGTGAATGGAGTATGAATGCAATTATACTGCAAATCTGTTTGGTAGCAATGTATTTACTTTATAGTGTCAGCACTGCAACAAACACTTACCCACGAATTGCAAAACCAACGAAAGTACACATGCAGAAAGCTCCATCTGCAGTATTAAGAAAATCTAAAATTTTGCTCAAATGATGTATCTATAGCGGGAGGCGCAGCAAGCCAGAACATAGCACGAGGCTGTCTGATTTAAGGTGATGGGTGGCGCAAAAAGCCCTGCCGCTAGGGCAGGGCGCTGTGGCGTTGTTAGTCTACGACGCGTTCTTCGATTGGGATGTATTTTTTGTGTGGGCAAACGGTCATGTATGCTGGACGCATGATCTTGCCGCGGTGGCAAACCTCTTCCATGCGGTGGGCACTCCAACCGGCTATACGTGCGATGGCAAATATAGGAGTGAAGAGCTCGCCTGGGATGCCGAGCATCTGATATACGAAGCCAGAGTAGAAGTCTACGTTAGGTGATACACCTTTGTAGATTTTTCGCTCTTCGGCGATAATCTTTGGAGCAAGCTTAGCAACAAGCTCGTATAGATTGTATTCCTTTTCCATTCCTTTTTCTTTTGCAAGGTCTTCAACGAATGAATGGAATGTGAGAGCACGTGGATCTGATACAGAATAAATAGCGTGTCCCATACCATATATTAATCCGGCCTTGTCGAAGGCTTCGCCATGAAGTAAAGCACGTAAGTATGTGCTGACTTCTTCTTCGTCTTCCCAATCATTAAGGTGAGCCTTCATGTCTTCGAACATGCGGACAACTTTGATGTTGGCACCACCATGCTTAGGACCTTTGAGGGAACCTAAAGCTGCAGCGATAGCAGCGTAAGTGTCTGTGCCAGATGATGAAACTAAGTGAGTAGTGAATGTTGAGTTGTTACCACCACCGTGTTCCATGTGAAGAATAAGTGCAACGTCAAGAAGCTTCGCCTCAAGTGGAGTGAATTTGCTGTCTGGACGTAAACAATGCAAAATGTTTTCTGCAGTAGAGTATTCTGGCTTTGGTGGGTGAATGATAAGTGATGCATCATTATAATAGTAGTCGTAGGCTGCATAGCTGTATACCGAAAGAAGTGGGAAGTTAGCTATGAGCTGTAGACACTGTCTAAGTACGTTTGGTTCTGATGTATCATCTGCTCTATCATCAGTTGAATATAGAGCAAGAACAGATCTTGCAAGGGAGTTCATCATATCCTTTGATGGACTCTTCATAATCATATCTCTGACAAAATTTGGTGGAAGAGAACGGTACTGAGCTAAAAGCTTTTTGAAATCTTCAAGCTGATTTACAGTTGGAAGTGAACCAAATAAAAGAAGATAAGCACATTCTTCAAAACCAAAGTGCTGTTCAAAAGGAATGTTTTTTACTAAGTCTCTAACATTGTATCCTCTATAAAATAGTTCACCGTCGCAAGGGACTTCTTTGCCGTCAACAAACTTTTTTGAATTAACTTCAGAAATCTCTGTGATACCGACTAAAACACCTTTACCATTGAGATCACGTAAACCACGTTTTACATCGTAGGTTGTATATAATTCTGGGTCAATATATGAGGACTGTTTTGAAAGCTCAGCTAGCTTTTCTAGTTCTGGAGTAATTTCGCTGAAATTTTCGATAGCCATTATCATTTCCTCCTTTAACGTGCTAAAGTGATTTTAGCTATGTTACCATAAAACTAATTGATAGCACAAGATTAATTGTGCCATTTCTGATGATATTTTTTCAAGAATATTAGGTAGATTTTATTAAAATTTAAGAAATCCCTAAATCTTAGCAAAGTGACAAAAACTAAGCTAAAAAAATTGTATAAATCTGAGAACAGAAAACATTGACTTTATTTTAACGAAATTTTAAAATGGTAATCAGCGAAAATTAGTTTTTGACCCAATAAAATTGGGTTGACTAATAAAAATATAATTAGAAAAGTGAGGTAAGACAAGATGGCTAATGTTGATTTAACAAAGTATGGCATCACAGGAACAACAAACATCGTTCACAATCCTTCTTATGAGGAACTCTACAAGGCAGAGCTTGACTCTAAACTTGAGGGATACGAAGCAGGTAAGGAAACTGAGCTTGGCGCTGTTAACGTTATGACAGGTATTTATACAGGACGTTCTCCTAAAGATAAATACATCGTTATGGATGCTAATTCAAAGGATACTGTTTGGTGGACAACAGAGGGATATCCAAATGATAACCATCCAATGTCTGAAGAGGTTTGGGAGAAGGTAAAGAAACTCGCTAAGGAAGAACTTTCAAATAAGGATCTTTATGTAGTAGATGCATTCTGCGGTGCTAACAAGGATTCTCGTATGGCAGTTAGATTTATCGTAGAAGTTGCTTGGCAGGCACACTTCGTTGAAAATATGTTCATTAAGCCAACAGCTGATGAGCTTGCAAACTTCGAGCCAGACTTCGTAGTTTACAATGCATCAAAGGCTAAGGTTGAAAACTATAAGGAACTTGGACTTAACTCTGAGACATGTGTAGCTTTCAATATCACATCTAAGGAGCAGGTTATCATCAACACATGGTACGGCGGAGAGATGAAGAAGGGTATGTTCTCTATGATGAACTACTTCCTTCCACTAAAGGGCATGGCTTCAATGCATTGCTCAGCTAACTGCGATATGGATGGAAAGCACACAGCAATCTTCTTTGGTCTTTCTGGTACAGGTAAGACTACTCTTTCTACAGATCCAAAGCGTCGTCTTATCGGTGATGATGAGCACGGTTGGGATGATAACGGTGTATTCAACTTTGAAGGTGGTTGCTATGCAAAGGTTATCGGTCTTGATAAGGAATCTGAGCCAGATATCTACAATGCAATCAGAAGAGATGCTCTTCTTGAGAACGTAACAGTAGCTGCTGATGGTAAGATTGATTTTGATGATAAGAGTGTTACAGAGAATACTCGTGTATCTTATCCAATCGAGCACATCAACAATATTGCAGCTGAGGTAAATAAGGTTTCTGCTGGTCCTGATGCTGATAACGTAATCTTCCTCTCAGCAGATGCGTTTGGAGTACTTCCTCCAGTATCTATCCTTACACCAGAGCAGACAAAGTACTACTTCCTTTCAGGATTTACAGCAAAGCTTGCTGGTACTGAGAGAGGTATTACAGAGCCTACACCTACATTCTCTGCTTGCTTCGGCCAGGCATTCCTTGAGCTTCACCCAACAAAGTATGCTGAGGAGCTCGTTAAGAAGATGGAGAAGTCTGGAGCAAAGGCATACCTTGTAAATACAGGTTGGAACGGAACAGGAAAGCGTATCACAATCAAGGATACAAGAGGAATCATCGATGCTATCCTTAATGGTGACATCAAGAATGCTCCTACAAAGACAATTCCTATGTTTAACTTCGAAGTTCCTACAGAGCTTCCAGGAGTTGATCCAGCAATTCTTGATCCTAGAGATACATATGCTAATGCTTCTGAGTGGGAAGAGAAGGCTAAGGATCTTGCAGCTAGATTCAACAAGAACTTTGTTAAGTACACAACAAATGAAGCTGGTAAGGCACTTGTTTCAGCAGGTCCACAGTTATAATTAAATCTTATGATTAAATAACAAAAGTGTCGCATTGTTACATGTAAATATGTACATTGCGACACTTTTGATTTTTATAACTCTGAATGATGACTTTGTGAAAAAACAGTTCTTTATTTTGTCACAAATATGTTGTAATATAATTGCAGGTAGTAAAGATACCGAATTAAAACTAACCTGGGATGTACGATTTAACTTATCCTTTTTGAACCTACATTTACTTTAAACGGAATGCCTATATTTCTAGTTGGCTGTCATGCCTCCATTGCGCAGTGGAAGACAAAAGACTAGTTGCGGCGATCCACCTAGCTAGAGCTAGGAGTCAATTGATAGGCCCGGCATTTTGGGGTAGTAGAGACCATGCTTTGCATGGTCTCTTTTCTTTTGCCTAATTCTTTGCTAAAATCAATGCATTGAGGAGAATGATTATGTGGACATTTTTAGGATATGGAAAAACATATTTGGATAAATGCGGCAGGGATAATATAGGAGCTTATGCTGCTCAGACTGCATACTTTATGATTATGACTTCTATTCCAGTCATGATGCTTTTGGTGTGGATTGCTGGATATGTTCCTTCTATTAATGAGTATCTTAATGAGCTGATTTATGATGTGGTGCCAGCTACATTTTCGCCTTATTTAGCCAGGGTGTATCGCATGGTTACCAAGGCATCTCTTGGAACAATCTCTATTTCTGTAATCATGGCAATCTGGTCATCTGGTAAGGCCTTTCAAAACCTTATGGTAGGTCTTAATCAGGTCAACAAAATAGAGGAGACCAGAGGATGGGTCGCTAGACGTCTAAGAGCTATTTTCTATACTATGATTTTGCTTTCTGTAATTGTAGTAATAATGCTTATGCTTGTCTTTACACAGAAGTTTCAGTACTACGCAGAAAACTATTATGGCTTGCTTGCTTATGTAGTGGGCATCAGGCCATTGTTTAGAGGCATATTTGTATTCATATTTCTTGTGATAGTGTTTACATTTTTATTTGCGGTTCTACCGAATAAACATATTTCATTTTTTAGCCAGCTACCAGGTGGATTCATATGTGCTGCAAGCTGGTATATATTCAGTATGTTTTTGGCTATATGGGTTAAAATTTTTAACAATTTTTCAATGTACGGCACATTTGCAACCATGATGATGTTTATGTTTTGGCTGTATTTTTGTATGTATTTTATGCTTATGGCAGCCGAAGCTAATTTCTTTTTTGCTCAATCCTTTGGAATGGCATGGAACAAATTTATTCATGGCGGCAAGGCACGTAACACTAAAGTGGACTGACCTAAAATTGTGTGCTAAACTATTTACGCTTTAAACAAATAATGATTTATATATATAGAAAGAATAGTTATGTTAGTAAAAGATTTTGATTACGAGCTTCCAGAGGAGCTCATTGCGCAGGACCCTCTTGAAAAGAGGAGCAATTCAAGGCTGATGGTCTTGGATAAAAACACAGGCGATATTTGTCATCGTCACTTCTATGATATCAAGGAATATCTCAGACCAGGAGATTGCCTGGTTATCAACAACACAAAAGTTATTCCAGCAAGATTATACGGAGCCAGAGTTGGTTCCGGTGGAAAAGTTGAAATATTGCTTCTTAAGAGAATTAGCGA
Source organism: Pseudobutyrivibrio sp. MD2005 (assembly GCF_000621865.1). GTDB lineage: Bacteria > Bacillota > Clostridia > Lachnospirales > Lachnospiraceae > Pseudobutyrivibrio. The sequence continues at coordinate 79,943 of NZ_JHXE01000015.1, forward strand.
TAACAGGTGGGAATGTCTTGTAAAGCCAGGAAAAAAGGCTCGCCCAGGAATGGAGATTTCTTTTGGTGATGGACTTTTAATAGGTAAGATAGTAGATATCGTTGATGAAGGAAATCGTATTATCGAATTTTCGTACGATGGTATTTTCGAAGAGATTCTAGATAAGCTTGGAGAAATGCCACTTCCACCATATATAACACATAAGCTTAAAGATAGAGACAGATATCAAACAGTTTATGCTAAGTATGATGGTTCTGCAGCTGCACCTACAGCGGGGCTTCACTTTACACCTGAGCTCTTAGAGGAAGTTAAGGCAATGGGAGTTAAGATTGCCGAGGTTACACTTCATGTAGGCCTTGGAACCTTTAGACCTGTAAAGGAAGAAGAAGTGTTAGAGCACCACATGCACTCTGAGTACTACGAGCTCAATCAGGAGGCCTGCGACATTATTAATGAAACAAAGGCTGCTGGCGGAAGAATCATTTCTGTTGGAACTACCAGTACTCGTACTCTTGAGTCGGCTGCTGAACCAGGCAAGCCACTAGAGCCAAAGAGTGGTTGGACACAGATCTTTATTTACCCAGGATATGAGTTTAAGGTTATCGATGGCCTTATTACTAATTTCCATTTGCCACAGTCCACACTTATTATGCTTGTGTCAGCACTTGCTGGAAGGGAACATGTACTTGCAGCATATGAAGAGGCAGTTAGAGAAAAATACCGCTTTTTCTCATTTGGTGATGCAATGTTAATTATTGAAAATGAAGATGCTAACTGTTAAAATTTTTAGTTAGATTTATGATTTAGGGAGGAAGCCATGTTAGATATAATATCTGAATTGAGCACCAAGTTTGAAACAGAGCTTCAGAATATCAAAAACTCTGAGGAGCTTGAGAATATCCGTGTTTCTTACTTGGGAAAAAAGGGTAGTGTTACAGCTGCCATGAAGGAAATGGGCAAGCTTTCAGCTGAGGAGAAGAAGGAGTTTGGCCAGAAGATTAACGTACTTAAAAATACTGTTGCTGATAAAATCGCAGCAAAGAAAGAAGAAATTGCAGCTTTAGAGCTTCAAAAGGAAATCGATAAAGTTCCTGAGTTTGATATTTCTCTACCAGAGCATTTTGATCAGGGAAGCTTTCATCCAATTACACTTGTTCAGCGCCAGTGCGAGACTATCTTTAAGTCTATGGGCTTTACAGTGGAGGATTATAGCGAAGTAGTTACTGATTACGAATGCTTTGAATCTGTTAACATCCCTAAATATCACCCTGCAAGAGATATGCAGGATACATATTATCTTGAAAATGGACAGCTTCTTAAGTCTCAGACTACAGCTGCACAGAATGCAATTTACAAGAAATATCGTAAACAGCTTATCGAAGATGGTACACCAATTAAAGCTATCTTCCCAGGCCGTTGCTTTAGAAATGAAGCTACAGATGCTTGTCATGAAAACACATTCTTCCAGATGGAAGGTGTTATGGTTGGCAAGAACATTTCTATTTCAAACCTTATCTACTTTATGAAGACTATGCTTTCTGAAGTATTTAGACGTGATATTAAGGTTCGTTTACGTCCAGGTTTCTTCCCATTTGTGGAGCCAGGCTTCGAGCTTGATATCAACTGCCTAAACTGTGGTGGTAAGGGTTGCCCTTCTTGCAAGCATTCAGGATGGCTTGAGCTTTGTCCTTGTGGTATGGTTCATCCTAAGGTTCTTGAAGAGGGCGGCATTGATCCTGAAAAGTATACAGGTTTTGCTTTCGGTCTTGGTCTTACAAGACTTGCAATGATGAAATACGGAATTAAAGACATTCGTGATCTGAACAGCGGTAATCTTGCAAGCTTAGCTCAGTTCACTGATGATGAGCAGTAAGGGAGGACGAAAGTATGTTTATTTCAATGAATTGGATCTCTGATTTTGTTGACATTGAAGGTCTTGACAAGATGGAGCTTATTGCTAAGTTTTCTCTTGCAACAGCAGAGGTTGAAAATGATATTTTCCACAAAGGTGAAGACTTATCTGGTGTAGTTGTTGCTGAAATCAAATCAGTAGAAGAGCATCCAGAGTCAAAGAAGCTTCACTTATTAAAGGTAGATGCTGGTGATGGCAAGCTTACAGATGTAGTCTGCGGCGCACCAAATGTTCGCGTTGGTATGAAGACAGCTTTTGCAAAGGTTGGAGCCAAGCTTGGAGAAATCACAATTGCACCACGTCCATTAGCAGGCTATGATTCATTCGGTATGTGCTGCTCAGAGAAGGAAATCGGAATCTCTGATAACAACGATGGAATTATGGATATCCTTGAGGATGTTGCAAACGGTACTGATATCAAAGATCTATATGAAATCGATGATATCATCTTCGAAGTAGATAACAAATCACTTACAAACCGTCCTGACCTTTGGGGACATTATGGTATTGCAAGAGAGTTTGCTACAATTGCAAAGCGTCCACTTAAGGAACTTCCAACACTTGATTTAAGCAAGTATGACAATCTTGAAAAGGTTGATATTAAAATAGAAGATGAGCTTTGCCAGAGATATTCATCTCTTAAGGTAGAAAACATTGAAAAGAATGTTGCACCAATGAATATGCGTATTCGTCTTTTCTACTGTGGCATGAGAGGTATTAACCTTCTTGCAGATCTTACAAACTACATCATGCTTGAAATGGGTCAGCCAATGCATGCATTTGATGCTCGTAAGCTTGAAAAGATTCGTGTTAAGAGATTTGATAAGCCATTTACTTTTACAACACTTGATGGTGTTGAAAGAAATATAGATGAGAACACTCTTATGATTTGCAACGGTGATACACCAGTTGGTATCGCAGGTATCATGGGTGGTCTTGATTCAGAAATCGTAGAAGACACAACAACACTTACACTTGAGTCAGCTACATTTAATGCAGCCTCTATTAGAAAGAGTGCAGTTCGTCTTGCTCACAGAACAGATGCATCAGCTCGCTATGAAAAGAGCCTTGATCCAGAAATGACAACAGTAGCAATTGCCAGATTTATGAAGCTTCTTTCTGAAATCGATCCTGGTGTTAAGGTTGTATCCGCACTTACAGATGAATATGCATTCCATTATCCACATATAACTCTTGATTTTGATAAGGATTTTGTGGATAAGTACACTGGAATTGAAATCAGTGATGAGCATATTGTTAATACACTTACATCTTTAGGATTTGGTATCACACAAAATGGTAAGGACTTCCATGTAGATGTTCCTTCATATCGTGCAACAAAGGATATCAGCTTAAAGGCAGATATCATCGAAGAGATTACACGTATTTATGGATATGATAACTTTGAGTTATCTACAACAAATGCGCCTCTTTATCCAGTTCGCATGGATGAGACAAAAAATGTTGAAGATAGAATAAAGGATATTCTTGTTAAGAGATTCAAGCTTCACGAGGTTCATTCATATGTATGGCAGTACGCTGATGAGTACAAGAAGCTTGGAATGGAAGTAGAAGAGAACATTAAGCTTGCTAATTCTACAAACCCTAACATTGAAACACTTCGTCGTTCAATTATTCCTACACAGCTTTGCCAGGTAAACTATAACACTGGCTACGCTACAGATTTTGGTATTTTTGAAGTAGGACGTGTTGTTGAAGGTCTCAAGGAAGATGGCCTTTGCAGTGAGAAAAAGAAGCTTTGCATCACATTGTTCTCTAAGACAAAGTCACTTGAGTCTCTTTATTTTGAGCTTCGTGATATGATTGCTGAAACAATCGAGGATGTTAGACATAAGTCTCTTACATACAAGAAGCTTGAGGCTACTCATTCTTATGAACATCCAAAGAACCTTAATGCACTTATCCTTGATGAGGTTCAGATTGGTGAGATTGGTGTTGCACATCCACTTGTATCTAAGAAGATTGATAAGAAGGCAGCTATTGTCTTTGCAGAAATCGATGTTGAAGCTCTTGCAAACATTGCTCAGCAGACAATTGTTTATGAGGAACCATCAAAATATCCATCAATTGAAGTAGATTTATCATTTATTGCCGAGAAATTTTCTGAAATAAATGATACAATAAAAGAGAGCGCTGGAAATATTCTGAAGAAAGTTGGAGTTACTGATGTATATTCAGACGGTGCTGGTAAGTCAATCACAGTTAGATTATTATTTGGTGACGATGAGCGTACTCTTACACACGAGGAAGTTCAGAGCCAGGTTGACGATGTAATTGAGAAGCTTAAGAATAAAGGAATTAATCTTAAGAACTAATCTATTAACTAATTGCGTTGGGAGGAACTGAGCATGGAAGAAAAGAGAAAGAATAAGCGTCTGGAGATTGATGTAAAGGTTGAAATCGAGCGTATCGATGAAGACAATATCACTACTGTAAAGTACATGGAGGTAGAGGTTACTAATATTTCCAAGACAGGCTTAGCATTCAAAGTGCCAAATGTAGAATTTGAAGTTGGAGCATGTTTTGATGCCAAGATTCAGATTTGGACAAAGGAGACTATCGACACTGTATTTAAGGTTGTTAGAGTTAATCCATGTGAGGATGGAGTTTATGAGTATGGCTGTATCTTTGTTGGCATGACAGATACAGATGCGCTCAAAATCGAAATCTACCAGTTGTTTAACGACGCAGATTAATTGTTACTTAAGGGAGAATTATATTGAACACTAGTATTATTTTCCCTAATTTGCATATTACACTAGATAATGTTGGAAAAGGATTCTATATTGGATCCTTTTTCATTGCTTTTTACGGAGTAATTATCGCAATTGGTATGCTGATTGGGGTCAGTTTTATTTTAAAAGAGGCCAAAAGAGTTGGCTTTGATGAAGATCAGTTTTTAGATATCTGTATTATTACAATAGTAGTAGGAGTCTTGGGCGCCAGGCTTTATTATGTGGCATTTGCCTGGGAATATTATAAAGATAATCCTATAGATGCCCTTAATATCAGGCAGGGTGGATTGGCAATTTATGGCGGTGTTCTTGCTGGTATAGCTTGTGTCTATGTGCTTTGCAAGATGAAAAAGTTTAAGTTTTTAAAGGTTGTGGATGTTGCAATCTTTGGAGTTATCATCGGACAGATTTGCGGTCGCTGGGGCAATTTTTTCAACAGAGAAGTGTTTGGACAGTATACAGATGGGCTTTTTGCTATGCTGTTACCTCTTGACGCTATTCGCTCTCAAAGTGATGTAACTGCGGAAATGCTTGCAAACCTAGTTCAGATTGATGGCGTAAGCTACATTAGTGTGCATCCTACTTTTTTGTATGAATCCCTTTGGAACTTGGGACTTTTGATATTCTTGCTTCTTACAAGAAAGAAAAAGAAGTTCGACGGTTATGTATTCTTTACCTATCTTATAGTGTATGGAGCTGGCAGATTCTGGATAGAGGGTGTAAGAACTGATCAATTAAAGCTTTGGGGAACCAGCTTACCTGTATCACAGCTTGTTGCTGCAATCATGATTGTGATAGGCGCCGGGCTTATGTTTTATAATTACAAAAGCAATTCAGAAAATTACTCGCTGCCAAATTAGGAGTTGAGTGACACAAAATTGTTCATATATTGTATTTTTTTAAAGACATTGGAGTTTCCAATGTCTTTTTTTTGCCATTTTTTATCAGATATTGTGCTTTTTGTGGTCTGGTCCACCACTTTACACCACATATAGAAAAGCCCGAAAAACACCGATTTTTCACGGTTTGTGGGTTGCGCAATAGGCATTTTTAGTATAAAATGTAGTTAAAAGTGGAGGAAAGTGGAAGAATAGTGTCACAAAGTGGTGGAAAGGAGGAAGTGCCAGTATGTTCATGGGTGAATACAGTCATAATATAGACGCGAAAAATCGTCTCATTATGCCTGCAAAGTTTCGTGAACAGCTTGGAGAACACTTCGTAGCCACTAAAGGACTAGATGGATGCCTGTTTGTATATCCTCTGAGCGAATGGAAGACAATAGAGGAGAAATTTAGAGAGATTCCACTTACCACCAAGGATGCCAGAAAATTCTCCCGTTTCTTCTTCGCGGGAGCCGCCGAGTGCGACGTGGATAAACAAGGACGTGTACTTATCCCAAATACGCTAAAGGAATATGCAGGAATCGACAAAGAGGTGGTTTCCGTGGGTGTCCTAAACCGAATTGAAATTTGGTCTAAGGAGAGATGGAGCACTGAAGGCACTTACGAAGATATGGATGAAATAGCAGAGCATATGGCAGAGTTAGGATTAGGAATCTAATGGAATTTAATCATTACAGTGTTCTCTTAAATGAGACAATCGATAATTTGAATATAAAGCCTGATGGGATTTACGTTGATGGAACTCTTGGAGGCGGTGGCCATTCATACGAGATAGCTAGTCGCTTAACAACTGGTCATCTGTACGGATTTGATCAGGATACAGATGCACTTAAGGCTGCAGGAGAGCGCCTTACACCATTCAAGGATAGAGTGACAACAATTCATAGCAATTATGAATTCATGAAAGAAAAGCTTAAAGAGCAGGGTGTTACATCAGTAGATGGAATTATGCTTGATCTTGGAGTGTCAAGCTTCCAGCTGGATGAAGCTGACAGAGGCTTCACTTACAGAGTAGATGATGCACCACTTGATATGAGAATGGATAAGGATAGTGAGATGACAGCAGCAGACATCGTTAACACTTATTCACCAGAAGATTTAACAAGAGTTCTTTTTACATATGGCGAGGAAAAGTTTTCTAAGCAAATTGTTAAGAACATTGTTAAGGAGAGAGAAAAAACACCAATCCTCACAGCAGGACAGCTTAACAAAATAATTGCTGAAAGCATTCCTAAGAAAGCGCAGGTAGGACAGGGACATCCATCAAAGAGAACTTACCAGGCACTTAGGATAGAGCTAAACAGGGAGTTGACGGTCTTAGAAGACCACATAGATGACATGATTGATTTGCTTAATCCTGGCGGAAGATTATGCATTATCACATTCCACTCACTGGAGGACAGAATCACAAAGGTTGCTTTCAAGAGAAACGAAAACCCATGTACTTGTCCAAAGGATTTTCCAGTTTGTGTTTGTGGAAAGAAATCGAAAGGTAAGGTTGTTACAAGAAAGCCAATCTTACCAAGCGAGAAGGAGCTTGAAGAGAATTCGAGATCGAAAAGCGCAAAGCTTAGAGTTTTCGAGAAGGTTATTGAGGCCTGAGAAACCTCAATAGAATGTAGTATTGGTAGAGGGAGTTAAATTACTAGTTTTAATTGCAATAAATAGGAGTTAGAGAATGCAGGAAGTAAGAACTTATTACTACAATCAGGGAAACGCGGTTAGAAAAGAGGCTGAATTTGTATTACAGCCTACTAGAACTCTGCCTACAAGAGCACAGCGAGAAAGAGAGAAGCGCGAAGACGCTATTCGTAGACAGAAGATAACAGACAGAAGACGTGCGGCAGCCCTTAGAAAAAATAGATTATTAACTGGCTATATGATTATGGCAGTAATGCTTACTTGCTTCATGCTTGTTGCATATGTTGCTTTACAGACAAACGTTACTACCAGAATGAATCACATTGCAAGCCTTGAAAACGAATTATCAACTGTAAATGCTGATAACAAGGCAGCAGAGAGCCGAATTGCCATGACTACAAATCTTACTGAGATTAAGGATAGAGCTATCAACGAATTAGGTATGGTATATGCAACTAGCAGCCAAATAGTGTATTATAGTGTGGATGGCGCAGACTACATGAGCCAGTATAAAGATATTCCATAAGTAAGAGTGTAATAATGGCTGAAAATAAGAGACGTAGGTTAAAACCGAATAATAAAATATTAAAAAGAATGCAACGCAAGCTCTGGTTAGTTTTTGGAGTTGTTTGTATTCTTTTTGTCGTTCTGATAGGACGTGTAATGTACATCCAACACACAAGTGGGGATAAATACGAAAAGATTGTATTATCTCAGCAGGATTACAACAGCACCACAATTCCTTTTCAACGAGGAAATATTATCGATGCTAGAGGCACAGTCCTTGCAACAAGTGTAGATGTCTACAATGTTATTCTTGATTGCAAGGTGCTTAATGCCAATGAGGATGCTATTACCACAACAATCACAGCAGTTACAAGCTGCTTTGATGAAATCGATGCAGAGACTATAAAGACTCAGCTTGCTAATAACGGTACATCTCAGTATTATGTTTTAGCAAAAAAGGTATCCTATGAGGAAATGGCATCATTTGAGGAGCTTAAGGCAAGCGATGATTACAAAGGTAAGGTGTTTGGTATATGGTTTGAAAAGGAATATATCAGACAGTATCCATATGGAAGCCTTGCGGCTGCTACTATTGGTTATGCTAGTGGTGGAAATGTTGGTGTTATTGGCCTTGAAAACAAATATTCAAGTGTTCTCAATGGTGTGAATGGTCGTACATACGGTTATCTCAATTCTGATAGCAATCTTGAGACAACAACAATAGATGCCACAAACGGAAATAACATAGTTCTTTCCTTAGATGTTAACATCCAGACTATAGTAGAAAATGCTATTAAGGAATGGAATGACAAGACTATGGCTGAGTATAATGCAGCTAATCCGGATGCACCAGAGGCTTTTGGTTCGCTTCATACAGCAGTTCTTGTTATGAATCCAAATAACGGCGAAATTTACGCTATGGCTCAGTATCCTACATTTGACTTGAATAATCCTCGTGATTTATCTGCATTTTATACAAAAGAACAGCTTGCAGAGATGTCAACAGATGATAAAATGGATGAGTTGAATAAAATTTGGCAGAATTTCTGTATCACTTACACATACGAGCCGGGTTCTACATTCAAACCATTCACAGTCGCAATGGGATTAGAGACAGGAGTTATGACTGGCGATGAGACATATTTCTGCGATGGTGGCGAGATGATTAGTGGCTACCCTAAGCTTGTAAAGTGTGTTGCATATCGAAAGGGTGGACATGGCACACAGACAATCGCCGAGGCTTTATCTAATTCTTGCAACGATGCTTTGATGCAAATGGTTAGAGTTATTGGGCCAGAGACATTTGCAAAATATCAATCTATCTTTGGATTTGGACAAAAGACTGGCATAGATCTTACCGGAGAGGCAAGTACAGCAGGACTTATATATAGTGAAAAGGATCTCAATTCATCTATCAACCTTGCAACTAATTCATTTGGACAGAACTTTAACACCACAATGATACAGCTTGCTACTGGATTTAGTTCGTTGATAAATGGTGGATATCTTTACGAGCCACATTTGGTTACAAAGATTACAGATTCTAATGGCAACACAGTTGAGGAAATAGAGCCAACAGTGCTTAAGAGAACTATTTCAAGCGAGACAGGAGACTTGCTTAGAAGTTATCTTGAATACGTTGTATCTGATGGTACAGGTAAGACTGCTGGTGTGGCAGGATACAGAATCGGTGGTAAAACAGGTACTGCCGAAAAATTACCTAGAGGAAATCATAAATATCTGGTATCATTTATAGGCTTTGCGCCTGTTGATGATCCACAGGTAGTAGTTTATGTTATTGTAGATGAGCCAGGTGTTGGAGCTGTTGGTGATAATCAGGCTCACAGTAGTTTTGCTCAGGAAATTTGTCATAACATATTTGAACAGATTCTTCCATATTTAGGTGTTGAATCTTCATTGTCAGAGGAAGAGGAAGCAGAGGCTGCAGCTGCACTTACTGAGGCAGCTCAAGCAACAGATTCTCCAGAGGCAGTAGAGGCAGATGAAGGAGGAACAGAGGATACTCCAGAGGGAGAGGAGTCTACCGCTGATCCAACAGAAACACCAGAGGTTGAAGAAGAACAATAATTATTAGAGGAATTTAGAATTGGAGTATTATGATGTTTGAAGTTTTATTACCTATGTTAGTTGCGTTTGTATTGGTACTTGTTTTAGGACCAATATGCATACCTGCATTAAGACGCCTTAAGATGGGAAACACTGAGAGAGAATACATTAAAGAGCACAAAGTTAAAAATGGTACACCATCTATGGGTGGAATCATGATTTTAATAGCTTTTGCTATTGTTGGATTTTACAATGCAAGGTATTGCCCACATATCTATCCAATCGTATTTTTAACATTAGGATTTGGTATATTAGGTTTTGTTGATGATTTGCTTAAAGCACTAAAGCGCAGCTCTGATGGACTTAAGGCATGGCAGAAGATGCTTGGGCAGATTTTGCTTACAACAGGCTTTGCAGTGTATATGGTTAAGTTTTCTGATATATCATTAGAAATGAGAATTCCATTTACTGGTGCATTTATTGATATGGGATGGTTTTCTGTAGTTGTTTTGTATTTGGCAGTTATTGGTACAGTCAATGGTGCTAATTTCACAGACGGCTTAGATGGACTTGCAACATCTGTTACTCTTGCTATTGCAGCATTCTTTGGAGTAGCAGCAATACATCTTTATTCAGATATTACTCCTGCAATCTGTGGAATGATTGGCGCATTATTTGGTTTCCTTATGTTTAATGTTCATCCAGCCAAGATTTTCATGGGCGACACAGGTTCACTTGCCCTTGGAGCATTTGTTGCATCAAGCGCTTATATGCTTAAGATGCCAATATTCATTATTATTGTTGCGCTTATTTATTTAGTAGAGGTTTTATCCGTTATTCTTCAGGTAGGCTACTTTAAGCTTACAGGAGGAAAGCGAATCTTTAGAATGGCTCCAATTCATCATCATTATGAGCTTGGTGGCTGGTCTGAAGTAAAAGTTGTTGCAGTATTTACTACAGTTACAATTTTCTTATGCGTATTTGCGTATTACATGATTTAAGGTTTCGGGGAAGAGTTTTATGGTAAGAGAAAAAGAGTATGCCGCCTCCAGGCGTGAGGCTAGGCGAAGAAAAAGAATAAAAAAACTTCTTAATTTTGATTATACCTTATTGCTTATCGTGATATTCATCCTTGCTTTCGGTCTTGTAATGCTTTATAGTACATCAGCCTATGCGGCAGCCTTGAAAAAAGGAAACTCTGTTTTCTACTTAAAGAGGCAGATGTTTGCCGCAGGATTAGGTTTTGTTGGAATGTTTTTTTCTACCAAAATTGATTATAGAAGATGGTCTCATTTTGTTTGGCCAATTTATATAATTTCTATTTTCTTATGTATCATAGTTGTATTCGTTGGAACTAATATTAATGGACAGTCCCGTTGGTTGAGCATAGGTGGAATTCAGTTTCAGCCTTCCGAAATCGGAAAGGTTGCTGTAATTATGTTGCTTGCCAATGTTATTGATAGAGCACCAAAAGCACAGCGTTCCTTCCAGGGCTCAATGAAGACTTTGGCATTGGTACTACCTTTGTTTGCTGTCGTTGGTTATAACAACCTTTCGACTGCTATCATTATTATGGGTATTGCCTTTGTTATGGTTTTTATCGCCTCTCCAAAGTTTTGGTATTTTACTGCAGCTGCAGGCGGAGCAGTACTTTTGGTAATTGTTTACATTTCACTTGCAAGTTATCGAGCTGGTAGAATTGGAGCGTGGCTTCACCCAGAGGATTACATAAGCAGTACAGGTTATCAGACCTTACAAGGCTTATACGCTATAGGTAGCGGCGGCCTTTTTGGTAAAGGATTAGGCGAGAGTATGCAAAAATATATCGTTCCTGAGGCACAAAACGATATGATATTTTCTATCATATGTGAGGAGCTAGGTGTATTTGGTGCAGTTTGTATAATCCTTTTATATATACTTATGCTATACCGCCTTCTATTCATTGCAAGTCATGCAAAGGATATGTTTGGTTCATACATATGCATAGGAATTATGACACACATTGCACTTCAGGTTGTTTTAAATATTGCCGTTGTTACTAATTCCATTCCAAATACAGGTGTAACTTTGCCGCTTATAAGTTATGGAGGTACATCGGTAGCGATACTTTTAACAGAGCTTGGATTGGCACTTAGTGTTTCTAAGAATATGGAATTCAAGGAGGATGATGATGTCTAGACGACGGAAGAAAAGACGTGGAATAGGTAGCTTCATCCTGGTACTAATAGAAATTATACTTGCGATAGTTATACTTGGAATGATATTTGCAGCCGCAGCGTTTTATTTCTGTACCCTGAAGGATGTCACAGTTGAAGGAACTGATTTATACACGAAAGAAGAAGTTACCGGTTACATTTTAGATGACAAATACTCAAGTAATGCAATGTATGCTTTCTTTAAGAATAAGATATTCCCTAAGTCAGATGCCGAATTTATCGAATCATTTGATGTAGAGCTAACTGGAATGAATTCTTTAAAGATAATATGTAATGAAAAGACAATCTTAGGTTACATGGTGACTGAAGAAGGTAAATACATTTATTTTGATTACGATGGAATAATTGTAGAAATCAGCGATGCCTTTGTTGATAGAGGCTATATGCGAGTCGATGGAGTAGAGTGTCAGGAACCAAAAATTGGAGAAGAGCTATCCATCGGAGAAGATCAGATAGGCTATTTGACAGCACTGATTAAAATTCTACAGAAAAATGAATTAATGCCAAATGTTATATCATATGATGAGAGAGGAAGGATAACTCTTGGGTATGATACATATAATATATCACTTGGAAGCAGTGTTTATCTTGAAGAGAAGATAGACCGTTTGCTTAGGATTTTGCCACAGATAGATGGAATGTATGGCACACTACATCTTGAGAATTATTCTAGCCAAAATACAGATATTGTATTTGAGAAAGAGGATTCTGAAGAAGAATAAAATGGATTTTTTAGTAGAAAATGGTTGCGAAATAGGGAGAAAAACTATAATATAATAATAGTATTTATGTAGATAAGATGAATTTTATTATTTTTACATAAATATTGTTTGGTATTAGAGATTTTGCAACCTCCCGTAGAGGTTTGATAAAAGGAGGATATCGTTTTGATTAACATTACGACTGACGAGACAGGGGCTCCTGTCAGAATCATTGTTGTCGGTGTCGGCGGAGCTGGTAACAATGCAGTAAAGCGTATGGTTGAAGAGGGTATTGGGGGAGTTGAGTTCATTGGAATCAACACTGATAAGCAGGCACTTGATTTATGCAAGGCGCCTACTCTTTTAGCTATAGGTGAAAAGACTACAGGTGGAAAGGGTGCTGGAGCTAATCCAGAAGTTGGCATGAAGTCAGCAGAGGAAAGCGCAGAGGACATTTCAGCTGCTATTAAGGGCGCTGATATGGTATTCATCACTTGTGGTATGGGTGGTGGCACAGGTACAGGTGCTGCACCAGTTGTTGCGCGTATTGCGAAGGAACAGGGTATTCTTACTGTAGGTATAGTTACAAAGCCTTTCCAGTTCGAAGGAAAGCCACGTATGAACAATGCTCTTAACGGCATTGAAAGATTAAAAGAAAGTGTAGATACACTTATCGTTATCCCTAACCAGAAGCTTGTTGAAATTTGCAACAAGTCTATGGGTATTGGTGAAAGCTTTAGAATGGCTGATGGTGTTCTTCACCAGGCAGTTCAGGGTATCACAGATCTTATCACTAAGAATTCACTTATCAACCTTGACTTTGCTGATGTTCAGACAGTCATGAAGGATAAGGGTCTTGCTCATGTTGGTATTGGATCTGCTAAGGGTGATGAGAAAGCTCTTGAGGCTGTTAAGGCAGCTGTTGCTTCTCCACTTCTTGAGACAAGCATCCAGGGTGCTTCAGATGTTATCGTTAACATCTGTGGTGATGTTGGACTTAACGATGCTAACGAAGCTACATCTTACGTACAGGATATGACAGGCGCTGATGCTAACATTATCCTTGGTATCACTGTTGATGAGTCTATGGACGACGAAGTATCTGTTACAGTTATTGCAACAGGTCTTGGTGAGCCAGCTCCAGCAGGAAGCTTCCGCAGCACAACTGGTATGGTATATAACACACAGCCTAGACAGTCTAGCGCTGATCTTCTTGGCAGCATGAACAGAGCAGCAGCTCCAGCTAGCCAGTCTGCAGTTACAAATACACAGCCAGTTATTAACCGCACAGTTACACCAGCTCCAACTCCAGTTCAGCGTCCAGCTGCTCCTACAATTCCTACTGAGAGCACAGTACCTGAGCTAAATATCAAAATGCCAGACTTTATGAACTCAATCAAGAAATAATAAAATGAAATTAAAAGCACCGCGATGAGCGGTGCTTTTTTAGGTCTTTTATTTGACGATTATAATTCATATTTTGATTTCTTCTTGGTAATCTCTGCCATATAAGCGGCTGTTATAATACCTGTTGGAAGTGCGATAACAGCCATACCGACAAGGGCTGAAACCATGGTAATCAGACGACCTATAGGAGTGACTGGAGATATATCACCATAGCCAATGGTTGTGATGGAAATTGTTGCCCAATAAACTGCGTCAAAGAAAGAATTGAAAAGTGTAGGCTCTAGCTGGAAGATAAGCATGGCTGATACAAAAATGTACACGATAATCAAAAGCAGTACGGCAAGCAACTGTGACTTTACCTTGCGCACAACATTTGCAATAATGACCATCGTTTTTGAATATCTAATTAGTTTCAAAACGCGAAACACACGAAATAGTCTAAATAGCGAGATAACAGTCACAGGGAAAAAGATATATAAAACAGGTAGAACTGAGAGCAAGTCAAATATTGCCAGTGGAGTGAAAACGTATGCAATATATGCCTTGTAGCTTTTGTAACCCATTTTATAATCGGCTGTATATACTCGTGCAAAATAATCGATAATAAACAATACACTAACAGATAAATCAATGAGCAGGGTATAAATATTGCTGCCTTTCATAGTAAGTGGAACTAAACCTACAATAATGGCAACAGTCATTAGTTTATCGTAGGCGCGGCTAGAACGGTCTCCGATGCTTGAGACCTCTAATACTTCGTATATTCGTCTTTTAAAATCGTAATCATTATTCATTAGAAGTTCCCCTTAATAAATGCGATAATACCTAATACAATAAGACAAAAAGATAAAATATTACATATAACTACAAATATTCGTGCCTGCTTGGTTTTATCATCAAAAATTAAGCCATCGTCAGTAATTAATTTGCTGTTTAAATCTTTATTACCCATAGAAATACCTCGTAAACATATATCTGTTGACATAATATCATCTTATTGTGAAAATTTTTTGTTACAATTCGCAGTATTTTAAGGCCTTGCCCCCACGTGCTGCCCGCCGGTTCACACACAGGGGCATTGCATGAATATTGCGTTTTTCTAATGGGCCATTTATGCATCTTTATTTACATGTGTCTTTTGCAGGCCTGTACAGTTTGAAAAAATGTATGTAAGGGGCGAACACCATGAGCTTTGTGGAATATATTTTAAATAATTTTTGTAGGTAGCTTAGGCGATTTTGAAATGCGCTTAGAAAAATAGAAACAGGTTTTGCAATATATAGGTATGCGCCGCTACGGATGGCGGCGCAAGTGCGTAAGTGACAGGACGTCACATGGAGCACGGTACCTATATATGCAAAAACTGATTCGTGCATTTTTCTTAGCAAATGTAATATGAGCCTAAGCTACCTGCAAAGATTTTTAAAATATATTTAGTAATATACTAGTGTTCGCCCCTGCCACACATTTTTTCAAACGGTTCATTCCGCAACAAGACACATGCGCGATGCATAAAATTGGCCCATAAGGAAAACAGCAATATTCGCAAAATCACCCCTGTGTGTGAACCGGCGAGCAGCACGGGGAGGGCGGGGCCTTATTGATTGGAGCGGTGAATTTTAACAAGTATAACAATTCTTTATACTTGTTGTGAAAAAAGTTGTTGACACACAATTCTGATAATGGTAATATTACTTCAACTTAATAAAGTGTTAAACCGATGAGGGAGAGGAGTACCTCTTTATGATTCCTTGGAGAGAGCCGTGATGGTGGGATACGGTAGGATAGTGATTTGGGAATGGACTCCTGAGGGCGTGAGGAAATGGATTTGTCCAGAGTATTGCACGACGTAAGGCACACGTTAGTTGCCAGGGATATGATGGTATCCTGATAAGCGCATAGGTTGTCCTATGAATTCAAGGTGGCACCGCGGATTATATGATTATTCGTCCTTGATAGAAACTGTTAATGGTTTCTATCAAGGACTTTTTTATTTGAAAAGCTGATAGAGACCCGCATCAAAGGAGAAAAAATATGATTAAAGACGCAATTGAAAAAATCGTAAACAAGGGAGATTTAAGCTTTGATGAAGCTTATTCAGTAATGAATGAGATTATGAGCGGAGAAAGCTCTCCTACACAAAATGCCGCATTTCTTGCAGCTCTTTCTACAAAAAGTGCAAGGGCAGAAACAACAGATGAAATTGCAGGTTGTGCAGCTGCCATGAGAGAACATGCTACAAAGGTTAAGACAGACATGGATGTGTTTGAAATCGTAGGAACTGGTGGTGATAACGCTCATAGCTTTAATATTTCTACAACATCAGCGCTTGTTGCTGCAGCCGGAGGAATGAAGGTTGCTAAGCATGGTAATAGAGCAGCATCTTCCCTTTGTGGAACAGCAGATTGCCTTGAAGCACTTGGTGTTGATATTAATCAAAGCCCAGAGAAATGTGTGGAGCTTTTAAAGGAAGTAGGAATGTGTTTCTTCTTTGCGCAGAAGTATCATACTTCAATGAAATATGTTGGGGCCATAAGAAAAGAACTTGGATTTAGGACAGTGTTTAATATTCTTGGACCACTTACAAATCCTGCTACACCAAGTATGCAGCTCTTGGGGGTTTATGATGAGTATTTGGTAGAGCCACTTGCTCAGGTTCTTATAAATCTTGGGGTTAAGCGTGGCATGGTTGTGTACGGAATGGATAAGCTGGATGAGATTTCACTTTCGGCTCCAACCAAGATTTGTGAGATTAAGGACGGATGGTACAAAACATACGTTATTGAGCCAGAGGACTTTGGATTTGAAAAATGTAGTAAGGAAGATTTAAAGGGCGGTACACCAGAGGAAAATGCACAGATAACAAGAGATATTTTAAGTGGTGTAAAGAATCATAAGAGAAATGCAGTTCTTTTAAATGCAGGTGCAGCTCTTTACATCGGTGGTAAAGCAGAAAGCTTTGAGAAAGGCGTTGAGCTTGCAGCTGAAATAATTGATTCAGGTAAGGCTATGGAGACACTTGAAAAATTTATTATATTGAGTAATGAGCTCACTGAATCAAAGATTGATGATATTTCTGCTGCAGTAAACGGTGCTAGTTAAGGAGAGCGTATGAACATACTTGATGAAATAGCAGAACATGCAAAACAACGGGTCGCTGAGTTAAAGAAAAATAAATCACTTGAAGAAATAAAAGAAGAGGCTTTTAATCTACCAAAGGGAGATTTTGAATTTGAAAAGGCACTTCGTAAAGGCGATATCGCACTTATCTGTGAGTGCAAAAAGGCTTCTCCTTCCAAAGGACTTATTGCGGAAGATTTTGATTATATTAATATTGCTAAAGAATATGAGGTGGCAGGAGCTGATTGCATATCGGTGCTTACAGAGCCTAAATGGTTTTTAGGGAAAGATGAGTACTTAAAAGATATCGCAAATACGGTAGATGTGCCTTGTCTTAGAAAAGACTTCACAGTAGATGAATACATGATATATGAAGCAAAAATACTGGGAGCGAAAGCGGTTCTGCTGATATGTTCTATCCTAACTAAAGAGCAGATAAGAGAATACATAGAAATCTGCGATAAGCTTGGAATTAGTGCTATTGTGGAATCCCATGATGAGACAGAAGTAAAGATGGCAATAGCAGCAAATGCAAGAATAATTGGAGTAAACAATCGAAATCTTAAAGATTTTTCGGTGGATACAGAAAACAGTAAGAGGCTTCGTAAATTGATTCCAGAAGATGTAATTTTCGTATCTGAGAGCGGTATTAAAAATAGAGAAGATATAAAGGCGCTTGAGGATGCTAGAGTGGATGCAGTATTGATTGGTGAAACACTTATGAGAGCAGATGATAAAAAGGCAATGGTAGATGAATTAAGGGGGACTAAAAATGACTAATATAAAGCTATGTGGATTGACAAGAGAAGAGGACATCAAAAATGCAAATGAGCTGAAGCCTGAATATGTTGGTTTTGTTTTTTATAACAAAAGCAGACGTAGTGTTACAAAGGCTCAGGCTAAAAAACTTAAGAGTCTACTAAACCCTGAAATCAAGGCCGTAGGTGTTTTTGTAGATGCAGATACTTCTGAGGTAGAAGAGTTATTTGAAGAAAATATCATTGATGTGGCTCAGCTTCACGGCAATGAAGATGAAAACTATATAAAGGAGCTTATGGATAATAATATTCCTGTAATCAAAACCTTTAAAGCTAATTCCCCAGAGGAAATTATAAAGGCTGAAAAGTCTAGTGCGGATATGATTATGTTTGATGCAGGAAATGGGGAGGGAGTTCAGATAAAGGATTTAAAGCTTCTTACATATATTGACAGACCATTTATTTTAGCAGGCGGACTTAATCAGGAAAATGTGGTAAGTGCAATAGAAATCACAAAGCCATACGGCGTAGATGTAAGCACAGGAATAGAAACAGATAAATTAAAAGACGGATACAAAATGAAGCAATTCGTAAAAGCGGTACGAGAGGATAAGCAAATGACAGGAAGTAAAGGTAGATTTGGTGTTCATGGAGGACAATATATACCAGAGACTTTGATGAATGCAGTTATAGAGCTTGAAGAAGCTTATAACCATTATAAAGATGATCCAGAGTTTAATAGAGAGCTTACAGATTTGCTTAACAATTATGCAGGTCGTCCAAGCCTTCTTTACTATGCAAAGAAGATGACAGAGGATTTGGGTGGAGCAAAAATCTATCTGAAAAGAGAAGACTTAAATCACACTGGATCTCACAAAATCAATAATGTGTTGGGACAGGCTCTTCTAGCAAAAAAGATGGGAAAGACAAGACTTATAGCTGAAACAGGTGCAGGCCAGCACGGTGTTGCTACTGCTACAGCAGCAGCTTTACTTGGAATGGAATGTGTTGTGTTTATGGGCAAGGAGGACACTGAAAGACAGGCATTAAATGTTTATAGAATGAGACTCCTGGGGGCAGAGGTAATTCCAGTCACATCTGGTACAGCCACACTTAAGGATGCGGTTTCAGAAGCTATGAGAGAATGGACTACAAGAATTGATGACACTCATTATTGCTTAGGCTCTGTAATGGGACCACATCCATTCCCAACCATAGTTAGAGATTTCCAGGCTGTTATTTCTAAGGAGAGCAGGGCTCAAATTTTGGAAGCAGAGGGTAAGCTTCCTGATGCTGTAATAGCTTGCGTAGGCGGTGGAAGTAATGCTATAGGAAGCTTTTATCACTACATAAATGATGAGGGAGTAAGACTGATAGGCTGTGAAGCAGCAGGTAGAGGCATTGATACATTTGAAACAGCTGCCACAGTTAACACTGGTAAAATTGGAATTTTCCATGGAATGAAGTCATATTTTTGTCAGGATGAGTATGGTCAAATTGCACCTGTATACTCAATATCTGCCGGCTTAGATTATCCAGGTGTTGGTCCAGAGCATGCATATCTTCACGATATCGGTAGAGCAGAATATGTTCCTGTAACAGATGATGAGGCTGTTGATGCATTTGAATATATCGCAAAAACAGAAGGCATTATTGCAGCTATAGAATCAAGTCACGCTATCGCATATGCGAAGAAGTTGGCGCCTACAATGAAGAAGGATCAGGTAATAATCGTGACAGTATCAGGCAGAGGTGATAAGGATTGTGCAGCAATCGCACGTTATAGAGGGGAGGATATCCATGAGTAAGATTTCAGAGGCATTTAAGAATAAAAAGGCATTTATACCATTTGTTACATGCGGTGATCCAGACTTAGAGACAACAAAGAAAATAGTTATTGAACTGGAGAAAAATGGTGCAGATTTGGTAGAGCTTGGAATACCGTTTTCCGATCCTACAGCAGAAGGCCCTGTAATTCAAGGGGCAAATATCAGAGCACTTTCAAATGGAATTACCACTGACGATATTTTTGCCATGGTACAGGATTTAAGAAATACTGTACATATTCCACTTGTGTTTATGACATACGCAAATGTAGTGTTCTCCTACGGTATGGAAAGATTCTTTGAAAACTGCAAGACAGTTGGAATCGACGGAATAATACTTCCAGATGTACCTTTTGAAGAAAAGGAAGAGTTTGAAAGTGTAGCAAGTGAATACGGAATTGATTTCATATCAATGATTGCACCTACATCAGAAGACAGAATAGATAAGATTGCATTAAATGCCCAAGGCTTTATCTACATAGTATCAAGCCTTGGGGTTACAGGAACCAGAAATGAAATTACAAGTGATATTAAAGCAGTAGTTGAAAGAGTACGAAAGAATACAGATGTGCCATGTGCCGTAGGTTTTGGTATTTCGACTCCAGAACAGGCTGCAAAGATGGCCGAAGTAGCAGACGGTGCAATCATGGGTTCTGCAATAGTAAAGGTTGTAGAAAAATACAAAGGTGACGCACCAAAATATGTAGGAGAACTGACAAAGAGCATAAAGGAGGCTTACCATGCATCCTAGTTTAGATGAGGTAAGAAAGATTGCAGCCACAGGCAAGTACAAAAGAATTCCTGTAATGATGGAAATGCTTTCGGATAGTTTTACACCTATCGAGGTAATGCGAATTATTAGAAACGCCAGCCATCAGTGTTATTTACTAGAAAGTGCCAGCCAAACTGAAACCTGGGGCCGATACACCTTTCTAGGATACAATCCAAACATAGAGGTAACCTGTCAGGATGGAAATCTATCCGTAAAGAAAAATGATGGACTTAGCAAAACTCTCATAGAAGAGCGCAGGGTTTCTCATCCTAACGATACTTTAAGAGAGATACTTGCAAAGTATAAGTCACCATGCTTAGAAGGATTCCCAACCTTTACAGGTGGATTGGTCGGCTATTTTTCATATGATTATATCAAGTATGCTGAGCCTAAGCTTGGATTGAAATGTGACCCTGAAGATGATTTCAAAGATATGGATTTAATGCTTTTTAATGATGTTATTGCATTTGATAATTTCAGGCAGAAAATCTATTTGATTACAGGGATTTTACTTGAAGAATCAAAGGAACACTTAGATGATTTCACGGAAGAGTTTGACATGCTTGAAATAAGCTATGAGAAGGTTTTAAAAAGGCTCCTTGAAATGAAATATCTGCTTCAAAATGGTAGCAAAAAGAATTTTGAACCAATACACCTAAAGTCGGAAATTACACCTAAGTTTTCAAAGGAAGAATATGGCCAGATGGTAGAAAAGGCCAAAAACTATATAAAAGAGGGCGACATCTTTCAGGTTGTTCTTTCTAATCCGCTTAAAGCAAAGGCCTCTGGTAGCTTATTTGATACCTACAGGCTACTCAGAGCAAACAATCCATCGCCTTATATGTTTTATTTCTCAAGCTCTGATATAGAGATAGCAGGAGCATCGCCTGAAACTCTTGTTAAGGTTGAAAACGGAAAGGTAAGCACCTTTCCACTTGCAGGTACAAGGCCGCGAGGCTTCAATGCCGAAAATGACAAAGCCCTTGAGAAGGAACTTTTGGCAGACGAAAAGGAACTTGCTGAGCACAACATGCTTGTGGATCTTGGAAGAAACGACATTGGAAAAATAAGCAAAATTGGAACTGTAAATGTGGAAAAGTACATGGAGATAGAGCGGTACTCTCATGTAATGCACATAGGCTCTACAGTAGTTGGCGAACTTGCAGATAACAAGGATGCCAGTGATGCAATAGACGCAATCCTACCAGCAGGCACCTTATCAGGTGCTCCAAAATTTAGAGCCTGCCAAATCATTGAAGAGCTTGAACAAAGCAAACGTGGCATCTACGGAGGTGCAATAGGATATCTTGATTTCACAGGAAATCTGGATGTAAGCATTGCCATCAGACTGGTATACAAAAAGGATGATGTTATCTGCATCCGCTCTGGTGCAGGAATCGTCTATGACTCAATTCCGGAAAAGGAAGCAGAAGAGTGCCTCAACAAAGCAAAAGCAGTTGTAAATGCAGTAAAAGAGGCCGAGGGAGGATTATAATTGATTTTACTCATAGATAATTACGATAGCTTTTCCTACAACTTATACCAATTAATCGGAAAAATAAATCCAGACATAAAGGTAGTAAGAAATGATGAGCTTCGTATATGCGATATAGAAAAACTGGCTCCTAGCCACATAATCATTTCACCTGGTCCGGGTCGTCCAATAGACGCCGGCATTTGCGAAGACGTCATTGCACATTTCAAAGGAAAAATACCAATCCTCGGAGTATGCTTAGGTCATCAAGCCATATGCGAAACCTTTGGCGCAGAAATCACCTACGCCAAGGAACTTATGCATGGCAAACAATCCGTGGTATCAATTGATACCACCGCCAAACTATTTGAAGGTCTGCCAGACCATATCAGTGTTGCCAGATACCATTCACTGGCAGCCAATCCCGGCAAATTGCCAAGCAACCTAAGTGTCATCGCCACAACCACCGACGGTGAAATCATGGCCGTAAAGCACAAAGACTACGAAATCTACGGCCTCCAATTTCACCCCGAATCCATCCTCACTCCTGATGGCGAAACAATCCTTCGCAACTTTCTGTAGTCTGCGCCCGGCCCATGGCCCTGCCACGCTTCCACAAAAGCACCGGCCCTGCCCGCCCCGTCCTTAGGCTGTGACAGTTCGACATCGCCTGCGGTTTAAGATTATCTAGGTGCCAAGAGTCGCATTTTTTATTGTGCGTGTTCTTTAAATTCTTTGCAATTCGGCAGTCGCAGTATGCTAGACACAGACACACTAAAACTTATTAATGTCACCAATACAATCTTAGGAATAATTGCGTGATTTTGGAGTGAACTTAGTAAAATAAGAAACAGGTTTTATAAAGTTTATATACGGGGTGCCATGGACGGCACCCCGAGCCTGATAGTGAAACGGACTGAACTTGAAGGCGGTATATAAACTTATAAAACCTGTTTCTTTAATTTTACTTAGTGAATGGAGTATGAACGCAATTATCCTAAGCATTGTTTGGTGACTGTTAATCTAGAATCACAAGTGTCTGTGTCTAGCATACAGTGACTTTGAATTGCAAAACCAATTAAAGGACACGCACTTAATGCTCCCTTTTGGCACCAAGATAATCTAAAAACCTTGCGAAATTGTCTCCATGGCACAAGCCTGAGGGCGAGGCGGGCAGGGCCGGCGCAAACAAATACTGGCGGGGCCAGGGGCCGGGCGTGAGGAGTGTGAAGCACGGAGGATTGTTTGAATAGTAAATCTGGATTTTATTATTGGAGTTGGAGTATAATTGGGAGGTAAAATGCTAGAACATGGAGAGAGACATTGAGTAAGACATTGTTAATTATTAATACGGGGGGAACTTTATCTTCGGTTATGAAGGAGAGCGGATTGGCTCCGGGACTTTCTACACATGATATGAAGAAGGAGCTTCATATTGTGTCGGGAGATATTAATTTTGAGATTGAAGATTTTTGCGCCCTTGATAGTGCCAATATTTTTCCGGAAGACTGGAGTAAGTTGGCACTGCATATCAGCGAGCTTAGGAATCAGTATGATGGTATAGTGGTTATTCATGGAACGGATACACTTGCCTATACGTCGTCTATGCTTTCGTATATGTTGCAGAATATTAATATTCCTGTGGTGATTACGGGATCGCAGCTTTCTATTACAAATCCTGTGGCTGATGCTATGGAGAATCTTAGATGTGCAATTCATATGGCGGCAAGCGGTAGAGCTGGTGTTTTTGTTGCCTTTAATCGAAAGGTTATGCTGGGGTGTAGAGCGTCTAAGGTTAGATCCTTAAGCTTTGATGCATTTGAGAGTATTAATTATCCTAATGTGGCGGAGATTAGTTCGCTGGGGATGAAAATCGATGATAGCACAATTCCTGTCAGGAATGGAGTTTTCCATTTGGAAAATGCATTTTCCTCTGAGGTGTGCATGATTAAGATGTTTCCTGGGATTCATAGAAGCTTGATAGAATCTATTGCGGCTCAAGGGTATAAGGGGCTTTATATCGAAGCCTTTGGAATTGGTGGCATGCCATTTGTAAAGCATGATTTCATTAGCACAATTGAGAAGGTTGTCAATGATGGTATGACTGTTGTTGTTGGTACACAGTGTAGATACGAAGGTTCTAAGATGGATGTGTATGAGACTGGTAGAAGAGCACTTGAAAGCGGTGTGCTGCAAGCCCATGATATGACTAGTGAGGCGGCACTTACAAAGCTTATGTGGATTTTAGGAAAGACTGACAACCCAGCTGAAATAAAGGATTATTTTGCTTTAAATATAGCTGGAGAAGTCAGCAATAATACATTTTAGGCTAAGTATTTTTTTAGAGCGGGAAGATTTGCAATAGCGGCATTTCTTCCTAAATCGTAAACACGTTGGAGCTCATTTGGATTTTTTTCGATGGCACCAATATTAAGGGAAGAGGTTGGACGAATGACAAAGATTTCGCCGGCTTCTTCCTGTTTTTTTACATAGGCTTTTTGCGAGTTGTACATTATGTGTCGATTTTCCATGGTGTCCACCATTCTAGGAAATTTTCTAAGTACAAGCTTTATTAGCCATAATAGCGAAAATGGCTTTTTGACATAGTCCTCTGGTTGAGTTTCGATAACAAGGATTCGGTCACAGTTTTGCTTTTCCATAAATCTGATAGGGATGGAATCTGACATGCCACCATCAAGATATAGGTTGCCGTCGATGTCTACAGGCTTTGAAACAACAGGCATAGAAGCTGATGCACGAATCCAATTGATATCTATACCATCGGGGGTGGCATCGTAGCTGTCACATTTGTGATAGACAGGACCACCTGTAGATAGGTCTGTGGCGACACAATAGAAATCCATTGGATTAGAATAGAAGGTGTCTATATCCCATTTGTCCAGCTCGTATGGAAGAGTGCCGTAGCAAAATGGAACATTATAAATATCACCTGTTTTGACGAGAGATTTAACGCTGGCGTAGCGTTTGTCGTTGCAGTATTTTTTGTTGTATCTGAGGCCACGACCAATTTGCTTTGATTTTATGTTGCAGCCAAAGGTTGCACCAGCTGATACGCCTACAGCCACATCAAAATCAATATTGTTCTCCATTAAAACGTCAATTACGCCGCAGGTGAACATGCCACGCATGGCGCCACCTTCCATTACAAGTCCTTTTCGCATTTTATATCTCCAATTACCTAAAACTTAAGAGTTGGCTTTAGCCATAAACTTTTCATTATTAATAATGAATCTTTCGTGTGTGCCCATTCCAACCATACCGCTTTCGTCTGAACATACAACCTCGAAAGTGAGCTTACGTCCGTCGATAGCAATTACAGTTGCTTCGCACATAACTGTTTTACCGATTGCTGATGGAGCTACATGGCTGACATCGATTTTGGTGCCTACAGTGCCTAAGCCTTCTTCAAGCTCTGGCTGAACCATTTTCCAGCATGTTTCTTCCATGAGCGCAATCATCGCAGGTGTAGCAAATACATCTAAAGCTCCGCTGGTGAATGCTTTAGCAGTATTGTCAATTGTAACAACGGTTTCAGCGTTGCCTTTCATTCCAATTTCTAACATAATCTGGCTTCTCCTCGTTCTTAAATATAATTGTATATTAGCCATTTTTGTGCTATAATTCAACACCGTGAGTTCGTAAATCTCCACATTAAAATAAAACTAAGGAGGACGAAATGAAAGAAATTCTTCAGCTTATTAAGGATGTTGTAGTAGATGGCTTTAAGTCTGCTGGTTACGACGAGAAATACGGAATGGTTACTTTATCAAACCGTCCAGATTTATGTCAGTTCCAGTGTAATGGAGCAATGGCTGCAGCAAAAGAATATAAGAAAGCACCTATAGCTATCGCAAACGAAGTTGTAGAAAAGCTTGCAGATAATTCAATGTTTTCTAAATGCGAGGCATGTCCTCCAGGATTCATTAATATAAATCTTTCAGATGAGTTTATAGCTGATTTTGTTTCTAAGATGGCAGAAGATAGCGAGAGATTTGGAGTAGAAAAAGTAGCAACACCTAAGAAGGTCATGATTGATTACGGCGGACCTAATGTTGCAAAACCACTTCATGTTGGACATCTTCGCTCAGCTATTATCGGAGAGTCAATCAAGCGTACTGCCAGATTTATGGGAGACGAGGTTATCGGTGATGTGCATCTTGGAGACTGGGGTCTTCAGATGGGACTTATCATTACAGAGCTTAAGCTCAGAAAGCCAGAGCTTTGCTATTTTGATGAGGCTTTTGATGGTGAGTATCCTGCAGAGCCACCATTTACAATTTCAGAGCTAGAGGAGATTTATCCTTGTGCTTCTGGAAAGTCAAAGGAAGATCCAGCCTATAAGGAAGCAGCCATGACTGCTACATATGAGCTTCAGCACGGAAGAAAAGGCTATCAGGCACTTCTTTCACACATTCTTAATGTTTCAGTTAATGATCTTAAGAGAAACTACGAGAAGCTTGATGTTACATTTGATTTATGGAAGGGCGAAAGCGATGCTCAGCCTTACATCCCTGATATGGTTCAGAAGATGAAGGATGATGGCTTTGCTTATATCTCTGAGGGAGCTCTTGTTGTAGACGTTAAGGAGGAGACAGATACAAAAGAAGTTCCTCCATGTATGATTCTTAAGTCTGATGGTGCTTCACTTTACAACACTACAGATCTTGCTACACTTGTATGGCGTATGAAGGATTACAATCCAGATTCAGTTATCTATGTAGTTGATAAGCGCCAGGAGCTTTACTTTACACAGGTATTCCGCTGTGCTAAAAAGACAGGTATCGTTCCAGCAGATAAGAACCTTTACTTCGTTGGTTTCGGTACAATGAATGGCAAGGATGGCAAGCCATTTAAGACACGTCAGGGTGGCGTTATGCGTCTTGAGTACCTTCTACAGGAAGTAGAAGAAAAGATGCTTGAGAAGATTAAAGAGAATGGTACAATGAATGATGAGGAGGCTGAAAAGACAGCTCAGGTAGTTGGATTATCAGCAATCAAATATGGAGACCTTTCAAATCAGGCTTCTAAGGATTACATTTTTGATATAGACAGATTTACTTCAGCAGAAGGAAACACAGGTCCATATATCCTCTATACAATTGTTAGATGTAAGTCAATTCTCGCTAAGGCAGGTGAGGTAAGCCTTAATGGGGCTATCCTTCCAGCACATTCTGAGTCAGAGAGAGCTTTACAGCTTGAGCTTACTAAGTTTATGGCAGCACTTACTTCAGCATATGAAGATATGGCACCACACAAGATTTGCGCATACATTTATGATTTGGCAAATGCATTTAACAAGTTCTATCACGATACTAAGATACTTGCAGAAGAGGACGAGGCTGTTAAGGCCAGCTATCTAAAGCTCTTATGGCTTACACGTAGCGTTCTTGAAAAGTCTATCGATCTTCTTGGTTTTAAGGCACCGGAGCGTATGTAATGGGTGATAATACTTTTTTACCAATTGATTTTATTAATCGCATGGAGCAGGACTTGGGTCCTGACTTCCATGCGTTTTTGCGTTCATATGATGAAAATAAAATATCGGCTTTACGAATTAATCCTGTAAAGGCCAAGGAAAGCACGGTGGATGATATTTCCGATATGGTGACAACACCTGTGCCATGGAGCAAAAATGGATTTTACTACGATGATGAAACATCGCGTCCAGGCATTCATCCTTATCATGCCGCTGGTGTTTATTATATTCAGGATGCATCAGCTCAGTTGCCAGTGGAAATGCTTGCACCGCAGCCAGGAGATGTATGTCTTGATTTGTGTGCAGCACCAGGAGGTAAGTCTACTCAGATTGCAGGATATCTTATGGGCCAGGGCTTGCTTATTTCTAATGAGCCAATGAAAAACAGAGCTAAGATATTATCTGAAAATGTGGAAAGACTTGGCATTAGAAATTGTATTGTTATAAGCGAATACCCTGATAAGCTAGCTGAAAGCTTCCCAGAGTGCTTTGATAGAATTATGGTGGATGCACCTTGCTCTGGAGAGGGCATGTTTAGAAAAAATCATGAGGCATGCAATGAGTGGTCCTTAGAATCTGTTGAGATGTGCGCTGCTAGACAGGCAGAAATCCTTGATAGAGCTTATGAGATGTTGGTGCCAGGTGGCAGAATGTGTTATAGCACATGCACCTTTGCTCGATTAGAAGATGAGGAAGCCGTTGCAGCATTTATAGAACGCCATCCAGACATGAAGGTGATTGAGGAGCGTAGATTATGGCCGCATGAGGTCAAAGGCGAAGGACACTATGCTTGTCTTTTAGAAAAGGCAGCTGGAGAAAAATCTGAGCCAAACTACTACAATATAAAAAAGCCTAGTGATAAAATGTTAGTGGATTATTATTCATTTATTAAAGATACATTTAATGATTCTAAGGAATGGAAAAATAATCTTATTGTTATCAATGACTTGCTTTACAGGTTGCCTGAAAACAGCCTTGATTTTTCTGGTTTACACGTGCTTAGAGGCGGATTGTTCCTTGGTACTCTTAAGAAAAATCGTTTCGAACCAAGCCATGCATTAGCACTTGCTCTTTCTAGTGGCGAAGTGAAAAATCACGTTGATTTTTCAAAGGATAGTGAAGAGATTAAAAACTATCTTTTGGGGCAGTCACTTAGAATAGATGGCGTAAGTGATGGATGGACATTGATCACTGTAGATGGTTATTCTATCGGCTGGGGTAAGGCTGTAAAAGGTCAAATAAAAAATCATTATCCGAAGGGATTGAGAAGATATGATACATAAAATATATATGCATAAGCAGGACATATATGAATACATCATGTTTACCATTGCATCTGCAATTATGGTAATCGGCATATATTATTTTAAATTTCCAAACCACTTTTCATTTGGTGGAGTAAGTGGTATTTCTATTGTTTTGGCTAGGCTTATACCATATACACCTAGTTATATAAATTTAATCATAAATATTATACTTTTGATTCTGGGATTCGTTGTTTTTGGCAAATCTTTTGGAGTCAAAACGACATATATTACTCTTTTAGTATCATTTGGGCCAAGCATCTTAGAACGAATTCGCCCTATGGACGGCCCACTTACAACGCAGCCAGTGCTGGAGCTCATGTTTGCGATTGTATTGCCTGCATTTGCATCTGCAGTATTCTTCAATCTGGGAGCTTCAAGTGGTGGAACAGATATTGTTGCAATGATACTTAAGAAGTACACCAAAGTAGATATAGGTACAGCACTATTCTTTTCAGATGTAATGATTGTAATAATGGCATGCATTGTGTTTAATGCTGAGACAGGTTTGTTTTCACTGGTTGGCCTTTTGGCAAAGTCGCTTGTAGTTGATGAGACTATTGAAAACATCAACCTGGCTAAATACTTTACAATCATATGTAACGACCCGGATCCAATAGTGGATTTTATTACAAAGGATTTGGGAAAGGGCGCAACAGTATATAAAGCAGAAGGCGCATATGGACATAAGGAGAAGACTATCATTCTCACAATTCTTAAAAGACAGCAGGCTGTGGAGCTTAAGACTTATATCAGAAAAAATCATCCAGGTGCATTTATTGCAATTACTAATAGCAGCGAAATTATAGGTAAGGGATTTAGAGGATACAACTAATGAATATGTCATGGGGAATACTGGCACACGTAGATGCCGGTAAGACTACATTATCAGAAGCAATTTTATATAACGCTGGAGTTTTGGCGGACCTTGGTCGAGTAGACAAGGGGTCCGCCTTTTTGGATACAGATTCACAGGAAAAGGATAGAGGAATTACTATCTTTTCAAAGCCTGCAGTATTTGATTACGAAGGGCAGAAACTTACACTTTTAGATACTCCTGGACATGTAGATTTTGCAATGGAAACAGAGCGCGCAATATGGGCTCTAGATTTTGCAATCCTTTTAATCAGTGGAACAGATGGAGTGCAGGCTCATACAAAGACCTTATTCTCCCTTTTGAAAAAGAATAAGGTGCCAACAATCATATTTGTAAACAAGGCGGATATGGAGGGCTTTTCTCAGGACGGAATTATTAGCAATCTTAAGGAAAAGCTTTCTACATCATGTCACTCACATTCCAATTATGAAGACATTGCAATGGAAAATGAAGATGCAATGGAGGAGTATTTGGAGACAGATACTCTCACAGAGTATCGTATATACGATATGGTTACAGCAGGGGAATTATATCCTGTGTTCATAGGCTCAGCATTAAAGAATGATGGTGTGGATAATCTGCTTACATTTATTAAGGGTATCAGCGAATATCACGCTAATAAGACGGCATCATTAGAAGGACTGGAATTTGGTGCAAAGATATACAAGATAGAAAGCCTTGGCAAAGATACCCGCCTTACATTTGCCAAGATTTCTTCAGGAAGTATTAAGGTAAAAGACACTCTTTCTAATGGAGAAAAGATAGATCAAATCAGAATATATTCTGGTGCAAAATATACTCAGGTAGATGAAGCAAAGGCTGGAGATGTGGTGGCATTCGTAGGCCCCAAAACAACTTTTGCAGGTCAGGGATTAGGTTGCGTAGATAATCGCCCAGAGCTTAGCATCACACCAGTATTAAAATACAAGCTAGAAATTCTTGATGAAACAGTACCAAGACTTGCATATCCTAAACTGCTTGCCTTAAATGAGGAAGATTCATCATTAAATGTAACATGGAATGAATCGCTTGAAGAAATAACTTTCAATCTTATGGGAGAGGTACAGACGGAAATTCTCCTCAATAGAATTGAAAATGAACTTGGCATAAAAGCTGAATTTAAAGAAGCCGGTGTACTTTACAAGGAGACTATAAATGAAGCTGTAGAGGGAGTAGGCCACTTTGAGCCTCTCAGACATTATGCTGAAGCACACATACTGATGGAGCCGCTTGATACAGGAAGTGGAATAGAAGTGCAGCAGAAAGTGTCCACAGATGAACTAGCACTAAATTGGCAGCGACTTATAACTACACATATTTTAGAGAAGGAACACATAGGCACTGCAATAGGAGCGCCTATAACAGATATTAGATTTACTATTGTAGGAGGAAGAGCCCATGTAAAACATACTGAAGGTGGCGATTTTAGAGAAGCCACCTATAGGGCTATACGTCAGGGCTTAATGGAGGCAGGCACTACAATTCTTGAACCATACTATGACTATGAAATTACTGTACCTTCAGAGCAAATCGGAAGAGTAATGACAGACATTGAAAATATGGGAGGTAGTTTTGAAGCGCCAATGGATTCAAATGGAGAATCCATAATCACTGGCACAGCGCCAGCAGCCCAGATAAGAAACTACCAGGCATCTATCGTAACCTTTACAAAAGGGATGGGACATATATCATTGAGCAACGCTCACTACGATAAATGCAAGAATCCAGAAGCTGTAATAGCTGAGTATGAATACAATCCGGAGGCAGACATAGACAACTCGCCAGATTCAGTATTCTGTTCACATGGAGCAGGAGTCATTGTCCCATGGTATGAAGTGAAAGAAAAATGTCATGTGCCCTGCATTGAAAGTCGTATAAGCGATAATGAGATTGATGACACACCAATTAATTCCAAGCGAATGAACCACGGTGTAGATGAATGGCTCGACCCAGATGAAATTGACAATATCCTTAGACAAGCCACACACAGTAATCATGGAAAGAATCCTAAAAAAGGATGGCACTATGGTGAATCATCCAGACCTAGAAGAGTCGATTCGGACTATGTGTATCAGGCTCCAAAAGAAATAAAAGCTAAACAGAAATATCTTCTTGTAGATGGCTACAACTTGATCTACGCATGGCCAGAATTAAAAGAAGTTTTAGACGTAAATTTAGATGGAGCACGAGGCAAGCTTCTCGACATCCTCAGCAATTACAAAGCCATGACAGACTACGAAGTAATAGCCGTATTCGATGCCTACAGAGTGAAAAATTCCGAACAAAGAGCTTCTGACTATCTAAATATTCATCAGGTATTTACTGCCGAAGCTCAAACAGCCGACGCATATATTGAGCGCTTTACTCACGAACACGGCAAAAAATATGACATCACCGTAGTCACCTCCGACTACCTTGAACAAATAATCATACGCGGTGCAGGCGCTAAGCTCATATCATCTCGTGAATTTATCCAGGAAGTGGCCCGCAGGGCCGAATCCCTCCGCGAGGAATACGGAATACAATAGGCGCTGCTCGTGTATGGCTCCTGCTGTAGGCACAGCTCCTCACCCGCCCTGGCTCCTGTGGGTGATTTCGCGAAGCATTTAGATTATCTTGGTGCCAAAATGGAGCATAAAGTGTGTGTCCTTTAATTGGTTTTGCAGTTCTGCCGTCATTGTATGTACTGACGCAGACACATGTAGATTTACAAATATAGTCACCAAACAATGCTTAGGATAATTGCGCTCATACTCCGTTCACTAAGAAAAATTACGAAGCAGATTTTGAATATATATCTATCGTGCTCCATGCGACGTCCTGTCGCTTACGCACTTACGCCGCCGTCCATGGCGGCGTATAGCTATATATTTCAAAATCTGCTTCTATTTTTCTAAGTTCACTACAAATGTCACGCAATTATTCCTAAGATTGTATTGGTGACTGTTATATTACGTGTGGTGTGTCTGCGTGGTACATACTATGACGGCAGAATTGCAAAGAATTTAAAGAACACACACCATAAAAATGCGACATTGGCACCTAGATAATCTTATGCTGAAGGCGATGCCCACAGGAGCCAGGGCGGGTGAGGAGCTGTGCCTACAGCAGTACTAGTACACTGAGCAGGGCTGGGAGAAAGAAAAAAGCCTCGCGGGGATAGGTTTTAACAATATATCCATAATTATTATTTATAATGCCTATATATGGTTTTATGGGAGATAATTGATTCTAAAAATCTTAATGTTTTCGGGAGACAATCTAATGGATAGATATCAGTTTGGGGAAGAGGAAAGAGCTATACTTGAAAAATTAAACATACCTATGGCGATTTATCAGTTTATTGATAAGAGGGTGGTTACCCTGCTGGTTACTGATGGTATGTGTAATATTATGGGTATGAATCGCGAGGCAGTTATAACGCTTCTAGATAATGATATGTATCGTGATACTCATCCGGATGATAAAGCTAGAGTGGCAGATGCTGCATATAAGTTTGCGTTTGGCGGGGATAGTTTTGACTGTGTTTATAGGACATTGGCGCATGCTCTTGGAGAGTATGTAATTCTGCATTCTCATGGCGAGCACTTCTTCACATCTGATGGAACGATGCTTTCAAGCACTGTTTATATGCTTGAGGGTATGGGCGAAGATGTAGAAAACTCTTTGACGGAAAAACTGGCATCTAACTTTAAGGGGATGATGACTAAAGAGAGCCTTATAAGGGATAATTTCTATGATACTCTTACTGGCTTGCCTAATATGTCATATTTCCTTCAGCTTGCAGATGCAGGCAAGGCTGGGATAATTGAAAAAGGAAAGACACCTGGAATAATTTTCTTTGATTTGACAGGTATGAAGTTTTTCAATGAAAAATATGGATTACGTGAAGGTGATAATCTAATTGTGGCTTTTGCCATGATCCTTAAAAAGTATTTTCCTAATGAAAATTGTGGACGTATGGGTTCAGACCATTTTGCGGTTTATTCCAGTATGGAAGGAATCGAAGATATTCTGAATAAAATCTTCGAGGATATGAAGTTCGCAAATGAGGGCAAGACATTGCCTGTTCATGTAGGAATTTATTCATTGGATTTTGAAGATGTGTCGGCAAGCACTGGTTGTGATAGGGCAAAGATCGTGAGCGATAGAGAAAAGGGCGCTTATGTATCTAAGTTTGCTTATTATGATGAGAGCATTCATACAACAGCATCTCACTACGAATATGTAATTAATAATTTTGAAAAAGCTATGGAAGAGGGCTGGATACGTCCTTATTATCAGCAGATTATGCGCTCAGTCAATGGGCTTGTTTGCGATGAGGAAGCCCTTGCCAGATGGATTGATCCTGTAAAAGGTCTTATTCCACCTGATCATTTTATTTATGTGCTTGAAGATTCTAAGCTTATTCATAAGCTGGATTTGTTTATATTAGATTGCGTTCTTAGAGATTTGGAGGAAGTGGCTGAAAAGAATTTCCCTATAGTACCAGTATCTATCAATCTTTCAAAATATGATTTTGAACTATGCGATATTGTTGAGGAGATAACGAAGAGAGTGAAGGCTTCAACTATATCTACAGAGATGATTACTATAGAAATCACTGAGAGTGTTTCCAGCCTGGATGGAGATTTCGTAGCCACTCAGATTAGAAGGTTCCATGATGCAGGATTTAAAGTCTGGATGGATGATTTTGGAAGTGGATATTCTTCATTAAATATGCTTCAGAAATTCGATTTTGATCTGATCAAATTCGATATGAAGTTTATGCGAGAATTTAATATGTCAAAGCGCAACCATATTATTTTGCGAGAGCTTATTAATATGGCTACAAAGCTTGGCTTAGATACAGTTGTTGAAGGTGTTGAAACAATCGAGCAGGTTAAATTTTTGCGTGAGATTGGTTGTAGTAAAATGCAGGGATATTTCTTTGCAAAGCCTATTCCTTTAGGGGAGTGGTATGCGATTTATGGTGCTAAGGTAGGCAATAAGATAGAGAACTATGAAGAGAATGAATACTATAGTGCTATTAGTAAGATAAATGTAGTAGAGCCACTTGTTAATAAAGATTACAATTGGCAATCAGATGAATTCTTTGGACAGATTCCAACTGGAATACTTGAAATCAGAGATGATGGAATTTACATCATGAGATACAATAGGACATTCGTTGATTATGTTCTAAAAGTGGGTTATGTAGATGAGAAAGATTTAGGTAATGAACTGATTAAACAGAAGAGAATGCCTGCTCAGACATTTATGGATAAGATAAATCTGTGCACCGAGGTTAATAAATGGGAATTAATTGAAAATATGACCGAAGGCGATCTTCGTTTGAACTTGTTTGTTAGAAAATTAGGAGAGAATCCTGTTACAGGATTTAAAGCTATCGAGGTGGTTATAAGCGCGGTGCATAAGGAATGATGTGGTTTGACACAGTATATAAAATGTGGTATTTTCTTAAAGAAATTTTATAATTCATAGGATTTAGGTGCCCTAGGTTATTGTTTTTATAATGCATGGGTGAAAAGGGAATCTGGTGAGAATCCAGAACGAAGCCGTCACTGTGTTAGGGAGTGCATTTTTGTATCACTGAGTTAAATTGGGAAGAAAAGATGCATGTTGATCGAAGTCAGGAGACCTGCCTATTTCTTGTAATTTTGATTTGCGGAACTCGAATCATTATTATTATGAAGCAAAGGGAGCCTTATGACTCCTCAAGTTTTGTGATTGATTTTGAGACTGCTGTAATGGCAGTCTTTTTGTTTGACAAATCAAAAAATAAATCACATAGGAGGATTAGGATGAAAAAGAAGTTAGTTAGCAAGCTGGCCCTTTTACTAGGATTCGCATTAGTATTTTCTGCATGTGGAAACAAGGCAGAAGATAATGCTGCTCCAGCAGAAGAGACAGTGGAGACAGTTGAGGAGGTAGATGATCAAGTGGCAGCAGATAATGTAGCAGCTTTGATTGATGCAATCTACGTACAGGAACGCACTGATAAGACTGATGAGCAGTGTGCTGAAGCAAAAGAAGCATGGGATGCTCTTACAGATGCACAGAAGGAATTAGTTGAAGGTGAGTATGCAGATCCAGATTATTTTGGACGTGATACAGGCGATGCTACAAAGGATGATCCATTAAATCAGGATGATATTGGCGAGAATGAAATTCTTGTTGTAAGCTTTGGTACATCATTTAATGACAGTCGTGTAGCTGATATCGGCGGTGTTGAAAAGGCAATCGCTGCAGCATATCCAGACTGGTCAGTAAGACGTGCATTTACAGCACAGATTATTATCAATCATATTCAGGCTCGTGATAACGAGAAGATTGATAATGTGGAGCAGGCTCTTGATAGAGCTGTTTCAAACGGGGTGAAAAATTTGGTAGTACAGCCAACACATTTAATGCATGGTGCAGAATATGATGAGTTGACTGCAACAGTTGAAAAATATGCAGATAAGTTTGATTCTGTAAAGATCGCTGAGCCATTATTAGGTGAGGTAGGAGCAGATGCTAGTGCAGTAAACAACGATAAAGAAACAGTTGCAAAGGCTATTACAGCAGAGGCAGTTTCTGAGACTGAGTATGACACATTAGAGGATGCAGAGGCTGATTCAACAGCATTTGTATTTATGGGTCATGGTACAAGCCATACTGCAAAGGTTACATACAGCCAGATGCAGACACAGATGGATAAGCTTGGCTACAAGAATGTATTTATTGGTACAGTAGAAGGTGAGCCAGAGGAGACATCTGCAGAAAACATTATTGCTGCAGTAAAGGATGCTGGTTATAAGAAAGTAGTTCTTCGTCCACTTATGGTTGTTGCTGGTGATCATGCTAACAACGATATGGCAGGTGATGATGAGGATTCTTGGAAGTCACTCTTTAAAGCAGATGGTTCTTTTGAATCTGTAGAGTGCCAGATTGCTGGTCTTGGAGAGATTGCTGATGTTCAGGCTATTTATGTAGCTCATACATCAGAGGCTACAGGTGTTGAGCCAAAAGAGGCAGCAAGCACAGATGACCTCAAGGATGGCACATATCTTGCAGATTTCACAACAGATAGCAGTATGTTTCATGTAAACGAAGCACTTGATGGCAAGGGCGAGCTTACTGTAAAGAATGGCAAGATGACAATTCATGTATCACTTGTATCAAAGAAGATTGTAAACCTTTATCTAGGAACAGCAGCTGATGCTGAAAAGGATGAGGCTAATTGGTTAAAGCCTACAGAGGATGAGGTTACATATTCTGATGGAACAAAGGAAACTGTATATGGTTTTGATGTTCCTGTTGAAGCATTAGGTAAGGACTTTGATTTAGCAATTCTTGGAGAAAAGGGTACATGGTACGATCACAAGGTATCAGTATCTAATCCAGAAGAGAAATAATAAAACAAAATGAAAAAAATGTTATTTTTTGCTGCAGCGCTGGCTATTGTACTATCAGCCTGCAGCTTTTTTAATAAAGAAGATAGTACAGATAAAATTGAATATGGTACATACAGCTGTGATGTGCTGTTGACTGGTGGAAGTGGTAAGGCTACAGTGGAATCACCGGCAGAAGTAGTAGTGGCTGAAGGAGGAATGACAGTTAGGCTGGTTTGGTCTAGCTCTAATTATGATTATATGCTTGTGGATGACACAAGATATGATAACGAGGCTGGGGTTGATGATAATTCCGTATTTACGATACCATTTTCCCAGTTTGATACTCCATGTGCTGTTATTGGCGATACAACAGCTATGAGTCAACCTCATGAAATAGAATACGAAATTACGGTATATTCGCCAGGAACCAGTGCTGAAGAACAGGATGTAAAAGCTGATTCTACTTCTTCATCAACAGAAGGTGATACTAAAGTATCTCTTGGAAATTTGAAATTTGAGAGCAATTATCCGCTGGAATATGCAAAGGAATATTCTGTGGATTTTTATATAGATGACACCAATAATAAATATGCGTTTATCACAATAGGAAGCACAAGTGATAAACAGTATTTTTTACGTCCTGTTTCAGAAGGTGCAAAAAAGCCAGATGGGATTTCAGATAATATCGTTTACCTGGCAGATGTGGAGCACACATATCTTGTGTCAACATCTGTAATGGATATGGTAAGCAAAATAGGGGCAATTGATAATATTACATTATCAGGAACAAAAGCTAAGGATTGGGATATTGCTGAGGCTAAAAAGCTGATGAAGGCAGGTAAGATTTCCTACGCCGGAAAGTATTCTGCTCCAGACTATGAATTACTTTTGGCATCAGGCTGCGACTTTGCAATTGAAAACACAATGATATATCACAATCCAGAGGTGAAGGAAAAGCTTGAAGAGGTAGGCATACCTGTGATGGTAGAGCGCTCAAGCTACGAGACAAATCCTCTTGGAAGATTAGAATGGATAAAGCTATATGGCATTCTTTACGGAAAAGAAAAAGAGGCCTGCAAGATTTTTGATAATCAGGTTGAAAGAGTAAGTTCAATAGGAAAGCTTGAAGGCACTGGAAAAAAAGTGGCATTTTTCTCCATTAACTCTAATGGTCAGATTGTAGTTAGAAAGCCAAATGACTATATTGCTTCAATGATAGGAATGGCAGGTGCAAGCTATGTGCCGGATGATATAGCACCTAGTGAAGAAAATGCTATTTCTACTATGAAGATTACTACAGAGGATTTTTATATCAGAGCAGTAGATGCGGATATATTGATATACAACAGTACTATAGAAGGTGAAATTGGCTCAGTGGAGGAGCTGATAAAAGAAGAATCAACCCTTGCAGATTTTAAGGCTGTGAGAGATAAAAAAGTATATTGTTTGAGGGAAGGTTATTTCCAAAAGAGTACAAATGTGGCAGAATTTATAGAGGAGCTAAATCAAATATTAAATGGCTCTTTTGAAGAGGGAGATTGTTTCATAGAGCTTAGGGAGTGAAAAAATGGTTTCGAGCGCAAGAAGAAATAGAATATGTTTTTGTGTGATGCTTATAGTCCTGGTGGCATGTTTCTTTTTTGGAATGGCTGTGGGAAGTGCAGATATTTCAGTGAAAGATATTTTTATGTCTCTATTAAATCCAGGTGATGTTTACATGGGAAGAATCATCTTGTCTATAAGATTACCAAGAATCATTGCAGCTATCATTTTAGGTGGAGCATTATCAGTATCAGGATTTTTACTACAAATCTTTTTTGGTAATCCAATAGCTGGACCTTATGTTTTAGGAATATCTTCTTCCGCAAAACTATTTGTAGCAATTTCCATGGTATTTCTACTTGGAAATGGTGTAGTAATAAGCTCTATTGTTATGGTTGTCTCAGCATTTGTTGGCTCATTGCTTGCAATGGGGGTGGTAATGCTTTTATCTCAAAAGGTTAAGAATATGTCATTACTTGTAGTATGCGGCGTAATGATAGGCTATATCTGTTCTGCAATCACTGAGTTTGTAGTTACATTTGCTGATGACACAAATATCGTTAATCTTCACAATTGGTCATTAGGCAGCTTTTCGGGAATTAGTTTTGAGCATGTCTTTGTATCACTTGTTATAGTTCTTGTCACTATCGTAATTACGTTTCTTATGTCAAAGCCAATCGGAGCTTTTCAACTTGGCGAAAACTATGCCAGAAATATGGGCGTTAATATCAAACGTATCAGAGTTATTCTGATTTTGTTATCAAGTATTTTATCTGCAACAGTGACAGCTTTTGCAGGTCCTATATCATTTGTTGGAATAGCAGTTCCACATATCATGCGAAGCCTTATGAAAACTGCTAAGCCAATTGTTATGATACCAGCTTGTTTTCTGGGGGGAGCTATCATTACATTGTTATGCGATTGCATAGCCCGTACAGCATTTGCTCCAACAGAAATCAGTATTAGTGCAGTTACTTCTGTATTTCTTGCTCCAGTCGTAATTTATCTATTGGTGGCAAGAAGGGAGGTATCACGTGGATAATAGTGTTTCCTTAGACAATTTAAAAGTAGGATATGGCAAAAACACTGTGGTACTACAGGATGTGAATCTTTCTATAGCTCCAGGTGAAATCGTGTGCCTTATCGGAGCTAATGGAGCAGGAAAATCCACCGTCTTAAAGACCATTGTAGGTCAGTTGAAAAAGATGGGTGGAAGGGTGTTTGTTAATGGTGAAGATGAAAGTGATATGTCTGAAGCTGATGTGGCAAAAGCTATATCAATGGTGATGACAGAACGAATTCATCCTGAGCTTATGACATGCTTTGATGTGGTGGCTACAGGCCGATACCCATACACAGGTCGCATGGGCTTACTGGAAGAAAAGGATATAACAGCTGTTAATAACGCCATAGATTTGGTTGGAGCGGCTGAAATAGCGGCAAAGGATTTTTCAAAAATCAGTGATGGTCAAAGACAGCGTATTATGCTGGCGAGAGCTATTTGTCAGGAGACAGGCATAATGGTCCTGGATGAGCCTACATCATTTTTGGATTTACAATATAAGCTGGATATTTTAAGAGTAATAAAAAAGATGGCAAAG
Source organism: Pseudobutyrivibrio sp. MD2005 (assembly GCF_000621865.1). Taxonomy (GTDB): domain Bacteria; phylum Bacillota; class Clostridia; order Lachnospirales; family Lachnospiraceae; genus Pseudobutyrivibrio. The sequence continues at coordinate 120,202 of NZ_JHXE01000015.1, forward strand.
GAAAAACACATTGCCATTTTGATGTCTATACATGAGTTGGAGTTTGTTCCTGCAATTGCAGATAAGGTTGTAGGAGTTTCGAAAGATAAGGTTTTTGTGACAGGAACGCCAAAGGAAGTCATCACAGGAGCCAATCTTGAAGTAATGTATAAAATGGAGTCAGGCACAGGAAGCGTATTGTGTGAAGGTCTGTGGAATTACGCAAACTCACTTACGAGGTTGATTTAATGGCTAAAGTAATTATGGTACAGGGCACAATGTCCAATGTAGGCAAGAGTCTAATTGTTGGTGGATTGTGCAGAATATTTAAACAGGATGGATATAAGGTTGCGCCTTTTAAATCGCAGAATATGGCACTCAATTCTTTTGTTACAGATGAGGGGCTTGAGATGGGCAGGGCTCAGGTAATGCAGGCGGAGTGTGCCGGAGTAAAGCCAAGTGTATACATGAATCCAATCCTTTTAAAGCCAACAGATGATGTGGGTTCGCAGGTTATTGTTAATGGCGAAGTTATCGGCAATATGAAGGCCAGAGAGTATTTTGCCTACAAGAAGAATCTTGTGGGAGATATAAAGGAGGCCTTTAATAAGCTTGCTGAATGGGCAGATGTGATTGTGATTGAGGGAGCAGGCAGTCCAGCAGAAATCAATCTTAAGGCTGATGATATTGTAAACATGGGAATGGCAAAGCTGGTAGATGCACCTGTGTTACTGGTTGGAGATATTGATAGAGGCGGTGTATTTGCTCAGCTGTTAGGTACACTTGAATTATTAGAAGAAGACGAAAGAGCTCGTGTAAAGGGGCTTATTATTAATAAATTTAGAGGCGATAAGAGCTTGCTGGATTCAGGTATTGATATGCTTGAGGAAAAAGGAAATGTTCCTGTTATTGGAACCATTCCATATGTAAAGCTCATGATTGATGATGAAGATAGCTTAAGTGAAAGATTAGATAATAGAGACACTGATAGCCAGGCTAACGTAATTGATATTGCGGTTATTCGCCTTCCGAAGATATCTAATTTCACAGATGTTGCTCCGTTTGAGAGCATAGAAGGCGTGAATGTAAGATTTATTACATCGCCTTATGAGCTTGATTGTGCAGACATTGTAATTTTGCCTGGAAGTAAAAATACAATTTCTGATATGCGTTGGATGGTTGAATCCGGAATGGCTGCAAAAGTTAAATCTTTTGCTAAGAAGGGACCGGTAGTTGGTATCTGCGGTGGGTTCCAGATGTTAGGAGAGTCTATCTATGATCCAAATAAGGTAGAGTCAGAAAAAGCTAGACACATAAGTGGATTGGGGCTTCTTCCAATGAAAACGACACTGATGAATGAGAAACACAGAAGTCAGACTACAGGAAAGTTTGAAAATATGTCTGATGTGTTTTCAAGCCTTTCGGGAGAGGAGTTTATAGGATATGAGATTCATAATGGCGCCTCTACTGTAAATGGCAAAGAAGTGAGAGCAATCCAAAATGATAATGTGTTTGGAACTTATGTCCACGGAGTATTTGACAATGGAGATTTGGCATTAAAGCTGGTGAAGGCTATAGCAGACAAAAAAGGAGTCAATCTATTTGATAATCTAAAGATGGATTACATGGCCATGAAGGAATCCGAGTATGACAAGCTGGCTGAAGCAGTACGTAACAACATTGATATGGATATGATTTATGGCATATTGCAGGATGAACAATGAATATAGAATATGTTTTACCAAATGAAATAGAAAAAAGAAGTTTTGAAATAATAGGGCAGGAACTGTCACAAATGGGAATTACATTAGACAAAGAGCAGGAGCCGGTTACTAAGCGTGTAATTCACACAAGTGCTGATTTTGATTATGCAAGTACCATGTGTTATTCAGATGGTGCAATAGCAAAAGCAAAGGAACTTATCAAATCCGGTGCACATATTGTGACTGACACAAATATGGCATTATCTGGAATTAATAAAAAGCGCCTTGCCACTTATGGCGGACAGGTACACTGCTTTATGGCAGATGAGGATGTGGCATCAGAAGCCAAAGCAAGACAGGTTACCAGGGCTACAGTTTCTATGGAAAGGGCTGCTGCGTTAAATATGCCGGTTATTTTTGCTATTGGTAATGCACCAACAGCTTTAATCTCTCTTTATGAAATGATGGAAGAAGGCAAGTTTACACCAGAATTTGTAATAGGGGTGCCTGTTGGTTTTGTAAATGTAGAAGCAGCCAAGGAGCTGTTTTTGAATTCAGATGTACCTTATATCATTAATAGAGGTCGTAAGGGTGGTAGTAACATAGCTGCCGCTATCGTAAATGCGTTAATCTATAATATCTAAGGGAGGCTTATATGAAAAAAGGCTTCACCACAGGCAGTTGTGCGGCAGCCGCAGCAAAAGCGGCAACTTATATGCTATTGTCTGGAATTGAAAAGCTAAATATTGAAATAGAGACTCCTGCCGGGGTTATGTTTAATGCAAAAATCGTAGATATCGACAGGCAGGAAAGTAGCGTCAGCTGTGCTGTGATAAAGGATGGAGGAGACGATCCGGATGTTACAACAGGAAGCCATGTGGTGGCCACAGTTTCTGCACTGGAGTCAAAGGATACAGGAAGGGCTCATATAGTAATTGATGGTGGAACAGGCGTTGGCAGGGTGACTCTCCCAGGGCTTGATCAGCCTGTGGGCAATGCAGCAATCAATCATGTTCCGAGGGAGATGATTGAAAAGGAAGTGCTTGAAGTTTGTAGTCTTTTTGATTACTGCGGAAAGCTTACGGTAGAGATATCGGTGCCAGAAGGTGAAGAGCTGGCTGCCCGTACCTTTAATCCTAGACTTGGAATAGTGGGAGGCATCTCCATTCTTGGCACTACAGGTATAGTAGAGCCTATGAGTGCAAAAGCACTTGTTGATACAATTAAAGTTGAGCTTTCCCAAAAGAAGGCTTTGGGGAACAAGACTGTATTTGTAACCCCAGGCAACTATGGCTTGAAGTTTATGAAAGACAATTACAACTATGATTTGGATAAAAGTGTAAAGTGTTCAAACTTCATAGGCGAGACTGTGGACATGGTTTGCAACATGGGCTTTGAATGTATGTGTATCACAGGACATATTGGAAAGCTGGTCAAGGTGGCAGGTGGTATTATGAATACTCATTCCCACGAAGCAGATTCCCGAATGGAAATCCTAGCCAGTTGTGCCATAAGAGCAGGAGCCGATGCTGATTTGGCTCGAAAAATACTTGATTGTCTAAATACTGAAGAAGCTCTGCACATTATAGAAGATGCGGGCCTTCTTAAAGCAACAATGGATATAGTTTTAGAAAAGATTCTGTTTTATCTGGACTTCAGAGCTCAGGAAAGAATCAAGATAGAGTGCATGTTGTATTCCAATGAGTTTGGGTTACTTGCAGTGTCAGAAGGCTTCCCTCTTTAGGGGGAAGCTGTCAGCGCAGCTGACTGATGAGGGTAGGATAATGCCGCAATGAAAGGAATAATATGCCTAAAATAGACCCTAAATTAAAACAATATTCTAGATCACTTAGAAAAGATATGACAAAAGAGGAGAGACATCTTTGGTATGACTTTTTAAAGTCTTATCCTGTTACAATAAAAAGACAAAAAGTGTTTGATAAATATATAGTAGATTTTTATTGTCCTAGTGCAAAAATAGTTATTGAACTTGATGGAAATCAACACTATGAAGCTGAAGGGCATTCCGCTGATTTAGTTAGGGATAAATATTTATCTGATTTAGGAATTAAGATACTTAGATATTCAAACTATGATATAAATAATAATTTCATAGTTGTATGTGAAGATATAGATAATAATATAAAAGCTAGAACAAATTGAGAGGATTATTATATGCAAAACAGTTTTGATACACCCTCATCAGTCACCTATGGTGACAGCTTCTCCCAGAGGGAGAAGCCGCTTGTTTATTTCGTTGGAGCCGGCTGTGGTGCAGCCGATTTAATTACAGTAAGAGGTATGCGATTGTTGCAGCATGCAGATGTGATTGTATATGCAGGCTCGCTTGTAAATCCAGAGCTTTTGGATTATGCAAAGAGAGGCTGTGAGGTATACAACAGTGCAGTTATGACACTGGAGGAAGTAATGATTGTAATGATTGCAGCAGCCAAGGCTGGCAAAATGGTAGTAAGGCTTCACACAGGCGAGCCAAGCATTTATGGCGCTGTTCAAGAGCAGATGCTGATATTGGATGAAAATGGCATACCATATGAAAGCTGCCCTGGCGTTAGTGCCTGCTTTGGTGCAGCAGCAAGTCTGAATTTAGAATATACATTGCCTGATGTAAGTCAGACATTAATTATCACAAGAATGGCAGGCCGCACAGCTGTGCCGGAGAAGGAATCCATCGAGCGACTTGCAGCACATAATGCATCCATGGCCATCTACCTTAGCAGTGGAATGATGGAAAAATTATCACGAGCATTGACGAATGGTGGATATTCAAAAGATACTCCAGCTGCAATTGTTTATAAAGCCACATGGCCAGATGAACAAAAATATATTTGCACAGTTGGAACCCTTGCGCAAACTGCAATGGAGCACGGAATCAAGAATTTGGCAGTTGTTTTAGTGGGAAATGTGATTTCTAAATCAGGTTTCTCTCTATCAAAGCTATATGACCCTGAATTTGAAACAGGCTATAGAAAGATATGAAGGTAAATAGATTAGTTAACGTTGTATATTTTACAGATAATGGAAAGTCAGTTTATGAAAGATTAGTAGCTGGCTTTGAAAACTATGTATTTGAGGAAAAGCCCGCAGAATCTTCCTTAGAAGAATTCACTGCTAACAGCTTTAAATATCATTTGCCTCTGGTTTTTATCGGGGCTACAGGGATTGCAGTAAGGACTATAGCACCATTTGTTTCTGACAAGCTGATGGATAGTCCTGTAATCGTAATCGATGAGTTAGGAATAAATGTAATTCCAGTATTGTCAGGCCATTTTGGTATGGCAAACGATTTGGTTAGGGAGTTTGCAGAGGCAATAAATGCAAATCCAGTGATTACAACAGCAACAGATATCAATAATGTTTTTTCCATAGATTCATTTGCAGTGAAAAATGGTTATCGTATAGTCGATAAAGGCAGCATCAAAACAATTTCATCTATGCTTCTTAGAAATGAAAAGCCAGCTGTGGCTGTAGAAGGAGATAATATATTTGTAGATGGAAAGCTGATGCTTGTCAGGAAGAGCCTTGTTATTGGAATGGGCTGCAAGAAAGGAAAAAGCTGCGAAGCCTTGCTTTCATTTTTGCTGGAATCTTATTCAGAAAAAGAATTAAGAGATAAGTTATATGCAATAGTTTCTATAGATGCTAAGGATAAAGAGGAAGGTCTATTAAAGCTTGCAGCACTATTAGGAACAAAATTTATCACTTTCTCAGCAAATGAGTTAGAAGCAGTAGATGGTGACTTTACTGAATCGGAATTTGTAAAAGAAAATGTAGGCGTAGGAAATGTTAGTGAGAGAGCAGCTGTTTGTCTTGGGGCTTCGTTGATACGTAAAAAGGAAGCAAGAGATGGCATGACAAAAGCTATAGCTGTTTTAGAAAAGGGAAAGAGTAAATGGCAGGAAGAATTTATATTATAGGAATGGGACCAGGATATAGAAGTATGATGACAGAGGAAGCTTTTACAGCCATGGAAAAGTCTGATGTTATCGTTGGGTATACGGTCTATGTTGATTTGGTCAAAGAGCATTTTCCAGAGAAAGAGTTTTTTACTACACCAATGCGTCAAGAGATAGAAAGATGCAGAGCCTGTTTTGACTTTGCCATAGAAGGTAAGGATGTAGCATTTATCTGTAGTGGAGATGCTGGAGTTTATGGCATGGCTGCTCCTATGTACGAACTTTTACCTGAATACGTAAATGCGAATTCGGATTTAACAGAAGAAAATCTTATAGTGATACCCGGTGTTACTGCAGCAATTTCTGGAGCAGCAGTGCTAGGGGCACCAATAAATCATGATTTTTGCGTTATCAGCCTAAGCGATTTGTTAACCCCATGGGAAATGATAGAAAAGAGGCTTAAGGCTGCTATAGATGGAGATTTTGCCATCGCAATTTACAATCCATCTAGCAAAAAGAGACATGATTATCTGAAGAGAGCATGTGAGATTATGCTTGCTGCTGGGGCAAGTGAAAATAGAGCCTGCGGATATGTTGAAAACATAGGCAGAGAAGGAACAAAATCGGTTGTAATGCCTCTAGGGGAATTGAAAGAGGCTGAAGTAAATATGTTTACAACAGTGTTTATTGGAAATTCAAAAAGTGAAATAGTGCTAGGTAAGCTTGTTACAAAAAGAGGATATCAAATTTGAAAAAAATAATAATCTTTGGCGGGACTACTGAAGGCAGACAATTAGCAGAGCTATTGGCTCATGCAGGGATTTCGGTAGTATACTGCGTAGCAACTGAATATGGCAAAGAGACTGTTTTTGAGGATGAGCTCATAGATGTAAGAATTGGCCGTATGGATTATAGGGCTATGACTCGTATGTTTGAAAATGAGCACCCAGATGTGATTGTTGATGGAACACATCCATTTGCTGAAATTGTAAAAAAGGAAATAGATAATGCTCTGTTTGAATATAAGCAGATTCCGTTTTTTAGAGTTCGAAGAGATGAAGTGGACATAGATTATAGTGGCTGTGAGTTCTTTGATAATACTGCTGATTGCGCAAAAGCTCTAGAGAACACAGAGGGGAATATCTTTCTTACAACAGGAAGTAAGGAACTAAAGGTTTTTTGTCAGAATGAATCATTGAAAGATAGATTGATAGTCCGTGTAATCCCTAGCGTAGAAAGCCTTAATATCTGCTATGAAAATGGCCTAACCGGTAAGCAGATTATTGCTATGCAGGGCCCATTTTCAACTGCAATGAATCGTATTCAGCTGCGAGATACCAAGGCAGATATTCTTGTTCTTAAGGAAAGCGGCAAGGTCAGCGGAGAAGCAGAAAGAATTAATGCTGCCAAATCCGAAGGGGTTAAATGCTTTATCATAAAAAGACCTTCTGAAACAATAGAAGGCATACCTTTAAAAGATACCATTAGTGAATTAGAAAACTTACTTGAAACCACCCTCACCCAAACTGCATTTGAAGAAATAACACCAGATATAAAGGTGGATATAATTTTGGCGGGCTTTGGAATGGGATTTGGATCTCTTACAGAAGAGGTCAAAGCTAAAATAGCGGAAGCTGATATTGTGTTTGGAGCGCCAAGACTAATATCAGTTATTGACTGCAAAGCAAGGAAATATCCATATTATTTAGCTGCTGATATCATACCTGTTTTGAATGAAAAAGCAGATTCGATTTCCACTGGGAAAATAAAAGCTGTTATTTTGTTTTCAGGTGATACAGGCTTTTATAGTGGAACCAAAAAGATGATAGAAGCATTAAAGCATGATGGAAGATTCAAGACTACTATTCTTCCTGGAATATCATCAATCAGTGCTTTGGCGGCTAGATGTGGTGAGAGCGTAGAGGATGCTTATGTCATGAGCACCCATGGAATATCTGAGGGAGATTGGCAGCCTGAGTTAATAGAGGCAGTTAAATACTCAAAAAAGACCTATACACTTACTTCAGGTTCTAAAGATGTAAGAATTATTGGTGAAATCCTTCTTAAGCTAGAAAACCTCTTCCAGCTTAAATTTGACATTGTAGCGGGATACAATCTTTATTCTAATGAAAAACTGATTAGATGTAATGCAGCGAAATGTGCAGCCTTGGCAGAAGAAGGGCTTTGCGTAATGCTGATTAAAACAAGAAATCCTCTTGAAAAGAGATTGTCTCCGGGATTAAAAGATAATGTTTTCTTGCGAAACAAAACACCTATGTCAAAAGAAGAGGTTAGGGCTCTTTCTATCTGTAAATTAGGCGTTACAGAAAATTCTGTTGTTTATGATATTGGAAGCGGTAGTGGCTCGGTGGCAGTTGAACTGGGGCTTTTGCATCCTTCCATTAACGTATATGCGATAGAATTCAAAGAGGAAGCTTGTGAGCTAATCAAAGAAAACATTAATATGTTTGCCCTTAAAAATGTAAAGCTTATTCCTGGTGTTGCGCCAGAAGCTTTGAAGGATTTGCCATCACCAACACATGTATTTATTGGTGGAAGCGGGGGCAGATTAGAAGAGATAATAAAAGTCTTAGAAGATAAGGGCGCCGGCATTAGAGTGGTTATAAATGCGGTTACTTTGGAGACCATTTCAGAAATCAATCGTGTCTTAAAACAAAACGGAATTGAGCATGCCGACTTTGTTCAGGTATCAATAAGCAAGGCTAAGACGGTGGGCGAATACAATATCCTACAGGCTCAAAATCCCGTATACGTAGTATCGTTCACATTATAAGATGGGATATGAGTTAGGATAGCTTGTAGCTAACAATCATGGCTATTACTCAAGCGAAGCATTCTACGCTGAGCGGAGTGATAGACAGGATTGTAAGCGTAACAAGCGAGCCAAAGACTAGGATTAGATAAAAGTAACAAGCGAGCCAAAGACTAGGAGTTTATATGAATTATCCAAGAATTATGATTGCAGCCACTGGAAGTGGCACAGGAAAAACTACAATTACATGTGGAATTTTAGCAGCCCTTAAGGATAAGGGCTTAAATCCTTGTAGTTTTAAGTGCGGTCCAGATTATATAGACCCTATGTTTCATAGAAATGTACTGGGACTCGAAGCTGGCAATCTTGATACATTTTTTACTGAGGATGATGTCACAACGAGCTTGTTTTTAGATGAATATGCGGGTGATGTTGCTGTTATAGAAGGAGTTATGGGACTGTATGATGGACTTGGAGGTACCCAAATAAAAGGCTCCTCCTACGATTTAGCCAGAGTTCTCAAAGCACCAATTGTTTTAGTAATAAATGGTAGAGGAATGGGACGCTCTATTCTCGCAGAAATCAAGGGATTTTTATCATATGATAAAAGTAATCTTATAAAAGGTGTTGTGTTAAATAAAGTTTCAAAGGGATTTGCCAAGACTTTATCTAATCTTATTGAAACAGAGCTTGGAATCAAGGTTGTTGGCTATGTAGAAAACAATCAGGCAGTTTCTGTTGATAGTAGACACTTAGGCCTAGTGATGCCTAATGAAATAGATACTATAAATGAAAAGCTAAGTGTAGTCCGTGATATTGTAAAAGAGGGCATTGATTTAAATTGTATTCTTGATATAGCAAGAAGTGCTGAGGATATAGAGGCTGCATGTAATCAGTCTGATATCGTAAATGCGAATCACATGAAGCTTGCAGTAGCTCGTGATGAAGCTTTTTGTTTTTATTACAAAGAAAATCTTAGGATGCTTGAGAGAGCAGGAGTTGAGCTAGAGTATTTTTCGCCTATTCATGACAAAGTGTTGCCAAAGGATATTAATGGTATTCTTTTAGGTGGTGGCTATCCAGAAAACTATCTAAATGAGCTTGCAAATAACGGTAGCATTAAGACTGCTATCAAGAAAGCTATTGATAGAGGAATGCCTGTTTTGGCAGAGTGCGGCGGATTTATGTATCTGCTTGAATATATAGCAAATAAAGAAGAAAAAATGTATCAGATGGTTGGAGCAATTTCAGGTAGTTCCAGCTTTAAAGGCAAGCTAGTTCGTTTTGGATATGTTACAATAGAAAAAGATGATACCTTTTTAATTAAGGGACACGAATTTCATTATTATGATTCAGATAATAATGGGGGAGATTTGTCGGTCACAAAGGCATCTACAGGTTCCACTGTAAAAGGAATGCATTTTAACGGAAGGCTTTGTGTGGGGTATCCTCATTTGTATTATCCATCATCACCAAAATTTGTGGAAAACTTCTTGGAGGCAATGAAAGATTATGGAAAATGTAAGATATCTATTTGATGATATTTTAGAGAACAAAATTAAAATTGAACCAGTCGACAAGAGTCGAATTGCTGAGATAAAAAAAGAATGGGATAGAGTTTCTAAGCCGATAGATAGTTTTGGAAAATACGAGGATTTTCATTCTAAGATTGCAGCTATTCAAGGCTTTGATGCGCCAGATTTATCTCATATGAGACTGATTGTCAGCTGCGGTGATCACGGAATTGTTGAAGAAGGTGTTAGTCAGGCAGATCAGGATGTTACCAGAATCTGTGCGACAAACATTGGAAAGGGACTTACCACTGTTGGCGTTATGGCCAGATCACTTGGCATCGATATTATGGCAGTGGACGTAGGCATTAATTATGCACATGAGGTTCCATACACATTAAACAGACGAGTAAAGTATGGTACATGCAATTTCTTAAAGCAGCCAGCAATGTCTGTGGAGGAGTTCTCCAGAGCAGTGCAGGTGGGCATGGATCTTGTTAAGGATAGTAAAGAATGTGGCTATGATGTTTTACTTGTAGGTGAAATGGGGATAGGAAATACCACATCGGCAGCTGTTGTTGCTGGATATCTATTAGACTTAAATGCAGAGGCTGTTACTGGCCGAGGCGCAGGTCTTGATGATGAGAGCTATTCAAAAAAACGTGCGGTGGTTTCCATGGCACTTTCCATGTACAGTGGGCTGTCTCCAGTGGAAATATGCAGCTATTTTGGTGGCTTGGAGCTGGCTTGTATGACCGGCATTATTTTAGGAGGAGCATTGTATAAAGTCCCTGTAATATTGGATGGAATGCTTAGCCTTGTGTCAGCAGTAGTTGCAGATAGATTATTAGATAACACCAGAGATTACTTGATCCCTTCTCATATTAGCAAGGAGCCGGTTTCAAGAAAGCTTGCAAGCAAGCTCAAGCTAGAGCCAATATTCGACGCAAATATGGCTGTTGGCGAGGGAACAGGAGCTGTTATGATGGCATCTTCTCTTAGACTTGCTGATACAGTATTTCATGATGCATTGAAGTTTGGTGATTCTGGTGTAGACCAGTATGAAAATTATAATTCGAATATATGATTACATTGATTTATGGCGGAAGTGGTAGTGGTAAATCTGCTTTTGCGGAGGATATTGTATGTTCCACCGATTTTAAAAACAGATATTACCTTGCTACCATGGCATCAGCAGATGAAGAAAGCAACAAAAGAATAGATAGACACAGAAAGCTTCGGGAAGGAAAAGACTTCGTTACCCTTGAATATCCTACAGATATAAATAGAGCAGCAGAAGATATTCAAAAAGATTCTATTGTATTGCTGGAATGTATGTCTAATCTTGTGGCTAACGAAATGTTTGGAAATGGTAAATGTGTGCCTTCACTTGTTTGTGCAGACAAAATTATTGCGGATATCAAAGCACTTGAAGAGCAGGCTTCCCATATCGTTATTGTCACTAATAATATTTTTGAAGACGGAAATACCTATGATGAATGGACGAAAGAATATATGCGTGCATTGGGCAAAATAAATGTAGAATTAGCCCGTGTTGCAAAGGATGTCTATGAGGTTGTTGTCGGAATTGGAATCAAACTATGAGAATCATTAAATCAATTATTGTGGCATTTTCTATGTATTCTAGAATTCCTATGCCTAGGTTTACCTGGGGCTCAGAAGATATGAAATATCATTTTATCTTTTTCCCTTGGGTTGGCGCTGTTATCGGATTGATTGAATACGGTTGGAGACTGTTATGTGAATATTTCACAGTTCCACATATCGTATTTACGTTAATTGCCATTGCCATTCCACTAATTGTTACAGGTGGATTTCATGTAGATGGATTTATGGATACAGTAGATGCCTTGTCATCTTATCAGGATAAAGAAAAAAGGCTTGAGATACTGAAAGATCCACATATCGGTGCCTTTGCTGTGATAGGTTTAGTTGTATATGGATTGTTCATGACATCCGCTATCTATCTTATGGATCACAGTGGATTTATTGCATGGTCCATTATCTTTTTTGAATCTAGAGCTGTTAGTGGAATTTGTGCTATTAATTATAAAAAGGCTAAAAACAGTGGCTCTTTACATGTGGAATCAAATACTGCCAGTGAAAAGGTGGTTGTGACTTCTCTTGCAATTCAATTTGTAATTGTATCTATTGTTGCAGGACACTATTTGCAGTTATATTGGAATGTGGCCTTAGTACCACTTGTAATAGTATTAATTTATTATTACTTTATGTCACGTGACAAATTTGGTGGAGTTACCGGAGATTTGGCGGGCTGGTTTGTATGCTCGGCTGAATTGTGGTCTGGGCTGGCAGTTGGCGTATTTTCATTCATAAATGGTATTAGGATATGATTTTAGTAGTAGGTGGAAGTTATCAAGGCAAAACAGAATATGCACTTCATAATTTTTCAGAAGCAAGATTTCTCAATCAGGCGCATCTATTAATAAAAAAGAGACTTAGTGAGGGAAAAAGTGAAGAAGACATCCTATCTGAAATTCGTAGTTCTACCGCAGAGGGGAACTGGGTTATTATTTCAGATGATGTAGGAAATGGAGTAGTTCCTATAGATGAGGATGAAAGAATTTGGCGTGAAGTATCTGGAAGAATACTTATTGAACTAGCAAAGGATGCATCAGAGGTCCATAGAGTAATCATGGGTATTGGTCAGAGGATAAAATGATGAATAAAACAATTACTCTTATCAGGCATGGAAAGACTGCTGGTAATTTTGAAAAGAAATACATCGGAGTTACTGACGAGCAGATGACTCTTGCTGGCGAAGAAGAAATTAGAGAAAGAATTTATCCTGAGGCTGACATTGTTTTTGCCAGCCCTCTAAAACGATGTGTAAGAACCGCGGAAATAATCTATCCTAAAATTGATATCCATGTTATAGACGAGCTTAGAGAAACAGATTTTGGACATTTTGAAGGCAAAAACTATATTGAGCTTTCAGATGATAAAGAGTATATGCAGTGGATTGAATCTGGCGGGGAAGCACCGTTTCCAGGTGGCGAGAGTATGGCAGAGGCAACAAGTAGGGTAATGTTAGGCTTTGAGAAGCTTATCAAATTATCTAAAGAATATAATAATATCTCGGCAGTAGTTCATGGCGGGACTATTATGTCAATTTTAAGTACCCTCTTTGAAGGAGAGTACTATTCATATCATGTAGAAAATGGTGAGGGATATACATTTGATTTATCATCTAACGGCCTTTATTCTGGGCTATTTACTCGATCTTTTCTTAGGTGATCCATTTGGAAGCTTTCATCCGGTTGTCTGGATTGGAAACCTGATTTCACGCCTGACAAAAGGTTTGTTAAAGCCTAATGATGAGGAAAAGACAAAACAATATAAGGGACTTTTATTAGTTGTTATCGTGATTACGGTATCCGCCTCGATAACAGCTTTATTTTTGTGGTTTTTATACACAATTAATTCAAAAATTGGAATTATAATAGAAGCTGTAATAACATATCAATGTCTGGCTACAAAGAGTCTTTATAAAGAGAGTATGAAGGTCTTTTATGCTTTAAAAAATGAAGGTCTTACAGCAGGACGAAAAGCAGTTTCTATGATAGTTGGAAGGGACACTGAAGCACTGGATGAGACAGGGGTAATCAAAGCGGCAGTTGAGACAGTTGCTGAAAACGCTTCTGATGGAGTTATTGCTCCTTTAATCTATCTTGCCATTGGAGGACCTGTACTTGGTATAGTTTATAAAGCTATAAATACAATGGATTCTATGATAGGCTACAAGGATGAAAAGTATCTTAGCTTTGGAAGATATGCCGCAAAGCTTGATGATATCGTTAATTTCATTCCTGCCAGGATAAGTGCAATTCTCATGATTCTTAGCTGTGCTTTTTTAGGTAAAGATTATAATGGGAAAAACGCTTATAGAATATTTAAGCGAGATAGATTTAATCATGCCAGTCCTAATTCAGCACAGACTGAAAGTGTATGTGCAGGAGCCCTTTCCATACAATTGGCAGGGCCAGCAAGCTATTTTGGAAAAAGATATGAAAAACCATTTATAGGGGATAAATTAAGGGATGTTGAGCTTATGGATATTAGGCGAGCCAATCGCTTAATGATACTTACATCACTTTTATGTGAACTGATTAGTATCGTTGTTATAATTATTTTTGTTTTTATGTTTTAAGGAGTTATTATGCACGGCGGAGATATTTACAGAAACAATATTCATTTTGATTTTTCGATAAATCTGAACCCTCTCGGTGTGCCATCTGAAGTTCAATGGGTTCTGACAGAAGCGGCACTTCATGCCAATAAGTACCCTGATATTTCACATATGCAGCTAGTGAGTGATACGGCTAGGATTTTTGATGTGCTAGAGGATGAGGTTGTTTATGGCAACGGTGCTTCAGAGCTTATCATGGCTATATGTCATGCAACCGTTCCAAAGAAAGCAATGCTTATCACGCCATGCTTTTCTGGATATGAACATTGCATATTAGGTGCTTCACCTAATTGTAGAATAGTTTATCATCATCTTTTGGAAGAAAATGATTTTAAGCTTCAGGATGATATTATCAATAGAATTGCTGAGGAAAAGCCTCAGATTATGTTTTTAACAAATCCTAATAATCCAAATGGTGGATTGATTGAAATGGATTTATTAAAGAAGATTGTTGAAGTATGTGAAAAGACAGGCACAATGCTCATAGTTGATGAATGTTTCTTGTCATTGACAGGAAGAGAAAAGGAACTATCTCTTGCGTATGATGCTAGAAATTACAAATCATTAATTGTACTTAGAGCCTTCACGAAAACCTATGCAATTCCTGGTGTTAGAATAGGCTATGCAATTTGCTCTAAGGCTACAATCGCACAAAAAATAAAAAGTCATTTGCCAGAGTGGAATCTGTCTATTTTTGCCCAGATGGCCGGAGTTCAATGCCTAAGGCAATTAGATTACATTGAGGAGTCTGTTAGATTGATTAATGATGAGAAAAAATATCTTATTGCAGGGCTAAAGGAGCTAGGCTTTAAGGTTTATCCATCAGATGCCAATTACATTCTTTTTAAATCTAATATCACAGATTTAAAGAAAAAACTGATTGAGTATAGTATACTAATCAGGGACTGCTCTGATTACGAAGGGCTTTCTATAGGCTTTTATCGTATAGCCGTCAAATCACATAATGAAAATAGCGGATTATTATCTGCGTTGGAGAGTATTGTTAATGGGTAGAGAATCAAGAAGAGAAATACCAGTTAGTGAGTTTCGTACGGAAGACTCGGTTGTATTTATGGTGCTTGGTAGGTTATTGCTGCCATACAGCATCCTTGGCATGTATATCATATATGAGACTGGCGCAGAATTCACAATAACTAAAATAGCAATTATAGCTGGGTGCATCCTATTAAGCATCTATTTTGTGGTATTTAGAGATAAGGTAATAGAGTTTAGAAAAAATCATCCACATTTGATGAAAGAAAGAGAACTTTTATATAGCGACTTGCTTGGACATCTCCATTCACACAGCTACGCAGAGTGGGCTGATTCTATAGAAAAAGGACATTATAGAGTAGGCGCTCGAGGCTTTGAGTTTTGGTTGGGCTTCGAGAAGCTTACTTTTTATTATAATGTGGGATTGTCGACATCAAGAAAGTTATCTGAAGATAGATACACTATTTTTTGTCAGTATATAATCGCTAAAAATCCTCTTTTAAAAGAAGTTTTGCCTGAATTCAATAAAGATAATATAGACTTGCTTGATAAGCGCTGTTATTATCATCGGAATCGAAGCAAACAATTTATCATTATGCTTATAAATTTCCTAGTGTTTTTAATGCTTGGGTGTATAGGTGGAAGCGATGGAGCTGTTTTTACAGCGATGGTGTGTGGTACCATTGAAGCTATTGTATTTTATAATTTGCTCAAGGGGGCATTTTATCACTATAAGAACGAAATAGAGCTTGAAAAGGTTCTTCCAGATAGAACAGGCCTTGTCAGGGACCAAGGGATAGGAATATTAAGACCATATTGGGGCTATATTTTTCTTATAGCGCTGTTTGGAATAAACTATATCATTCAGTATTTTTTTATCTGGTGGTAATAGATAAAAGGGATAATAATTATGATTAGGGAAAAGTTATATGAGCTTAAAGAGTGGAATAGTGTGGTACACACCACCTGGAATCCAAATGGTCCAGGTGTAGTCCGTATACACATGATTCCACCTAAATTTACGCCGTTTAAATATGTGCCAGCAGTAGTTATTTTGAATGGTCAGGATGTTCTTCCTATCAATGAGGCATGGGCAATTCTTCTGACAGAATTTGTTAGAGGAGTGAACGAGTTTGGCGATGGTTCTATGAATCAGGATACGCTTGATGATATTTTGATAGATGCATTCCATCGAGTTAGAATGGTTTATCCAAATGTTAGTGATGCCACTCTTAGGGAGGATTTGAACACTATCGTTAGCACTTTTGAAGATATTGCAAGAAATAATGTTCCAGCTATGGATATTGGAACTATGAGTCTGGCAGAGTACGCACCCTACATGACTGCACCACATAGAATGGACCTTATGATTTCTGCAATGGCAAAGGATGGGCATTGGGCTTGCAATCAGCATTGTATTCATTGCTATGCTGCAGGACAGAAATATGCCGAGGTGCAGGAACTAGACACAGAAGGCTGGAAGCGAATAATAGATAGATGTAAAGCTGCTAGAATTTCGCAGCTTACTTTTACTGGAGGAGAGCCTACCTTACGAAAGGACTTGCCTGAGCTTATTCATCACGCCAGATGGTTTGTGACAAGGCTAAATACAAATGGCATTCTTCTTACAAAAGAACTTGTTCAAAAGCTTGTGGAAGCGGAGCTTGATAGTGTGCAGGTGACACTCTATTCGCATATAGAGGAAATTCATAATCAGTTAGTTGGTTCCACACATTTCAAAGATACAATTCAGGGGATAAAAACCGCTCTAGAGGCAGGTCTCAATCTTAGTGTAAATACACCTTTATGCTCTTTGAACAGGGATTATGTAGGCATGCTTGAGTTTTTACATAATCTAGGGGTTCAGTATGTGACTTGTTCCGGACTTATTGTTACCGGTAATGCTACCTCGGAAAATTCAAAACAGTCCCAGCTTACAAAAGATGAAATCTATGAAATTATAAAAAAAGCAAAAGAATATACAGATTCTCATGATATGGAAATTGATTTTACATCTCCAGGATGGATTGATGCTGATAAGCTTGTGGCACTTAAAATGGTTGTGCCTAGCTGCGGTGCCTGCTTAAGCAACATGGCGATTACTCCAGATGGCAATGTCATTCCATGTCAAAGTTGGCTATCTAGTGATACTCTTGGAGATATGCAAACAGATTCCTGGAAAAAGATTTGGAATGGAAAACGCTGCAAATCTATCCGTGATAATTCTGCCAAAGCTGAGGGGATATGTCCACTTCGCGTGATGAATGAAGGGGAGGTGTCCCATGAGTAAGAGACTTAGTATTTTTATTTTTGCAGTTTTATTAGGTCTTGGTATTTTTATTTCTGCTGACAGGGCTTTGGCAAGAAGTCCTCTTGACCACATTCATGAGTACGAAGTTCAGGTTGATATGCGTGATGACGGCTCATGCGATCTTACATATCATATTCAGTGGGAGGTGTTGGATAGTAAATCAGAGGGGCCTCTAACTTGGATAAAGGTAGGAATCCCGAATAAATATGCAGACGAATTTGAAGCCATTTCGGATAATATAGATTCAATTTATTATTACAGCCAGGGTGGAGATTATGTTCGTTTGAATCTTGATAAGTCGTATAAGGCTGGCGAGATTCTAGATTTAGATTTCAGATTTCATCAGTGTAATCTCTTCAATCTGAAAGAGGACGGAGCATACTACGAATTTACTCCCGGGTGGTTTGAAGACACTCCTGTTGATTGGATTGTAGTTCGCTGGAATGATGATTATGTAGAAGAGTATGATGGCAATCCAGATAAATCAGGTGGATATCTTGTATGGAAAAATGATAAAGGCGGATATAACCTAAAAGAGACAGTAAAGCTGAAATACTCAAAAAATCAATTTGATTATTTAGAAGGTAATCAAGCTACTGAAAAGTGGGGAGATTCATCTGGAAATGGTCAGAGCAGATACGGAGACGATGAAAGTGGATTATACACTACAGAGGATATGAAGTTATTTTCCGTTCTAATGTTAGTAGTACCAATAGGAGGTGTACTTTTTATCGGCCTTCTTGGCATTGGCTTTAAATCTCTTAGAAAAGACTCTTACAATGCACAGAGAGGCTTGGGCGCCAACCACTACAGGGCTACAAATAGATATAATAAAGCTAGAGGAACTAGATTTCATGGTGGTCACGGTGGATGTGCCTGCGCCTGTGCATGTGCCTGTGCCTGTGCTTGCGCAGGAGGTGGTCGTGCTGGATGCTCCAAGAAAGATTTCTATGGGACAAAGCTATATACAAAAGCCATATATGCTGCCTGCAAGAAAATACATTATTAAAGCTTTGCGATATAACTTCGCATAGTATTCATTACAAGCTTCTTGTTGCCACTCCATAGGGGTGCAATAAGGAGCTTTTTTGGTCCGTCGCCGGTAAGTCGATGTATAACTGTTTCAGCTGGTAGTTCCTTTAGGCAACGTCCTACTATTTCACAGTACTGATTTAATTCGTATATACGAAATGGCTTTTCTTCGAACATTTCAGCAAGGCGTGTGCCTCTAAGTACATGAAGCAATTGTAGCTTGATTCCAAAAAGGGTAGGAGATAGCTTTGCCAAATATTTAATTGTTTCAAGTATATCTTCATCACTTTCATCTGGAAGGCCAATTATTACATGTACAACAACCTTCAAACCTGCATCAGTCAATCTCTTATAAGCATCATCAAATACGGGGAGCTCATACCCTCTGTTAATCAGCTTTGCGGTATTTTCGTGAATAGTTTGGAGGCCTAGCTCTACCCATACTTCTTTTTGCCTATTAAGACTGCTTAAGAAGGATATCATTTTATCTGAAAGACAGTCAGGTCTTGTACCGATAGACAGTCCAACAATCTCGGGATAATCTAATACCCGTTTGAATAAATTCATAAGGTATTCTTCGTCACCATATGTGTTGGTGAAGGACTGAAAGTATGATATGTATTTTCTATCAGAAGCTGGAATTTTAGAAGAAATTTTTGCATCAACTCTACTTTTTGCAAAAGAAATTTGTTCATCTAAATCTTTTCCATAGGCAGCAAAATCACCTGAGCCACCCTCAGAGCAAAAGATACATCCACCGTAGGAGATAGTACCGTCGCGATTAGGGCAGGTGCAGCCTGTTGTAAGCGAAAGCTTGTATACCTTTGTTCCATATTTGTCTTTTAAATAATCCGATAAGCTTAAATATTCCATGGATTGATAATAATGTTAAACTTTATATTTTTCAAGAAATAAAACATTTGTTTGCTTTTGACTATCGTTGATGTATTATATTAGAGAGGTAATTATGAGCGAACGATTGATTTTTCACATTGATGTTAATAGTGCTTTTGTTTCATGGTCGGCTGTTGAGATGTTAAAAAATGGCGGGCCTGATTTGCGTGAAGTGCCATCTATTGTGGGCGGAGATCCATCTTCAAGACGTAGCATAGTAGCTGCCAAATCCATACCTGCCAAAAAGTATGGGATTGTCACAGGAGAGCCAGTAGCATTGGCTCTAAGAAAATGTCCTAGTCTTGTAGTAGCAACATCAAATTTTGCCTGGTATGTAAAGTGCTCCAGGGCATTTAAAGCAATATGTCAGGAATACACACCTACAATGCAGTCCTTTTCAATAGATGAGGTCTTTCTCGATATGAGCGGGATGCATTTGATTTATCCAGACCCTATCGCAACAGCACATGAGATAAAGGATAGGATTTATAAGGAACTTGGATTTACTGTGAATGTAGGCATTGGTGCTAATAAACTGTGTGCAAAAATGGCATCAGATTTTGAAAAGCCAAATAAAGTACATACATTATTTCCAGATGAGATAAAGGATAAAATGTGGCCACTTCCAGTAGGCGATTTGTTTTCTTGCGGCAAATCCACAACAGCAAGATTAATTAGTCTTAATATCAATACCATAGGAGAACTGGCAAAGGCACCAGTGGAGCAGCTTGCTCTTGTTTTAGGAGAGAGGGCTGCTGCTCATTTTCATAATTATGCAAATGGAATCGACAATTCTCCTGTTTTAGATGAGCCAGAGGAGGCTAAAGGGTATTCTGCTGAAACAACAGTAGAAGACGATTTAACAGATATAGAATCGATAAACCGAATCCTTCTTGCACAAGCAG
Organism: Pseudobutyrivibrio sp. MD2005; assembly: GCF_000621865.1. Classification (GTDB taxonomy): domain Bacteria; phylum Bacillota; class Clostridia; order Lachnospirales; family Lachnospiraceae; genus Pseudobutyrivibrio. Next base: position 140,448 of record NZ_JHXE01000015.1, read on the forward strand.
ATATAGTTGCTGCAAGGATGAGAGCTGATGATGGTAAATGTAGATGTGTGGGGGTTACTTTTAGAAATCTTGATTTCGTAAATAAATCCCACCAAAAGAAGCTAAAAGAGGCAACAGACGTCACTGATATTATATATGCAACGGCAAAGCAACTTATTAAGGAAAGCTGGCAGGGGGAGCCCCTAAGGCTGATAGGTCTTGCGCTTAGTGATATTGATAGGGGTGGGTTTGAGCAGATGTCTCTCTTTCAAGATGAAAATAAAGAAAAGAGAAAAGCCCTTGATTCTACGCTAGATTCAATTCGTGGAAAGTTTGGAAATGCAGCTGTTCAACGTGCCAGCACTATTGATACCAGTAAAGGTATTAACAGGCGGCACAAAGCAGAACAGGAGCTTAATAAAAAAGACACCTAAAATGCGAAGGTTATCTTTTGTAATTGAAGTGTAAATAATAATTGTCCTAAGAAGATATGGACGAGCATACAAACCCAAAGGTTTTTAGTACGACGATAAATATAGTTCATAAATAAAACAAACAGAATAGTGAGTGCTATCATTGGAAATCCATAAGTGTAATGCATGGCACCAAAGAATAGTGCTACTACAGAAACAGATTTATGTTTTCTGTGATTACCTACAAGAAGAGTGCGCATACCATCATAACCCATGACGTTCATGCAATATTCCTGCCAAAAAGCAGTTAGTGGATACAGCATAGTGTTGGAAGTGATTCTGCCAGGCATTAATCTATCAAAGTAGAAGAATGGGTGACAGCGTTTCATCATTGCAGGCACTGTTTGGAGTATTACGAATTTAAGTATAATCATTAAGCCGCCAAATATTAGACAAATGAAAAATCCTCTTGTGATGGCATTCCATATTTTTGCTTTATTAACCTTCAGTGGTTTAATAAGAAAATCTGTTGGGACCTTTCTTACGAGGGGTACCAAAGTACCTATAGCAAGTACAAGTCCTATATAGTTTCCAAAACGATAAACAGGATTTGCTTTATATAGGAATTCTGCCGCGGAATTAAATATGATATATAGCGACATATATGTGAGATACGCTATGATAAGATATTCTGAATACTGCTTCTTAGGATTGATAGTTGATATTGTTTCTTCTTTATTTAGTTCCATAACTTTTGCCCCTTATATTAAGTATTAAGATGTATTCATCTTATCACTTTGGACAGATATTGTTAATTGTTTATAAAGTTAGCACAATTCAAAAAACTTAATCAAAAACGGAGAATAGATTTACTTTAAGAAAATCGGCAAAAAGGGGTTTACAAGTGATGATTCAGGTGATATTATAATCGAGCACTGAGGGACAGCAAGTCACACAGAGCAAAACAAATAAACGAAGATTGATAACTGAACAGTGAAACAAACCTTGAATTAATACAGTTTTGTATAAAAACATGTATCCTTGAAATTCATTTAAGTTTCTTAATGAAACGAAACCTTTATAGTAAACAAGTCAGTTTTATACTGATTCGGAATTAAACTTTTAAATTGAGAGTTTGATCCTGGCTCAGGATGAACGCTGGCGGCGTGCTTAACACATGCAAGTCGAACGAAGCAATTTATCACGATCCCTTCGGGGTGACGATTTATTGACTGAGTGGCGGACGGGTGAGTAACGCGTGGGTAACCTACCTTGTACAGGGGGATAACAGTTGGAAACGACTGCTAATACCGCATAAGCGCACAGCATCGCATGAAGCAGTGTGAAAAGTTTTTTCGGTATAAGATGGACCCGCGTCTGATTAGCTAGTTGGTGAGGTAACGGCCCACCAAGGCGACGATCAGTAGCCGACCTGAGAGGGTGACCGGCCACATTGGGACTGAGACACGGCCCAAACTCCTACGGGAGGCAGCAGTGGGGAATATTGCACAATGGGCGAAAGCCTGATGCAGCGACGCCGCGTGAGCGAAGAAGTATTTCGGTATGTAAAGCTCTATCAGCAGGGAAGA
>NZ_JHXE01000016.1 GCF_000621865.1 Pseudobutyrivibrio sp. MD2005
CGGGCGTAGGATATTTGAGAGGAGCTGCCCCTAGTACGAGAGGACCGGGGTGGACGGACCACTGGTGTATCAGCTGTCGACCAACGGCATAGCTGAGTAGCCAAGTCTGGACGGGATAAACGCTGAAGGCATCTAAGCGTGAAGCCCCCCTCAAGATGAGATATCCCCTTCCTTCAAGGAAATAAGATCCCTTATAGACGATAAGGTAGATAGGTTCAAGGTGTAAGTGTGGTAACACATTCAGCTGATGAATACTAATAGATCGAAGGTTTATTCTAAAAAGGAAATATGTAGTCAGGATGAAATAACTATTGTATGAAGTTTTGAGGTTGCTAAAGCAATCTAAATGGCCTCATGGCTCAGTTGGTTAGAGCGCCGCCCTGTCACGGCGGAGGTCGAGGGTTCAAGTCCCTCTGGGGTCGTTAATTATCTTAATATTGTTTATGGGATCTTAGCTCAGCTGGGAGAGCATCTGCCTTACAAGCAGGGGGTCACAGGTTCGAGCCCTGTAGGTCCCATTTTAATTGAATATTGTTAGTAACATGGGCGGTTTCCCGAGTGGCCAAAGGGGACAGACTGTAAATCTGCTGCAAATTGCTTCGGTGGTTCGAATCCACCACCGCCCATCTTTTTTATTATCGCGGGATGGAGCAGTCTGGAAGCTCGCCGGGCTCATAACCCGGAGGTCGGTAGTTCAAATCTATCTCCCGCAACTCAGTGACTTGTATAACGAGTCACGAAAATGTGCCCAGATAGCTCAGTTGGTAGAGCAGAGGACTGAAAATCCTCGTGTCGTTGGTTCGATTCCGACTCTGGGCACTTGTTTTTTATTTACCTTCAAGATATAATTCTTGAAGGTTTTTTTATTTGTATAAAGGAGGGAAAAATGAGAATAGTATTTCTTGACCGCAAATCAATCGGTGATGATATAGATTTATCCAAATTTAATGATTTTGGAGAAGTGGTAATCTACGATTACTCAACAAAAGAAGAGGCCGCAGAAAGAACAAAAGATGCAGATATCGTTATAATTAATAAGGTTCCTATCAACGAAGAAACAATCGGTGAAGCTAAGAATCTTAAACTGGTATGCGTAACTGCAACAGGAACAAATAATCTTGATAAAGAGTATTTGGCAAAAAGAGGCATAGAGTGGAGAAATGTAGCTGGATACTCAACAGAGGCTGTTGCACAGCATACATTAGCTCTTACTATGTATCTATTTGAGCATCTAAACTACTATGATAATTATGTAAAATCAGAAAAATATGTAAATGATAAACTATTCACTCATTTTGAAATGAGATTTAATGAAATACATGGAAAAACATGGGGAATAGTTGGCTTAGGCGCAATTGGAGCTCGTGTTGCCGATATAGCTACTTGTCTAGGAGCCAATGTAGTATATTATTCAACTAGCGGTAGAAATAATAATCCTAAATATAAGAGAGTTGAGTTCGATGAACTCTTAGCAACAGCTGATATTGTTTCAATACATACACCACTCGACGATAATACACTTCATTTGTTTGATAAAGTGGCTTTCAATAAAATGAAAAAAAGTGCAATTCTAATAAATGTAGGCAGAGGTCCTATAATTGTAGAAGAAGATTTGGCTAATGCACTTGAGAATGGCGACATTGCGGCTGCAGGGCTTGATGTACTTGATATAGAGCCAATGTCTGCTGATAATCCACTAAGAGGAATAAAAGATAGTAATAAGCTTATCATTACTCCTCATATTGCATGGGCAGCATTAGAAGCGAGACAGAGGTTAATGGAGATCATACATAACCAGATTAAAGAGTTTTTAGCATAATAGTAGATTTTATTAGGTTCTTGATTTTATGATGAAATCAAGAACCTATATTTTTGCCATTAAAAGGTAAAAAAAGATAATACATTGTTGATAAAAATAATGGATAATGCTAAAGTAAAAGAAGTTTAATAAAGAATATCTAAAAATAGTTTAGATATAACTAAATCAAATATTGCATTAGCGGTAGATATTGCAGTAATAGTTGAAACGTGATACCATGGATTTGCACGTCGCAGGACGATGCAAAAGGAGAGGTGTTATGTTTAAAGGAAGAAAAGGCGAATTAGAACAGCTAAATGGATTTTATGAGGGGGATAATGCAGATGTTGCTGTGATTTCTGGTCAGATAGGAATCGGCAAGACTACATTAATCAAAGAATTTATTGCTGATAAAAATGCTATATTTTTTGAAGCATACGAGACTACTAGCAAGCATTTATTTGAAATGCTTGGCAAAAACATTGGCGTTTCAACTGAATTAGATGGAATATCTTTTTGTGAGGAAATTACAAAGAAGGCAGCAAAAGAAAAGCAGCTTATCATATTTGATCAATATCCTCATATCGTAAAAGCAGACCCAGATTTTGACAAATTATTACATGAGTATATCACAACAAAATGGAAAGATTTACCTGTTAAAATCATTTTTTGTTCTGATGCATTCATGCTTGTAGATAAATATATAAAAGGCAAGAAGGCCATTTGGAAGGACTTAGTAGGTCTTGATTTAGTTGTAAAGCCTCTTGGATTTTATGATTCTTGTGAGTTTTTTGCAGATGCAAGTCCCAAGGAAGCAGCTTTTTTATATGGAATAACAGGTGGAATACCATATAACTTAGTTCGTACAGCAGCCTTGTTAGGTATTGAAGGTTATGATGAATATGCAATTAAGCCTATTGAAGGAAAGAATAAGATAAAAGAAATTGCAGCTAGATTATTCTTAGATAGAAATTCAGCATTAGGCTTGAATCCTGAGCTTGTAATGGCTACAGAGCTTAGAGAATTATCATATTACAATTATATGCTTACAACATTGGCAAAGGGGCTTAACAGAGTAAATCAGATATCTGCTGAGGTTAATAAGCCAAAAGATGTGGTTGTACCATATCTTAATTCGTTAATGTCTATTGGGGTATGCACAAAGGATACCGCAATTACAGAATTAACAAATAGAAAAAAGACTCGCTATTCCATAGTAAATGCCAGCACATTATTCTGGTATAAGATTGTGGTAGCAAATTATGATAAATATGTTTCAAGAGACATAGATGGTCTCTGGGAAGAAGCTGAAAAAACAATGGATGAATACATGAAAGATGTATTTATCAAAATGTGTGGCGAATACTTGCAGGATAGAAGCGATAAGAATCTTTTGCCATTTACTGTTGAAGAAATTGGTAACTGGTGGGTTAATGATGACGAAGCCGGTACTACAGATGGATTTGATTTGGTTTCATTAGGTAAATGTGAAGGTAAATCAGCAACTATATATGCACAGTGTTATTACATTAAAGAGCCAATAGAGGTTGCTCAGCTTAAAGTATTAATAGAAAAAACTAAGCAATTACATAGACAGGGAGATGCATTTTATCTTGTATTCTCAAATTCTGGTTTTCATGAAAATGCTATTACCATTTCATCTGCAATCAAAAATATCATGCTAATTACATTAGATGAAATGAGATAAATATTAGGAGGAGAAAAATGACAAATCAAGAGCTCAAAAAAACAGCTAATGAGGTCCGCAAGGGCATCATTGAAGGTGTTCATGCAGCAAAAGCTGGACATCCAGGCGGATCTCTCTCAGCAACAGAGGTATTTACATACCTTTACTTTGAGGAGATGAATATTGATCCAAAGGATCCAAAGAAGGCAGATCGTGATAGATTTGTACTTTCAAAGGGTCACACAGCACCAGGTCTTTATTCAACACTTGCACAGAGGGGATTCTTCCCAGTAGAAGACTTAAAGGGGTTAAGAAGTATTGGAAGTCATCTTCAGGGACATCCATGTGTACAGCATACACCTGGTATTGATGCATCTTCAGGCTCGCTTGGCCAGGGTATTTCTGTTGCAGTTGGAATGGCTCTTTCTGCAAAGCTTTCAAATGAGAGCTATAGAGTGTACACACTTCTTGGTGATGGTGAAATCCAGGAAGGTCAGGTATGGGAAGCTGCAATGTTTGCAGGTGCAAAGAAGCTTGATAACCTTTGTGTAATCGTTGATAACAACGGACTTCAGATTGATGGACGTATCGAGGATGTTAACAGCCCATATCCAATTCCAGATAAGTTTAGAGCATTCAATTTCCACGTTGTAGAAGTTGCAGATGGTAATGACTTTGACCAGCTTAGAGCAGCTTTCAAAGAGGCTAGAGAGACAAAGGGCCAGCCTACAGCAATCGTTATGAAGACTGTAAAGGGCAAGGGCGTATCATTCATGGAAAATCAGGTAGGATGGCATGGAAAAGCTCCTAACGATGAAGAATACGCTATTGCAATGGAAGAATTAGGAAAGGCTGGTGAGTAAGAATGGCAGACGTAAAGAAAATCGCAACTCGTGAGAGCTACGGTAACGCTCTTGTTGCTCTCGGTGAGAAATATGATAATTTAGTAGTTTTAGATGCAGACCTTGCAGAGGCTACAAAGACAGGTATTTTTAAGAAGGCGTTCCCAGAGCGTCACATTGACTGTGGTATAGCAGAGTCAAACATGGTTGGCATCGCTGCTGGTATCGCATCTACAGGAAAGGTTCCATTCTGCTCATCATTTGCTATGTTTGCAGCTGGACGTGCTTTCGAGCAGGTACGTAACTCAGTTGGTTACCCACACCTTAATGTAAAGATTGGTGCTACTCACGCTGGTATTTCAGTAGGTGAGGACGGCGCTTCACATCAGTGTAACGAGGATATCGCACTTATGCGCACAATCCCAGGAATGACTATTATTAACCCTTCTGACGACGTTGAAGCTAAGGCTGCAGTAGAGGCTGCTTACAAGATGGACGGCCCTGTATACCTTAGATTTGGACGTTTAGCAGTACCTGTAATCAACGACAACCCTGATTACAAGTTTGAAATCGGAAAAGGCGTAGTCCTCAAAGAAGGCAAGGACCTTACAATCATCGCAACAGGTCTTGAAGTTAACGAGTCACTTGAGGCTGCCAAGATGCTTGCTGAAGATGGCATCGATGCAGAAGTAATCAACATCCACACAATCAAGCCTATCGATGCAGACCTCATCGTAAAGAGCGCATCAAAGACTGGCAAGGTTGTTACTGTTGAAGAGCATTCAATCATCGGAGGCCTCGGCGGCGCCGTAGCTGAAGTTCTCTCAGAGCAGTGCCCAACAAAGATGCTTCGAATCGGCGTACGCGACACCTTCGGAGAATCTGGCCCAGCCGTAAAGCTCCTTGCAAAGTACGAGCTCGACGCCGCAGGTATCTACAAGCAAATCAAAGCCTTCGTGTAAAATAGTCTACGGCTAGCCATATACGCCAGTTACGCTCTCAAGCCTTGGTGAGCTCCGCTCGACAACACGTCTCGCTTGAGCCTCCCCAAGAGCTAGATAGCTACTGGCTTATAAAAATAACCCTACTCATCACACGAGTAGGGCTTTATTTTTTGTATAAACCTGCGGCGTTATATCGTAGTAAACGAAGCTTTACTTCAGTTGCCAGATTACGTCTCTTCGATGAGCTGGTAGGAAACAAGTTACTGGTGCGGCTCATTAACTTGGCAAGCGCGAGCAAGGAGGCGCCATACAGTCATGGGTGGGACCCACGCCGGCGGGGGGACCCATGGCTGATATGGAGGATGCCTTGCGGGAGCATGTGAACCTTGGATGTCGCATGCAATAACTTGTTGCCGTAACCAGCGGACTTGGATAAGCCGTAACCAGCGGGCTTGAGAGCGTAACTGGCGGGCTAGGCTAGCCGTAACTGGCGGACTATACGAATTTGTAGATGGTGGTTGAGTGAGCCTTGGTGCCAGCTTTGGCGATTGGCTGCTCGAAGGTAGGTACGTTGATTGCATTAGGGTAGTACTGGGATTCGAAGCATACTCCGTAGCGCTTGTCGTAAGGGCAATCTCCCTTGCCGATATGGGTGCTGTCGAGGTAGTTGCCAGCGTATAGCTGTACGCCAGGTAAGTCTGTGTAAACTTCCATCTTTCTGCCGCTCTCAGGATCTTCAAGTGTGCAACTTGGCTTGTCTAAATTGTGATGATTTAAGCAGTAGTTGTGGTCGTAACCGCCAGCCCAGTTGAGCTGGTCGTAATCAGCATCTGTGTCTTTGCTGAGAGCCTTCGGAGTAGTGAAATCCATTGGAGTTCCCTTTACTTCGCGGCATTCTCCGTGAGGGATAGATTCTGGATCAGTGTGAGTATATCTGTCTGCATCAATCCATACAATGTGGTTCATAACAGATCCAGAGTCGTGACCATTCAAATTAAAGTAGCTGTGATTGGTTGGGTTGAATATTGTATCAACATCCGAAACCCCTGAATAATCAAGGCGAATTGAGTTGTCATCGCCCAAAGTATAAGTAATAGTGATGTCCATTTCGCCAGGGAAACCGCATTCACCGTCAGCCTTGTGGCAAGTAAATGTGATGTGGCTATCATCTACAGATTCAACATCCCAAATGCGCTTGTGCATTGGATTGAAGCCAGAATGTAGATTGTTCTTGCCATCATTGGCATCCAGCTTGTACTCAACACCGTTTAAAGTGAACTTGCTGTCGCCGATACGATTGCCGTTAGGGCAGATACAGCAGCCGAAGCCTGGGCCATTTACGAAATAATCTTCGATTTTGTCATATCCAAGAACAACATCAGAAAGAAGGCCTTCTGAATCTGGAACCCATAGCTCCAGAAGATTACATCCAAAATTCATAATTTTTGCCTGCATACCATTTTTATTTATGAGTGTGTATGCAACAATATCTTCACCATTTTTTGTAACGCCAATTTTTTCTTTTTCCACGTTAAAAACCTCCCTAAATTAAGTGTCTATCAGTAAAAAATCACCGAACAACTCCATGATAAGGATATCTGAGGATAATTACAAGAATATATAATTAACAAAACAAAATTTACGGGTAAAAATGTCAAAGAAAAGACATTATGGTACTATATAAGTAAGACACATTTGGGGGTAACGATGAATGAAAGCCAAGGACAAAAAGATCCTACGGTTAATCAAGATTCAAATCGTTTTATTACTCATAGTGGTAGCAGGAGTAACTTATTACTACGCAAGTGGCTACGCATCTCAGGTCTCTGCACTCAAATCAGAGGCTACTTCTATTGTGCGCAAATCTACGGTGGATACCTTCAGACAGATAGAGACAAGCGAGGTATACGATTCTAACGGGCAGACAATTTCCGTTCTTAAAGGCGAAAAGGATGTTTATTACATAACCTACGATCAGATTCCAGAGAATGTAGTGAAAGCCCTGATTTCCATTGAAGATAAAAAGTTTTTTGAACATAACGGAATAGATTATAAAGGAATAACCAGAGCGTTAATCACAACTATCCGTGAAAAAGAAATCACTCAAGGCGGTAGTACAATTACGCAGCAGCTAGCACGAACCATGTTTCTTACCAGTGAAAAAACATGGCAGCGTAAAGTGGAGGAAATATATATAGCTTCTGAGCTGGAGCAAAAGTATTCAAAGGAACAGATTCTAGAGTTTTATTTGAACAATGTGTATTTTGCTAATGGATATTATGGAATAGAAGCTGCGGCAAAGGGCTATTTTAGCAAGGATATTTCAGAGCTGGATTTATCTCAGATATGCTATTTGCTGGCAATTCCAAATAGTCCGACCTACTATGATCCAGTGGTAAACCCGCAGAATACCATCACTAGACGAAATCTTATCCTTCAAGCAATGAAAAATGATGGCATAATTAATGAAAATACTTATAACAGTGCTGTAAATGAAGAAATCACACTGGTAAGGCCAGATAAAGTAAAGAATAATTATGTAGAAACCTATGTTTATTACTGCGCTACCAGAGCATTAATGGAGACAAATGGTTTTGAGTTTCAAACTGAGTTTAAAAACGACGATGAGGAAGCTGCCTATAATCAAGCTTATGAAGAGGCGTATAACCAGGCCAACAAGACTCTATTTACAAATGGCTATAGAATTTACACCTCAATAGATATGAATATGCAAAATGAACTTCAAAATGCCATTGATACTAATCTTGCAGAGTTTGATGAAGTAAATGAAGAGGGGATTTTTTCTTTACAGGGTGCAGGTGTGTGCATAGATAATAGCACAGGAATGACAAAGGCAATAGTCGGCGGAAGGAGTCAGGCAGTTACAGGGTACACTCTAAATCGCGCATTTCAAAGTTACAGGCAGCCGGGCAGCTCTATTAAGCCATTGATAGTTTATACACCAGCTATCGAAATGGGATATACGCCAGACACTATTGTTCATGATGTAAAATTGGAGGATGGTCCAGAAAATGCCACTGGAAAGTACGAAGGAGACATAACTTTGAGGCGTGCAGTTGCTGCCTCTAAGAACACAATAGCGTGGCAATTATATTCAGAAATCACACCACAAGTAGGCTTAAAGTACCTTAAGGACTTGGGGTTCTCCAAGATAGTAGATGACGACTATGGAATGGCAGCATGCCTTGGTGGATTGACAGTTGGAGTCAGTCCACTTGAAATGGCAAAAGGCTATGCCACCATCTGCAACGATGGCTATATGCGTGACCCAACCTGCATTCAGAAAATCACTGATGCAGATGGAAATGTCATATATGAGTTTGAGCAGCAGGAAGTAGAAGTTTATAAAGAAAATGCTGCACGAACGATGACAGATATGCTACAATCGGTATTGACTGACGGTACAGCAAAGGGCATAAGCCTTGGCGAAATGCCGGCGGCTGGCAAAACTGGTACCACAAATAGCAATAGGGATGGTTGGTTTGTAGGATATACAAAATACTATACTACTAGCGTTTGGGTCGGTTATGATCAGCCAAGAAAGGTGCCTGGATTAACAGGTTCATCTTATCCAGCTGCTATCTGGGAAGAATACATGAATGTAATTCATGAAGGACTGGTTCCGGCTGAATTTAAAAAACCAGTGGAATATATAGGAACAGAGGAACAGCAAGAAGATCCAGAGGAGATCGAAGAAGGGGAGGAAGAAGAACCTTATGGTGTCTTCGATGAGGAATTCCCTGAAGGGGAAGAAAATCAGGAGGAGGACGATTCATATCGAGTTATAACCCAGACATTTGACGGCACAGTGATTCCAGAGGGCGCTATACCTGACAATGCTATGGACGTTCAGATTACAACCACTACAGAACCGGTGGTTGAGGAATAATGGAGGATTTATTTTAAGATGGCTAAGTATGGTTTTGGACTTGATTTAGGGGGAACTACATGTAAGTGTGGTTTATTTACAACAGAAGGAGAGTTACTTGAAAAGTGGGAAGTACCTACAGATACTTCAAACGGTGGAGTAAACATCCTTAAGAATTTAGCTCAGACTGTTGTAAAGAAGATGGAAGAAAAGAACATATCATCAGAGGATGTTTCAGGTGTAGGTATTGGTATTCCTGGCCCTGTTTCAAATGATGGTGTGGTGAATAGATGTGTTAACCTTGGCTGGGGAGTTTTCAATGTAGAAAAAGAATTCTCAGAATGCCTTGGTGGACTTAAGGTAAAAGCTGGTAATGATGCTAATGTTGCAGCCCTAGGTGAAGCTTGGATGGGCGCAGCTAAAGCATATTCTTCATCTGTAATGGTGACACTTGGTACAGGTGTAGGCGGTGGCGTTATCATCAATGATGAGATTATCAGTGGTGCAAGCGGTGCAGCAGGAGAGATTGGACATATCAGAGTTAATTATACAGAAGAAAACACATGTGGATGTGGCAATCACGGCTGTTTAGAGCAGTATTGCTCAGCAACAGGTATTGCTCGTCTTGCTAGAATTAGACTTGCAGAGAACGAAGATGCAAGCCCACTTCGTGACATCGAAAGCCTTGATGCAAAGGCTGTATTTGATGAGGCAAAGAAGGGTGATGTAGTTGCAAAAGAAATTGTTAAGAGAGCTTGCGAGTATCTTGCTCAGGGATTACAGGTAATTTCATGTGTTGTAAACCCAGAAGCATTTGTTATCGGTGGCGGAGTTTCTAAGGCTGGACAGTATTTGATTGATGAAGTTGAATACAGATTCAACCAAATTGCTTTCCATGGTTGCAAGAACACAAAAATCATACTTGCTTCATTAGGAAATGACGCTGGTATCTATGGCGCAATGAAGTTAATACTTTAATAAGCAAAAAATGGCCCCCAACCATCAATGATGGAAGGGGGCCTTTATTCTTTATTCAGATTTTTCTTTAATTACTGACTTATAGCCATTCTCTAATAGCTGTCCTGCCATTTCTGTAAGCACAGTGAAATTGATTTCTTTTCCACCCTCAAGCCAGTCCATATAAATAGCTGTAATAGCACGAGTATATGAACGGACAATACTTGGATATTCAGTTACTGCGAAAAATGCAGAAAACTCTTCGCTGCTCAGCACGATATCTGTAACGGCTCTATAGAAGAAACTGTAGTATTCATCGCACATCAGCTTCTTCTGAACCTTAGAGCATGACTCTAGATATTTATAGAAGTATGTGATACATCCAGTTAAATCACGCTCTTTAGCGTATTTACCAATATTCTCTAAAATTTCATGAGCCATTTCTTCTTCGACTTCATATACTAGATCGTCCAAAGATGCATAGTGAAGATAGAAAGTTTTTCTGTTAATACCAGCTCGATCTGTCAAATCAGTAATAGAGATGTCTCGGTAATTACGAGCTAAAACCAATTCGTTAAAAGCTTTTCTAACAGCGGTAAGAGTTCTGCGAACTCGTAAATCTTTGCTTCTTTCTCTCATTCCTAACTCCTTTTATTAATTATTTAACTCACCAAATTAAAGACTTAACTCTTTGTTTACTATACCACGGAAAAAAACACCCGTGGAATTTTTTACACTTTTTTTAGAATTTGTTTGTTGATTGAACACAAATTAGGGTGTATAATCGCAAATAGTTCGAAAGCGGACAATCCGAAAACGGACATTCCGAACCCGTAATATATTAATCGGACAGAAAGGAGTGTTATGAGTACAAAGGAATTTGATAATAGAACCCACGTGGGTTTCATGTGTGGCTGTATAGAACGAGAAGTGAAAAAAGCTATTAACCGAGGCATGAAAGAGGCTGATGCTTGTATCAGTTCTACTAAGCAGGGGTGGATAATAGGCTATTTTGTTAGACAGACGGAGCCGATTTTCCAGAAGGATTTAGAGGATGTATTTCATTTTCCAAAGTCAACACTTGCAGACATTATACAGACTTTAGAGAAAGATGGACTTATTACAAAGGTTCCTGTTGATGGCGATGGACGAAAGAAACAAATCGTTGTAACAGAGAAGGGGCATGAGTTTAATCAGGAAATCGAAACCCAGATTATGGAGGTCGAGAACTATATTACGAAGGATATATCTGACGAGGAGTTAGATATGGTAATTAAGGTCTTGGACAAGATGCAGAAAAACGCTAAAGACTACAAATCATATATAAAATTAAAGAAGGAGGACTAATTTTGGTCAAAAGAATTTTACAGGAGACTAAAGAGTACACGCTTTCTGCTTATCTAACACCTGTTTTCATGATTCTTGAGGTTGCTATGGAAATGGTTATTCCACTTTTAATAGCAGACCTTGTGGACAAAGGTGTAGAAAAGGGAAATCTTAGTGAAATCTACCGTATAGGTGGATATATGCTGATTTGTGCATTTATCGGACTTTTCGGAGGAATTATGGGAGCAATCCTTGGTTCGAAGGCTTCAGCAGGCCTTGCTAAAAACCTTCGAAAGAAGATGTTTGAAAACATTCAGACATTCTCATTTGAAAATATTGATAAGTTCTCAACAGCAGGCCTTGTCACACGTCTTACAACAGATGTCACAAATGTTCAAAACGCATTTATCATGGTGCTTAGAATGGGCTTTAGAGCCCCTGTTACTGTAATTGTTGCAATGATATTATCATTCAGAATTAATGTAAGACTAGCATCTAATTTCTTAATTGCAATGCTTATTATTCTTGGATTCATGACATTTGTGCTTGTTAAGACAAGACCACTCTTCGAAAAATTGATGAAGAGATATGATGATTTAAATGCATCAGTACAGGAAAATGTAACTGGTATTCGAGTTGTTAAGGCTTACGTTAGAGAAGCTTTTGAGAAGAGAAAATTCATAAGCGGAAGCGATGGAATTTACAAGGCTGCAACAGCAGCAGAAAAGATGATAGCATTTACTATGCCAATGATGAACCTTGTGGTTTATACATGCATTATCCTCATAAGCTGGTTCGGAGCACATGCTATTGTTATTGATGAAACTCTTACTACTGGAGAGTTAGTATCATTGTTCTCATATTGCATGAACATTCTTATGTCATTGATGTTCTTTGCAATGATTTTCATTATGATAACAATGTCTGTTGCAAGTATGCGTCGTATATACGAAGTACTTGAAGAAAAGACAACTATCACAAACGGAGCTGATCCAATTTACGAGGTACCGGATGGCTCAATCAAATTTAATGATGTTGTGTTTGGTTATAACAAAACAGCAGAGCGACCAGTTCTTGATCATATCAATGTAGAGATTGAATCTGGTGAGACAATCGGTGTACTTGGTGGAACAGGTTCTGCAAAATCTACCCTGGTATCAATGATTTCCCGTCTTTATGATGTGGATGAGGGTGAGGTTATAGTAGGTGGACACAATGTTAAGGAATATGATGTGGAAACAATCCGAAATCAGGTTTCGGTGGTACTTCAGAACAACGTACTTTTCTCAGGTACAATTGCTGAAAATCTTCGTTGGGGTGATAAAAATGCCTCAGATCAAGAGGTGAGACATGCAGCAAAGCTTGCCTGTGCAGATGAGTTTATTGAAAAGTTCCCAGATGGCTATGACACACATATTGAGCAGGGTGGAACTAACGTGTCTGGTGGACAGCGTCAGAGACTCTGTATTGCAAGAGCTCTTTTGAAGAAGCCAAAGATTCTCATTCTTGATGATTCAACTTCAGCTGTTGATACAGCAACAGATGCAAGTATTAGACGTGCATTCAGGGAAGAGATTCCAAACACTACGAAGCTAATTATTGCTCAGAGAATCTCATCTGTAATGGATGCAGACAGAATTATCGTTATGGACGATGGTAAGCTCAATGATATAGGTACACATGAAGAGCTTATGGCTAGTAATGAAATCTACAAAGAAATCTACGAGCAGCAGACAGGCGCTGGCAGCGGCGACTTTGACAAGGTAGATCAGGAAGGAGGTGTCAAGAATGCCTAGAGGACCACAACCAGGATCAGTACCAAAATTGACTAAAGAGCAAAAGGCCGCTAGACGTGGAGTTCTTGGCCGCCTTGTAAAATTCATAGGTAAGAGATATGCTATCCAGCTTGTAGTGGTAATAATTTGTATCTTTTTATCTGTAATCTGCAACGCTAAGGGAACAGCCTTTATGCAGGAATTAATTGATTCCTACATTCTTCCAATGATAAAAGAAGGAAGCACAGATTTTGCCCCACTTGCAGCAGCAATTAAGCATTTGATTGTATATTATGCAGTTGGTGTTGTTGCAACATTTTCATACAACTGGATAATGATTTTCGTTGCCCAGGGTTCATTAAAGGACCTTCGTAACGAAATGTTTGAAAAGATGGAAGACTTACCAATTAGATATTTTGATACACATGCTCACGGCGATATCATGTCAGTATACACAAATGATATTGATACACTTCGTCAGATGATTTCGCAGAGCTTCCCACAGATGTTCAACAGTGCAATCACTATCGTGACAGTATTTGTGTACATGCTTATTCTATCACCATCACTTACAGGTGTTACCATCGCAATGATTGCTGTTATCACAATCACAACCAAGTATTTGGCTGGCACATCAGGAAATTATTTCCGAAAGCAGCAGCAGGCCCTTGGTGCAGTAAACGGTAACATCGAGGAAATAATGAATGGACAGAAGGTCGTAAAGGTATTCTGTCACGAAGAAGAAGTAATGGAGAAGTTCAACGAATTAAACGAGGGACTTTATGAAAATGCTTATAAAGCCAGCAGACTTGCAAACAGCTTAGGCCCTGTAAACGCTCAGCTTGGTAATGTAAATTACGTGCTTTGTGCAGTTGTAGGTGGCACACTTGCAATCAATGGCTGGACAGGACTTACACTTGGAGCACTTGTTTCATTCCTGCAGTTCACACGATCATTTATCATGCCTATCATGCAGGTGTCACAGCAGTTCCAGTCTATCGTTCTTGCTATGGCTGGTGCAGAGCGAGTATTTACACTTATTGATGAAGAGCCAGAGGTTGACGATGGCTACGTAATGCTTGTAAACGCCAAGGAAGAAAATGGCGAGATAGTAGAGTGCAAAGAGCGTACAGGCATGTGGGCTTGGAAGCATTTCCACAAGGCTGAGGGCACAACAACTTACGTGAAGCTTACAGGCGACATTGTATTCGACGATGTAGATTTCGCATACAATCCAGAAAAGACTGTACTTCACAACATCAAGCTTTTCGCCACTCCAGGCCAGAAAATCGCCTTTGTAGGAGCAACTGGTGCCGGTAAAACAACCATCACCAACCTTATAAACCGCTTCTACGACATTGCAGATGGCAAGATTCGTTACGACGGAATCAATATCAACAAGATAAAAAAGGCCGATTTACGTAAATCCCTTGGCATAGTGCTTCAGGACACACATCTTTTCACAGGCACTATCGCAGACAACATTCGCTACGGAAAGCTTGACGCCACAGAGGAAGAAGTAATTGCAGCAGCTAAGCTTGCCAATGCAGACAGCTTTATCCGCCGATTACCACAGGGCTACAACACCGTAATCAAAGGAGATGGCGGCAACCTTTCACAAGGTCAGAGACAGCTACTTGCCATTGCACGAGCAGCAATCGCCGACCCACCAGTCCTTATCCTTGATGAGGCCACATCATCAATCGATACACGTACAGAAAAAATCGTACAGGACGGTATGGACAAGCTGATGCATGGACGTACAACATTTGTAATTGCCCACAGACTTTCAACTATCCGCAACTCCGACTGTATCATGGTTCTTGATCAGGGCCGCATAATTGAGCGCGGTAACCATGAGGAACTTATCCAAGAAGGCGGAAAATACTACCAGCTCTACACAGGAAAAATTCAAAACGCATAATAACACAGGCGTGGTTGACAAAAACACCAACCACGCCCCTTTTATGCCTTTTAGGGCCCTACACCATTTCATTTAGCGACGCCCCGCCCCACTGGGCTGCCGCCCTCCCAAATCCAGGCATGCCCGCAAGGCCCCTCCCCTGCTGGCTCCAGCGCTGTACACGTGGGGTGATTTTGCGAATATTGCTGCTTTTTCTTATGGACCAAATTTATGCATCGCACATGTGTCTTGTTGCGGAATGAACTGTTTGAAAAAATGTGTGGATGGGGCGAACACTTTTATACCTACAAATATATTTTAAAAATCTTTGCAGTAACTTGGGCTCATATTACATTTGCTAAGAAAAATAACGAAGCAGGTTTTGCATATATAGGTACCGTGCTCCATGCAACGTCCTGTTGCTTACGCACTTGCGCCGACGTCCGTGTCGGCGCATACCTATATATTGCAAAACCTGCTTCTATTTTTCTAAGCGCATTCCAAAATCGCCCAAGTTACCTGCAAAAATTCTTTAAAATATATTCATTAAATTCTTCTAGTGTTCACCCCTAGACATTCATTTTTTCAAACTGTACAGGCCTGCAAAAGACACATGTAAATAAAAGATGCATAAATGGTCCATTAGAAAAACGCAATATTCATGCAATGCCCCACGTGTACAGCGCTGGAGCCAGCAGGGGGAGGGGCCTTGCAGGCAATAAAAATAAGCGGGGCCTGCGGCAGCCTAGTGGGGCGGGGCTAGGCTGAGCTTTGGTGTAGGGGCCTAAGAGGGCGTGGAGAGGTTTTTGAGGAAGCGGGTTAATAAAAAAAGCATTATGTGGTATAATGCTAGTTAAGAATGTAAATGTCTTGAGGGGAATGGTTGTAAAATATGAGGATTAGACCGATAAATAAGGAGAGAGTAATGTCTACAGACGAAAAAATAGCTAGTATATCTGCTTCATTCGCAATGGAAGATATGATATTGACACCACAGGAGATAGAAAGAGGCAGGATGATACTCTCAAACGAAGTTGATGTTGAGGATGTAGTTCGAGAGATTACATCAAGATATGTTTCAGTAGGATAAGCCTATGATGGATGAATATTACCGTTATGAGTACGAAGATAACGGTCAGTACTGTTATCCACACACTCATATCTTGAAGAACAAACTTGATATCCACGATAAAGAGGAGCTCTTCAAAGTTGAGCAGGAGCTTAGTTCAGCGCGGTATTTTGAGATTATCAAGCGTCCTATTCCTGGGGATTTTTCGTTGCAGCATCTTCAAAAGATTCATAAATACCTTTTCCAAGACATATACGAGTGGGCGGGGGAAATCCGCACAGTTGATATTTCCAAGGGCACCATTTTCTGCCTGACACAATTCATCGAAATCGAATTTAAAAAAGTACAAGAGTGGATAATTCATCAGGATTATCTTATGAATGTGGATAACAAGGAGGAAATGGCAAAGAAGCTTGCATATCTCATTGGTGAGATAAATATGATTCATCCTTTTAGAGAGGGGAATGGTAGAGCTCAGCGAGTGTTTATCGAGTATATTTGTAAGAATAGTAATCATTTCGATATAGATTTTTCGAGAACCACTAAAAACGATATGATTTTGGCGAGTAAAGAAAGCTCAGTGCTAAATTATGAGCCATTTGAAGAGTTGCTTTTAAAGTGTTTGGTGGATAATAAATAGTTGATAATTGTAGGACCTAAGCGGGATTGAAGGATTTTGCTTAGGTTTTTTTCTGCCAAAAATTCCAAGAGGGGTGAAGTAAAAAATATATTAGCCGAAATAATTATCGTAACAAGTATTTCGAGGCAAATATTTTAAGAATGGAGAAAAAGATATATGGTCATTCAACATAATTTAAATGCTAGCAATGCTAGCCGCATGTACAATATCACAAATTCATCCATTGGAAAATCAAGCGAAAAGCTTAGTAGCGGTTATAGAATCAATCGTGCAGCAGATGATGCAGCAGGGTTAACAATATCAGAAAAAATGCGTAAGCAAATCCGCGGCTTGGATAAGGCCTCAACAAATGCTAGCGATGGAATCTCTATGGTTCAGATCGCTGATGGCGCCTTGGAAGAAGTGCATAGCATGCTTCAAAGAAGTAATGAGCTTGCAGTACAGGCTTCTAATGGTACATTGTCAGATAGCGATAGAATAAACATCAACGAAGAAATTCTAAAGATAAAAGACGAAATTAATTCGATTACCAAAAAGACTAAATTTAATGAGCTTAATGTGTTTACTGAGGATGGATATATGCCAAATCTAAAGAGCATTTCTGCAACAGCAGGCTCAGAAGGCGCGGTAAATACCCTGGCTGGCAAGATAAAGGATGAATTCTTTCCAAATGCCGTTTCGCAGATTTTGGAATCATTCTCACCTCTTGGAAATACTATTAATACACTTGCGGCCCCAGATAAATCGCCTTATTATACAACACTTTCAGTGGATTATATTGATGGCGTGAGCAATAAACTGGCATATATGCAGGCATCATTTAGCATGGGTTCCCCAGTGACTTTTGCTGCAAGCTCATTGCTTATGAAGGTCGATAAGGATGATTTCCCATCAGTAAATATGTCTGAACAGCAGCAGACTTTACTTGAATCTACAATAGCACATGAGACTATGCACGGTGTAATGGATGTGGCATTCCCTGAAAGAATGTCTCAGTCGAATCCATCAACCAGCTTCCCACTTTGGTTTGTGGAAGGCACAGCACAGCTTGCAGGAGGCGGATTTACAACAGGTTGGAATAATAGCTTATCGAACACTGTAAAGAATTTGAGCAACGCAAATGACACTAGCTCAGATAGCGCAATATCAAATTATCTGAAGTCAAAGACAGTAGAAACAAATGAGTATGGCCATGGATATTTGGCAGCAGCCTATGCTTCATATCTAGCCGCAGACGGAAATGATGTTTCAGCAAGCTCAATAGCAAGCGGCGCAAGCAAAATATTCCAGTCTTTCTTAAATGATAAAACTAGTAGCTTTAATAGCGTAATGAATAGTGCTGTAGGTGTTTCTGCAGATAGTTTAGTTGATCAAATCAATAATGGTAGCATTACAACTCTTAAACCTGGCAAGGCTAGTCCTACTGAATTTGTAAGAAGGCTTGCATACAATAGTTTGGGCGGGGCAGGTTCTGTAATTACAGGCGATTTGAAGACAGGCGGATCATCAATCTTAGGAGAGACTGCAGTAAATGATGATCAGCCTATTATGATTAACAACGTAGAGACATCATACAATGAAGTGGCTGTAGAAGGCGATTCAGCAGCAAATGTAGTCCTTCAAATCGGCTCTGATAGACAAGATGAGAATAAGCTTGAAATTAAGCTATTCAACATGAATTGCGATGCTCTTTCAGTAGGTAATACAGATGTATTAACAGAAAAAAGAGCAACATCAGCTATCGATGAGTTTGGCAAGGCAATCAAGCTCGTCAGCGGTGTAAGAAGCTATTTTGGAGCAATGCAAAATCGCCTAGAGCACACCATCAAAAACCTCGACAATGTAGTTGAGAACACAACATCAGCAGAATCTCGAATTCGTGACACAGACATGGCAGACGAAATGGTATCTTACTCAAAGGATAGAATACTTGCACAGGCAGGTGAGGCAATGCTTAGCCAGGCAAACGCAAACGCCCAAAGCGTAATGGCTTTATTACAGTTCTAAAGTGAATAACAAAATAGCTCTGCTTCCTCTGAGGCAGAGCTTTTTTTACGGTATATTCACAGAAATTTCATAATAAAAACGGGAGTTGTCTGTAATATTAATAATAAGAAATTCCGATATGGAAATTGTAGTGGTATAGCTATGTTTATTTTTCGTTGGAAAAAACAAGAAAATGCCCTACGAAATCAAAAGAAAGTAGTTAGAAATGGGGATCTAACAAAGGGGAAATGGCCTATGAACAACCGTGTGAATTTCTTTAAAAGATTAACAGCATTCTTACTTGCTATGTTGCTTGTAACGTCAATGATGGGAAATGATTTCTCATCACTGGCGGACGAAGACGTAGAATCAAGTACGGAGGTAAGCGAAGAGTCAGCTGCATCAGATGATGGTGGAGCTGCTGAATCTGTGTCTTTTGAATCAGAACCAGCAGCAGACCCAGAGCCGGCAGCTGAGCCAGAGCCTGTAGTTGATGCAGAGCCAGCGGAAGAACCAGGCGAAGAGACAGGTGTGCCACAGGACCCAGCAGATCCAGAAATCCCTACAGATGTTGTAGATTCCCCAGCTGATACAACAGAAGCTACAGAAGATACAGTAGAAGGCCAGACCTCAGTAGACCCAGAAAATATAGATAATCCAGAAGTAGTAAATCCAGATGAGATAGAGCAGCCAGAATTAACAGAGGAAGAGAAGAAGGCATTAGAAGAAAAGGAATTACTTGAAAAGCTAGAAGAAGAGGAAAAAGAGTGCGACCATAGATGGGTATATGTTTCAAATAATGATGGAACACATACAGTTAAATGCGAAGAGTGTGGCGAGGAAGACCGCACAGAAGATTGTGAATTTGAAGAAGGTGTCTGCATTCATTGCGGATATGAATTGTTAGAAGAAAAAGAATGTGAGCATGAGTATGAGTACGTTTCAAATGACGATGGCACTCATACAAAGCGATGCATTAAATGCGGCGAAGAAGTCATTGAGGACTGTGAATTTGATGAGGACTGGGTATGTAAGTACTGCGGTTACGAAGATATGACCCTTACATATCAGAGTGTTTCAAAGACAATCCATGGTGTAAAGGTTACTGTTTCAGGTGAAATGCCAAGAAACTCAAGAGTAACTATCTATACAAAATCTTTAAATAAGATTAATGATATCGTAAATGAACAGTTGGAAGAAGGTACATTTACAGCCTTTGAAGCCTTTGATATCAATATTTATGACCGTCATGGAGACAAGTATCAACCAGCGGAAGATGATAACACAGTAGAAGTAACTTTTGAAGGTGTAGAAGAGCTTCCAGATTACGAAGATGGTGAAATCGCAGCCTTCAGAATCGAAGATGACTATGAAACTGTAACAGAGATTGACTGTGATGTTTCAGGAGAGAATGTATCCTTTGATGCAGAACATTTTTCTACATACGCAACAGGTACTATTTCAGGAGGAAATTATGTATCACTATCTAGTACACAGAAGTTTGCATATATAGGTCAGGGATCCGCAAATTATACTGTAATAACAGGTACAAAATTCTACACTAGATACACAAATACTGGTAGCACAAAGTTTACAGTAGAATTGCGTAAGAATCTCACATCAAACACAGACCCATTAAGTGGCGAGCTATTAGCAACTCAGACATATACTATGCCAAATGTTGCAGCAGGAGATTATGAGGTTGATGTAGTATTTGATAGCATTAGTGGAGTCAATGATAAAGGACTACCAGATGGAACCATTATCAATGACAATGCCTATATTACAAAGGGTAGCTATTATTCTGTAGTTGTAAGTATGGATAATGCTTGCCAGATTGGATATGGCAATGGCAATATCGAGACCTATCTTACAAATGCAACAAATGTATGGTCAAGTGGTTCATACAATGGAATCTTCGAGGAGGTTTCAGAAACATATACGGACATAACTGACACATACTACATTACAAAAATTCAGGCAGCAGATGCAGCAGCTGATGGAAATGGAGCATATCACTATGCAAAAGGCGATACAGATAAATTTACAGCAACATTATCAAATCCATCAGTTGAAAGAACTATTACATGGACATCAGGAAATGAAAACGTTGTAAAGATTGATGCGGATGGTAACATGACGGCAGTGGGCCCTGGTACCACAACCATTACAGGAGATTATAACAATAAACCTGTAACTGTTACTGTGCAGGTACTTAATTTCTATATTGGTGGTACGGAAACAATAGGGGATACTGCGTCACTTAATCTTACATATAATGGTGAAGAGCAGACACCGGCAGTTATCGCATATTCAAATGCTTCAAGCTCCACAGTAGATGTAAACACAAGCTATTCAGATAACCAAAATGTAGGAAAAGCAAAGGTAACAATTAAGTACACAGTTGATTCAGTATCCACATACACATATGAAAGATACTTCAATATTGAAGCCATTGATATAACTGCAACTGGCAGTGATGGTAATACTGCATTTCAGAATGCAGATTACACTATGTCAGGCAATGAAGTTACAGCAGTAACAAATGTTAATAGCAATGGAGCAATCAAAGTAGGTGATAAGCTAGTAACGCCGGTATTCTCTACTAGTGATACCACTGATTTTACAGTAGATGTAGTTGAGCCTATCATAGCTACCACAGGAATTTCATATCTTATGACAATTACTGGTAAAGGAAACTTTACAGGTAGTTTCAGCATTACAAAGGCTATAACTGACACGGATGTTTCAAAGCTATTTAAAGTGTCACTAAGTGATGATTCAGCTTTATTAACGGCTACATATAAGGCAGAAGCATATACTCTCACTCCTACAACAGAAGGTTGGAGCGAAGTAACCTTCTATGATATGGATGACAATGTAGTCAATGAAATAATCACAGAAGAGACTGCTGAAGTAAAGATTTATAACAAAAATGACTTAACTACAGAAGATGCAGTTAACGCAGGCGTAAAGACCATCGTATTTACCATGAAGAACACCAGTGGCTACACTGGTAGCTTGTCGTGCGATTTCACAATCGATAGAGCATCTTTAAAGAATACAACAATCACATGGACAGGCGGCAAGGGTGATTATAAAGATCAGTTCTATAGAGATGAAGAGATTGTAGAAGGCGAAGATTACACACTTAAATTTAATAGTACAGGTGTTGTTATACCAACAACTGATTATAAGGCCAGCTTCCCAGATGTAGATGTTGACCTTGGTTCCTATGCAAGAATGATTCTTTCAAATGAGGGAACAAACTTTGAAACAGATATAACAAAAACAGGACAGTATCAGATAATCGCAAAATATGATACTGATTTGGAAATCAGAATTACTGGAAGTTCAGGTAAAGGAACAGCATCCAATAATTATGCAACAGGATATAAGAAGACTTTTGATAATACAGAGGGAACTCCAAGTATTTATGCATATCTTCCAGGTATAGGTCCACTTACAAAGGATGTAGATGTAACAATTGAAGTATTTGATAATGAAGCATGTACACAGGCTGTTTCTAAGAATGTAGGTACAAAATATATCAAGATAGCTCCAGTGTCTACAGGAAGTTATAAGGATTTTGCTACAGTAGTAGGTACCTATACAGTAGTGGCATGCCCAATTAATAGCTCAAAAGTAAAGGTAACTAAGCCTTCATCAACTACAAACTATACATTTACAGGCGATGATATCACTCTTAAGTGCGCAACAGGTGATAGCGATGCAAGCACATCTGATATTGTTATTAAGTATGGAACAACAGGATATCTTGTAAAAGGCACAGATTATGATATCTCTTATACAAATAACTACAATGTAGGAAAAGCATCTTACATTATCGAAGGTAAGGGTAATTATAGCGGTACTCTTAGTGGTAGCGCATATAGCTTCAATATCACACAGGAAGAACTATCGATTACTGATACACAGAAGGCATTTGCCAAGGTATTAGCTAATACATACGACCCAATTTATGATGGAAATGATAAGACTCCAGATGTTGAAGTAAAAATCAACAATACTAATATCATAAAACAAATTGATCCTAAGAATAACGGTAAAGCAAACTATAGCCTTTCATATGCAAAGAATAAGAATCAGGGAACAGCTACAGTAACAGTAACTGGTCAGAACAACTTAAAGGGTGAAGTAGTGCTTACTTTCCCTATTACAAGTAACACTGAAAGATACACAAATATCATAATAGCTGAGACATATACTGCAACACCTGTACCTGGAGGTGAAAGTGAATCAGGTGGAGTATATACAAGAAGTTATACAAGCGATTATATTGCAACATTCACAGGCGGTGAAGCTAGACCATCTATAAAAGTATATTCAAAGAATAATGCTGAGCTTAAATACGGTGTAGATTATGGTTTAGACTACTACAACAATGTCAATGCGGCTACTTATACAGTAGGCAATACTACAACCTCGCCTTACGTAAGAGTTACAGGTATAGGCAACTATGCTGGAAGTGATGCGATTATATATTTCTCAATTCAGAAATGTACTATCACAGAGGATATGGTCACTGTTCCTGAGTCTTATCCTTGGATAGATGCTAGTACTAAGGTAAAGGCAGAGCCAACCGTAACCTACAATGGCAAGACATTAGCAGTAGACACAAACTATACAGTGGACTGCTATGATACTTATGAATCTACAACAGATAATACAGAGCTTACAACTACAGCAGGCACAAAGTATGTGGTTGTTAGAGGTATTGGCGATTATGACGGTGAAGTAGTAAAGACTTACAAGGTTGGAACAGATATTTCAGAAGCACTTGTAAGAATTAAAAGCGCATATTACTCAACATCAAACGAGGTATTTATACCATCGGCTGGCACTGATATGGCAGTTGCAAACACATCTTTGACAACACCGTTTGATGTGACATGGAGATATAATAAGGCTCCTATCATTGAACTATATGATACAAATATGCAACCAATCAGTACTACTTACATTGCTTCAACAGAGATATCTAGTACATTGGGGGGACAAAATCCAGAGACCTTCCCAGCGCGTGTCACAAGTGCAATAGATGATATTAACTACAATATCGTAACTTACAAAGTGACAGCAAGTGGAGAAGGCGGCTTCTACGGCTCAACAACAGTTAAGTATAGGATACTTCCTCAGGATATAAAGACAGTAAAGCAGGAGGATGTTCCTGCTGATAGAATGTACTTAACTAAGACTGAGTTAAGCCAGTCATATACAGGTGAAGAAATAAAGATTGAACCTACTTATATCTTTACATATGGTAGTGCAACAAGACAGACAACAGTAATAGAAGGCTATTCATGCAAGCTTAAAGGCGGCACAGATTTCACACCATATCCTGTAAATATAGGAGTAGATGCAAGCACTACACTTAAAGAGCAGACTATCTCAGGTATTGGAAACTATACAGGTACTGATACGCTCCATTTTGAAATTAAAGAGGGCTATATCGATGTATATATTGATTCAATAAGTGATGACACAAAGCTTGCTACAACAGATGCAGAGAATAATCAGTATGAAATCACAGGAGATAACTTCCCTAAGTATACTTATACTGGGCAGGAAGTTAAGCCTAATATCATATTTACAAATGCCAGTGGCGGAGTACTTGCTTTAGGCACAGATTATACTATTACATACAAAAACAACATCGAGCCTACAGATGGAACAAGCATGGCATCTGCAACCATAAATATCGAAAATACTAACTTTGCAACAAAAAGTATTGTAGTGAACTATAAGATCCTTCCTAACACACTAGAAGGATTTACAGCAGTGCTTGGAAATGAAAACTGTATAGATTATGCAGCAGTAGCGTTGACACCTGCAGAAATCAAGACGCAGGTTGAGACAGGCGATCTTCCACTTGTAGTATCTTCTGGAACAAAGACACTTACCAGAGGAGAGGATTATGAAATCGTAGTAACAAACGCAAGTACAGAAGCTGCAGTATTAGCGGAGATAAGAAAGCAGTCAGAGTACGCTAGCGAAACATCAACAAGTGGTGCTAACAGTGCGCCTTCTTACAAGACCGCCAACTGGATTTATCTGAAAGGATTAAACACATATAGTGGCTATCTGAAGGCCAACTTTAGTATTCAGCTTGATTTAGGCTCTGCTTATGCGGAAGTTACTATGCCACAAAGAACATACAGATTAAATGGTGATGGAACACTTGCAGAGTCACTTAATCCAGTGATTAAGTATGTCCCTGTAGACCCAACATCAGGTTATACAGAAACACTTAGCAACACAACTACACTTCCTGATAGCACAACCGTATATAACTACACTATTAAAAGAGATAGAAATGGCCTTCCAGGACCAGATCCAACCTTATCTCTAGTGGGACAGTATGCATGTAAGGGAACAGCAGAAAATCTTAAGTACATCGATACAACAGGTACTGCAGTTAACATTTGCTTCCTTGCAGATTTGCAATACTATGGGGCAGACGATATCAGTATAAAGAACGGTACAGTCTATGCTTATACTGGAGACGTAATACAGGTAGAAGTAGTAGGTGATGTTATAAGTGGCGCGACCCAGGCACCGGGAGTTGAGTTTGAAGGTGATTATGTATTAGAGTACTACAAAGCAACAGATACTGCTAATAAGACAGATGCAGTGGAGGTAGGAAAGTGGTATGTAGTATTACGTGCAAGTGATAATAGTGACTACTTTATACCTAATTCAAAGACTAATACGGAAGCAATAAGCTTCACTATTAAGTATGATCTAAACAAATGTACATTGAGCTTTATAAACGATGCAGGTCTTCCAATTACCTCTGCATCATACAATCCAGAGAAGCCATTTGTATTTGCGGATCATGCAGTTATTAAATTTGAAAAAGCAGATGGTACATCAGTTACAGTATATTCTCCAGAAGCGGAGGGTGTAGGTTATGTTGGATTCTCGCCAGAATCACTTTCAAAGATAACAACAGATAGGGAAATTACAGCTGTGCCATCGCCATCACCAAACGATTACTGCATGAATAAGTGTACAGCAAACTTTTCTATAACAGGATTGGATATAAACACATGTACAGTCACATTAGGCGGAACATCCTTTGATTATACAGGTTCTGATATTAAGCCTACAGTTACAGTAGAACATCCAATCAATGGAACTCTTAGAAATAATATTGATTACACTGTTACATATCCTAAGGATGCAAAAAATGTAGGAACAAAGACTGTGCTAATAGCAGGTATTGGAGCATATTCAGGAGTAGTATCTAAGGAATATACCATTAACCCTGTAACCATTACACCGGGAATGGTTTCACTGGCAGCACCTGTATATTATGCTGGACCGGGGGTTGTTGTTAAGCCGAGTCTAGTAATTAAAAATGGCTCAGATATACTTGATGAAGGAACAGAGTACATCGTTACATATCCAGACAGTAATAAGACAGCACGTGAAGATGCTTATGTAACAATCAGTCAGGGTACAAGTGAGAACTATCTTGTTCCTAGTCCATTCAATTATGTATTTACTATCAACAAACTGGATTTGAGGCTGGCAGACAACGTAACAATCAGCCCTGACAGTGCAGAATTTAATGGTGGCACAGTTAATCCTTATGATGTTGTTACAGTGACACTAGGCGATGTCACTCTTGTATCAGAACAGGATGATGCGACAAACTGTGATTACACAATTGAGGTATTTAATGCAGCAAATACAGCTGAGACTGAATTAAAAAGCCAAGGCTCTTATATCCTTAGAATTCGCGGAGCACATAACTGTGATGAAGAGACTTACATTGAGAAGGACTTTAAAATCACATCACGCTCATTAGAGGATAATTACCATTATTACTATGAGAATGGTGATGACCCAGGATTTAAAGGCTTATGGAAGTATGATTCTACAAATGTTCGGTACGAGACCAGAGGTGTTAAGAAAGAAGCTAATGGCTCATACTCTAATGAATGTTTGGTAATTTATGTATACGATATTGTTTCCCTTGATGACGGCGATACACCAACAGTTGTTATCTACGACAAGGGTAGAAAAGATGACACAGACTATCGATTAAAGGATGAAGAGTTTACAGTACAGCCATTTAGAAATACAGAAGCTGCTTCTGCCGAGTGGAGTAAGACAAACACAGTAGATGAAAAGGGTGGAAGACATGCTACAGCAGCTGCCACATCACCATATATTGAAATCACAGGAAATGGTGATTACGCAGGAACAATCAGAATCCCATTCAATATTGGTGTAAACCTTAATACCATTACAGATTTAAGCGTTGTATACACAATGTCAGGAGCAGATAAATCTACATATACTTATGTTCCTGATAACGCAGATACAGTGGCATGGAGCTTCAATGAGTACAATGGAGTGGCACAAAAACCTTCTACAATTACTGTAAAGCAGGGCAATAAAACACTTCCTAAGAAAGCATACACCATCAGCTACACAGATGGAGATGGTGATGAGGATTCTTCTATTGATGCAGGCTACAAGTATGTAGTTATTACAGGTAGCGGCGACTATTGCGGAACTATTAAGCAGAAGTATGCAATTAATAGAAAAGCAATAACAGCTATAGGTGGACCATTTGATACTGATGTAATGGAGACAGATGGCGGAGAGCTTACATTCAACTTTACAGGTGTAGCGCAGCCATTTACATCAGCAACAGCAAAGACACACCTTGTAGATACAGGCTTATTAACAGAAGAGGAAGCTGCAAATTATGTAGGATACTATTACAGCATTTACAACGGTATTCCAGTGGAACCTACAATTTCTGTATGGGATAACACTTTAAAGACACCAAAGAAGATAGATAGCAATGAGCTTAAATTAGATTACCCAAATAATGAAACAGTATCTAGCTTTGAAAATGGTGAGCGTAACCTATATAGCTGGGTAACAGTTGAGTTCCAGGCAACTGGTGCTGATGCAGGCAACTTGAACAAAGCAGGCGGCAACTACTATGTACCGGATGCAGCTATTAGCTATCAGATGAATTACATAATTATAGCTCATGATATCGCCAATGACTTTGACGTAAGATTCATTAATGGCACAGATGGAAATAATTATAATTATGATTCTGGTAAGCCAATCACACCTGAGATTGAGGTAACAAATGAATCTAGCAAACCACTTACCGAAGGTGTTCACTATGAAGTAAGCTATGGCACTAAGAAAATTAAGACTGTAATAAGTGGCGAGGAAACAGAAGTTACAATACCTGGTAACATCACTCCTGGTGTATCAACCATAACTGTTACAGGTATCGGAAACTATAGTGGTGAGAAGACATTAGATTTCTATATTTGGGGAAATCTTTCACAGACAGACACCTATTATATAGATGATAATGGCAATTTTGTAGCAGGTAATGGAGACATTCCTGTACAGCAGTACACAGGCACTTATATCACCACTGGAGACCCTAGAGTATACTTGGCTCTTCCATCACAGAACAGCTTAAATTACGATGCTATTCTTACCTATGATACAGAATACTTTGTGCAGAACAAGAAATCTGATAACAGTTATGTTGTAGATGCATGGGTAGAATATGCAGGTAGAGCTAGTGCATACTGGTCAGGCACAAAGACAGTTGCATACGATATTGAGTACGATTTAAATAAGGTAAAGGCTACTAATTATGAGGATTGGTATTATTGGACAGGAAAGCCTATAGAGC
This sequence comes from Pseudobutyrivibrio sp. MD2005, assembly GCF_000621865.1. GTDB lineage: Bacteria > Bacillota > Clostridia > Lachnospirales > Lachnospiraceae > Pseudobutyrivibrio. The sequence continues at coordinate 28,529 of NZ_JHXE01000016.1, forward strand.
CAGCCTTTGGCGTAAGCATTCCTACAGCAACTGTTACTGGTGTAACTTACAAGCGAAACAGTGCATCAACAACAGACACAACAAGCATCGGTACCATTGAAGCATCTGTAGCATTTAAGATTGGAAATGAATCTGGAGTAACAAAGGCTACATACGAAATCAAGCCTAGACCTATTTCTAAGTGTACTGTTGTATTTAACAAGTCCAACCAAAGATATACAGGAAAGGCCTTGAAGCCAGCCTCTACAGTATTTATCCAGTCTAGCAACCTTAAGACAGGCGAGTCACAGACTACAAATCTTACTGCAGGTACTGATTACAAAGTAGATTATGGCAACTACATTTACAACAATGGCACGGGCTACATCACATTAACAGGAAATACAGAAAACATAGTAGGCACAACAACAGAGAAATACTCAATAGTCCTCCATCCAGTTGCCAACCTTAGAGTAACAGAAAACACAGGCGATTCCCTCACAGCTCAGTGGGTAAGCGACATATTCTCTAATGGAACACAGCTTCTGCTTCAGGAATATGATGCAACAAGCAAGACCTATAAGACAGTACAGCTTGCAAATGTAGGTGGATTAACAGGCAAGAACACATTCACAGGCTTAAAGGGAAGCACAAAATATCAGATAGTAGCAAGAGCATTTGCAAATTCTGTAGATGGAACACCTGCAGATGGTAAGATCTACAGTGAACAAGTATCTACAGAAGCAATCACAGATATTGCTACAAAGGATATTACAGTTACAAGAACATCTGCTACAAAGGCAAAGATTACATGGACAGAAACAAAAGACATCGTAAGCTACTACATCTACAGGGCTGAAGATGAAACTAGCGAAGGCAAGGTTATCGCAATCGTTCCAGCATCAACAGGCTCATACACAAATTCTAAGCTTACAAGCGGCGTAACCTACTACTACCACATTGATGGTTACACCTACATAGATGGTGTTTGGACCAGAGTAAATTCATCTGTCCACAAGCCAGCCGTAGCACCATAAACTCAAAACCCAAAGACCAGGGGGCCGCAAAGCCCTCTGGTCTTTTTGCGCTGAAAATAGTAACTTTGCGTAAAAACTGTGAAATGAGTTTGCAAAAGGCATGTACTTGTTTAAAATAAAATTAGGCATAATATATTCCTTTGGAGAAGGACGAATGATGTATGGGGAAGAAGAGGTTTATTATTGGCGGGTTTGAGTTTGAGACTCGCTACGAGTACAGGGCGGCACAGGAAGATGTAAAGAAAATTGAGTGCATCAATGAGGAGCTTGATATACAAGATCCAGAGGTTGCGCTGCGCCTTTATAATGATATTCGCGATGGGATTATTACCTTTAGTAGTCCTATTGGTGCCCAGTATACTGAGCATGTAGCTGACATAGTGGCTAATAAGTCAGCAGGTCTTTTAGATGATAGGGAAATCATTGAGGAGGCAGCCACAAAAGCAAAAAGTTCTAGGCGTCTAGGCCTAATGTTTGTCACAATTGCGGTTGTCCTTGTGGGCGTATTTGTCACGGTAGAGGTAAGGGATATACTTGAAACTCGTCGTATAGCAAAGCAAATTGCACAAAGACAAGAGCAAATTTCTAGTCAGGACACTAATAATTCACAAAATAAAGTTAATATTAATAATAAAAATGACGATATAGATTCTGTAGAGAACTCAAATAGCGACAATCTTGATGAAAATGGGGCTAAATCTAGCGATATTACAGAGGATTTAATAGAGAGTCCATGGGATACAGATTATGCCAAAGATGATAGAGATGTTCTACCAGAGCTTCAAGATTTGTACCAGCAAAATGGCGATTTTGTGGGAATCTTAAATGTGGTTGATACCGATATCAACTATCCGGTTATGCAGTCCCCAAGCGAGCCAGAATACTACTTGAGAAGAGATTTCTATGGAGCAGATAGTACAGCGGGTACTTTATTCGTCGATTATCGATGCGATATAGTAAATCCTACTACAAACACCATCATTTATGGTCACAATATGCGGTCAGGGACCATGTTTGGTGGGCTTAAGCGATACTTAGATTACGATTATTATCAGTCGCATAAGACGATAATCTTTAAAACTCTATATGAGGAGCAGGAATATGAAATTGTAGGGGTTGGCTTATCAGCGGTAGGCTATGACGATGATGACAGCTACAAGTATTACAATTTCATCAACGCAGTCACAGGCAGCGAGCTCCAGGAGTTTTTAGATAATATCCAAAGTTTATCGGTCTACGACGAGACAATAGATATTGCAGCTACAGACAAGATATTGACTCTTAGCACCTGCAACTCTTACACCGAAGATGGACGAATGTTTGTTGTGGCCAAAAGGGTCAAGTAACTATAATCATAACACTGGAATTCATAAACTTGGATTTTAAAGGGTGGATGCTATGGTGAAGGTGAAAAAGGGATTTTTGAAAAAAACAGGATGTATTCTTATTAGCGCATCTATAATTCTGACTGGAGTTACGTTCTTTGGTAGCTCAGTTTCTGAAGCAGACCTTGATGAGGATATCCAAAATGAAGAAGTAATTGAACAGCCAGCAGAGGAGCCTGCGGTAGATGTTCCTGCCACTGAAGATGGACAAGACACAGTGATAGAGGGAGAGCCTGCTGCGGGGGAGACACCAACTGTGGAGGAACCAACCGAGGAAACTAACCCAGAAGTCACTACGCCTACAGATGAAGTTACAACTCCAGAAGTGACTGACCCAGCAACTCCTACAGAGACAGTAACACCTACAGAAGAAACACCTACGGAAGAAACACCAGAACCTGCTACAGAGGAAACAACTACCCTTGAACTTAATCCTGAGGAGCTTGCTCTTGCAGAGCAGCAGGTATTAATGGCACCTATGATGCTTCTCGCATCACCAAATAGTACAGATACAAGTGAGGAAGCTACCTATGAAGGTTCTACATTAGTATATGTTCCTAAAGGAGCAGTTGGCGACGACCATAGTTTTACACTTAGGAAAGGAACAACAGCGATTGCAGCAGGTGCTTTTGATGACAGTGATGTTGTGCATTTGGTAATACCAGATGCCACATCATTAACCAGTATTAGTAGATCTCAGGGCCCGTGGACAGAGAGAACACTTTATATCACTTGTCCTAACGATGAGTTTGATGCAGATTTAGAGATAGTAAAGTTTGTAAACGACATAAATACTAGTGGCGCTATTATACTTGCATTTGGCGATGATGATCCAAGTGGTGGCGATACCACAAAGTATACAATTACATTCGATTATCAGTTAATGGATTCAGCAGGTACGATTGTTACTACAATAGAAGGGGCAAAGACACAGACAGTAGAAGAAGGCACCACACCAAGCGCAAATGCCGATTCAAGCTATACATTTGGCGGTACAGTATATACTAGAGTTACGGCTTCGGACCCTTCATTAAGCCCAGCTACAACCGATGCAAAATATACATATACTTTCCAAAGCAGTAGCGTAGTTAAGAATTATACAATTACAATCGATTATCAGCTTAATAGTTCGTCAGGAAGCAAAGTAACAGATGTAACTGCTGAAACACAGACAGTAGCAGAAGGTGTAACACCTACACACAATGCACCTGCTAGCTATGATAAAGATGGAACAACATACTACCTAACAACAAGTCCTACATTTGTAGCAGCCACAGCTGATGCTACATATACATACGTTTACACAGCATCTTCAGGTGAGACAGTATACACAATCCAGTATCAGTTACTTAATGGTTCAGGTGATGTAGTGGTTACACAGGCTATCACAACCACAACAGACCCATCAAGCTACACACCAATTAGCAACTATACATATGGAAATGTGACTTATGCACTAAAGTCAGCTACACCTAGCATTTCTGGAACAGTTTACACCTACATCTATCAGGATCCTAATTCTGGTGGCGGTGGCTCCGGAGGTGGAGGTTCCGGCGGAGGCGGCTCTTCCGGTGGTTCGTCAGGTGGCGGTTCATCATCAGGCTCTGGCTCAGCAAAGCCTGTAAGTGATGCAGCTAAAGGTAATTTTATTTATCAGATTATCGAAGGTGCAGGACAGGTTGTAGGTCAGAGTGATGGCGCGGTACGCATCGTATGTAATGGCCCGGTTGAGAAACTTGCCTACATCATGATGGATGGAAATATTGTTCCTAGAGAGAACTATACAATAGCATCTGGTTCTACTATAATGACACTTAATAAAGACTATGTTGCAAATATGGCTTTAGGTGATCATGCAGTTCAGTTCCAGTACACAGATGGTTATGCTATGACAGGCCTCAGGATTGTCAGTGGCGCAACAAAGACCACTACAACAGTTACCTATAAGGTAAGCAGTGACGGTTCAATTTCAGCAGGACACGTTAAGGATACTACTCCAAAGACAGCTGATGGATTCGATACCAGATATCTACTTTGCCTTGCAATATTCCTACTTGGAGCTGGTGCAATTCTAATGAGCAAAGAAAAGAGACTAGAAGCTATACTTGCAGGAGCTTATGATGAAGAATAAGGGTAGGAGAAAAATATGATATTAGAAACTATTATTTATGTGGCATTAATAATTACATTGTTTGCTGTATGTGATAATAGATTCTCAAGGAGATACTATGTCCCATTAAAGGTGGTGTGTAGCATCTCCTTTTTGATAATCTTTTTATTGAATCAGTTTTACAGTGAAAAACTAGGTCTATTGATTTGGGCATTACTTGCCTGTTTTGTAGGCGATTTGCTAATGGGCCTTTACAATACTTACCTGCGAAAGCAGTTTATGGTCTTAGGCACAATTGCTTTTATGCTTGGCCATGTGGGATTTTTGAATTACATGTGCAGAATAACAGATAAGACTAATGTGCTTGTTTACATCGCACCAGTCGTACCATGCCTCATTTTTATCGGCATGAGAAAATGGTGCCATTTGCATATAGGTTCTCTGATGGTGCCTTGTTTAATCTACTGTTATTTCGTGTCCATGACAGCATTAAAGGCCATCGAGTGTGGACTCAATGGCCTTCCTATACTAGGTGTTGCCGGAACATTGTTCATAGCAAGTGATTTCACTATTCTGTTTTTGTATTTCTATCATTTTAGTAAAAGAACAAATAAGAGAATCGTTCACTATATCAATCTCGCAACATACTATATTGCAATTCTTTTATTTATCTACAGCTTGTAAGCTTGGTTATTCAATATAGCTTACAAATACGTTTCCGAAGGATTCGAAATATTCGCTGGCTTCTGTGATGCCCATCTTTGAGTTTGAGCTTGTCATCGGATCGAAGTATACGATAGAACTTGCATCATATCCGACGATGAGCACTGCAGAATCTTCGCCAGTGTATGCATATACTGGAATGCCTTGGCTGACATAGTAAAGCACCTGGTCAAGGCTTGCACCAGTCAAATCTAAGATATCATAATCCTTTAATGTCTTTGAAAGGATTGATATAGGGGTTTCTCCCGATTCTAACAATGTATGAACCTGTACGTTTTCCCCAGCCTGAACAAGCATAGCTGAAAGTGCTCTGGCAGAGCCTGAGGCCTCTGAATCACTTGAGCCTACTGCAATACCGGTGATTGCATTCTGGTATGATTTTCTACCGCGTTTCCAAATATATTTAGGTGTGTTATCAAGCACTATTCCCATGTTTTCATCTGAGCTTGCGATAGCTGAAATCAAATCGTCAGTAGCGAGAGTAACAGTACTTCCAACGTATACATAGTACTGTGTTGAGCTTGTAGCAGAAGCAACAGAAACACTTCTGTTGGAATCAGCTAAAACAAGACCGGTACGGTCGTAGGATACGTTGCCAAGCTTTTCATCTTCATCTAAAGGTGTCATTGTAAGGGTGACTATCTGCTGCTTTACATCATCCATCGCGACACTCAAATCAACAGCTTTGTTTTGTTCACCAGCGCTATTTTTGATAGTATCTTCGGTTGCTGCTGTGATGATGCCCTCTCCATCAATTTGAATTCTAGTAAGGTAGATTGTGTAGGAATCGATGGCTGCGTCAGTGATATAGTAACCATTCTTCTGGTAGCTCATAAGCTCTCTGCCTGAGCCAGAAGAGATATCAGCGATTGTTAGCTTATACATTGGATAAACAGTTGAGCCGGCACCGTCTGTGGTAATATCACTTTCTCTTAATGTGCCGTAAATTAAATCGTCATCCATAAAGGCTAGCGGCTTTAATAGCTGACCCTCCCCAGCAGTGATGTCGTAGGAATTGCCGGTCTCCAAATCCATAATGTGAATTGAATCTGACATAGTATCCTGATCCATCCAAGCCAAATATCTGCGTGAGCTAGAAACAGCATATTGGTCGTTATCGAGGCCTGTCATAACTTCTTTTGTGGTAAGCTCATTTAGAGACATGTAAAGAAGTGTACCGTTAACCATAATGTAGAACTCATTATCCGCTGTCTCATATAAAAGGTCAGAGAAGTTGGCATTTAATATCTGATAAGAGCTTGTGGATGTAATAAACACCTGCTCTGTAGATGTATCTTCGATTGCATCGTAGTGATAAAGGTTAATACCACATTCTCCTTCGTGGTTGCCAGAATTCATGTAACCGTAAACTACGAAATCCATAGTGCCGGATTCATCGATGTTAAGAAGGAGAATCTGGTGCTGATTGTAGATTGAACGTGTATCGGTAGGGTCGTCTATAAAGCTAAATACCTGCTTAAGTGAGCGGTCGGTCTGGCTGTATTCATATAATGAACCGTTCTGTACAAATGAAACGATTGTACCTGTTTCATTTGAAAGATACTGAAGATTAGAATCAGTAATTCCTAGGTTGAGTACATTATCAGTAAATGAAACTGAAGTAGCATCGAGAATCTGCTCCATAGTTCTATCATATGAAAGAAGATAGATTCTATCAGCGGTGTAGCGCACACGATAGTTTTCGGTGCAGGTGTAGTACTCGTCACTTCCATTATTATCTCTTGAAAGCAAATAAGATAATGAAAGGCTTACATAGTCGGTGCTGATATCTGTTAAGGCAACATGTGTATCGCCTACCTGCTGGCCGTTAAATGTGCCATAGGATATAAGTGAAAGATTTGAGTTGATTGTAACGTGGCTTAAATCATCACTTGTAGATAAATCAGGCTCGATATATGTGGCAAGATCAGTAGCATCATCAGAAAGAGCTGTATTGTGGAAGTACTGAGCAAAATCCAAAATCTCTTCCTCGTGACAACCATCTGGCTGCATGATACGAGTATAATAGTAGATATTTTCATCGCCGCTAGAAAGAGTAATAATTAGAAGATATTCCTCGTTCTTTTCGATAAGATTCTCGGCCTGGAAGCTTGTGGTAATGATGCCATCCTTTTCGGTGTATTCAAGCTCGTTATTGGCGATGTTTCGCTGTGTATCCAGCGAGCGGATTTCGTAGGAAACCCCATCGATAGAATACTTTTTTGAATCTATAGAAAGAGAAATATTACGCTGAGAGTCAAGTGGAATTATTGCATCTCGCATATATGCCGGGTCCATCTCAGATACATAGCCGTGAAGCTCAGTGGAAGCGTCACCTAAATAATTTACATATACAAGTGGTAAAGTAGGAGATGCCTGAGAGGAGATTTCCTGTGTTTCGGTAATGTTAGTGACAATCTCGAAGAATATAATAGAAACAAAAAATACCACAACTAAAATGACTGCACGCTTGATAATTTTGGTAGGTATTCCCTTTTTATAGAACTGTAGCTTCATATAAACTCGCTTTCTTGCTTAATTAAAAATATAGTGTTATAATCCGTAGGAAATTTTGATTTGAATTAATCGGTTATTATTCTAACACTATTTTTTCATACTGTCTTAGGTTTTACGGAGGATTCATGAAAAAATTATTTTCAAAGATAAAAACAGGCATAGGCCTGCTTGGAAATATTATAAAAGTTCCATTTATTAAATTTGCAAATTCAAAGCTGGTTCAGGGCTTTTTAAATAGTAAGATCTATAAGACCTGGCTGATGCTTTGGGATAAATACGCATTTTGGATGCACATTCCACTGGCGATGGCCATCATATTCTTGATGGAATGGCTATCGAGACACTCATTTACAGCGGCATGCGGGTTTGTCATAGATCACACAGGACCATTTTTATTTAATGCCTACTGTGTATTTGTAGCATTATCCATTGTATTCCTTAGTAAGAGACGAGGCTGGTGGCGAGTATTCATCAGTATGTTCTTTATCATACTTGGAATAATAAATAGCGTCATTCTGTTGAATCGTGTTTCACCATTTGGATATACCGATTTGTATATGATAAGCGATTTGCTGACAATGCAAGATAGCAACTACTTCTCAGCAGAGGAGGCCATGCTTTCAGTAACGGCCCTTGTGATTTACATTGTCATAATGGTGCTCTACATGGTAAAAGGTTCTAAAAAGCAGGACCCTAAGCCAATATGGCAAAGAATATTATTAGTAGTTGCGCTGTTCGCTTCATTATATCCATCCACAGTATTCCTTAGAAGTTCCGGTATTATGACATCTTACTTCGGTAACTTGGCACAGGGATATTTAGATTATGGTTATTTATACGGCTTTTCTACTTCTGTATTAGACCGAGGAATGAATCGTCCATTTGGATATTCCGAGAACAAGATTGATAGCATATTAGAGAAGGATGCTTCTTATGTTAAGACACTTGAGATTCCTTCACAGGATGCATCACAGCCAAACATTGTTGTAATATTGCTTGAGTCATTCTACGATGTTTCAGAGTCGGATTTCCTTGAGACTAGCGAGGATCCAATCCCATACATTCACTATTTGGAGCAGAACTACTCAACAGGTCACTGTATAGTTCCAGTAGTTGGTGCAGGTACATGTAACTCAGAGTTTGAAGTACTTACTGGTATGAGCTGTAGCTTCTTTGGACCAGGTGAGTACCCACAGAAGACTATCATTAAGGAAACAGATTGTGAAAGCTATGCGGATGTTCTTCATGACGACGGCTATAGCACACACGTAGTTCATAACAATGGTGGTAACTTCTATTCAAGAGCTAACGCATTCTCCATGATGGGCTTTGATAGCTTTACATCTAAGGAGCTTTTAGATATTACAGATTACACACCGCTTGGCAACTGGCCTACAGATGATATTCTCATCGATGGAACATTAGATGCCATGGACTCAACTCCAGAAAGCGATTTTGTTTACACTATCACAGTTGAGGGACACGGTGCTTACCCTACATATCAGGTAGAGGAAGACCCAGCAATCAAAGTAAACGCTGTTGGTAAGACACCAGAAGAAAACTGGGCTTGGGAGTACTACGTTAATAGAATTTATAACGTAGATGACTTTGTTAAGAACTATATCGAAGCACTTGATGCCAGAGGAGAAGACACACTTGTAATTATGTTTGGCGATCATCTTCCTACAATGGGCTTATCAAGCAGCGAGGTTGCTACAGGCGATTTATACAAGACAAAGTATTTCACATGGAATAACTTTGGTATGGAAAAAATAGATAAGGATTTGGCTTCATATCAGCTTGTATCAGAGTTCTTAAATCGTCTTGACATTCATAATGGAAATATAAATGCTTATCACCAGACTGCAATGGCTAATGGCGTTCAGTATGGCACAAGCGAGTATATGAATGATTTAAAGATGCTTCAGTATGATATTCTCTACGGAGATCGTTATACATACAAGGATGGCACAAAATACGGCCCATCAAACCTTACAATGGGCGTTAATGATGTAGTAATAGACAGTGCATACTTCTTTAACGGAAGGCTGCATATATACGGTGATGAATTCACCAAATGGTCAAAGGTATTCGTCAATGGAGAGCAAGTCTCCACCAAGTACGAATCCGGGCAGGTATTGTCCATAAAGGCTTCCGATATATCAAACGGAGATAAGATAACCGTTTGCCAGATGGGTAGCTCAAATACCGTATTTAGAGAATCAAATGAATATGTCGTTTATGATCCGAATTACGTGGAAGAGGAAGAAACTTCTGAAATAGAAGAGGATGCTTCTGGAGATGGAGATGCTGATTCGGAAAGCGAATAAAAAAAGAAGGCCACATCGCATTTGCGATGTGGCCATTTTGTTGAATTAATATTCGCCGTTTTTGTAGCGGTTGAGAAGCTTTTCGATACGTCCATAAGGATTGAGAAGCTCTGATATAGAACACTCGTGGTTAAGAGTATCAATAATGTATGCGATGTATTTTGACATGTCGCACTTGATAAAATAATCACGATTTAAAACATCCTCTGGAATGTATGTAAGGTTTGTAGTAACAACCTTGTAGATGATACCGTCCTCAACAGCCTTATCGAATTTTGCCATACCATTAGTGAAAAGTCCGAAAGTAGCTACTGTGAAGATACGATTTGCTTTACGCTTTTTAAGCTCTGTTGCTACGTCTATCATTGACTCACCAGAAGAAATCATATCATCAACGATGATAACATCCTTGCCGGCAACGTCGTTACCAAGGAATTCATGAGCGACGATTGGATTACGTCCATCAACGATACGGCTGTAATCGCGACGCTTGTAAAACATACCAACATTAACACCAAGAACTGATGCCATGTAAACGGCTCTCTTTGTTCCACCTTCATCAGGTGAGATAATCATGAGATGATCGTTATCAAGCTTTAAGTCCTTGCAGTTCTTAAGGATGCCCTTAAGGAACTGATATGTTGGAGAAACTGTTTCAAAGCTATTTAAAGGAATAGCGTTCTGAACACGAGGGTCGTGAGCATCAAATGTGATGATGTTATCGACACCCATATTAATAAGCTCCTGAAGTGCCATAGCACAATCAAGTGATTCACGAGCACTTCTACGATGCTGACGTCCTTCATAAAGGAATGGGATGATGACTGTGATGCGCTTAGCCTTTCCCATTGCAGCAGCAATGATACGCTTTAAGTCACAGAAGATATCATCTGGACTCATGTGATTCTCGTGACCACATACAGAATAAGTGAGGCTGTAATTTGTTACATCAACAAGAATGTACAAATCAAGACCACGAACTGATTGTTTGATAAGACCTTTGGCCTCACCTGAACCAAATCGAGGACAATCAGCAGAAACGATGTAAGAATCGCTCTTATAACCAGCTAAAGTAATAATAGACTGGTCACACTTACGCTCTTGTCTCCACTTAAGTAAATAATCATTAACCTTCTCGCCGATTGTTGCGCAGCTCTTGTGAGGTATAAGACCTAGCTCTGCCATAGGTGGTGTGTTTTCCAACACGATTTCATTGTTTGGCATGTTTTGCTCCTTGCTTTGATATTAAATTTATTATTTTGATATTACCTTTTTAATACGAATATCATTGCCTATGAGCTTAATAACTTCATAGTTTGAAAATACTCGCGAAGTAATACGTTCACTATAGGTATCTCTCAATTCTTCTAACTTGAGATTTGTTGAAATAATCGTTGATTTATTTCGTAATAGTCTTTCATTTAAACATTGGAAAAGTCGGGCTGTTGTGAAGGAATTCTGAAATTCAGTGCCCAAATCGTCAATTATAAGTAAATCGCAATCGAAAATATGATCATGAAGTTCTGCAACGTTAGCATTCTTCTTGAATGTCTGTTCTTCAAAAACTCTAAATAATTCGCTGGAAGTAAAGTAAATAACTGAGATGCCCTGGTCAAGTAATGCCTTGGCAATACAGTTGGACATGAAGGTTTTTCCACATCCTGTTCTTCCTAGCAACAAGAGATTACCACCTTTTTCTCTAAAATTCTGCACAAAGTTAGTGGCTTTTTCTAGGGCTATTTCAGCATTAGCACGTGCCGAAAGCTCAGAACCGTCCTCAAAATAGTCATTATCGTAAACATCTAAATCAAATGCATCAAAATTTTCCTTGGAAAGAATGTTATTGATATTAGACTGTTTGTAGACAATATTAATAGCTGCCTGCTTAAAACAGTGGCAGCGTTCTCCATTAATATATCCAGTATCCTTGCAATCAGGACAGTCGTATGGTGGCTCAAGATAATCCTCTGGGAAACCAGCGGATTTCATGAGATTGATACGTCTCATTTTAAGCTCTTCAAGCTTCTTTTTAGATTCAGCAGATGCGGTAGCTATATCCTTGCCGCTGAAAATAGCAGTAATGGATGAAATGGAGATTTTGGAAACCTCCTCATCCAACTGTGTAAGTGAAGGCACTGCAGAATAAAGCTCTTTTGTACGATAAGAAACAATTCGGCTGTTTCTAGACTGCTTATGATTGTACTCACGCATAAGCGCATCGTATTGTTCGTTAGATAATGCCATAATTACCTCCCTTTAGTTACCAAGCAATTTCTTCTCAAGTGCATCAAAATCATAATTCTGGCGTTGTTCAAAGTTAAGGAATTTGTTGTTAGACTTCGATCTAGCCGCTGAACTAGATGTGTCTTTAATGCTTTTTACTTTATTAGTAGCTGAAAGCTTGGCCATTGAAGCCTTAGTAAATTCCTGATCAAGAGCTGCAACATCCTCTAGAGTCTTAACAGAGGACTTGTTCCAGCTTGTAAGAATAGAATCTGCATATTTGAAGCTTGGCTTGTTAGTAGCTGTGATAGTACGCTCGCAAGCTTCACAGATAATATCCATATTAAAGCTAAATGTGTTAACCCATTTATCGATGTAGTTAAGCTCAGACTCAACTAAATCCCTGTTTCCGATACCAAGTGCCTTCTTAATAGAATAAACGGCATTGTTGTGTGCACTAGATGATTTTCTGGCATCCTCAACAGTTGTGATTCCATCTTCTGCCCAGTTGCGAGCAACAGTATCCATGTAATGGAAGCTATTGTGGCCGTTATCGAGGCAAGTCTCGATAAGGTACTGGATTAAATCTACTGTCATGTGAAGTCCGTCGTACCAGAAAAGCAAAGTGTTGGTGTCAGAGCTTGAAAGCGGTCTGCCAAGGTATGTCTGTGTTGCAAATAATAAATCTGAAACAGCATCCTCCTCGCAGAAAGCATCTAACTCATCTGCGCTGTAGCTTGGCTTAACCAAAGCTGGTGTATCTGAAACTGCTGGTGCCACGCTTTTAGTTGTAACTACCGGCTCAGCAGCGTAGTTTACGGATGTGAAGGAATTGTTTCCATTCACATCGACAAGACAGATTCCAGAAAGTTCATGCCCATCAGAGTACTCAAGACGTAGAAGTCCTACTTTCTCCCAATAAGTAAAGGCTCTCATTATGTCCTTCTCGGTGTGGTCTAAACAGTCCGCTAACTGTGAGATGGAAAAATCATAATCCTCTCTATTTAGACAACGAAGCAAGTAAAGGTAAATCTTAACATACTCTCCATTGGCATCTTTCATGTAATCGTCAATAAAAGTATTAGAAATGCAAGTATAACCAGTATTGATACTGGTGTGTAGCATGATGTCTGCCATATAAATTATCCTCTCCCTCAAAAGTAAGCAAATTATATCAAAGTAATTTCAAAAAGAAAAGGGTGTAAACCCCGAGAACCCTTGTAAATAAAGGGCTTGTGGCTATTGTGGATAATGTGGATAACTATCAACAGACCTAGAAAAAAGGGCAATAAAAAATCCACATTTTTACTGGTGAATAATACACCGAAAAATGTGGATAATGTGGATAACTATTTGGAAAGTAAGTGTTCACCTACTAAATACACGTCTCCAGCACCCATAGTTATCAACAGGTCGTTGTTTAAAAGATTTTTTTCTAAAAATTTTTCACATGCATCAAATGAGCCTAAATAATGGACTTCTGTGCCCATTTTTTCGATTCTATCAGCAATATCTTTAGAGCTTACTCCATAGATATCAGGCTCTCTAGCCGCATATATATCGGCAAGAACAACTATGTCCGCTTTAGCGAGAGCTGTTGCAAAATCATCAAGAAAGCTTAATGTGCGGGTATAAGTGTGTGGCTGGAAGCAAACAATCACACGATTGTGTGGGTAATTAGCTGCTGCGTTAAGGCTGGCAGCAATTTCTGTTGGGTGATGAGCGTAATCATCAATGACAGTAGCTCCGTTATAGTTGCCCTTTAACTCGAAACGTCTGTGAGCACCGCCAAACTTTTTAAGTCCTGCTAAAATGTGATCGTAAGAAATGCCCATTTCAACAGTAAGTGCGATAGCTGCAAGTGCATTGGAAATATTGTGCTTTCCAGGAACATTAAGTGAAACAGTGCCAAGAGCCTTACCATTGAATACAGGGGTAAAGTTTGCAAAGCCCTTTTCATTAAATGAGATATCAGTAGGATAAATATCGGCATCATTATTTAATGAATAAGTAATAACCCTACATTTTAGTCCCTCAGTGAAATAATCTACATCATCAATTTCTTTGTTAATAATAAGAATGCCATCATCGGATGTATTACCGGCAAACTTCTTAAATGAAGCTCTTACATTTTCGAGATTCTTGAAGAAGTCCAAGTGATCTGCCTCAACATTAAGGATAATGTTGTATTTAGGGAAAAATGAATGATAGCTGTTTGTGTATTCACAAGCCTCTGTGATAAATACATCACTGTCACCGACGTGTACGTTGCTTCCGATGGCATCTAAAATGCCGCCAACAGAAATGGTAGGATCATCGGCTGTCTCAAGAAGAATCTGGCTAACCATTGATGTTGTGGTTGTCTTGCCGTGTGTACCTGCAACAGCAATAGAACGAGCATAGTTTTCCATGATTTCGCCAAGGAGCTCAGCTCTTGTAAGCATAGGCTTGCCAGAAGCTTTGGCTGCAGCAAATTCTGGATTGTCATCACGAATTGCAGCAGTGTAAACAATCAAGTCGATATCATCAGTGATATTTGATGCTGCCTGTGGATAACTAACCTTTGCGCCGATGGCTTCAAGGTGCTTGGTTAAATCAGATTCAGCTCTATCGGAGCCTGAAATAGTGAAACCAGCACCAAGCAAAATCTCTGCAAGACCAGACATGCTAATGCCGCCAATTCCTATAAAATGAACATGTATCTTGTTGTTAAAATCAATCTTATACATATGTTTTCCTTCTTTAATATAGTATTTTTCTAACTACACTAATCTACCCCCAAAATGAATTAGTTGCAAGGTAGCTAAATAGATATTGTAGAAAATGACAGTGTATTGTCAAACAATTAACAACTAATTAGTAAAAATTATTAATAATATTGCAGTAGAAATTGGCTTTTGCTATACTAATGTTACAAAGGGGAGTACTATGAGTTATAAAATGGTACATCCCTTCTGACAGCATGAGAAAGGCAGATGATAGGATGATTAGAAAAGAAATGATCGCAATGCTTCTCGCTGGCGGGCAGGGAAGCAGACTCGGAGTATTAACATCCGATGTAGCAAAGCCAGCAGTTTCTTTTGGGGGAAAGTATCGTATTATCGATTTTCCTCTTTCAAATTGTATCAATTCAGGCATTGATACAGTTGGTGTGCTGACTCAGTATCAACCGCTTGTCCTAAATACCCACATCGGAATTGGTATTCCATGGGATTTGGACAGAAATAACGGTGGTGTTACAGTTCTTCCACCTTATGAGAAGAGTGACACAAGTGAGTGGTATTCAGGCACAGCCAACGCAATTTTCCAAAACCTTAAGTACATGGAGAATTATAATCCAGAGTATGTGCTTATCCTTTCAGGAGATCACATCTATAAAATGGATTATGAGGCCATGCTAGATTTTCATAAGGCAAAGGGCGCAGATGTTACAATTGCAGTAATTCCTGTACCGATTGAAGAAGCATCTCGATTTGGAGTTGTTATTGCTGATGACGAAAAGCGTATCAGCGAATTTGAGGAAAAGCCAGCAAATCCTCGAAGCAATCTTGCTTCAATGGGTATTTATATATTCAGCTGGAAAGCATTAAAGGAGTCATTGCTTGCACTTAAAGACCAGAGCAACTGTGATTTTGGTAAGCATGTTCTTCCTTACCTTCATGAGAAGGGGGCACCAATGTATGCCTACGAGTTCAATAGCTACTGGAAGGATGTAGGAACACTTGGATCATATTGGGAAGCCAATATGGAGCTTATAGATCTTATTCCAGAGTTCAACCTCTATGAGGAGTTCTGGAAAATATACACTAATCAGAATATCATCGAACCACAGTTCGTTGCTAGCTCAGCAGTAGTTGAGAAGGCAATTATTGGAGCTGGAGCTCAGATTTATGGTGAAGTTTATAATTCGGTTTTAGGCGCAGGTGTTGTGATAGATGAAGGAGCAGTAGTCCGAGATTCCATCATAATGGAAGGCGCAGTAATCGGAAGAAATTGCGTAATAGATAAATCAATCATTGCTGAGAATACCGTTGTCGGCGAGGGAGCAAAGATTGGCCAGGGCGTAGAAGCAGAGAGTAAGCTTAATGCAAGCATCTACTCATTCGGTCTTGCTGTAATTGGAGAGAATTCAACAATTCCAGCAAATGTAACTATTGGCAAAAACACAGCAATCAAGGGCGAGACTAGCGAGGCAGATTATCCTGACGGAGAGTTAGCTAGTGGCGGCTACATTATCAAGGCAGGTGATCGAGTATGAAGGCATTAGGTATTATTCTAGCAGGTGGAAACTCAAGCAGAATGCAACAGCTTACTGAGAAGCGCGCCATTGCAGCTATGCCA
Source organism: Pseudobutyrivibrio sp. MD2005 (assembly GCF_000621865.1). GTDB lineage: Bacteria > Bacillota > Clostridia > Lachnospirales > Lachnospiraceae > Pseudobutyrivibrio. The sequence goes on from NZ_JHXE01000016.1 coordinate 45,174, forward strand.
GTAGGCGGAAGCTATAGATGTATTGATTTCGTTCTTTCAAACATGACGAATTCACACATTCAGACAGTTGCAGTATTATCGCAGTACAACGCAAGATCTCTAAATGAGCATCTTAATTCATCAAAGTGGTGGAACTTTGGTAGAAAGCAGGGAGGATTATTCCTCTTCACTCCTACTGTTACTACTAACAACAGCTGGTGGTACAGAGGTACAGCAGATGCTATTTGGCAGAACATTGATTTCTTAAAGAAGAGACATGAGCCATATGTTATTATTGCAAGTGGCGATTGTGTTTATAAGTTGGATTTCAACAAGGTTTTAGATTATCACATCAAGAAACAGGCTGATATCACAGTTGTTTGCGCAAAGCTTCCTGAGGGAGATGATATCAATCGTTACGGTGTGGTAGAGATGGATAGAGATGGACGTATAGTAGAGTTCGAGGAGAAGCCTATGGTGGCTAACTCAGATATCGTTTCTGCTGGTGTCTATGTCATCCGTAGAAGAGCTCTCATTGATTTGTTGGAAGAATGCAACAGAGAGGGCAGATACAACTTTGTAACAGATATTCTCATTAGATACAAGAACATGAAGAGGATTTATGGTTACAAGATGGAAGGCTATTGGGCAAACCTTGCAGACGTTGATAGCTATTTCAAAGCTAACATGGATTTCTTACGCAAGGATGTTAGAGATAGCTTCTTCCATTCAGAACCAGGAGTCTTCTCAAAGACACACGACCTGCCACCTGCAAAATACAACGCAGGTTCTAAGGTTACAAACTCACTTGTGGCTGGAGGATGTATCATAAACAGCACTGTTGAGAATTCTGTACTATTTAAAAAGGCGTTCGTTGGCAACAACTCAGTTGTTAAGAACTGCGTCATTTTAAATGGAGCATACATCGGTGACAACGTGCACGTGGAGAATTGCATTGTTGAGAGCCATGAAACATTGCTCAGCGGATCTACATATATTGGGGAAAACGGAATCCGCATAGTTACAGGTAACAAAAATCGATACGACATGCCAGTTGGGGAGGTATAACAAAATGCAAATTACAGACATTAGAATTCGCAAGATTGAAAAAGAAGGCAAGATGAAAGCAGTTGTCTCAGTGACAATTGACGAGGAGTTTGTAATTCACGACATCAAGATTATTGAAGGAGATAAGGGACTATTTATTGCTATGCCTTCAAGACGTGGTTCTGAAGGTGGCTACAAGGATATTGCTCATCCTATTCGCTCAACCACAAGAGAGCAGATGCAGACAATGATTCTTAACAAGTATAAGGAAGAGTTCCCAGAATAAGACGTATGTTTTTAATTGTTGGTCTAGGTAATCCAGAAAGAAAGTACGAAGGAACCAGACATAATGTAGGATTTGAAGCTATTGATGCTATCGCAAAGCACTTCAATATAGAAGTAAACCACAAGGAACAAAAGGGAATTGTGGGAAAGGGCATCATTAATGGCCACAAGGTAATACTTGCAAAGCCTATGACGTACATGAACCTAAGCGGGGAATGTGTTCAACCTTTATGTGACTATTACGATGTTGACAGCGAGAGCGAACTTGTTGTTATATCGGATGATATATCCCTTTCTACAGGAAATATCCGTGTTAGAAAGAAGGGTTCGGCTGGTGGTCACAATGGATTAAAGAACATCATCTCTTTGCTTGGCACCAATGCTTTCCCTCGAATTCGAGTGGGTGTGGGAGAATGTAAGAACGGTGATTTGGTTTCCCATGTGTTAGGTCGCTATGACGCTGAAGACCGTGAAAAGGTGGATGCGTCCTTCGAAAAAGTGATTGGCGCGTTAGAATTGTTCCTTGAGGGAGATCTAGATGCAGCTATGAATAAATATAACGTTAAAGAAAAACTTGAATAGAGATTAGCCTGCAGTTATGCAGGCTAATTTTGTACTTTTTGTTATTTACAATAACGGTTTGTTATTCTATACTAAGTTTTGTAATGGAAAAAATAAGCTTGTTATTTAAATAAGGGAGAATTATGAGCGGAAATATTGTATTTAATGTAAAGTTTCTAGGCACTGTGGATGTTAAATGTAACGACATGCATATTGTGCTAGAGCGCAACAATACCACAAAGGTTAATCAGCTATTTCAGATGCTGTTGTACCATGTAAATGGTATTTCGAGAGATCAGGTTATTTATAATCTATTCCAAAATGAAGGCATTGCGGATGAGTCAAACAGCCTTAGAGCAATTGTATTTAGACTTCGTAAGGCATTACTCAAGACAGGCCTTCCAGAAGAGGATTATGTATATATTAAAAGAGGTAATTACAGAATTACTCCTAATGCCTCTATCGAATGTGATGCAGTCAATTTCGAAGAGCTTGCAAAGCAGGCCCTTGCATCAGATGATGCTGATGTGCAGCAGAAGCTTTTAGAGCATGCTTGTAAGGCATATAACGGTGATTTCCTTCCTACTCTAAGCGGTTATGAGTGGGTTGTTACTACAAGAGTAAGATTAAAGAAATTATTTGATAGATGCTTAAAGCAGCTACTTGAGATGTACAAGGTTCAAAAGGACTACGACAATATGTACACTCTCAGCCATAAGGCAAATAAGCTTTATCCATATGATGGATGGCAGACATACGAGATGGAAGCTCTTATCGAAGTAGGTAAGACAAAGGATGCTCTCAAGTTATATGAAGACACTGAGACATTAATGTTCGAAGAGCTTGGTGTATCAGTTTCATCTAGCATGGCAGAACAGCTTGATAAGCTTGGTTCTCAGGTTATAAACAATTCCGATATGATTAGCGAGGTTAAAAAGAACCTTGATACATCTAAGGAAGATATTGAAGGCGCATTTTACTGTACATATCCAATTTTTGTGGAGAGCTACAGATACATCAAAAGAGTAATCAGACGTTCTGGACAAGCAGCATGGCTTATGCTTTGCACCATCACAGATGGAAAGGGGTACGCTTTAAGCGGCTCTGACAGATTAGAGACTTTAGCTGAGGAATTATCTGAGGCTATTCGCGTATCTGCCCGTGGTGGAGATATGTACGCAAGATATAGCAACAATCAATTTGTAGTATTGCTTTTAGGCATTACACAAGAAGATTGTGTTTTGGTTCAAAGCAGAATCAATGAAAACATGAGTAAGGAGTCAAGAAAACGCTATATTAAATATAATTTAGCGCCTGTTAATCTTGCTAGTGCAGGTACAGATTACGATACTGCAGAGCTTCAAGATATGGTAAGAGGGGAAGAGTAATGGCAATTTCAGACAGAATGAAGCGCATGCCAAATGTAGTTGGATTCAATCTAGAAAATGATGGATTTAAAGGCGAGCTTTATAATTGCTATGAAGAAAAAGCAGAGACATTTAATGATGTTAATGATTTCTTCAATGTGGTAAATGCTTTTTTAGATGCGGTAGAATTTCCTGAACAAAAGATAAAGTACCGTGCATTTAAAAAGACATTGCCAGAGTTAAAGCTTATTGATATTGATCCAGCAGAAAAGCTATTTGAGGTAGAGCATTTGCTCGAGCTGTGTAAAGAAAAAGCATATCTTATGATGATTACAGGCAGAGATAATGCAACATGGCAGGGCACAATCTATAGCAAAGCAAAGGATATAGAAAGCAGCTTTAATAGCGAGGTAGAGCTTCTTAGAATTATCAATAATAAATAATAAACATTATAGGATAGGCAAGCAGTGGAGGAAGCAAATGAAAAGAACAAGATATTTGCTTTCACTGATTGTTCTGAGTATTAGCTTAGTTGCATGCGGTGGTGGCCAGCAACCGTCAACTACAGGAGGCGGAGGTTCATCCTCTGATTCCACTTCGGCGGTGGCAAAGGAATCTAAAGGCTCTTGGGACAACACCATAAGGGTGTTGGAGCCTAAGGCTGGAGGAACAGAAGTATACGAAAACATGGATGCATCAATAGATGCGAGCAATTCCAGTGACGGATACGTAATGGTCAAATACACCGGCAGCGCGGCTAAGGTAAGAATGCTAATAGAAACGCCAGCGGGAAATACTTACAATTACCTGATGGATTTGGATGGCAATTACGATGTTTATCCATTATCAGAAGGTAGCGGAACATACAAAATAGGCGTTTACGAGAACCTACATGATGACCAATACGCAGCAGCATTTACTCAGTCAGTGAATGTAACATTAAAAGATGATTATAGTATGTTTTTGTACCCTAACGCATATGTAGATTTTAATGCAAATTCTAAGGCGGTAAAAAAGGGACAGGAACTGGCATCAAGTGCGAATACGGATATCGAGGTCGTACAGAATGTTTATCATTACATTACCAAAAACGTTACTTACGACCATGATAAAGCAGCGACTGTACAGTCAGGCTATATCCCAAAGGTAGACGAGACCTTGGCAACTGGTACAGGCATCTGTTTTGACTATGCATCACTTATGGGTGCAATGCTTAGAAGTCAGGGTATACCTACACGGTTGGAGATAGGTTATGCAGGGACTGAATACCATGCATGGATATCTGTATACACAAAGGAGTCTGGCTGGATAGATAAGATAATCCAGTTCGATGGTTCTCAGTGGACACTTATGGATCCAACACTTGGATCTTATGCAAGTAGTAGTACTGTAAAGAAATATTTAGAAGATGATACGTATTATCAACTGAAGTATAAATATTAAAGGTGTGATTATGAGCGAAAAATTACGAAAGAAACTTACTGCTGAGGAGCTATATGCATTCTCGGACGAAATGGGAATGATGATCAATAGTGGTGTTTCTGCAATTCAGGGAATCACTATGATGATGGATGAATCTGAGGGAGGCGAAGAGAAAGAGCTACTCACTCAGATGGAACAGGTAGTAGGGGAGACAGGTTCTCTATCAAAAGCAATTGATGAGACCGGAGTGTTCCCGGATTATTTTGTAGAAATGGCCAAGATGGGCGAGACAACAGGTAAGATGGACTCAGTTCTTACCAATCTTGCAGCCCACTATTCTAGAGAAATGGCTATTTCAAATGCTATCAGAAGTGCGGTTACATATCCACTTATGATGGTGGCAATGATGCTTGTAATAATCATAGTTCTTGTTACAGAAATCATGCCAGTTTTTAGTAGAGTCTTCAATCAACTTGGTGGTACCATGGATGGGTTATCAGCAGGTTTCTTGGCTGTGGGTACATTTATGAAATCCAATGGCCTGATTCTTCTTATTATTCTTTTGGCAATAGTTGCCTATATCATTGTCTTAAACAAGACATCTTGGGGAAAGAATCACAGAAACGGAATACTATATAAGAGCCGTCGTTTCAAATCTATTCATTCGAAAATCGCAACAAGTAGATTTGCATCTGCAATGGCTATGACACTATCAAGTGGTATGGATGTTATGCAGGCATTAGATGTAAGTGGTCGAATTGTTGAGGCGCCTGAATTCGAATCAAAGGTAGAAAAGTGTAAGGATTCATTTGCTGAAACAATGGATATAGGAAAGGCATTTTCACAGTCAGGAATTTTTGGTGGTTTGTATGGAAGAATGGCTATTCTTGGTGCAAAGACTGGAAATATGGAAAACGTCCTTGAGAAGGTTGCAACCACTTATCAGGAGGAGGCAGACGAGGAGATTAACGATTTAATCGCTGTAGTTGAGCCTACACTTGTAATTATCTTGTCAGTTATTGTTGGTATCATATTACTTTCAGTTATGTTACCACTTTTGAATATCATGTCGGGGATGATTTAATATGTCAAAGACCAGATTTGGAAGCCTAGATGGCATACATCAAATCAAAAAGAAGAACGTAGCAGGAACAACAATGATTTCTGCCGCACTGTTTCTTCTCATATTCGTACTATTTTTATTTGCTGTATCAAAAGCATCATCTGGCTCAGTCCATGAGCAGCGCCAGAGTCTTTCAGATGCCATAGATAGGGCGATAATTCAATGCTATGTAACAGAGGGAAGATACCCGGAAAGCTTCGAATATCTACAGAAAAATTACGGCATAATATACGATGATGAGCAATTCAGGGTAGATTATGTGATTTACGGTTCAAATATGAGACCAGATGTCACAATTATTAACCTAAAGTAATGGTTTGAAAGGAGCAGCTTTGGTAAAGGGGCGACTTAGAAAACACAACATAGATATCATGTTTCTAATGGTATTGTTTTTGATATTCACCTTTTCGGCGGTGAGTGTTCTTTTGATGGCAGTAAACTCTTACAGAGCAGTTGTTTATGCCAATGAGTCTAATGCCAATGCCAGAACTGCCACTGCCTACATCCGCGAAGAAGTTAGACAGCATGACAATGGTGGCGCAATATCCATTGATGAACTAGATGGAATTAAATGTATCAAGATGCCTGAGGGAAGTGGCTACAGCTTGTATATTTACGAGTATGAGGGCAACCTTATGGAGCTTGAGGCTAAAGATGGCGCAGGCATTACAGCGGATTTTGGTAATAAGATTTTGGAGATTAACGGAATGGAAATTTCTCAGGATAATCCTAATGAAATCAACATTCAAATCGAAGATATATCAGGCAATAAACAAGAAGTTATCATTGGGCTGAAGTCAGTGGAGGTGGAATCAAATGAAAAACAGGAATAATGGTTCCCGAATTTTCATGACGGAGCTAATGTTTGCAATATTCTTTTTCATTATAGTTTCAGCGATATGTGTGCAGTGTTTTGCCGGAAGCTTCGCAAAAAGTAGAGAGGCAAAGGAAATGACACAGGCTATTAATCTTGCTTCAAATGCAGCAGAGAGCTACTTAGTAACTGATGATTACGAGGGCTACACCAATTATTACGATAAGGATTGGAACATTTCTGATGGTGAGGAAGGTGTATATAAGGTTACAAGCCTTGTGGTTGAGCCTGCAAGCCCAGGCCAGTGTCAGACAATGCATATAGTAGTTTCAACAATGGAAGATAAAGAAATCTATTCATTAGAGGTTGAAAAAGCTCTTAAATAGGAGATAATATGGAGCAGAAGAAAAGGGAAAATCGTACAATAATAAATATAGGAACCTCTTTGATGGTTGTAATTTTAATAGGTATGGCTTTCGCTGTTATTGCTGCACTTGCAATATCGTCTAGTCACAACAATTACAGTCTTAGTATGAAATTAAGGGACCATACAAATGATTACTACGCGGCTTCAAATGAGGCATACGAGAAAATTGCTGCAACTGATTGGGTAGATCAGGAATTTTCAGTAGACATTAATGACAATCAGGTTTTAAATGTAAAGGTAACATCTGGGGAAATAACTTGTTGGCAGGTACAGAATACATCTAGCTGGGAAGCAGATAGCACTCAGCCAGTTATTACAATATTGGAGTAGGGGGAGAAAAAATGAGCGCAAATATTGTTACTTATTTGACAGATGCAGTTAAGAAATACAAGGCTTCCGATGTATTTATCATCACTGGACGTGAGGTTTCATTCAGAGTTAATGATTTGGTAATGACACGTTCTGAGTTGGAAGCATCTTATGAAGATAAATCAGAGGGTGATGACGGCCCTGTAATGCCTGCAATGGCAGAGGAATTAGTGCAGCAGATTTATGAGCTGGCTCACCGAGATATCACCAAATACAAGGAGGAGGGCGATGATGATTTCTCCTTCGCAATTAAGGATGTATCTCGATTTAGAGTAAATGCTTTTAAGCAAAGAGGTACATATGCAGCAGTAGTCCGTGTAATCACATTTACATTGCCAGATTACAAGGAATTGCTCATACCAGAATCAGTTATCAATTTGTCAAACGAATCAAAGGGACTTGTACTTGTTACAGGCCCTGCAGGAAGTGGTAAATCAACAACACTTTCATGTATCGTTGATAAAATTAATAAAAATTACAATAAACACATCATTACACTTGAAGATCCAGTAGAGTATTTGCACAGACACGGTAAATCAATAGTGTCACAGCGAGAGATTCATTTGGATACAGAAAACTATGTTACTGCACTTCGAGCTTCACTTAGACAGAGCCCAGATGTTATTCTTCTGGGAGAGATGCGTGATGCTGAGACAATCTCTGTTGCAATGACAGCGGCTGAGACAGGACATTTGATCTTGTCTACATTGCATACAATTGGAGCAGCAAACACTATCGACAGAATTATTGATGTGTTCCCATCAGAGCAGCAGCACCAGATAGCTTTGCAGCTTTCTATGGTAATTAAAGCAGTTGTTTCTCAGCAGCTTGTGCCTGCAATTGATGGTTCACTTGTGCCAGCGTTTGAGGTTATGACCGTGACCCCAGCCATTAGAAATATGATCAGAGAAAACAAGGTACCACAAATCGAAGGTGTCATTTATTCTAGTGATACTGACGAGATGGTATCAATGGATTCTAGTCTATTCAAGCTGGTTAGAGAAGGCAAGATTACAAAAGAGACGGCCATGGAGTATGCGGTAAACGCAGAAATGCTAGGAAGAAGATTAGGAGTTTAAATTAAGAAATGGAAAGTTTTAAACCAATGCTGTTCACTTGCATGAAGAAATACAGCAAGGAGCAGTTTGCAAAAGATTTAGTATCAGGAATCATTGTGGCAATCATCGCATTGCCACTTTCTATTGCCCTCGCTTTGGCATCAGGAGTTGGCCCAGAGCCAGGTCTTTATACAGCGATTGTAGCAGGCTTTTTAATCTCATTTTTTGGTGGAAGTACTGTTCAGATTGCAGGACCGACAGCAGCATTTGCTACTATTGTAGCTGGTATTATTGCTACTGACGGAATGGATGGATTGATTGTTGCCACAATCATGGCAGGTATTATTTTGATAATCCTTGGTGTGGTTAAGGCTGGTGCATTAATCAAATTTATCCCATACACAATCACAACTGGTTTTACAGCAGGTATTGCCGTAACAATCTTAATTGGTCAGTTTAAAGACTTCTTTGGAGTTGATTTCCACGGCGAAAAGCCAATTGAAACAATTGATAAGTTAAAGGTTTTCTTTGAAAATATTGATACTATCAACATTCAGGCAGCTTTAGTAGGTGTTATCTGTCTTGCAGTACTTATTATCTGGCCTAAGTTTTTCACTAAGCTTCCTGCATCTATCATTGCAGTATTTGTAAGTATCGCATTGGTTCAGGGCTTACACTTAAATGTAAACACTATTGGAACACTCTATCCTGATTTAAAGGCTGGACTTCCAACAATCTCATTACCATCATTATCATTTGGTTTAATTAGAAATGAAATGCCTAACGCATTTACGATAGCTATTCTTGCTGCTATCGAATCACTTCTTTCAGCGGTAGTTGCTGATGGAATGGTTAATAGCAAGCATCGTAGTAATCAGGAGCTTATTGGCCAGGGTATCGGTAACATCGGTTCTGTACTGTTCGGTGGTATCCCTGCAACAGGTGCTATTGCACGTACAGCAGCCAATATTAAAAACGGCGGACGTACACCAATCGCAGGTATTGTTCATTCAATCACACTTCTTATTGTGCTTGTTGTATTAATGCCATATGCGAAGTTTATCCCAATGCCATGTATCGCAGCTATTCTTTTCCAGGTTGCTTACAACATGTGCCAGTGGAGACCTTTTGTAAGACTTGTAAAGTATGCTCCAAAGTCAGATATCATCGTACTTGTACTTACATTCGTTCTTACAGTAGTATTCGATTTAGTAGTAGCTATTGAATGGGGTATGATTGTTGCATGTATCCTATTCATCAAGAGAATGAGCGAGGAAACACACGTTAGTGGCTGGACATACCAGAGTGATGACGCTGAATTTGTAGATGATCTTAGACCAGTTCACAAGGGCATCAGAGTATTTGAAATCACTGGACCATTATTCTTTGGTGTTTCAGATATATTAGCAGAAAGCATCAATGTAAAGGATTATACAAAGGTTCTTGTTATGAGAATGCGCTCTGTACCAGCTATCGATGTTACAGCTCTTAGAGCTCTTAGAGATTTGGTTGAAAGAGCAAAGAAAAAGAATGTAACAGTTGTATTCTCACATGTTAATGAACAGCCAATGCATATGATGGAAAAGGCTGATTTTATCAGCATCGTAGGCAAGGATAACTTCCAGCCAAATATCGATGCAGCTTTAGATAGAGCACAAGAATTAATAGGCGAATAAATATGAAAACATTTTTAGAACCATTTGAAAATCTTACAGCGATAGAGTCTCTTAGAGAGGCTCTATCTAAACATGGTAAAGTGTATGATATAACAGGGTGTGCCGATAAGGCGCACCTTATTTTTGGTATAAGCCACGACGTAAAATACAAGCTGATTATTACATCGGACGAACTTAAGGCCAGAGAGCTTTTAGAGGAATATCGGTTTTTTGATGAGAATGCTGTATTTTTCCCTGCAAAGGATTTCCTTTTCTATCAGTCTGATATTAGAGGTAATGCCCTTACAAGGGAGCGTATGAAGGCCATAGAGTCGATTTTGAGTGATGAGAGCTGCACAGTTATTACCACAATCGACGCTTTAATGAACAAATTACCTGCTCCAAAGTATTTTGAGAACGGTATTGTAGCCATCTCAGATACAGATACCATTGAATTAGAGGCATTGCGCAGAAAGCTCGTTGCAATGGGATATGAAAACGTTGGTACATGTGAGCATCCAGGAGAATTTGCCGTTAGAGGTGGAATTATTGATGTTTATCCCCTTACAGCTGAGTTGCCTGTAAGAATTGAGCTGTGGGGTGATGAAGTAGATAGCATTCGTTCTTATGATGCTAGCAATCAGAAGTCTATAGAAAATATTGATTCTGTAATAATATTTCCTGCAGTAGAGGTGATTCTTTCGACTGAAGAAGTTGAGGCAGGATTACACAAAATGGAGGAAGAGAAGAATCTCAGATACGAAAAATATCGTAAGGAGATGAAAACTGAGGAGGCTTACAGGCTAAAAACCTATGTTGATAGGGTAATTGAGGAGACAAGAGCCTGGGGATTGAGCCAAGAAGTTGAAACTAATTTAAACTATTTTTGTGAAGATTTGGCGAGTTTTATAGATTTTATGCCTAAAAACACCTATCTATTTCTCGATGAGGTGCAGAAACTTATAGTGAAAGCTGAATCAACTGAGGTTGAATTTGCTGAGGCAATGACAAGACGAGTAGAAGCTGGATACATGCTTCAACGACAGATGGATATGTTGTACGGTTCAATGGACATTTTTGCCAGAATTGGGAAAAAACCAACTGTTTTAATGTCACTTTTGGATGCGAAAAATAAATTTTTAAAATCTGAAGAACATTTCAGTGTTGCAGTTCAGGGTGTAAATGCATACAACGGAAGTTTTGAGCTTCTGACAAAAGAGCTTTTACAATATAAAAAGAGAAAATACAAAGTCTTGCTTGTAACAAGTTCCAGCACAAAAGGAAAGCGTCTCGCTGATGATTTATTGGAGGAAGGATTTAACGCATATTTCACTGACGATTTAGATCATAAGATCAATCCTGGCGAAACTATGCTATGTGTTGGTAATATTAAAAGAGGATTTGATTATCCTGACTCAGCATTTGTAATGCTTTCTGACGGTGATATATTTGGCCATGTTAGAAAGAAAAAGCATAGGATTAAAAAGTACGAGGGAGAGACAATTTCATCTTTCTCCGATTTGCATGTGGGAGATTACGTTGTTCACGAAAACTATGGCTTGGGCGTGTACAAAGGCACTGAGCAGATGGAAGTGGATAAAGTCATCCGTGATTACATAAAGATTGAATACGCCAAGGGCAGTAATCTCTATGTACTTACATCACAGCTTGACATGATTCAAAAGTATTCTGGTCCAGATGGTAAAAAGCCTAAGCTTAATAGCCTTGGGGCTGGAACGCAGGAATGGACGAGGACAAAACAGAAGGTTCAGTCTGCAGTTGGAGTTGTAGCAAAAGAGCTCGTAGATCTATATGCCCTTCGACAGAATACGGATGGTTTTGTATATGGTGAGGATACCGTTTGGCAAAAAGAATTTGAAGAAAGCTTCCCTTATGAAGAGACAGAAGGCCAGCTTGCAGCCATTGAAGCAGTAAAGTCTGATATGGAATCGAAAAAGATTATGGATAGACTTATCTGCGGTGACGTAGGCTTCGGAAAGACTGAAGTTGCAATGCGTGCTGCGTTTAAAGCTGTACAGGAGGGAAAGCAGGTAGCGTATCTTGTGCCTACCACAATTCTTGCCCAGCAGCATTACAATAACTTTGTTCAAAGAATGGGCGGATACCCTGTTAATGTAGGATTGTTATGCCGTTTTAGAAGCCTTCAGCAACAAAAGAAAACAATAGAAGATTTGAAAAAAGGAATGGTAGATATTGTTATCGGAACCCATCGCCTTCTTTCAAAGGATGTAGAGTTTAAAGATTTAGGCCTTCTTATTATAGATGAGGAACAGCGCTTTGGCGTAAATCACAAGGAACGTATCAAGCAGATGAAAAAGACTGTTGATGTTTTGTCTTTATCTGCTACGCCAATTCCAAGAACACTTCATATGTCTTTGGTTGGAATCAGAGATATGAGCGTACTTGATGAAGCTCCAATGGAACGTACTCCTATTCAGACTTTTGTGTTTGAGTATAACGAGGAAATGGTGCGAGAAGCCATTGTCCGCGAGATGGCAAGAGATGGTCAGGTTTATTATGTCTTCAACAGGGTTAGAGGCATACAGGATATGGCTGCAGAAATCGAGCGTCTTGTTCCGGAAGCTACTGTAGGGTACATCCACGGCCAGATGACTGAAAATAAAGTGGAAGACATCATGATGCAATTCATCAATCATGAGATAGATGTTTTGGTAGCCACAACCATAATAGAAATTGGTTTGGATATTTCTAACGTAAATACGATAATCATTCATGACTCTGACAACATGGGACTTTCACAGCTTTATCAGCTTAGAGGACGTGTAGGAAGAAGTAATCGTACCGCATATGCGTTTTTAATGTATCGTAGAGATAAGATGCTTAAAGAGGTGGCAGAAAAACGTTTGGCTGCAATCAAAGAATTTACCGATTTAGGCTCTGGCTTTAAGATTGCCATGAGAGATTTAGAGATTCGCGGAGCTGGAAATCTCCTTGGTGTTGAGCAGCATGGTAACATGACAGCCGTAGGTTATGACCTATATTGCAAGATGCTCAATGAAGCAGTCAAAATAGAAAAGGGTGATGTTAAGGAAGATAGCTTTAACACTACTGTGGACATAAATATCGAGGCATATCTGCCAGACACATATGTTAGCAACGAAGAGCAGCGAATTGATATTTACAAGCGTATTGCGGCTATCGATTCTGAAGAAGCCAGGGATGATATGTTGGATGAGCTTGTTGACAGATTTGGAGAACCAAAACGTTGCGTGCAGAATCTTCTTTGGGTTGCAATGCTTAGGGTTAAGGCTCATGATGCATATGTTTCTGCCATTGAGCAAAAGCAGGATATCATCAGGATTGTCATGTATGAAAAGGCAAAAATAGACGTTGTACAAATTCCAGCGTTGCTTGAGAGAAACAATCCACATATCACTTTTGCGGCTGATCCAAAGAACCCTGCATTTATATTTAACACAAAGGCTAATACTAGAATCAAACCATCAGAAGTCTTTGAATATCTGCAGGATTTCCTTTTAGACCTTAAGACCCTCAAGGTTGATAATTAGAAATAGATTAACTATAATAAAAAAGCATGACAAAATATGGGTTTGAGGCCCAGGAGGATAGAATAATGAATACTTTAAGAGTTAAATCAGTTGGAATGGCAGCTGTAGCAGCTACAGTGTTATTTACAGGATGTGGCAAGCTTAATCCAGATGCTACACTCGTTACAATAAATACAGGTGATGGTTCAAAGGATACCATTACACTTGGATATGGAAATTTCGCCGCTAAATATCAACAATCTAGATATGACCAGTTCTTACTTGGTTACTACGGTGAAAGCATGTGGTCTTCAGATATGTCTGGTACAGGCTCAACTCTTGAAGATGATACAAAAGAAGGTGTTATGACAGATATCGAAGAGCAGTATTTAGCTAAGCTTCACGCAAATGATTACGGCATAACACTTACAGATGAGCAAAACACAGCAATAGCAGATGCTGCCGCAGCTTTTATGTCAGCAAATGCTAAAGAGAGCCTTGATGTTATGGGTGCTACAGAAGAATATGTTAAGCAGTATCTTGAGTACAATACATACTATTCATTAGTTTCTGCAGCAGCAAAAGAAGCAGCAGATGCAGATATTAAAGATGAAGATTGCTGGATGCGTACATTTACATATGTTGCATTTGATACTACAGGAAAGACAGATGAGACAGGAGCTGTTGTAGAATACACAGAAGATGAAATCGCTGATATGAAGGCACAGGCAGAGCAGCTTGCTGAAGCAAAGGATTTTGATGCAACCGTTGAAGAACTTGGAGTTCAAGGTCAGACTTTTTCATACTTAAAGGGTGAGACAGAAGATGACACAATGGATATGTCAATCATCACAGCTGCTGAGTCTCTTTCAGAGGGTGATGTATCAGATGTCATCGAAGTAGATGGTGTTGGATATTACGTAATTCGTCTTGATTCTGATCATGACGAGACAGCTTCACAGCAAAAGCGTGAGTCATTACAGTCAGAGGCATTTGATAAGCTCATGGAGACATGGAAAGCAGCAATCACATGGACTGTTGATGAAAAGGCTTGGGCAAAGGTTGAATTTGGTAACAAGTTATTCAAGGCACCTGAGGTAGAAGAAACAACAGATACAACAACAGATACTACAGCAGAAGATGATACAGCAGAAACATCTGAAGATACAGATGCAACAGCTGAAGAAACAGAAGCAGAGTAAATATGAATTTCATTTTAAAATACATTAAAAATTATAAAATAAGAGCAATACTAGCCCCACTATTCAAAATGTTAGAGGCGATATTTGAGCTTTTTGTACCACTTGTTATGGCATCCATTATTAACAAGGGTATAGCAAGCTCAGATACCCACTACATCATCAAGATGAGTGGGGTTTTATTATTTCTAGCTGTAGTAGGTTTGATGTTTTCCATAACAGCACAGTATTTTAGTGCGTATGTTGCAGTATATACAGCGGCAGACCTAAGAAGAGATGTGTTTGTTAAAATCATGTCTCTATCTCAGGGCACAAAAGAAAGCATAGGCGATGAAGTATTAACAACCAGAATCACAAACGATATTAATCAGATTCAAAATGCCATTAATAGAGTGCTGAGATTGTTCCTAAGATCTCCATTTATAGTTGGAGGTGCGATAGTAATGTCGTTTATTGTTGATGTTAAATCAGCATTTATTTTTATATTGGTAGTTTTAGCACTGAGTATTATTGTATTTTTAGTAATGAGATACACTTTACCAAGATACAAAAACATAGCTGCCAGAATGGAAAAAGTATTACATGCTACTTCTGAAAACTTAGAAGGCTCAAGAGTATTAAGAGCTTTTTGTCAGGTAGATGAAGAGAAAGCAGAGTTTGAAAAGAGGACAGCTAAATTAGCGGCTATGCAGATTAACACCGGAAAGGTGTCTGCTCTATTAAACCCTGTCACTTATGTTGCAGTAAACTTGGGAATAGTTTCTCTGATATATGTCGCAACAAAAAGAGTGGATGGCGGATTCATTTTGCAAGGTGATGTGGTGGCTCTTGTAAACTATATGAGTTCCATCTTAGTTGAGCTTATCAAACTTGCAAACCTTATTGTGATTTTGATGAAAGCATTTCCATCTGTAGGTCGTGTACAAGAGCTTATGGAGATTAAGTCTGATGAACGAGAGAAAATGTCATTATTAAATGACGAATTAATAATAGGCGGTTCGTGCAATGCTAAAGAGATTTCATTAAAGAATGTATCATACAGCTATCATGGCGCTGGAGAAATGGACCTTGAAAATATTAATGTGGAAATTCCAGCAGGTTCAGTACTTGGAATTATCGGAGGAACAGGTTCAGGAAAAAGTACTTTGCTTAAATTGCTAAATCACACCTATGATGTGACAGAGGGCACTATAGAAATAGGTGGTCAGAATGTAAAATCATTTGATGACAGCTACTTGGCAGATATGTTTGGTATTGTACCTCAGAAAGCATTTCTGTTCAGTGGAACAATAAGAAGTAACCTGGAAATGAATGGGAAAAATCCTGACGAGTGCGAAATTAAATCAGCTTTAAATATAGCGCAAGCGCTTGATTTTGTGGAAGCAAAAGAAGGCGGACTTGATGCAGAGGTTAAGGCCAAGGGGGCTAATTTCTCTGGAGGCCAAAGACAGCGACTTACTATCGCAAGAGCATTGATTGGTAAACCACAGATATTAGTATTAGATGATGCGGCAAGTGCTCTAGATCTTGCTACAGAGAAAAAGCTCAGAAATGAATTATTAAATCTAGATTGGAATCCTACTATTATAATCGTATCGCAGCGAGCATCTTCAGTAATGGAGGCTGATCAGATATTAGTGTTAGAGGATGGCAAGTGTGTAGGACTTGGTTCACATGATACTTTGATAAAGAACTGTGAGACGTACCAGGAGATATATTATTGTCAGTATCCTAGAGAGGAGGCATCAAATGAATAAATCCTCTCAAAGAACGATATTAAATCGTGTTTTAATAGAACTTAAATCCTATGCAGCGTTGGTTTCTTTATCATTGCTGTGTGCCTGCGCTACAGTTTATCTTACATTAAGAATCCCTATCCTCACTGGTAGGGCGGTAGACTGTATTATTGGTCCAGGACATATTGATTACAATTTGTTGGAATCTTATTTAAAAGAAATGAGTGTTTTGATTGCCCTTACATTCTTCACTCAGTTTATAATGAATAGGATCAACAATAATATCACTTACAATGTGGCAAAGAATCTTAGGGATAGAGCTTTTTCAAAAATGCAGAATATGAAGCTTGCTACAATCGATTCACATCCACAT
The DNA here is from genome assembly GCF_000621865.1 of Pseudobutyrivibrio sp. MD2005. GTDB lineage: Bacteria > Bacillota > Clostridia > Lachnospirales > Lachnospiraceae > Pseudobutyrivibrio. The sequence continues at coordinate 62,119 of NZ_JHXE01000016.1, forward strand.
GGAGATTTTGTTAGTAGGATAGTATCTGATGTAGATACATTTACAGACGGATTGTTACTTGGCTTTACTCAGTTTTTCACTGGAGTTCTTACTGTTTTAGGAACTATATATTTCATGGTAAGAATATCTTGGGTAATAGCACTTATCGTTATTGTAGCTACACCTGCATCTCTTTTACTTGCTAAGTTTATATCAGAAAGAACATATAAATATTTTGGTGATCAGGCAAGACTTCGCGGAACAGAAACTTCTTATATAGAAGAGATGATTGTTGGTAAAGATATTGTAAGAAGCATGAATTATGAATCTCTCGCAGAGAATGAATTTGATGCTATGAACAATAGCCTTAGAGATGCTTCTCTAAAAGCTACCTTTTATTCATCGATTGTTAATCCAAGCACACGTCTTGTAAACAATATTATTTACGCAGCAGTAGGTGTTGTTGGTGCGCTTATGTCTATTGGTGGCGGAATCACAGTCGGAGGTCTTACCAGCTTCCTTTCATATTCTAGTACATATGCAAAGCCATTTAATGAAATATCGGATGTAATCACTGAATTTCAAAATGCACTTGCTTGTGCAGCCAGACTATTTGAAATGATAGATGCTGAAGTAGAAGTAGATAATGGAAAGAAGACCTTAGGCGAAATAAAGGGCAAAATTGAGTTTAAGGATGTATCCTTCTCATACGTTAAAAATAAAACCCTGATTGAACATTTGAACTTAACTGTAGAAAGTGGACAAAGAATAGCTATTGTTGGTCCAACAGGTGCAGGTAAGAGTACTATTATAAATTTACTTATGCGATTTTATGACATAGATGCAGGTCAGATTTTAATTGATGGCATTGATATAAGAGACATACCACTGGAAGAGCTGCGCCAAAGTTTTGGAATGGTGCTTCAGGAAACATGGCTAAAGAATGCATCTATAAAAGATAATTTAAAGATGGCGAATTTTGATGCCACAAATGCAGAAATAGTGGAAGCGGCAAAAGCAACTCATGCAGATAGCTTCATAAGAAAAATGCCATATAGTTATGAATCGATTTTGTCGTGGGAAGGCACTGCGTTGTCACAGGGACAAATGCAGCTTTTGTGTATAACAAGAGTAATGCTTAACATTCCACCTATGCTTATATTAGATGAAGCAACCAGTTCAATTGATACCAGGACAGAGCAGGAAATTCAAGCTGCATTTAATAAAATGATGAAAGGCAGAACTACATTTATTGTAGCCCACAGACTTTCAACTATCAGAGAAGCCGATGTAATATTGTTTGTAAAAGATGGTTCTATTGTAGAACAAGGAAGTCACAGAGAGTTGTTGCAGAAAGATGGCTTTTATGCTAAATTATATCAGAGTCAATTAGATTAGGAGAAAAAATGGAGCAGTATGTAATTAAGGGCGGCACAGCTCTCTCTGGAGAGGTAGAGATTAGTGGTGCCAAAAATGCAGCCTTAGGTATATTGGCTGGAGCCATAATGACAGATGAGACTGTTACAATTGAAAATCTACCAAATGTAAAAGATATCAATGTTTTGATTGGTGCTATTGAAGATATTGGTGCTTCAGTGGATAGAGTTGATGAGCACACAGTAAAGATTACTGGTTCTAGCATCACACGACTTTCGGTAGATTACGAATACATTAAAAAAATCCGTGCATCTTACTATTTAATGGGTGCGTTACTGGGAAAATATAAAAGTGCAGAGGTAGCTCTTCCTGGAGGATGCCTTATTGGATCAAGACCAATCGATTTGCACGTTAAGGGCCTTAAGGCTCTTGGAGCAAATGTAGATGTTTCTTATGGTCTTTGGTCTGCAAGAGCTGATAGACTTGCGGGAAATCATATCTATCTTGATAAAGTTTCTGTTGGTGCAACTATCAATATCATGCTTGCAGCGGTTCTTGCCGAAGGAAAGACTACTATAGAAAATGCAGCTAAAGAGCCACACGTGGTAGACGTAGCATCATTCCTTAACAGTATGGGTGCTAATATCCGTGGAGCCGGTACAGACGTTATTCGTATCGTTGGTGTTTCAAAGCTACATGGCACAACATATGCAGTTATCCCAGATCAGATTGAAGCTGGTACTTATATGTGTGCAGCTGCAGCTACTCACGGTGATGTTCTTGTTAAGAATGTTATTCCAAAGCACTTAGAGGCTACTTCAGCTAAGCTTATCGAGGCTGGTTGTGTTATTGAGGAATACGATGATGCAGTTAGAGTAATTGCTAAGGGCCGAAAGCTTTCTAGCACACACGTTACTACATTGCCTTATCCAGGTTTTCCAACAGATATGCAGCCTGAGATAACAGCGGTTCTTGCAATCGCAGAAGGAACAAGTACAGTTTCCGAATCTATTTTTGAGAATCGTTTCAAATACGTAGATGAGCTTGCCCGAATGGGAGCTACTATTAAGGTAGAAGGCACAGTAGCGATTGTTACTGGTGTTGAAAGATACACAGGTGCTCAGGTTACAGCACCAGATCTTAGAGCAGGCGCAGCACTTATTATTGCAGGCCTTGCAGCTGATGGAATCACAGTTATTGATGACATTAAGTTCATCCAGCGTGGATACGAAGATATAGTTGGTAAATTTACTAAGCTTGGTGCAACATTTGCAGAAGTTGACTCAGAGCACGAGCTTCAGAAATTCAAATTAAAAGTATCATAGAAAACAAGAGCTTTCAAAGCGTAATGCTTCGAAAGCTCTTTTATTTTGTGATAATATGAAGACATAGTATTGGGTGAAAGGAGAAAGAGCATGGAGCATTATAAGTTTTTTCAAAATAAAGAATGTGAATATTTTCCATGTCATAAGACAGATAAGCTAGAGGAGTTCAACTGTCTCTTTTGCTATTGTCCACTCTATCACTTGGGAGAAAATTGCGGAGGCAATTTTTATATAACGGAAAAGGGAGTGAAATCCTGCGTTAATTGTTTGCGTCCTCACATAAAAGATAATTATGAAGAAATAGTGAAAAAATTACGAAGCGAGATAAATTAACAGAAAAGTAACAATTTTGAGCTATGATGAAACAAACTAAGCGATAAATGCAGAAGAATCTGCAGATTATAGGAGGGGCGTCATGGCGAAAAATTCAAATGTTACAACGACAAAAGTTAAACGTAGTATAGGAAAAACATTACTATGTACGCTTTTGCCAATCATCATTGTTGGTATTACCGTAATTATGATTTTTATTGCTAGTAGTTCGAGCAAGGTAATGACGGAGCTGTCTTTAATGGATTTGGAGGCAGAAACAAGAGCAAATGCTGCAGAATTGGGCTCTAATTTTGAGATGATGACAGCACAGTTTGATATGTACTGCAATACTCTTGAAAGAGTTTATTTCGAGGATCAGCATGCAATGTACGAGTATTGTAAGCCATCAGCTGATTATGATGCAATTGACAATACTGGACTTTATGTAGGTTTTTCTGATGATACATATTTCTTTGCTAACGATACAGTACAGGCGCCTGACTGGAAGGCTTCAGAGCGTGGTTGGTATGCAGAAGGTAAAGATACAAAAGAATTTATCTGTACAGAACCTTATATTGATGCTGCAACAAACCAGATGTGCGTTACTTACGTAAGGTCTGTTGATTGTGCTAATGGTATGTTTGGTGTAGCTGCTTATGATGTATTTTTAACACAGCTTCAGGATGACGTATCAGCCCTCACTCCAATGAAAACTGGTATGTCAATCGTATTAAGCGGTGATGACATCATTTGCTATACAGATCCATCATTAAATGGAACAAAGGTATCTGATTCTAATGATAAGATGCTTATAGACGCAAAAGCATACATGGATACAAATTCTACTGATTGCGTAAAGCTCAATAATCCAGGTGTAGGCGATTTTTATGTATATTCAACACCAATACCTGGTACACCATGGCACTTACTATCAGCAGTATCAGTAAAAGATGTACTAGCTGAATCAAATCGTGTACTTATTCTATCTATGGTGGCTTTGCTTCTAGTACTTGTAGTTATAGTATTTGCCCTACTTGTCACTGTAAAGAAAGTAATTACAAAGCCAGTTAGTGGTTTATCACAGAGTATTCTTAAGATTTCTGATGGTGACTTTACTACAAAGATGCCAGAAGATAAGGGCGATGAGATTGGTCTTATCAGTAATGAAATGACAAAATTCGTTCAGATAATGAACGGCGCAATTGGTTCTATCCAAGGTAGAGCTGAGCAGTTGCAGCAGGATTCTGAAAGTTCTAAGACAGCATCTAGCCAGATGAGCACTGAGGCTGGAGATCAGTCAGTATCAATGGGACAGATTCAGGAAACAATGGACGACATTTCAAATGCTGTTGGAGAGCTTGCTGAAAATGCAACAAATCTTGCCCATGCAGTTTCTGATTTGACAGATAATGGAAATAGCACAAATGAGACAATGATTGCCCTAGTAGATCAGGCAAAGATTGGTCAGGAAGATATGACAGAAGTTCAGCGCAGCATGGATAACATCAATGAATCTATGAGTGAGATGAACGACGTTGTAGTAACAGTTGGCGAATCTGCTAAGCAGATTACAGATATTGTTCAGATGATTGACTCTATTGCAGAGCAGACAAATCTTCTTTCTCTCAATGCTTCTATTGAGGCAGCTCGTGCAGGTGAAGCTGGTAAGGGATTTGCGGTTGTTGCTGACGAAATCGGAAAGCTTGCACAGAATTCACAGGATGCAGCTAAGGAGATTGGAGATATCATTCGTCAGATTACAGGTCTTATCTCTGATTTGGCAGATAAATCTCAGAACAATATGGAATCAATCAATGCAAGTGGTGAGGTTGTAGAGAAGGCTGGAACAAGCTTCAGCAAGATTTACGAAGACCTTAACTCTGCAGCAGCTGTAATGCAGGATATGATTCACATGATGGGCGAAGTAAACGACATCGCTTCATCTGTAGCAGCAATTTCTGAGGAGCAGTCAGCAAGCTCAGAAGAAATCACAGCTACAATCTATACACTTACAGAGAGCGCAAATCATATTGCGACAGAGAGCCAGGGCGTAGAAGATGTTGCTAATTCAGTTTCAGATTCTGCACTTGCAATCAATGATGAGCTTGCTAAGTTCAAGATTGAGTCTGATTTTTAAGTAATGCTAATGCTTTGATAGGTGGCATTATAGTCAGAAAACGTGTACAATAGAAAACGGTAGCAGGGGTGTAGCAAATGCTGCACCCCTTTTTATCGGATTTTAGTTAAGGAGTTTTGTAATGGATATTTCAGAAAAGATTGAATTACATGATTGTCCTATCTGCGGCGGCGCAGGTCTCCTCGAGGAAGAGGACAGGGGCTTTTATGTAGCTTGTTTAGATTGTGGTAGCTACACAGGAACAGTTGGCTACAAGAATGAAGATGGAAAGCTTGAAGCTGCTGAGAAATCAGCAATGCTTTGGAACACTGGAAAGGTAATCAACAGCGCTCCAGGAGAGTAGAAAGAAGGGGATATTATGAAACAGACTCAGGATAAAGCCCGTAATCTTACAATGATGATGGATGAATACGAGCTTACTATGGCTAATGCGTATTTTAACGACCCTACTATCAACAATAACACAAGGGTTAGTTTTGACGTGTTCTATAGAAAGAATCCAGATGGGGGCGGATTTGCAATTTTTGCAGGTCTTCAGCAGGTTAAGGATTATCTGCTTAACCTACATTTTACAGATGAGGATATCGAATACCTAAGAAGCGTTGGGCATTTTACAGAGGATTTCCTTGCATACCTTAAGGATTTCAAATTTACAGGTGATGTGGATGCATTTCCAGAGGGTACAATCATGTATCCTAATGAGCCAATCATCACTGTTACAGCGCCAATCATCGAGGCTCAGCTTGTTGAGACCGAGATTCTTGCACAGGTGAATCATCAGTCTCTTATAGCTACAAAGGCAAGCAGAATTGTTCGTGCAGCAGCTGGCCGTGCTGTTTCAGACTTCGGTGCAAGACGTGCTCACAATAACGATGCAGCAATTTATGGCGCGAGAGCTGCTTACATCGGCGGCGCAAGCGGTACAGCAACTGTATCTGCAGGCCAGTATTTCAACATTCCAATTGGTGGAACAATGGCTCACAGCTATGTAATGTATTTTACATCTGATGATAACGATTATCGTACATCTGAGCTTGCAGCATTCAGAAGCTTTGCAAAGAGCTATCCAAATAACTGCATTTTGCTTGTAGATACATATAATGTTCTTAAGTCTGGCGTGCCTAATGCAATCAAGGTATTCCAGGAGATGAAGGACGCAGGCATAGAGTCAAAGAGCTATGGTATCAGAATTGATTCTGGTGACTTGGCTTATCTTACAAAGAAGGCAAGAAAGATGCTTGATGATGCTGGCTTTAAAGATGCTAAAATCATCGTAAGCAACTCACTTGATGAGTACACAATCACATCTATCCTGCAGCAGGGTGGACAAGTTAATTCCTTCGGCGTTGGTGAGAGATTAATCACTGCAAAGTCTGAGCCAGTGTTTGGTGCAGTTTACAAGCTTTGCGCTGTTACTAATGCCAAGACAGGTGAGACTATTCCAAAAATCAAGATTTCTGAGACTGTTGAAAAGATAACTAACCCTGGTCTCAAGGATGTATATAGAATCAAGGACGAGAGCGGTAGAGCCGTTGCAGACTTACTAGCAATTAAGGGTGAGACAGTTGATATGAGTGTTGAGGGCGGCTACAGATTCGTAGATCCAGAGCAGCCATGGAAGAGCACACACATCTTTGAAGGCTGCACAGCAGAGCTCTTGCAGAAGCCACTCATCATCAAGGGTGAGCCTGCATGTGAGGATGAGGATATGCAGACAATCAGAGCCAGAGTACAGGAGCAGTTGAGCTCTAGTGTATGGCCTGAGGAGCAGCGTTTCGAGAATCCACACAAGCATTATTTGGATATGACTCCTGCTTACTACAACATGAAGATGGAACTTCTTCGCAACGAGGATAAGTAAATTGGTTTTATCAGAACAGATTGAGATGTACAACAAAAAGCTCGCAGAAAGAGGGCTGGCCCTGATCCAAAAGGAGGAGGGGCTCAGCCTTACTGATGGCGAGCTTTCTATAATGGCAGATTTTAGAGAAATGCTGCCTAGACTTAAAAAGAGCAACCTGGAGCGCGAGATGCTGGTGAAGGCCGCCAGGATAAAGGGGCAGCCAATGCCACAGACTCTCATCGATGCTACAGCTGGATTTGGAGAGGATTCGCTGATTCTTGCAGCAGCAGGCTTTGAAGTGCGCCTTTACGAATTCGATGAGGTGATTGCACTTCTTCTGCAGGATTGTATGGACAGAGCTGCAGAAATACCTGAGCTTAAAGCGGCAGTGGGAAGAATGACTCTAATATCTCAGGATAGCGTGCAGGCCATGAAGGAGCTTTCCTATGAGCCAGATATCGTGCTTCTTGACCCAATGTTTCCTGAGAGACAAAAGAGTGCGCTGATAAAAAAGAAGTTTCAGTTGCTTCAAAGGCTGGAAAGTCCTTGTTCAAATGAGGATGAGCTGCTTGAGGCAGCGCAGCTGGCAAAGCCAAAAAGAATAGTAATAAAGCGTCCTTTAAAGGGCCCTTATTTAGCCGGCAAAAAGCCTAGCTACAGCCTCGAAGGAAAGGCTATCCGCTACGATTGCATGGTCTTCGCAAAATAAATGAACGAAACGAACATAATTCATCAAATGGCAATCTTTGTTCACGGAATACCCTCATTTATGTAATATCATAGAAATTACCACTAGAAGTGTGGATTTTTAGTTGAAGAGGGAAGTTTATGATGAAAAATAAACGTACAACCGTTAAAAGTCGAATCACGCGACATGTTATGCTAGCCCTTGTAGTTACTGTGAGCATTATGACAATTGTAAATGTAATTTACTTGTCTAAGCGTATCGTGGAGCAGCAGGAAACAAAGCTGGAGCTTGCCACGCAAGTCAGCGCCAATAAGGTAGATAACTGGCTAGAGGACATGGGAACTGTTACAGAGGATATGGCTAGTACCCTTACAGCTTTAGGTGATTTGAACCAGGTAACAGTACGTGCCGTTGTAGATAGAGTAGCCCTTAATCATCCTGAATTTTTCTATGTATATTTTTCAGATAGACTTGGCAACATGACTATGGCACGCGGAGTAGATTTTGCACCAGGCGTTGACCCTAGAGAAAGAGGCTGGTACAAAAAGGCCGCAGAAGCTGGACATACTGTTGTCATTGATCCTTATTCAAGTGCCACAAGGCCAGATGTTATGATGGTTACCATAGCAACACCAGTATATTGGGGCTCAGAACTTGTAGGCGTAGTTGCTGTAGATGCAGATATCGAAAGCATTCAAAGCTTTATGTCTACTATCGATTTTGAGGAAGGCTCATATGGCTTCCTGTTAGATAGCAATGGAAACATAATAGTTCATCCTAATTCAGACTATAATCCTACTTCAGAAAAAATAACTTCTGCCATAGAAGTTATGCCGGAATTAAAGATAGTAATTGATAATATAGATGCTGATTATGTAAAAGCAAAAGATTATACTGGCAAGAACATGGTGTATTCAGCAGTTAAGCTGGAGGGTAGCAACTGGATAGTTACAGTGGCTTACCCAGAGGCAAGTTTCTTGTCACATGTAGATAAGGGAATCAGACTTAGTTTCATAGTGGCAGTGATTTGCGTTTTGTTAGCGCTAATCGATATCCAATACACAGTACGCAAAGTGCTGAAACCACTTGATAATATTGAGCCGGCAATGGATAGAGTCGTAAAAGGCGATTTTACAACACAGATTAATTTCGCTACTGCAGATGATGAAATTGGCGATTTGCAGAACAAGCTGGCTATTTGCCTGGCAATGCTATCGGATATCATTCATGAGCAGAAATACGTCCTTGCCGAAATGGAAAAGGGCAATCTTGCGGTTGAAGATATTGACGATTTACCTGGAGAATTAAATGAGATTGCAACTTCAGTTAATTCTATAAAGAACACATTTAATGATATAATCAGTGATATTCAATTCTCAGCAATCAATTTACAAAGCTTTGCAATGGGAATTAATGAAACAAGTGACTTAGAGGAAATGAGATCCGTGTTCGAAGAGCTGTCCTATGAGGCCAACGCTCTTATGGACAAAACATCCAAATTTATTACGGTCCCAACTGGTCAAAAAGATTAGAAGCGTATCCGCTAAAATGTAGATTTTTGCTGATAATTTCATTGTTTGGACAGCAAAAAGTCATACTTTATGCTTATTCTCTACACATTTATAATGTACAATGTTGACACAGAAAGGGAAGAAGTGAATCCGAAAAGGAGGGTCCCAGCTATGGACAATGAATTTAAAGAGTACATTACATTTGTGGTTAATACAAAGGATGGCCACGAAGTCGAAATGGCAGTTATAGATCAATTTGAATTTGAAAACAAAGGATATGTAGCTGCGGCACTTGTTGAAGGCGACACAGTTAGCGATGAGGGATGTTTCATCTATAGAGTTAAGGTAGATGAGGATGATTTCAAGGTAGAAAAAATCACCAACCAAATCGACTACAATAGAGTTGCAGAAGCATATATGGATATGATTTAAGACTCGAAAGGACCAGTTTTTACTGGTTCTTTTTATTTTCAGTCATTTCAATTATAATTAATATATATGGACGGATTGTCCTTTTATCAACATGGAGGGAAGCTGTATGGAATTTGCAAAACTAGATCACGACCGAAAAAATCGCACAGGCTTTCCTGAAGTGATATTTTGTGAGAGTAAGCCAGATGATTTTCTGGTTGGAATATATAAAAAGATGTACGAAGCTGAAGGCCAGGTATTTGGTACCAGAGCTACCGAACATCAATATGAAATAGTAAAGGCGGCGCTTCCAAACGCCCAGTACGATAGTGTCAGCAGAATCTTAAAGGTAGTATCAGAGGATGCGGCAGCACCAGAGCTTGTTGGGGAAATAGCTGTGGTAACAGCTGGCACAGCAGATATTCCAGTTGCCGAAGAAGCTGCACAAACAGCAGAGTACTTTGGCGGTAAAGTAAATCGTATATACGATGCAGGGGTTAGCGGTATACACAGATTACTTTCAAACGTCGATACATTAAACAGCGCTAATTGCGTGGTAGCAGTAGCAGGCATGGAAGGCGCACTGGCATCTGTCGTAGGCGGTCTCGTAAAAGTGCCGGTAATTGCTGTTCCTACCAGTGTTGGATATGGGGCCAACATGGGTGGCATATCAGCGTTGCTTACAATGATTAATTCATGCGCTAACGGAATCTCCGTGGTTAATATAGACAATGGATATGGGGCGGGCTATATTGCAACGCAGATAAATAGGTTGGCTGTGTTTGGAGGAGAAGGTAGGGAATAAGAATTATATAGTGATTGAATTGTGGGGGCGAGGTATGAAAAAGGTCATTACTTATGGTTCTTTCGATTTATTTCATGAGGGACATTATAAGCTATTAAAAAGAGCTAAAGCATTAGGCGACTATCTAATCGTAGGTGTTACAACGGAGCACTTTGACACTATGCGAGGAAAGCTGAATCTAGTAGATCCAATTATGACTAGAATCGAGAATGTAAAAGCTACAGGTTTTGCTGATGAAATCATAGTTGAAGATCATGATGGTCAAAAAATCGAGGATATTCAGAAGTATGACTGCGATATATTCACAGTTGGATCAGATTGGACAGGTAAGTTTGACTATCTTAATGCATACTGTAAAGTCGTGTATCTTGAGCGTACACCAGATATTTCCTCATCTTTAATTAGAAGAGAAATTGGCACAGTTGTAAGAATAGGAATAATTGGAACAGGCCGTGTTGCGCCTAGATTCTTTGAAGAGTCAAGTTATGTTTCTGGTGCAGAAGTAGTAGCGGCATATAACCCAGATGTCGAATCAGCAAAAGAGTTTAATGACACATATCAGTTGCCTACATATGTAGATGATTTTGATACATTCTTAGATAAAGTAGATGCGTTGTATGTAGCATCACCTAATGAGACGCACGCAGATTATGTTAGAAAAGGCTTGGAAGCTGGAAAGCACGTGTTGTGTGAGAAGCCAATGACATTTACTTACGATGAGGCTAAAGAGCTTTATGACATGGCGAAAAGCAAAGGATTAAAGCTGATGGAGGGTATCAGAGCGGCTTATCTTCCAGTTTTTCAACAGATTCTTTCAACTGCAAAGGATGGAACAATAGGAAAAATCTGCAGTATAGAGGCATGTTTTTCTAGATTACCTCAAATTGGGTCAAGAGAACAATGTGACTATAAATATAGTGGTGCCTTTCTTGAGTACGGAAGCTATGGAATGCTTCCAATATTTAAGTTGCTAGGTGTCGATTATAATGATGTAGAAATCGATTCTATTCTTGGCGAGAATAAAATAGATATATATACGGAGGCAAGATTTAAGTACGATGGATGTATTGCTACAGCTAAAGCTGGAGCAGGGGTAAAAACAGAAGGACATTTAATTATTTCAGGAACTAAGGGGTATATTTTAGTTTCTTCACCTTGGTGGCTGGCGGATAGCTTTGAGGTGAGATATGAAGATCCAAATCGAATAGAGAGGCATAGAGCCGAATTCCAAGGTGGTGGCTTTAGATATGAAATATCAGAATTCATATCTAAGATAAAAGATACAAATGGAAAAGAATATAAGCTCACAGCTGGAGAATCAAGAGCAATGGCGAGAGTTATTGAAAAGTTTATGGAACAAAGAAAACAGATTCAAGGAGAGTAGACTTTGATTAGATTTGGAATTATTGGAACTGGAAGAATTGCAAAGCGATTTATAAAGGAGCTGGAGCACGTAGAGGGTGCTTCAGTTTCTTGCGTTTATAATCCACATGGAATTAGAGCCAAAGAATTCGTGGCTAGGTTGCAGGATGAGATAGCTGAGGATGTGCCAACTGCTGTAAACGGGCTTAGCAGATATCCCATTCCAGAAGCGCATAGTGAATTAGAAGATGTATGGAATAAGATTGATGCGGTATATATTGCATCCCCACACGCGACTCATATCGAATATACGATAGAGGCTCTATCGCACGGCAAACATGTGTTGTGTGAGAAGCCGATGGCGCTAAAAAAAGAAGATATAAAAGTGATTTTGGGGACTGCAAAAGAAAAAGGCCTGGTACTTATGGAAGGCTTAAAAACAGCTTATATGCCTGGCTTTAAAAGCTTAATAGAGACTGCTAAATCTGGGGTTATAGGAGATATTGTTCATGTAAGAGCCACATTTACAAAATTAGTTGATAAGGATGGCCGAGAGTATACAGATAAGGATGCGGCAGGAAGTTTTATTGAACTAGGAAGCTATGGAATGCTAGCTGTGTTTAGTTTGTTGGGGACGAATTACAAAAAAGTATCATTTAAAACTATTAAATCTGAAGATGGAGTAGATATATTTACAGTTGCAGATTTTGAGTATGAAAATAATTTTGGGGAAGCTGCCACAGGGATTGGTGTAAAGAGCGAGGGGAGCTTGATTATTTCAGGAACTAAGGGATATATAGTGGTTCCAGCACCTTGGTGGCTTACAAAACACTATGAAGTACATTTTGAAGACCCTAATAAGATATTATCGTATGACAATGAGCTAAAAGGCGATGGGCTCAGATATGAAATTAGGGAATTTATAAAGCAGGTTAATGATAGAAAATCCTTAAGTGATATAGAAAAGATTTCTTTGGCAATGGCAGGTGTTTTTGAAGAGTATAAAAAATAAAGTAAATATAATCTGGGGGTTTTATGAGAAAATATAAATTCAAATTAGTAGAAAACTATATTGCATTGTTTAGAAAAATTAACGAGGGTGTATTTGCTGAATTAAGCTCAAAGGCATCAGATATATCAAAAGCCTCTGAATACCTTCAGACTGCCCAACAGAAAGCTATAGATTTGGGAACATATATTGAGCAAGAAGAGGGTATGGGACATAAAACTGTATCTGTATTAGAAGAGTTTTGTGAAATACTATATGAGATAAATGAAGAAGTGCTTTCAGAGCAAGGATTATCTGCTAATTCGGCAAAACTCAGACTAGATACAATAGTTAATAAGATAGAGAGAAGCTCAAAAGAAGATATTGCTATACAGCGACTGGCTGTATTTCTACCTTATAAATCTAGCATGTGGGATTCTCTAGAGAGCGTGTGGCAGGCAGCTGCAGCTGACGAAAATTGCACTGCATTAGTGATTCCAATACCTTATTTTGATAAAAATCCTGATGGAAGTGTAAAAGCTGAGTATTGGGAGGGAGATGATTTTCCTGAATATGTGCATATAACAAGTTATGAAACATTTGATTTTGGCGCAGAGCATCCTGACATGATTTTTATACATAATCCATATGATGATAGTAATTTGGTTACAAGTGTTCATCCATTCTTTTACTCTAAAGAATTGAAGAAATATACAGATTGCTTAGTGTATATTCCATATTATGCTACAGCAGGAAACATGAGCGAAGGCCAAGCTTTATTACCTTCATATTTGAATGCCGATTATATTGTCATTCAGTCAGAGAAATTTAGAGGATTCTTTGATCCAATTGTTCCGCAGGAAAAATTCCTTCCTTTGGGATCACCAAAATTTGATAGTGCAATAAAAAAATGCATGAATCCGCCAGAACCACCCGAAGCATGGAAACAGAAAATGGCTGGAAAGAAAGTATATTTTTATAATACTAGTTTGAATGGAATGCTTGATGATACAGAGGCTTTCATGCGAAAAATGGTATATGTTTTTGATATTTTCAGAAATAGAAAAGATGTATGCTTGCTATGGAGACCTCACCCATTATTTGAGAAAACACTTCAGTCCATGAGAGCGCAGTATTTGCCAATTTATGAAGATATAAGAGATAAATACATTAGGGAAGACTGGGGAATTTATGATACTACACCTAATATCGAAGATACGATAGCACTTTGTGATGTGTATATTGGAGATGCTGCTACCAGTGTAACATCACTCTTTGGTGTGGCTGGAAAACCTCTATTTATACTTAATAATCGAATAAATGAACTACCAAATAAGGAAGATTGGAAATACCATGTGGGGGCACAAGCTATACAACTAATAGATGGAACATGGCACAAAGATTACACCCTAAGGGGAAACAGAATTTATAAGAGAAATCAGCAAGAAGACAAAATGAGATTTCTTATGAGTATTCCTGTGCCTTCTGGTGGTGGATACTACAACATGGTTTTTGACTATAAAAATAAGCTTTACCTATTTCCTGGAAATGCGCAGGATATTATGGTAGTGGAAGGCAAAAAAATCAGGACTATTGCTATAGATAAAAAGATTGAAAGGGCAGGAGCATTTTTCTATACATCTATAGTGGGCCACATGGCATTTATATGGCCACAAAGATATCCTGATTTAGTAATCTTCAATATGGAAACAGAAGAGGTGTTTTACCTACAGGATATAAGCGATTTTAATGTGGCTACAATGCCGGATTTGGAAAGAGTGCCAGCAGTAAAATTCTACTATAAGGGAAAATTCTTCATCCTAAGCCGTGATGGAAGAAAAATGATATCTGTAGATATTGTTACTTTAGATGTACAGGCGTTTGATACTGGATTAGAAGGGTTATATATAGGTGCAGCTAACAGAAGAATTGATGATGAAAATATATGGTTTATCCCATACGCTGGAACAGAAGTAGTGCGCTTTAACATGTCTACACGCGAAAAGAAGAAATATGATATTAGTGTTGAGGGATTGGTAGGACTTGATAGAAGGTTAAAAGTAAAAAGCAATCATAGATTATTTTCAAATGCAGTAGTTATGGATGATAGAGTGATTTTTAGTCCTAATTGGGGAAATAAGTTTGTTGAATTGAATCCAGTAACGGGAGAAGCAAAAGAATGGGTTAGTCCTTTTGAAATAACACAAAAGGATTTTAATTGCTATGTAGCTAATGTTGGAATTGGAAACTTTGTTAAAGATGCTTTAGAGGATAAGTATAAGTATTACTATTCACCTAAACGTCAGTGGTATCATATTGATATTCAGTCAAAAGATATTGAACCATTTGCCTATGGGGAATTTATTAGGGAAGAAATCTTTGATGAAAATGAAGGATATTATTCGCCTTCTGAATGGATGAAATACTGCTGTTTTGAAGGTTTGTACAATTCATTGGAAGACTTAATTGATAATAATATCCATGGAGCCAAGCATGATAAGGAACTACAAATTAGGGCTTTTTCTGATATTAATGCAAGTGCAACAGGTGATTGTGGAGAGAAGGTGTATGAGTATTTGAAGTAAGTACAATATTTACATGCAAAATGACAGGATTATATAGGAATAGATGTCTATGTAGCGTCAGTTTGAGGTATGTCCATAGGAGGAGTATGATGTTAAATAATGTGACAAAAATGTGTTCTGGGGTTTAATTAATTGAATATAGTTCCGATATTAACTATAATTAATACATAATTATAGCTATGTGGATTAAGCAACTCTACATCCTATACAGCTAGACATTTAAAACTGAATGCTTGGTGGGGAGTTAAGGAAATAGCGGGTAAAAAGGGCTTCGCACCTATTGGTGCGGAGCCTTGTTTTATCATAGGAAAAAAGCTAAAGGAACTACGGAGAAAGTAGAATGTATAAAGTGGGTTATACACAAGGGGTCTTTGATATGTTCCATGTTGGACATTTGAATTTAATAAACAACGCTAAGGCGCAATGTGAAAGGCTTATTGTCGGGATTAACTCTGATGAGTTGGTGCAGCAGTATAAACATAAGACTACAGTTATTAATGAGAATGATAGAGCTGATATAGTAAAAAACCTTAAGGCCGTTGACGAAGTATTAATTGCAAACACTCTAGATAAGTTGGAAATATATAAAGCTCATAAATTTGATGCTGTATTTATAGGTGACGACTGGAAAGGCAATGATCGCTGGAAAAAGACAGAAGAAGATTTAGCAAAGCTTGATGTGGATGTGGTTTATTTGCCACATACACCTAGCGTTTCATCGACGGGACTAAGAGTTGAAATACCGAGGGCATGTGAGGAGTAAGGAATTACCGTTTAGTACATCATCGTTATTGGAGAGAAAATGATAAATATAATAACAGATATAGAAGAGTTTTTCAGTTTAGAATATGATTTTATCTTTATGGTAGGAGCAGGCCACTTTGGTACAAAAATAAGTAGCTTTATGAATCGAGCAAATATTAAATTCGAATGCTTTTTGGATAATAAACATGGTGGTAAAGGAATTGATTTAAATGGTAAATCGATAGAAAAGGTCGAATATTTAAACGAGTATAAAGGAAAAAAGTGTGGGCTTATTATCACCCCGTTTGATTCACTTGATTTAGTTCTACAATTAAATGAATTGGACAGAGACGATGATAATTATTTTACATGTCTTGTTCCAAGGGCAAAAAGATTTGATGGAACTTACTATTATGATATAAATGCAGTTTTGGGCTATTTACGTAAAAAAATAATAAATCGAGAAGCACCAACAATTATTAGTAACGATTGTGTTGCTAGTATGATTTATACAAACATATGGCAAAAGGATAAAAGTATTAGTCCAACGATAAATATTAGAATAACACCAAATGATTACTAAAAAATAATGTTAAATCCTAAGTATTATTTAACAACTGAGCTTAAGCCATTAGGCTTAGAATTGTGGGTATGTGAAGGCGGTTTTTCGGAAGTATGTCCTGTTGGAAAGATAAATGATGTGAAAGTATATTTTGCACATGTTAATAATCCTAAAGATGAATTGGATAAATGTATTACTTGTTGGAACGAGTCTATAAAGAAAATAAAATGGAATCGTTTAGTATTTGTTGCTAGAGTTCATGCGGACATCCCTAATAATTATCTTAATTTGATGGATGATTGTGAATATCCGTATAGGATTATAAAGATGACGGATAAAGATGGTATTAGCGTAAGAGATAAGCATCTTTTGGATATGCATTTAAATTTTTCTGAGACGGGTTTACCAATGGAAGAATATGGATTTGATTTTATTGGGTGGTATTGTGAATTGTTAGATGAAATAGAGGCTAGTAAGTCAGGAGTAAGGAAGGCATAGTTGATTTGAATAGTGAAGAAAAATATTTGAAGCAACGTGAACGAAAAGCAAAAAGATTAAGCTTATTATTTAGGCTAATGTGGGTGCTTCCAGTAAAGAAAAACAAAATAGTATTTGCATGCTTCGAGGGTGATGGAGGATATGGAGACAATCCTAAATACATTGCAGAAGAGTTGCATAGAAGAGGGGAAAAATTAGATTTAGTTTGGCTTACTCATGATGTCTCAAGAACATTTCCTGAATACATAAAAGTAAAGAAAGATAATTTGTGGAACACTGTTTATCATTTATCAACTGCAAAAGTGTGGATTGATAATTATAGAAAACCATATGGGACATTAAAAAGAAAAAATCAGTTATACATACAGACTTGGCATGCAACTATTGGATTCAAGGCAGTAGGTTTATTTAGAGGGGATAAATTCCCTGAGATAGCACGACGTGTTAGTGAATGGGATTCCAATTTAGCAGATTATGTACTTTCGAATTCTGAATACTGTGATAAAGTCTATCCTAAAAAACTTTTATACAATGGTCCAACATTAAGAGTTGGATCCCCAAGGCTAGATATTTTAGTTAACAGTAGAGAAGAATATAACGTATTAATGAGAAATAAACTTGGCATTGATATGAATGAACATGTGGTGTTATATGCCCCAACTTTTCGTGGGGGAACGCAGAAAGACAATAAAAAAGTATATCTCGAAGATTTTTCAATTGATTTTAATAGGATGGGCAAAGCTTTTGAGAAGAAATATAAAAAGAATTGTCGCATTTTATTACGAGTACATCCTCAGTTATCCGCAAAGCTGGATGTAAATGATTTATATAACAAAGATGGAATAATCGATGTTAGTTTAATGCCAGATTTGAGTGAAATAATGGCAGCAGCTAATATCGTAATTACGGATTATTCAAGCTGTGCTTTTGATGCAGCATTTGTAGGAATTCCAGTTTTGCTTTATGCGGATGATGTAAAAGAATATATGGAGAATCGTGGAGAATTCATGTGGAAGAGAGAGGATTTACCATTTGATATCGCAGAGAATAATGATGATTTAGAAGAAAATATATCTAGATTTGATGAAGCAAAGTACAACAATAAAGTTGGATTGTTTATGAGTAAAAATAATGTTAGTGAAGATGGCAAAGCGAGTATGAAAATAGTAAATATTATTTTTCAGAAAATAAAAGTCTAGGAAGCGGAAAATGAATCTGTTAAGTAGGGTGATTTATGATAGAACAAGTATCATATGATATCTCAATTATAATTCCAGTTTATAATGCCAAAAAAACAATAGAAAGATGCATTAAAAGTGTACTGGAACAAGAATGTAGAATCGAGGTAGTTATTGTAGACGATGAGTCTAAAGATAATACCAAAGAAATAATTGAAAGATTACAAAAGAAATATGATGGAATTAGATACTATTATAAAAAGAATGGTGGTGTTGCATCAGCAAGAAACTATGGTTTATGTAAAGCAAATGGTAAATATGTAACTTTTGTAGATCAGGATGATTGGTTAGAAAATAATACATATTCGTCTCTGATATATGAAATGGAAAGAGCGAATGCAGATGTGTATGTGTTTGGATATAGCAAGGACTATGATGATAAGAGTATTCAAATGAAAAATAATGGCTTGATTCCTGATATAATATCTGATTCTCAAGATATTATTAAGTACGCCTTTTATAGAGAGGAATATAGAAACTTTGCAGCGTTTGTTTGGAATAAGATTTTTCGTAAGTCTTTTTTAATGAATAATAATATATATTTTGATGAATCCCTAAAGCGTGGAGATGATGTGATTTTTACTGCTATGGTATCGTTGAGTAATCCATATACATTGTATAATAGTAAAAATTATTATCATTATTATCAGCGAACAGATTCTATAACTCATACATATACTAACGAGAATTATAATAGATTAAAAGATATTTTATTGGGGTATGAAAAGGCAATTAATATGTTAGAGTCTGGTGGCGTTTCAATGATGTATATAGACTATATGAAATGTTTTTATGTTTATCATGCCAGTTTGTTGTTAGAGTGGGTTAATAAGCAGAATAATGTTGATGAGCGGAAATACTTAATTGGGTGTATCAGAAAATATTATGAGCAGTATTGTGCGCAGAATTTTAAGTATCCTGAACGCATAGAGCGAATAGATAACCTTATAGGACAAAAAACTTATGAAAAATAAAAGTGTTAAATTAATAGCATTTCACCTACCGCAATATCATGAGTGTGAAGAGAATAATATGTGGTGGGGCGAAGGATTTACAGAATGGACCAATACAAAAAAAGCACTCCCAATATTTAAGCACCATAATCAGCCGAGGCTACCTAAAAACGACTTTTACTATAATTTGGAAGAAAAGGATGATTTTATTTGGCAACTAAAGCTTGCTAAAAAATATAATGTATATGGTTTTTGCTTTTATCATTATTGGTTCAATGGGAAAAAACTATTATATAAACCGTTAGAACTTTTAAAAGAAATAGATTCTAAAGAAAAAATTCACTACTGTTTTTGTTGGGCCAATGAAACATGGTCAAAAACATGGGAAAATGACAATTCAGTGTTAATAGAGCAAACATATGGAACAGAAAATGAATGGGAAGAACATTTTAATTATTTATTTGAATTTTTCCAAGATGAATTTTATATCAAGCATGATGGTTCCCCGATATTGATTATTTATAGAAGCAAGATGATCCCAAATTTCAATAGAATGGTTGAATATTGGAATAAAAGATGTATTGAAAGTGGCTTCTCAGGAATATATATAATTGATGAGTATAATAGTTTTCAAAATGAATCAATATGTGAAAAAAGCATTCAATTTGAACCACTCTACACGATGAAATATGGAAGAACAGAACTAGAATTTAAGTATTATAAATTTCTAAGTAGAATTTTTAATTTTTTTTATAAAAGTAATAACCTTATATATAGTTATTCTATATTGTGGAAGAATATTCTTAAAAGAAATATAATTTGTAATTCATATATGGGAGCATTTGTAGATTGGGATAATACACCAAGAAAAGGGAAAAATGGAAGGATTGTATTAGGTGTATCAACAAAAAAATTTAAAAAATATATGAAAAAATTAAAGAATAAAGCTATTCGATATAATTCGGAATACATATTTATTAATGCATGGAATGAGTGGGGAGAGGGAACATACCTTGAACCCGATATGAAAAATGGATATGGGTATCTAGATGTTGTCAAAGATGTCTTCGGAGAATGAAAAATATGAGGGATAATGATATTAATAAAATAGACAAGAGATATTATGTTCTTCCTAAAGGATATTCAAAACAACAAGAATTAAATAGAGTGGGAATCATAATATACTTATATTACGAGGAAAGCATAGATTTTTATGTAAAATATATAAACAGAATTATGGGCAGTATTAGGATTATGGTTATTTCCTCAAAGAAAGAAATAATTGATTATTTTAATCAGCATAGAGGGAACCTAAAAAATGTTACTTGTATATATAGAATGGAAAACCGAGGGAGAGATATAGCTGCACTGTTGATTGAGGGAAGGGATTTTTTCCTGGAAAATGATTATATTGCATTTTTACATGATAAAACCCCAAAATACCAACATACATCTGAAGATACATTTCTTTGGAATAAATCTATGTGGGATAATACATTGATAAGTAAAGATTATATCAATAATATAATAAGCTTATTTGAAGGAAAAAAAGAATTGGGATTAGCTTTACCGGTATTAGACATTGGTAATTGTTTTATACTTACATATAAATCAGCTAGCGAGGGTTGGAGTAAAAATTATAGTAACGCACTGAAGATATGCAAAGAGTTAAATATAAAATGTAAAATATCTGATACAACTGCGCCAATTTCTTATGGAACAATTTTTTGGTGCAGAACAGAAGCTTTAAAAAAATTGTACTCTAGAAAATGGGAACTAGTTGATTTTCCAGAGGAACCATTGCCAAATGATGGAACAATAAGCCATGCTATTGAACGAATACTTCCTTATATATCGGAAGATGCGGGTTATAAAACATGTATGATTATGAACGATTCATTCGCAACATCATATTTATCGATAATTGATATTATGATGAAAAAAATGTGGAATATGATGAATGTTGATAAAGGAATAATTTATCCTTATCAATTATTAAATGAAGATTTTTCTAAGAGTAGATTAAAAAAATTTTGTAGCGAGTATGAAAGAATATTAATCTATGGTGCTGGTAGAGTGGGCATTTCTTGTTATAAATATATGACTGAAATTTTGGAGGAAAATCCTAGTGCTTTTATTGATGCAAAAAAAACGGGACAGATATTATGTAATATACCTGTAATAAGTATTGATGAAGTAACTAGTAGTGACAATGTTGGTATAATTATCGCAGTAGGACCTCATTTTATAGATGAAATTATTAATATTTTAGTTAATA
Organism: Pseudobutyrivibrio sp. MD2005; assembly: GCF_000621865.1. GTDB lineage: Bacteria > Bacillota > Clostridia > Lachnospirales > Lachnospiraceae > Pseudobutyrivibrio. The sequence goes on from NZ_JHXE01000016.1 coordinate 83,715, forward strand.
AAGGTATGAGTAATTTTATTAGTTATTATTTGGTAATATAAGCGATCATTATAAAAAGGAATTGGAAAATACACAAAGATACACATTAATAAAATATTAAAATATGCCTTTTGATTAGTTGGAGGTTTTATTAATGGAAAAGAAAACAGTTAATGTAATAATATGGGGAACTGGCTTTTGGGGACAGATGGCATATTCTTCAATAGATTTTTCATGTGTAAAAATCATAAAAGTTATAGATAGTGATTATGAAAAGATTGGTAAAGTTTGGAATGGTTTAATAATAGAAGAGAATGATATTAATTGGGATGATGAAGAGAATTGTGACTATATTATATTATGCATGAAAGATTATTACTATCCACTAGAATTATGCAAGAATATATCATCAAAGAAAATTATTTTTTCACGAGATGATTTATCAGAATATCAATGGATAGATAGTACCGTACGAGAAAAGTACTATGAAGATAAAAAACAGTTATCAGAGCATTATGCTCAGCAAAATAAGAAATATGAAAAAAGGACTCAAACCAAAATAATTGTATCTGCAGAACAGTGTTTAAAAAAGATTATTTATGAATCAAAGTCTTTGACACGATTTGGTGATGGTGAATTTGAAATAATGTTGAACAGAGATAGACCATGGTTTCAAAAGTATAATGAGTCGTTGGCATATGAATTATTAGAGGTGATGAATACAGAAAATGATGAATTGTTAATTGCAATTCCTGATGAGTTTGATAGTTTAGAACAATATACTGATGAAGCGGCATTTTGGATTAGAAGCTATATATGGGATAAGCATGATGAAATTGAACAATTAATAGATACTAACAGAACATATTACGACTCCTATGTTTCAAGACCATATTTAATATATAGAGATAAAACACAAGCAAAAAAAATATTCAATTTATGGAAACAAGTATGGAAAGGAAGGGACATATTATTAATTGAAGGTGCAAATACTCGAAATGGTCTGGGAAATGATTTGTTTAATGAAGTTAAATCATTAAGTAGAATAATATGCCCCGCAAAAGATGCTTTTAGCATCTATGAATCGATAATAGAAGCTGTATTAAAAAACATAAGAAAAGAAATATTGTTATTGATTAGCCTTGGACCAACAGCGACAGTATTAGTGAAAAAGTTTGTAGAATATGGATATCAAGCGATAGATATAGGGCAAATAGATAATGAGTATGAGTGGTACCAAATGGCAGCCAAAGAGAGAATTCCAATAAAGGGGAAAGCAGTCCCAGAGCTGAATGAGCGATTAATTAATGAAGATTTATATTCCGAGGATGTAAAAAAACAAATTCTAATAGATTTAACAAAATGAAAGGTTATAGCAAAAATGTATAGTCCTTTAATTTCGATAATCATACCTGTATACAATAATGAGAAATATATAGCTAATGCTATCAAAAGCATAGAGTCACAGTCGTTTGAAGAGTGGGAAATGATTATTGTAGATGATGGATCTACGGATAATACCCCAAAAATAGTTGATAACATTGCGGCTACTGATGGGAGAATTGTAGTTTTGCACCAGGATAATCAATGGATATATGCAAGTATGAATAACGGCATAAAAAATGCAAAAGGTAGATATATCTATATATTGAATTCTGATGATCAGATGGTAGAAGGTGGACTTGAATTATTAGCAAAAAAAATAATAGATTGTAACTACCCAGATGTAATATGGACAGATGTAATAGTAACGGTATTGGATGAAAAAGAACAAATAAAAAAGCAGACCTTGATATCAAGCAAAGGGGTTGAGGAAAGAGTTTGCAATAGTAGGAGTGAAGTGATTTCATCTTGGGAATACATTTATAGAAATAGGTTAATGCTTAATCAGGCAAACTTATATAAAAAATCTTTATTTAAAGATGAGCTATTTAGAAATGATGTTTATGGCGCAGATAAGCTTTTTAATACGAAATTATATAATAGAATTGAATCGTGTGTAGTTTTGCAAGAGCCGGTTTATGTATTTTATGATTATAGATTTCTTAAAGGCAATGCATCTTTAAAATATTATGGATATGAAAATAGAATGTATGACGAATTCTTTATAGAAGATTTGAAACTGATAAAAGCATTGGGGATAGACAATAATCGTAATTTAAAGATAATCGCAAAAGAGAGATTAAATAATTTTAATTCGATTGAAATTTATAGATTACTTTCTCTAGATATTTCCGTTGAGGAAAAGTTGAAAAAGTTATTTACTGATTATATGAGCAAAACTCTTATGGAAGCAGCAAATGCATCTGATAAAGAATTTTTAGAACGAATAGTATTAAGAAATGCAAAAAAGATTATTTACGATACTAATATAAAAGAGAATTCGGATTATTATTTTGTAAAAAAATTAATAGAAATTCTATCTGAAAGTTATATAGATGAGGAATTATTTGCATTATTTAAAAATTGTGTTTCGAATAAGAATAACAGGTTTGGAATAGGTGAAAGTTATATAAATAGAATGCAAAAACGTTTGCAATATAACAATATTATTCCAAAAAAGAATGCGAAAAAAGTATTATGGCTCTCTAATGTAGTGTTAACTGAAGTTGCGGACATACTATTGATTAGGCAGACGGAATATGGTGGTTGGATTAGTGGGTTATTTAACGAATTAAGAAAAGATACTGAGTATAGATTTGCAGTCTGTGTACCAATTCAAAAAAGAGAAAATTGTAAAGATGGAACAGTAGATAATTATAGATATTATTCTTTTTTAGAAGGTGGTAAAGAGCTTATTCAACAAATGGTTAGTAGGTTCGAAGAAATCATAGATAATTATCAACCTAACATAATTCATATCTGGGGAACAGAGTACACCCACACCTACGCCATGATACTAGCCTGCGAAAATAAAGGGCTTTTGGATAAAACAGTTATACATATTCAAGGATTAGTTTCACTATGCGGTGAGCCTATGCTTGATGGAATTACTAGTGAAATGAGACAGGATAATAAGCTTATGAAAAGTATAACTGATTACCAAATGAACTTTGGAGAATCAGCAACTTACGAAAAAAGAGCCCTTAAAAAGGCAAGGCATATCATTGGACGAACACAATGGGACAAAAAGTGGGGTGAAAAATTAGCTCCAAATGCACAATACCATGAATGTAAGGAAATAATGAGAAATGAGGTATATACAGCTCATGGATTGTGGAAAGCAGACAAATGTACAGCTCATACTATATTTATGAGTCAGGCATCATATCCATTAAAAGGTTTACATCTGGTGCTGAAAGTATTTGTAGATTTGAAGGGAAGATTTCCTGATTTATTAGTGCGGATTGCAGGTGTTAACCCAGTTGATGCTAATAAAGAATATGGGGAATATATATCTGAGCAGATTAAATGCTTACAATTGGAGGAAAACATAGAATTCATTGGGAATTGTGATGTGAACAGAATGATTGAGGAATATAAAAAAGCAAATGTCTTTTTGTTAGCATCAACACTCGAAAATTCATCCAATTCGCTGCAAGAGGCAATGATTATAGGAACTCCAATTGTTGCAAGTAATGTTGGCGGTACACCATCGCTAATCGAACATGGAAAAACAGGTTTTTTATATGATTTAGACAAACCAGAGGGTGCACTATCACAAATAGCAAAGATTTTTGATGATATGACAATAGCAAAATATGTTTCATCGAATGAAATCATAAAGGCTGGGTTAACATCAAAAAAAGAGATTAAAAATAGTATTGTGAAAATATATTACGAAATGTAAAAAGGAGTGTGGAATGTATATCAGTAATGAAATCGATTGGATTAGCTTTTTAAAGGGAAAAAATGTCTATATCTGGGGATTTTGTGAGAAAGGAAAGCAGCTATCTCAAAAATTTAATTTCGAGTCAATAAATGTAAGAGGGTTTATTGATAATAACACAGATAAGCATGGTCAACATGAATTATGGAATGTTATCTCGTTTGAAAGTTATTTAAGAATTACAGCTAAAGAAGAAAGCATGATTGTAATTTGTAGTAATAAAGAAAGAGATATAAAAATGCAATGTTTACAGGCTGGGATAACAAATTTTATATCGGTTAATCAAGTCGATTTTGGTGGTGGGGAAAGTCATTATGATGAACAGTATTTTGAATGGCAAAAACCTATGGGAAAATTTGGCGCAAAAGTTAGTTATAGAAGATTTAAACCATATGTAAAAAGTAGTGAGACGCTTGTTGAATTTGGTTGTGCGGGTGGATATCTTCTAGAAGAATTTGCAAATGAAAATAAGGTTGGAATAGAAATAAATGATTTCGCAAGAGAATATTGTCGTAAAAATGGAATAAAGACTGTTAAGCATACAAAAGAATTAAGTGATAATTATGCTGATGTTATTATTTCAACACATGTTCTTGAGCATGTAGAAAGACCTTTAGATGAGTTGAGACAATTGTTTAGGGTGTTAAAAAAAGGTGGGAAAATTGTATTTTATGTACCAAATGAATCATGCGATGTCGATTATAAAAGAAGTGATATAGATAATCATTTGTATACGTGGAATTGTTTGACATTAGGAAATCTTTTTAAAGCAGCCGGTTTTTTTGTATATTCTGTGAAGAATATACAAGAGGTTTGGCCTAATGAATGGGAGGTTATTGAGAAAGATTTAGGAGTTGAGGCCTTTGATGAACTATCAGTTATTAAAGGAACAGCTTCAAATATAAATAATTGTTTGATTGTTGCGTATAAATAGTTATCCGAAAGGATAGTAGTGATGGAATAAAAAACTACAAGGGACTTAATCGACACAAGTATAAGAATACTTCTAACGGTAAAAAATGCATGGGACATTATATGTCAATTAGAAAATTTTGAATTCACAAAAAAATATCATTTCGAGCGAAAATGAGATTTGGGAAGATGATACAGAGAGTAAAAGAATTGTAAAAGCTAATTCTTTCCGTTTTATAAATCTGGTAAGAAGTATCTAAAAGCGATTGTGTCGAATACTTAATGGTAAATAACTGATAACACTGATTATATAGGTGCGAAAATGTGCATATTTGGCTAGATTAAATATTATCTTCATAAGGAGAAATGTATGGCAGATTTCAAACTTCATACCCCCGTTGTATTTATTATTTTCAATAGACCAGATTGTGTCAAAGATAGTTTTGAGAGTATTAGAGCAGCCAAACCTAAAAAATTATATATAGTAGCAGATGGACCTAGATTTGACCATCCAGATGACAAAAAATTATGTAAAGAGTGTAGAGATATAGTTAGTAATATTGATTGGGATTGTCAGGTAAAAAGGATTTATTCTGATGTAAATATGGGGTGTGGAAGACGTCCTGCAACTGGTATTACAGAAGTATTAAAAAAAGAGGAATATGCAATAATAATTGAGGATGATTGTGTGCCATCTCCTGATTTTTATAGATTCTGTCAGGAAATGCTGTTTAAATATAAAAACGATGATAGAATCTTTTCAATATCAGGGATGAATTTTGGATTAAGTGACAAATCTGCAGATTATTTTTTTACATATATTAATTGTACTTGGGGATGGGCAACATGGAAACGTGTATGGGATAAATATGATTATGAAATGTCAAAGTACCCAGAAATAGTTAAAACCGATTATTTATATAGTTTATTTAATGATAGACTAGTAGCGAACTTTTGGTATAAATGGTTTGATGAATGTTACTCTCAAAGTATGACGTCTTCGTGGGATCATCAGTTTTTGTTTGCATCATTTTTGGAAAAGGGGTTGCATTTATATCCAAACAAAAATTTGGTGCAGTATATGGGGTTCAACGAGGATGCAACACATTGTAATGCAGTTGATTCGAATAGTAGGCTAGCTACAACAACTAATAAAATAGAAAAATTGAATTTTCCTCTCGTACATCCTATAGCTGTGCAAAGAAATGAATCATTAGAGAAAATAAGAGTAGAGGATATTTTTTTTGCTAGTAATAATGTCAACCAATTTCAAACATTTATTAATAATAATATAAATGCCATTAAAGCATCAAAGAGAATAATTCTATATGGAGCCGGTAATTGGGGAAGACAGTTTTCACTGGAACTACTGGAACGTGGAGTAAGTAAATTTGAGTTTTTTGTATCAAAAAGACAAATTCGAGAAACTGTTTTAGGGAAAACTATATTTGAATTAAATCATTATGAAGTAAAAAAAGGAGATATGTTTATCCTGTCTGTAGCAGAAGCACATCGTGAGGGGATGAAAAAAAATTTAAAGGAAAAAGGGATTGATGATTATGTTGTGCTTAAGAGTGATTCAGAGATAATAAAGAATCGTTATGAGTCTCAGCCGTTAGATACAAAAAAAATATTATTAATAACAACTGTTGCTTATTCAGGGCATGCAAAAAATATAATAAAAAAGATACTTGAAATTCGGCTCGATATTAGTGTCGGATGGTTTGAAAGCAATTTGACAGATGAAAGTATGGCACATGTTGAAAAAATATCTCAAGACAATAGAGAAAAATATTATGAATATTTTTATGGGGCAAAATATATTATAACCGATACAGGGTGTAAGATATTAAGAGAAGGACAAATTAAAATACAAATTAAGCACTGGTCGAGTGTTACTTTAAAGATGTTTGGATATGACGAATTAAAATATCGTGGAGAACAAGATATTGATAAGTACGGGGTGCATGGCTGGGATAATATTGATTACTTGTTAGTAGGTAGCGAATTTGATGAAAAAACATGTCGAAGTGGGTTTAAGTATACTGGTCCAGCAATTCATGTTGGCTCGCCTAGATCAGATATATTATTTGATAATGAATATGATTACTCTGAAGTGATAAAAAATTATTCATTGGAGAATAATAAAAAATATGTTTTATATGCTCCAACATTTAGAATAAAAGAGCCAGGTTCGATTGATGGAATATTTGAAAATGAATTGGATTTTTCAGTACTTAAAGCTGCTCTAGATAAAAAGTTCGGTGGAGATTGGAATATATTGCTACGTTTGCATCCATTTGTAGCTAAACAAAGCAAACTGATTCCTAAACCAGATTATGTTATTGATGTAAGTGATTATTATGATGCAGAAGAGCTTGTAGGCATATCAGATGCATTGATTACAGATTATTCAAGTATTATGTTTGAACCAGCATATGTGAAAAAACCAGTGTTTCTATTTGCACCAGATAAAGAGAAGTATTTGACGGAAGAGCGTGGTTTTTATATCAACTACAATGAGTTACCATTCCCTGTCGCAGAAACAAATGACACACTTTCAGAAAATATAGGGAAATTTGATTCACAGAAATACACGGCAGATTTGAATGATTTTTTGAATAAATATGGTGTTCATGAAGATGGTAAAGCATCTGAACGTGCAGCAAGATTTATTATTTCTTTAATTGATAGGAAGGGAAACTAAATGACGAATCCTCAAGTATCTATTATAGTACCTGTATATAATGCAAAAAAATATATTGATAGGTGTATTGGCTGTGTTTTGTCGCAGAGTTTTTCAGATTGGGAGCTAATAATAGTAGATGATGGATCGACGGATGAATCTAATGAAATAATAAATAATTATTCTAATAAGGATGAGAGAATAAATTTAATTCAACAATCGAATCAAGGTGCAATGGCTGCTAGGAAGAAGGGCGTTGAACATGCAAATGGGCATTTTATTGCTTTTATCGATTCTGATGATGAAATTTCTCCTAATTATTTATCTTCATTAGTTGAAATGATTGGTGATACTGATTGTGTTGCGTCAAATGCAACATGGATTAAGAGAAATGGAGATAAGTTAAACTTAAAAGGAGATATTACGGCTGGCATATATTCTGGTGAGAAGCAGATGCAATACGTTATTTCAAATATGCTAGTATTCAATAATCAAACGTATCACTATGGCATACTTCCTTATCTCTGGAGCAAATTATTTAGGGCTGATTTAGCAAAAGAAATATTTGAAGAGGTTAGTTTAAATATCGAATTTGGAGATGATCAAGACTTTGTATGGAGATATATTCTCAGAAGTGAATCTATCTCAGTTACGGATGCTTCTTATTATATTTATTATCAAAATGAGGAATCGATTACAAATAAGAAAAATGAATTTTATATTAGAGACTTAGGTCAACTGTATGGCTCTCTTTATGCTTTGTTTAGCAATCACAAATATGCTTCCGTATTATTAATGCAATTAGAAATGTATATTATGTCACGTATGTCTTGGGTTCCATTGATGATGCCTTGGAGCAATCCGGATATTTTAGAAGAATGGGGAATATCATTATTTTCAGAAATACCTGGAAACAAGGTTGTAATATATGGTGCTGGGAAGATAGGAAAAAGCTTATATAAACAATTCAAATTCAATCCATATTATCGTGTTGTTGCATGGCTAGATAGGGATTTTAAGAAATATGAGCAAAATGAAGTTGTTCAGAATCCGGAGAACATAGTAGATATGGAATTTGATTGTGTCATAGTTGGAGTTGGAGAGGGCTATAAGAACGAGGTAATTGATTGGTTGTATAGTATAGGTATTCCCCATAATAAAGTAGTATGGAAAAAATGGACAAAAAAAATGATACTACCATATTAATAAATTTGTTCTTAATGGATATACAATATGAATACAAAAATATTAGCTACATACTTACCACAATTTCATAAAGTACCAGAGAATGATGCCTGGTGGGGCAATGATTTTACAGATTGGATAGCTGTAAAAAATGCAGAACAGCTTGTTGTAGAGCAGTATCAACCCAGAGTACCGCTTGATGAAAATTACTATGACCTTTTAGATAAGAGAGTATTTGAATGGCAATCAAATCTTTTGCATAAGTACCAAATTGATGGTTTGGTTTTTTATCATTATTATTTTGCAAATCACAAAAAGATATTAGAAAAGCCAGCAGAGAATCTTTTGAGATGGAAGGAGATTAATATACCTTTTTGTTTTTCATGGGCAAATGAGTCGTGGGTTAGATCATGGAGTAATCTAAATATCCCGAGTAATAGATGGAATCCTAAACATGATTACGCACATGAAGAAAATGGTAAAGAAATTCTATTGCTACAGGAATATGGAAATAAAAAAGACTGGAAAAAACATTTTGATTATTTATTGCCATTTTTTAAGGATGATCGATATATAAAAGTTGACAATAAGCCTGTATTTTTAATTTGGAGACCAGAAATAATTAATGTGTTAGAACAAATAGTTGATTATTGGCAAAAACTTGCAGTAGATAGCGGTTTTGAAGGCATGTATTTTATTGCTACCAATGCAACTAAAGCTTGTTGTGACGCAAGTTATTTTAATGCTCCAAATTATCTAATGAGATATATAAAGCCTATTCAAAAAGATGATGGCATTAGAAATTATCTATATGATAATTTTTTTAACCTCAACATAGATTTATCAAAGCAGTGTGAAGGTAAAAATTATCTAGGAGTTTTTCCTGATTATGATGATTCTCCTCGTAGGGGACCAGAGGGAATGTTTGTCTCTGGATGCAATCCTGAAAAATTTAAGGAATTTTTTAAATCATCATTGAAATATTCATTAGAGGTTCAGAATGAGTTCCTATTTGTAAATGCATGGAATGAATGGGGCGAAAGTATGTATCTTGAACCTGATGAGCGATATGGATATAAATATTTGCAGGCAATTCTAGATACGAGAAAAGAAGTAGAAAAAGAAGATATTATATCTGTGGCTGAAGAAAAAGTATTAGAGACTACTGTAAATTGTTGTGAAGAACCATCACAGTTGGAGAGATATAAGTATTTTTGGTATACTTATGATAGATGGTTAAATTATCTAGAACAGGGCTTATCTATAAATAATTTTATTGATTATTATGGCTATAAGCGAATTGCAATTTATGGAATAGGTATGTTTGCCCGCCATATAATAAGGGAGTTGCCTAATAATACTGTTATATATGGAATAGATAAGAAAGCTAAAAATAACTTTGATTCAATTAAATCAATAGGATTTCCAATAATGAGCCCAGATGATGATTTGCCTGATGTTGATGCAGTTTTAGTAACAGTTGGATATGATTTTGAATCTATATATAATGGGTTGAAAGAAAATTTAGACCTCGAGGTTAATATTCATTCAATAGAGGAAGTGTTTGATACATTAGATATTATTTTGTTAAAAGGTAGATGTGAATGAAGCTTTTGATTTTTGGAACAGGGCTTTTTTATGAGAACAGAAAAGTTCAGTTAAAAGAAATATATAGCGATTTGGAAATCATTGGTTTTGTAGATAATAATACATATTCATCTGTAAAAGATGGATTAGATGTTTATCATCCTAATAATATAAGCGAGCTTGAATTTGATTTTATTATATTAATGAGTAAATCAGCCGATGATATGAAAAAGCAGTTGATTTCAATTGGTATTGAAAAGAAAAAAATCAAAACATGGGACGATGTACTAGATGATAGAAATGGTGTAGAAGTACGTTTATATGGTGCAAATAGCTTCGGCGCGGGTCACAGGAATATGTTGGTTATTTCGCCATTCCTGGGCTATTCTGGAGTGCCTATAGTTTCTGTTTATATTGCTGAAGTAATGGAAGAACAAGGTATTAACGTAACTATTGTGTCTACAGGTGGCGATTATCATTTTATACAAGAAATGGTAAAACAAGGGCACAATGTTGTTATCTATCCTAAACTAAATCGAGGATTTGATACAGAAATTTATTGGCTTTCCCAATTCGATTATATTTTTGTAAATTCTTTTGTCATGCTTGAGGCAATTGAGTATATATCAAAATATCGTCATGTTTTTTGGTGGCTCCACGAAGCATCCTATTACGTGAAACGTACTTTATCTGAAAATCCATATAGTGCCAGCAAAATAAATTTGAAAAATACATCTATATTTGCGGTTAGTAATATCGCTAAGGAAAATCTTAATGGTGTAATTGAAACTGAAAGAATCGGGTTGCTGCCATATGGCATACCTGATAAGGACATTGAGGAATCAAGGTTCGATGAAAAACGAAAAATCGTATTTGCGATAATAGGAACTATTGAGGAACGCAAAGCACAAGACATATTTATAAATGCTGCGCTAACAATTGATAGTGGTGCTGCAGAATTTTGGATTATTGGTGCAACAACAGATAATGTGCTTGAAAGCGAAATATCGCAAATGGCGAACGTATATGAGAATATTAAAATTCTTGGGGAATTATCTAGAAAGAAGATGGAAGAGGCATATGAGCATATTGATGTTTTAGTGTGTCCATCCAGAGAGGATCCATTTCCTGTTACTGTTACAGAAGCATTAATGTATGGTAAGCCAGTAATTGTTTCTGAAAAAGTAGGGCAAGCAGATTATCTGCAGGATGGAATTAATGGATTCATTTGCCAAAGTGGAAGCGTCGAATCTTTATCGGAAAAAATGAAGCAAGTGATTTCTAATAAAGGTCTATTAAAATACATAGGGCAAAGTGCAAGGAAACTTTATGAAGAACAGTTTACCTTAAAGCACTTTGCTCATAATTTACAAGACATTATTTTGCAGAAGAAATAATATTAATCGAGCCAGTTGTTAAAAAATCAAAAATGTTAAAATATGGATATTTGCCACTGGCAGTTCCTAAAAATAGTTCCCAAAATGGTAGTTTACCAAGTTTATTATCTTCTACAAGATTGATATAACAATGATTAGGATCGTTAGAAGGGAATGAAGTGAAACACTTCTTGTTTACAGGGGGTGTTTTGAAAATTCACTTGCAATAACTGGATCAGACTCATACATTACGTATATTAAATTATTCCAGTTGATGCGTAATTTTCTTCGTCCCCAACATGCTTTAGCATCAGCAAAATCTGTATAGTGATTAAAATGAAGCATAACGTCATCACAGCAAGCAACTGGGTAATTTGTCTTCAAAGTAGGCTCGTATTGTACAGGATCTAGAGTTATGTCTTGACTCATATAGTGTTTAAGATTGTTAATTATTTTTATGTAATCTAGTGGATCTTCGAACATATTTATAAATGGAGAAGCAAATTTCAATCCAAGTGCATTATAAGCGATGCCACCCCAACAATTAGAGCAAATGATGGATGGGGTACTAGCCTTTAGCTGTAAAAATTTTTGGGTGTAATATCCTATTAGTTTTAAAACTTTAACAGGAATGATTATTTATTTCCGAAAAAACCATTGACAAGGCATCTTCAATGATTGAAGAGACATAATTATAAGACATGATAATTATTACATCATAATCGTAATGATTTAGATTGCTTGATAAAATACAAGGATAATCGCTAAAACGTTTATACGATAAATTACGTGAAGTAATCGCACAAATTTTAAATTGACCTAATGTTTCATAGTGTTTTACCAAGTTAATATTATTAAAAGCACTTTTCCAGAGCCCCAAAGCAAACATCTAAGCAGTATTTATTCCTCCCAACTAAGAGTGAAAATTCATATATTTATTTTACAATATTCATAATCTATTTCGATTAAAAGGAGCCAAGAAAATGGAGAGAGCATACATAAGAAGTATAATAGCTGAGTTTTCAAATAAGATTGACAGATATAAGGAAGAAAAAATTTTTGAAGGAAAAAAAATCGCATTATTTGAATTAAATATGTTTTCTAGTGCAGTAAGAACACTTATGGCAAATAAGGGGATCTGGATCTCATATTATGTTTTTAAAGATTCATATGTAGCAATGGAGCAAAGTAGATATGTAAAATCTTTTGCTGCAAGATATTTAAATAATTTGGATTCTGCTATAAAGCCGATATTACTTGAAGAAGCTCGTCAAGTGGAGGAAATAGTGCTAATTACTGCTCATAAAATAAATATTGAAGATGTTAATTGCCTTCAAAAATATGGATTTAATGAGGGAAGAAATTGGTTAAACTTATATGATGAAAATGATGAGTTTAATGATTATGTAAAAAATAAAGAGCAAATTTGTCTTAACGATTTACATAGGTTAGAAAAGAATATGCTTAAAGAATTTGATATTTTTTGTAGTAAAAACAATCTCCGATACTGGGTTTGCGGGGGCACGTTGCTTGGTACAATAAGACATAAGGGGTTTATTCCTTGGGATGATGATATAGATGTTTTTATGCCATATGAAGATTACAAAGAATTCGTAAGATTATTCAAAAGTGAAAAATATGAAATTTGCTCTCTTGAAAAAAAAGAATATGAAGGAAAATATGTTGATTCATGGGGCAAGCTTCTCGGAAATCAAATTATAATGAAGGAGGACGCTGGACCATACTATAAGTATCACACAGAGTGGATTGATATTTTTTGTTTGGTAGGGATGCCAGAAGATGAAGTTGATAGGAAACGATTCTTTGGAAGAGCAACAGAATTGAAAAAATTACAAAATGAATATTTTTACTCTTCAAATGGGTCTATAAAGGCTTGTAATAAAGTATATGAAAAATATGTCGAAATGTTTTCTGAGTATCCATTTGAAACAGCTAAATATGTTGGTGCACTAGGCAGTGAGTATAAAGAGAGAGACTGCACAACAAAGGAGGCTTATGCAGAAACTATCCGTATGCCATTTGAGGATATCGAAGTAAATGTTCCAGTAGGCTACAAAGAATATCTGGATAATCTATATGGTCCTGACTGGATGGAATTGCCTCCTCCCGAAAAAAGGGCATCTCATCACAATTTAGAAGCATATTGGATGTGACTAGATTATGGGTTAGTCTATGACAATAACATCGAAAGGGCATTAGCATAGAATATCTGGAAGTTAACAATTTGCTATTAAAACAGTTGGAAGGTTTCTATGAAATTTTTACGATAAAGTAAATAGGGAGTACATGTTATTAGTGTGTATCGATTGAGGGATTTATAACAGCCAAAGAAAGGTGTCTGTATGTTATCGAGGATGATAAAATAGTTTCTTTCTTGTGTTTGTATGATGTTTTTAACAACTATATTAAAATTATCTATAGAGGTTATTGGGATTTATAAAAAATGCCGTGTTTATGCAGCTTGTGGCGTTTTGAAAACGACTAAGTAATTATATAATACGAAGGAGGATAATGACTAAAATGAGAATATGGGAAATGGTATTTCCAAATGATCGCGAAATAATAATATGGGGGGCAGGTCTTAATGGTAAAAAGTGGTATAAATTTTTGCAAGGAAAACGTAAGATTAAATATTTTATTGATGTAAATCCGTCAATTTCAGAATTGCATTTTGAGAATATAACTGTTGATGTTAAATTACCAAGTGATGTATTAGTAGAAAATGAGATCATATTAATTTCACCTAAAAAAGATGTAGACATCATATATGAACAAGCAAGAAATATTGGTGCTAAATTTATAATTATAGGCGAAGTATATTCACATATACCAAAAAACTTTTCAATAAATAGGGAAGATTTGCCAAGCGTTCCATTTGGACATTATTATTCGCTTTATGCGGATATAAATGATGTTAAAGAGAAATATGAGCAAAATATAGATATGGAGATTAGTGATAATAAGTATATTGATGGTATAGATATAAATGAAGAAAATCAAATTGAACTGTTAAATAAAATGAATTCTCTGTTTGAATCTAGACCTAAATGGGAAGTGAATGAGAATGCATACAGATACAAATGTGGAAACACATCAATAGGCCTTTCAGATACATTTCTAATAAATTTTATGCTTAGGATATATAGACCTAAAAAGTATATTGAAGTTGGAAGTGGTTATTCTTCGGCAGCTGCATTAGACACGAATGAATACTATTTAGATGGTAAGACACAAATGGAGTTTATTGAACCATATCCGGATCTTTTATACGCCTTGCTCAAAGAAGCCGATAAGGAAAAAGTGATAATTCATCCACAAAAGCTGCAAGATATATCGCTGAAGGTTTTTAAGAATTTACATAATGGAGATATATTATTTATAGATTCTACACATGTATCTAAAAGCGGTTCTGATGTAAATTATCTCTTTTTTCATATCCTACCTTGTTTAGAATCAGGAGTATTAGTGCATTTGCATGATATTTTTTACCCATGGGATTATCCAAAAGAATGGATTAATAAAAATGGATGGAATGAAATGTATCTATTAAGAGCATTTCTACAATATAACTCTGAATGGGATATTATATTTTATAATCATTATATGGCAGAAGAACACAAAGATTTATATCACCCAGAATGGCGAAAGCAAAGTGATTTGGGCGGTGGGAGTTTTTGGATGAGGAAAAAGTAATATGAATATTTACTTGTTATAAAAGGGATTATAATGAACATATTATGGTTGTGTAATGTAGTTTTGCCAGAGTTAGCAGAAGAATTATTATTTAAAAAGCAGTATTTTGGTGGGTGGCTTACTGAGGCATGTGATGAACTAAAATTAAGAAGTGATTGGGATCTGGCAATGTGTGTGTTGGTTCGTATCCACCTTGTTTTAAAGCTGGTGTTTTAGTTTATTATTGATATTATTCAATTTTGACTATGTCAAAATAATCAGTAACATAAGGTATAGATTAAATTAAACGATTTAAGTGCATATTTAGATGGTTTTAACCTGATTGCTACTGCATTTTTGTTATTGGAACGTGAAATATAAATTGCAGTGGAGGAATTTGAAAAACGTAATGCAAAATAGATTAGTCTATCATGGGAGTGCTGTAATTGTTCAGTTTCCTGAAATAAGAATACATAAATACAATAAAGATTTTTACTATGGATTTTACTGCACTGACATTAAGGAGCAGGCAGTAAGGTGGGCAACTAGGCATGGTGGCACTGGTATTATAAATGTATATAAATACACGCCAAGTGATAGTTTAAAAACTAAAGTATTTGATGAAATGACAGAGGAGTGGCTCGACTTTATTGTGGATTGTCGCCTGGGAAAACCTCATGATTATGATATAGTTGAAGGTCCAATGGCTGATGACACAATCTTTAACTACGTGCAAAACTATGTTGATGGTAAAATTTCAAGAGAAGCATTTTGGGCATTAGCAAAATTTAAGCACCCAACTCATCAAATAAGTTTTCACACAGCAAAAGCATTATCAGCAATAGAGTATGTTGAAAGTATCGAGGTAACAGATGAACGGTAGCGATTTATTTTACACATGCAGCTTAATAGAATTTATTGGAAGAAAGACAAAAAACACTCGTGCTGCGGTGGTTTCCTATCTTGGAAAGGATAATATTTCTAGAATATACAGATATGCCGACGTATTTCATTCAGACATAATTGAAAAAGTTGCAGATGAATTTATAGAAAAATGTCATATTGCAACAGGAGAGTTCGATAATGTAGGAAAATGTAAGTACACGGTTCCAGATTATTGGGATATTGGAGAAGTTTTTGAGCGCCTTATTGAGGACACATATGACGGTCAATCAGACCTGATTGATTTTATAATTGAGATTTACAATTCATGGTTAACAGAAGCTATTTCAAATTTTAACAGTGACCTATACTATCAACCAAGAGACTACATTAGGGAATGTTACAAAGAAGGTAGGATTTGTGCTTAAATATTTCGTTATAGCCCGTGTACCCAAGCTTGACATTGCACATTTAAAGAAAGTATCATGTATATACAGATATACATGATATTTTTTATTTAGTGAGGATACGTATATGGAACAAGTATATATAAAAGCATGGGGAAATAGCAGTGCTATAAGGTTGCCAAAGAGTGTGCTCAATGAATTAGGATTAACAAATTCTGACGCGTTAGATTTGGAAATCGATGGAGATAAAATTATTTTAAAAAAAGCCTTTAAGCATAAGTCATTCAAAGAAAGAATGGAAGAATATGACGGTCAGATTTCAATCTATAATTTTGATTGGGGCAAGCCAACAGGAAGGGAAATGTTCTAATGAATGATTTGAACCAAGGAGACATTATTAAGATTAATGGCTTTAAAAATCTATTTGTTGCTGTCAGTAGCAACGAATTTATTAGGGCAACTAAAATGGCACATCTCTGCCCCATTATAGATGGCGTACCAGCAGGACCATTGCACATTCAAATAATCGCCACAAAAGGAATGCTTGGAACAGTTATCTGTGAGCAAATAAAGCTTATGGATATTAATGACAGAGGGTTTACGAAACGAGATAGACTACATTATCCTGACACTATGAACATTGCAGATGCAGTGCAGGGTATGTTTGAGTATGATTAATAGGAGTCTGAAGCTATAGATTTACAAATTAATGAAGACAGAATAATGTTGCAAAATGTTTTTAAGCACAAAACATTTAAATGAAGTTAAGTTTTTACTTTTCTAAACTTGATATTATAACGGTTGACCGATAAACTGATTACATATCAACGAAAAGCTAGCTGTGAAAGTAAACACGAGGTGTAAAATAATTTAAAGATTTTTATCTGTAAATTATAAATGAAGAACAAAAAAACAATTGGAGACAATAATGTTAAAGAAAAATATACCATTAGGAATACAGAGTTTTGAAAAAATCAGAACAGATGGGTATTTATATATTGATAAAACAGAATATGTATATAAATTAGTTCACTCAGGTATACCTTATTTTTTAAGTAGACCACGTAGATTCGGAAAGAGTTTGTTAGTTTCAACACTAATGGCTTATTGGCAAGGCAAGAAAGAATTATTCAGTGGTTTGGCAATAGAGTCTCTTGAAGCAAATAATGAAGATGCCTGGCAAGAATACCCAGTTTTCTATTTTGATTTCAATAAGGATTCATATGCCAGAGAGAATGCATTAGAAGATGTATTAAATGAGCATCTTATCAAATGGGAGCAGCAGTATGGTCTCGACAAAGGTACAGCATCTCTTCCAGAGCGTTTTAGACATATAATAGAACAAGCGGTTAACAGCACCGGCAAAAATGTAGTTGTTCTTGTGGACGAATACGACAAACCATTACTTGATGTTATCGATGATAATGAAAAAGAAGAACATAACAAGGAATTATTCAAAGGCTTTTTTAGCACTTTAAAAAGCTACGATAGCTACATAAAGTTCGTGTTCTTTACTGGTGTAACAAAGTTTAGTAAGGTTAGTATTTTTAGCGATCTTAATCAACTTACAGATATTTCAATTAACAAAGAATTTGCTGCGATATGCGGTATAACCGATGAGGAAATAGATAAATATCTTGATCAGAATATTGAGCATGTATCTAGTGAATTAGGATTATCTCCTGCAGAATGTAGAACAAAATTAAAGGCTATGTATGATGGATATCATTTCCATTATGATTCTCCTGATATTTATAATCCATATAGTTTATTATGTGCTATTAACAATATGGAATTTGAACCATATTGGTTTAGTACTGGAACACCTACATTCCTTATAGATAAAATTCGTGCTGAGGATTTCAATGTAAAACTAATTACAGAAGGAAAACTCTATGCGGAGAGATATGCTTTGATGGAGTATAAGGCTGATGATGTTAATTTGATTCCATTATTGTATCAAACAGGATATTTAACAATAAAAGGATACGATAAAGAGATTAACGCTCTTAAGTTAGATTACCCAAATGATGAAGTAAAATATAGTTTTCTGAAAAGCTTAGCTCCAATGTTCATGAAGAATAGTGAGGGAATATCACCTCTTGAAATTAGAGCCTTTTTAAATGATTTAAATAACAATGATTTGGAAAGTATTAGACATAGATTTGAAGCGCTATTCGAAAGTCTACCATATCCTACAGATAAGGACATTAGATTAGTAGAGCAGAATTTCCAAAACGTAATCTATATCGTATTTGCGTTATTAGGACAGTTTGTAAAAGCTGAAGCACACAGTGCAAATGGTCGTGCCGACTGTATTGTCCAGACTGGTTCTAACATATATGTGTTTGAGTTCAAATTAGATAAATCTGCTAAAGATGCTATAAATCAAGTGGAGAGAAACAGATATCTTGTTCCATTTGCAGCAGATCAAAGAGAAAAAACAATAATTGGAGTGAAATTTTCATCAGAGATTAGAAACATTAGTGAGTGGGAAATAAAAAGAGCTTAAAAGGGGGATAAAATGATACTAAAAAACAACCCCATTTGCCCTAGAATACGAGAGGAGAATGAATGACTTATGGCAGAAGTTAGATTAATAAATAATCTTAAAGGGATTCTTTATTATTTAGATACTCCTTTAATGGATTTCGAAATTAAAGACCGTGAGTTAATCAAATCTGTTGACCTGAGCCAGGGCAAATTATATCCATGGGAGCTAGCGAAGCTTGGTGTTTCCTATGGTAGCTTCGTAAAGTTTTTCCAGCGCAGAACAATGAGGGAAAACTGCATGTTTTACCGTGAGCATTTGAGGGCTCTTGGTATGGATAAAATGGATTTTGACCTCTACATTAAAAAGAATAATGGAAACAATCATTTAGATAATTACTGGGTGAAATTCGAAGATTTCGGTGCCCAATGCTTTTCCCAACTTCAGTAAATCTGTGATTCTAGTGAGCTTTATCGTTGAAAAGCTTACTAGAATCATTAAATTCAAAACAAATTTCGCAACATTCTGTGAAAACTAGAGTATTTTTCCATAAGAATAGATAAAATAGAATTGTAGTACTAGATGAACTAAGTGGAGAAAGCCATGGCGAAAATATCGATCATAGTACCAATCTACAACGTGAAGGCGTACTTGCCACAGTGTCTGGACAGCATATTAGCCCAGACTTTTTCTGATGTAGAAATAATCTGTGTAGATGATGGTTCTAACGATGGCAGTGAGAATATCGTGGATGAGTATGCGGCTAAGGATAAACGCATGGTAGTCATTCACAAGTCAAACGCTGGCTATGGCGCAGCTATGAACACGGGACTTGATGTGGCAACTGGAGAATATATTGGCATAGTAGAAAGCGATGATTGTATCACTCCAGAAATGTACGAGCGCCTTTATAATCAGGCGAAATCAAACGACCTTGATTTTATAAAATCCGAAGCGTATTTTTGGTTTGAAATCCTGGATTTCAAAAAGCGTATACACGTAGAGTCGCTAGACCAATATTTTAACAAGGTTCTAGATGAGCGTTATCGAAATATTTTTTTCGATTTCTTCATGAATATTTGGACAGGCATCTACAAAAAGGATTTCCTAAGTACCAATCATATTCGCTTTAATGAGTCGCCAGGAGCATCATATCAGGATAATGGTTTCTGGATGCAGACTTGCATGTATGCTAAAAAAGCGATGTGGCTTAACGAAGCATTCTATTTATATCGACAGGACAATCCAGAGGCATCTATAAAAAGCACAGGTAAAATATATGCCATGGAAAATGAATATTCATGGTTAGAGGAGTTGCTAAAGAGAAGAGAACACTACCATCTTTTACCATACTGTTACTATTACAGACTATTCAGGGATAGAGGCGTGTTCCTAAGAATAGATGACGAACTGAAATCAGATTATGTCAATCATCTCGAGGAGGAATACGCAAAATATGGTGCTGCCATTAAAATGAACGGCTTTCTCGATAAGTGGATGCGAGATATTACAGCTGACGATAAGACACTACTAAAAAACATTATTGATAAAAAATCATTTGTAGTTAACAAGCTAAATGAGGCACATTCAATTATAATATATGGTGCAGGGAATAGAGGTGTCATAGCTCTGCGCAACTTAGTAAACCTTAATCAAATCAGTAAGTTAAAATGCTTTGCTATAACAGATGACTCTGAAAAACGAATCCTTGCGAACCGAGAGGTTTTAAAGATAGACGACGCAATTAAAAAGTATCCAGATAGCTTGATTATTGTGGCAACGGTTCGAGGCACAAATGCATACAAGGCTATGTGTATAAAATTACTTGATTTAGAGGTTACAAATTATTTAGATGGCACATTATTTGAGGAGTATTTTTATTTGGCTTAATCATAAGACTATGGGGGTAGTTTATGAATATTGCAATGCTCATCGCTGGTGGCAAAGGGGTACGAACTAACCAGGATATTCCAAAACAATTTCTAAATATCAACGACAAGCCTATTATCGTATATACGTTGCAGGCTTTTCAGAAGCATCCAGAAATAGATGCTATTCTCGTAGTATGTATAGATGGCTGGCAAGACATGCTATGGGCTTACGCAAATCAGTTCAACATTTCAAAATTAAAATGGATTGTTCCTGGCGGAAATAATGGTCAGGAATCAATTCATAATGGGATCATGGCTCTCGCCAAAGAATGTAGCGATGATGACATGGTTTTAATTCACGACGCAATCCGTCCAAACGTTTCACAGGAGATTATTTCAAATTGCATAGCCCAGTGTAACCTGACAGGTTCGGCAATCACCGTGATACCTTGCGCAGAGGCAATGCTTCTTCGGGGTGAAGATAAGAATTCTTCCAAGGAGGTTATTCCAAGGGAAGATTTGGCTAGAACCCAGACGCCACAGGCTTTCAAGTTAAGCAAGTTAAAATGGGCTCATGAAGAAGCTGCCAAGAAGGGTATAACAAATTCTGTAGCCACATGTACGCTTATGGTTGAGCTCGGAGAACAAGTTAGTTTTTGCCCTGGCTCAGAGAAAAATATAAAAATAACGACTGCCGAGGATTTGGAGATATTTAAAGCTCTTCTTATGGCTAAGAAAGCAGACTGGATTAAATAGCCTGCAAATAAAAAGTCAAGGCTAAATTAAAGAACAATGAAATTTTTATACAGGTTGAAAAGAAGGTATCAAAATAAGACCACCACAACCAGTGCTGGTCTGAATAGTTTTATTGATTGAGATTAATTCGATTCTGGAAGAGTGGCTAAGTATTCTTTCACTCGTCCATAGTAGATTCTTAGAAACTTGTTTGCACCGGCTGTCATATAGACATAGTAAGGCTTGCCTTGTGCCCGTTTCTTATCTAAGAACTGATAAACAGGATCGTCCTGTGGCATGGTTTTGATGAGTACATCCATTACCTGAAAGAGGGTTTTTCGTAAATTG
>NZ_JHXE01000017.1 GCF_000621865.1 Pseudobutyrivibrio sp. MD2005
CAGAGTGTAGACAAAGTGTCGCGGGTTTCGCCGCGACCTTTTCTTTTTAATAAGGAGGAACTGGAGTCAGCGGACTCCAGTTCTTTCATTTTTTGGATATCCAAATGATGATAAAGCCTTGATTTTTCAAGCTTTCTCTCCTCTTTTTTGGTATAATAGAATTATCAAAACAAGGGGTTAGAATAATGATTACAGAGCAAAAAGAGAAGGCTAGAAAGCAGATTGCATTTGTATGTACAGATGATTTGGTTCCTCAAGATCATCTTCTTAGAATCATTGATAAAGCTATTGATTGGTCGTTTATATATGATTTAGTCAGAGATAAATATTCTCCTGATCAGGGCCGTCCAAGTATTGACCCTGTCACTCTCATCAAAATCCCATTGATTCAATATTTATACGGAATAAAAAGCATGCGCCAAACTATAAAAGAGATTGAGGTGAATGTTGCTTTTAGATGGTTCTTAGGTCTAGAACTCTATGACAAGGTTCCTCATTTTTCGACCTTTGGAAAGAACTATTCAAGAAGATTCGAAGGTACTGATTTATTTGAGCAAATCTTTCAGCACATTTTGGAAGAATGCTATCGCTTTAAACTTGTTGACCCAACAGAAATTTTCGTGGATGCAACTCATGTAAAAGCAAGGGCTAACAATAAAAAAATGCAGCGAAGAATTGCGCAGCAGGAAGCTTTGTTTTATGAGGAGATGCTGAGAAAAGAAATATTATCAGATAGAGCTGCTCATGGTAAAAAGCCATTAAAAGATAAAGACGATGATGACCACTCATCTGGTTCGTCAGGTGGTAATGATAAGTTTGAGGATTACACTGATGATGTTCCTTTGGATGGTAAAACAATCAAGTGTAGCACTACCGATCCCGAAAGTGGATGGTTTAGAAAAGGTGAGCACAAGCATGTCTTTGCATATGGAATTGAAACAGCTTGTGATAAGAATGGGTGGATTTTAGGCTTCGATGTTAATCCTGGCAATGAGCATGACAGCAGAACTTTCAAAGGTCTGTATGATAAACTTCAGGACATTGGTATGGAAAAATGTGTTGTTGATGCAGGTTATAAAACTCCTGCCATTGCAAAGCTACTTCTTGATGATGGAGTCAAACCAGTTTTTCCATACAAGAGACCTCAGACCAAAGAAGGATTCTTCAAGAAATATGAGTATGTCTATGATGAATACAATGACTGCTATATTTGTCCTAATGACCAGATATTAAAATACAGCACTACAAACAGAGATGGTTATAAGGAATACAAAAGCTGTGGTCACATATGTGAGAAGTGTGAGTTCTTAGGACAATGTACAGCCAGCAAGAATCATGTAAAAATTGTAACTCGTCATGTCTGGGAAGAATACATGGAAACATGTGAAGACATAAGACATACCTTAGGAATGAAAGATTTATACTCTCACAGAAAAGAAACCATTGAAAGAATCTTTGGAACAGCTAAAGAGAATCATGGTTTTAGATATACACAGATGTATGGTAAGGCGCGCATGGTAATGAAGGTTGCGCTTACCTTTGCGTGTATGAATTTAAAGAAGCTAGCAAAAATACAGCAAGAATGGGATTTAGAAATGGCCTAAAGAAAGGCCTTTTTTAACAAAAATCAGAAAAGAAGCTTAGAAAAAAGGAAAGGATGCTGCAAAACTCAGTTTTGCAGCATCCTCTTTGTCTACAGTCTGAAGGAGCAGTGATTACTCACTGCCCCTTTTCTTATCTATTCACCCATATTGGTAAAAAGGTTCTTAATTTCCTCTTCCTTAGATTCCTTTAAAGATACGCTTACATTTTTGATTTCCATTCCATCCTGAGCGAAGTACAGCTTTACATAGAATCCTGACATGCAGAACTCAAAATCTACTGTAATAGTCTGCCATTCCTTGTCAGCACCTGTAAGAGTAATCATCTTTACCATGTTGCCATCTCTGAAAATGCTAAGTGGAATCTGTGCCAGGTCACTGATTGCATTTGCTCTGATATCCATAGTAAGACGATAATCTCCTCTAGTCTTCACACCTACATTTATGATGTTTGTGCTGTTACGACTAGTCTTGATAAGACTTGCATCTACAGGTATAGGCTCTTCGTTTTCAAAGAGACATTCTATCATGTTGTCGTAGATTAATTCATCCTCATCTGTCTCATCTAACAGCTGATTATCAAGCTCATTGTTTTCTTGGATGTATCTGAAAAATACAGGCTTATTCATTATAAACTTGCAGATATTTGCTGCATTTCTTTGATATTCAGCCCTTGAGACAATGCCCTTTTCCAATGCTTCTACAGAATTATCCTGATTTGTGTTTTCTGCAGCATTTGGTGTTACCATATAAAGATCATTCTGGGCAGAAACAATAGCTGCCATGTTTCTGGCATCCCCTTCTTTGACCTTTCCACCTTTAGCCCACCAGTCAGTCATTACTATACCATCAAAGTGCCACTCGCCACGTAATATCTTTGTAACCAAATCATAGTTAGATGAAGAGTATACGCCATTAATTGGACCGTATGTAGTCATAACAGCATGAGCATTTCCCTCTTTAACTGCAATCTCATATCCCTTTAAATAAATCTCACGAATTGCACGAGCTGATGCTACATGCTCAACAAAATGACGTCTAGCTTCCTGTGTATTCATAGCAAAATGCTTGATTGTTCCTGTAACATCGTACTTATGCATTCCCTTAAGCTGAACTGCAGCACACTTTCCAGCAACAAGTGGATCTTCCGAAAAATACTCAAAGTTACGTCCATTAAGTGGATTTCTATGAATATTCATTCCAGGTCCTAAAAGTACATCTACCTTATTCTTGCGAAGCTCTAATCCTTCCCACTGGTATAATTCTTCCATTAATTCAAGATTCCAGCTGCAGGCAAGTGATGTTCCATTCGGCATTGCAAAAGCCTTTTTGCCAGAATCCATTCTGATACCTGAAGGGCCATCTGTACAACATGCAACAGGGATACCCTTTTCAAGTAATGATTCGGTGACACCGCCAAATGCACCGCCGCAACCTGGTGTAACCTTAGGAGAGCTCATGCCCTCACCTCTTACGATAGTCACAAGATCTTCATCACTAAACTGTGCAATGAATTCATCCATCGTTGCCTTGCCCTTTTTCACATCAACAAGCTTGATGCCCTTATCACCTGTTTGAGTAAGCTGTGCTGGCACATTGGCATCTCTGTGTTCAAAAGGTGTGACTGTCGCCTTTGGTGCTTTTTCGTATGAAACCTTGAAAGTGCCATCAGCACACACTTCCGGCTTCATTCTTTCGAAATCCATAATTGGAGCCAAGGCTTCATCTAGCTGCTCTACAACCTTTAGCTCTGGCAATTCAAAGCTTATATTTTCAGTAGCTCTTACATTATCTCCTACGTATATACGATATGTTCCCGCTTCCATTACATAAGCATTCTTGTGTCCTGTCACTCCAGAATCATCAAATGAAGACATAAAATAATCTGGTATAGTAACAACCACATTCTGAGCCTTACCTGCCTCAATAATGCCTGTTTTAGCAAATCCTACAAGCACCCTGGATGGATTTCCAAGCTTTCCCTGTGGCTTTTCTAGATAAACTTGAGCCACCTGGCTTCCAGCTCTGTCACCAGTGTTTGTCACCTTTACTGATACATTTACTTCATCATTTTTGTATTCAAAACCATCAATTTTAAAATCAAAATCAGTGTAAGACAATCCATATCCAAATGGATAAAGCACTTTGTCTTTGGCAAAGGTCTCAAAATATCTATACCCCACATAGATGTCTTCAACCTGAACATTAAGATCCTTGTCGCCAAAATTAGCAGTTGAAGGATAATCCTCTATATCGTAAGCGATTGTATCTACCAGATGTCCTGATGGATTCACATCACCTGATAAAACATCAACTGCACCACTGCCACCTTCCTGGCCTCCCTGCCAAATATAAAGTACTGCAGATGGGTTGTACTGCTTAACCCATTTCATATCGATGATATTTCCAACATTTAAAAGTACGATAGTCTTATCAAATGCGTCTGTAACGTTTTTTAGCATCTCATGCTCATCATCTGTAAGAAGATAGCTTCCCTGTGTTGCAGAGTTATCCTGGTCCTCTCCTGCTGTACGTCCAATCAATATAATGGCTACATCAGAATCCTCTTTTGCTTTAGCCGCAACTTCTGATGTTATCTGCATTTCCTTTTGAAACCATGGTTCTGAAGCCCAACCGCATCCAGCATCGAATGGATTTTCCTTTACCCAATCCTCGTATGTCTGTCTAAGCCATGGATTAATAGTAAATCTATCATCATCCTCAAGTGCCTCATACACACCTGTAACATACTTCGTATTTACCATACCTCCAGAGCCAGTTCCACTTTTGTAATAATTAAACTGGCTTCTTCCAAATAATGCGATTTTAGTACCTTCTTTTAAAGGCAAAACCTGATTATTATTTTCTAGTAAAACAACGCCTTCTGCTACTGCCTGTCTCGCCAAGCTGGCAAATTTTTCTGTGTCGAATAATCTTGATGTCATTATTATCCCTCTCCTACATTATTTCTTGTCTAAACTGTACATTTATTTTTCTATTATAGAATCTTTATTCAAATTTAGATACGAAGATTTTTACTCAAACATATCAATTTTTTAATATTTCTTATTAAATACTGCATTTCTCCCCATAGTATAATTGTTATTTTTACTAAGCTTTGGTAATATATTTAAGCAATCATTTTTGCCATCAGGCTAGATTTTTGGCAAGAATAATTACAATTTATGAGGTGTAAAATGGATCAAAGTAAAATCAGAAATTTTTGTATAGTAGCACATATCGATCACGGCAAATCAACACTTGCCGATCGTATCATACAGATGACAGGCACTCTCACTGACCGAGAGATGCAGGCACAGGTTCTTGATAACATGGATCTCGAGCGTGAGCGTGGTATCACAATCAAGTCTCAGGCCGTTCGTATTATTTACAAGGCAGATGATGGCGAAGAATATATCTTCAACCTTATCGATACTCCAGGTCACGTGGATTTCAATTACGAAGTTTCACGTTCACTGGCTGCCTGCGATGGAGCTATCTTAGTTGTAGATGCAGCTCAGGGTATCGAGGCTCAGACTTTAGCAAATGTTTATCTTGCCCTCGATCACGACCTTGATGTTATCCCTGTTATCAATAAAATCGATTTACCATCAGCAGACCCTGACCGTGTAATCGAAGAAATCGAGGATGTCATCGGCCTTGAGGCGCAGGATGCACCAAAGATTTCTGCAAAGACAGGTCTTAATATACACGATGTTTTAGAGGCTATTGTTCATCAGCTTCCTGCTCCAAAGGGCGATACTAAAGCACCTCTTCAGGCGCTTATCTTCGACTCACTTTACGATCCTTACAAGGGCGTTATCGTATTCTGCCGAGTAAAAGAAGGCACACTTAAAGTAGGCGACAGTGTCAAGATGATGGCCACAGGTGCACAGTTTGATGTTGTAGAAGTTGGATATTTCGGTGCAGGCCAGTTCATCCCATGTGACGAGCTTCCTGCAGGTATGGTTGGCTACATGACAGCATCTATCAAAAATGTTAGAGACACTCGCGTAGGTGATACAATCACTCATGTTGAGAATCCTGCTCCAGAGCCACTTCCAGGCTACAAAAAGGTCAATCCTATGGTTTACTGCGGAATGTACCCAGCAGATGGAGCTAAATACCCAGATTTGCGTGATGCCCTCGAAAAGCTTCAGCTCAACGATGCGGCTTTACAGTTTGAGCCAGAGACATCAGTAGCTTTAGGCTTTGGTTTCCGTTGCGGTTTCCTTGGTCTTCTTCATTTAGAGATTATTCAAGAGCGTCTTGAGCGTGAGTACAACCTTGATTTGGTTACCACAGCTCCTTCCGTTGTATACAGAGTTCACAAGACAGATGGCACTATGATTGAGCTTACCAATCCAAGCAATCTTCCTGATCCATCAGAGATTGATTACATGGAAGAGCCTATCGTTGAAGCCGAAATCATGGTTACAAGCGATTACATCGGCGCCATTATGGATCTGTGTCAGGAGCGTCGAGGCCAGTACATCAGCATGGAATACATCGAAGAATCCCGTGCTGTTATCAAGTACACTCTTCCACTTAATGAAATCATTTACGATTTCTTTGATGCTCTTAAGAGTCGTTCACGTGGATATGCCAGCTTCGATTACGAAATGAAGGGTTACATGAAATCAGAGCTTGTTAAGCTTGATATTCTTATCAATAAAGAAGAAGTTGATGCCCTTTCTTTCATCGTCTTCTCTGGCACTGCCTACGAAAGAGGTCGCAAGATGTGTGAAAAGCTCAAAGATGAGATTCCACGTCACTTATTCGAAATTCCTATTCAGGCAGCTGTTGGCTCAAAGGTTATCGCCCGTGAGACTGTAAAAGCTATGCGTAAGGATGTCCTTGCCAAGTGTTACGGTGGTGATATTTCACGTAAGAAGAAGCTCCTTGAGAAGCAAAAAGAAGGTAAAAAGAGAATGCGTCAGGTGGGCAATGTAGAGATTCCTCAGTCAGCCTTCATGAGCGTTCTTAAGTTAGATGAGGATTAAAATGACACCTATCGAACTATACATTCACATACCATTTTGTGTTAAAAAATGCTTATATTGTGATTTCCTCTCTGGGGTTTTCGATGAAAAAATGCAGCGGCGTTACGTCGCTGCTTTGTGCACTGAAATAAAATATGTCGCCAAGACTCATCCAGGCTGTCTCGTTAAGACGATTTACGTAGGCGGAGGCACTCCATCATGGCTTTCAGAAGATTTGATGGATGCCATCATTACAACTACAAAACAAAGCTTTAAGCTTGATCCTCTTGCAGAGATATCAGTGGAATGTAATCCTGGTACTCTCACTGCCGAAAAGCTAAATGTCTATCGGTCAATCGGAATCAACAGGCTTAGCATCGGTCTTCAGTCTGCCAATGATGATGAGCTCAAAGAGCTAGGACGTATCCACGATTTCAACCGTTTCCTACACACCTACGATTTAGTTCGCAAGGCTGGCTTTGATAACGTAAATGTGGATATTATGACAGGCTTGCCTCATCAGACAATAGAAAAGCTTGAGCGCACTCTAAATTCAGTCACCATGCTTCGCCCTGAACATATATCAGCCTATTCTCTCATTATTGAAAAAGGCACACCTTTCTATGAGAAATACAAGTTTGACGCTGTAAAACAGCAGGCTGGAATGGAAACTGAAGATTTGCCTACAGATGAAGAATCATATCGCCTATATAAGTACACCATGCAATATCTTGAAAGCAAAGGCTATAAGCGTTATGAAATATCCAACTACGCTAGAAACGGCAAAGTATGCCGCCATAATATAGGTTATTGGGACCGTGTACCATACTTAGGATTAGGTCTTGGTTCCGCTTCTTTATTTGACAATGTCCGCACAAACAATGTAAGAGACATATATAAATACGTAGAAACATCAGAAGCAATTGAAAAAGGGCTAGACCTAAACTACGAGCTATCTTCTCCTTATATCGAGTCGGAAGATGTTTTATCCAAAAAAGATGCAATGGCAGAATTCATGTATTTAGGCCTGCGCAAAATCGATGGTGTTTCACGTGCTGATTTCTTCCAGATGTTTGGAATAGATATAGAAGCAATCTATGGCCCTGTTATCACTGCCCTGAGAAATCAAGGCTTTATGGATGCAAAAGAGGGTCGTCTTTTCTTAACCGATATAGGCATAGATGTTAGTAATCAGGTTTTATCAAAATTTTTATTAGATTAATGGCTAAACCTATTGACAAAATAGCATCTATTCACTATTATATTTGAGTATGCGTTGAACTGTCCGTGTCCGGCTACAGCGCAATTTAATTAGAACATTTTATTTTTATACAAATTGGAGGTGTAGCAACACATGGCAAATATCAAATCTGCAAAGAAGCGTGTTCAGGTTACAGCTATCAGAACAGAGCGCAATAAGGCAATCAGATCAGAGGTTAAGACATACGTTAAGCGTGTTGAGGCTGCTGTTGAGTCTGGTGACAAGGCTGTAGCTGAGTCAGAGCTTAAGGCTGCTATCAAGGTTATCGAAATGGCTGGTTCAAAGGGTGTTTATCATGATAACACTGTTAGCCGTAAGGTATCACGTCTTACAAAGCTTGTTAACAAGTTAGGTTAATATAAGAAATATAAAATTTAAAGCATCGGTCCCGTCAGCCGATGCTTTTTTTGTTCTATATTAGTTCTTCTAAAAACTCCAAACACTTGGTTCGAACTATTTCTGACGTTGCCCCATCAGGGATTCCCCCTCGATTTACATAATCTAAGATTCTTACAATTCCAAGTATCTGACATCTAATCTTTTCTTTATCAATGTCTTCCTTACTCTTATCTTTTAAATAAAGCGAAAGTGTTCTGTCCCAAATATATTCTGCATCTTTAACAGATATGCCAAGATGCTGGACAGCGGCAGCCTCGTTGATATGCGGAAATATCAGATAGGAATTAGTAATGGTGGCCAAATCAAAAATCTCATCCCCATAGCACAGCGTATCCATATCAATAAGCATTAGCTCACCACCACTATATATAATATTTTTCATATGGAAATCACCATGAAGGAGCTTTCTGGAGTCCGGGATATTATTGATAATAGCTTTTATCTTTTGATATTTATCTTCTCCAATTAATTCTCTTATACTATCATTCCATTTGAGATGGTCTGCCTTCATATCAGGTAAGTCATCTGCGGTAACATCAATTGAATGAATTTCCTTTAGAAGCGTTACGCTAGATTCAATGAAATAATCTAGATTTGCTCTGCTTTTATTTACGAATTTATCTAAAGGCTCAGAATCAAGAAGCTCATATACTGCTCCGTAACATTCCCCTACCTTAACTATGTCAAAAGAGATAGCTGTAGGCACTCCCAAAATAAGAGCTCTTTTGGCCCTCTCCTTTTCCATTTGTACTTTTTCCAGTTGAATATCAGGCCTGTACACTTTTACCACTGAATCTTCGGCAATTTTATAAACCGTGCCATGTGCGCCCTGTCCAAGTATTTCGCATCCATCAATACTGAGAGTTTTAAATTCATGTTTGTTTCCCATATGTAACCCCTATCCCCAAAATAAAGTCTGTGCTAATAGCAGTTCTCTATCATATATAAAATTCTATCATATTTCACAGAATCTTTCCGCATTGATGATATAATTCAAGCATATTCACTATATTTTCTGAAATTATCAAAGGAGGCCCACATGGATATTGAGATTTTATTAATCTTACAGCAATTTAGAGAAGGTGCCGGTTCATGTCTTTTGGATTTCATGCAAAAAATGACATATTTCGGAGAAATGAACACTGTTCTGATCATCAGTGGGATTATTTATTGGTGCATAAGCAAGAAATTCGGTAGTTATCTTCTGATGGGTTGGACTTTCAATAGAGTTCTTAATGGCTTTTTAAAAGTAACAGCCTGCGTATACAGGCCATGGGTAAGAGATTCGCGTATTCTACCTAACAGTGAAGCTATGGCCACAGCAACAGGCTATTCCTTTCCAAGTGGTCACAGTATGAATGGCGCATCACTTTTTGGTGGTAGCGCAATACGCAAGGAGCTAAATATAGCACTACGAATTGTACTTTTTATCACCCTATTGCTAGTAGCATTCAGCCGTATTTACCTAGGTGTACACACTCCTCAGGACATCAGCGTCGGTGTAGTTATTGGCCTTTTTGTAATGTGGCTTACTACCAAATTGATGTATTGGATAGATAAACATCCAAAAAAAGATATAGTTGTATTGTATGTAGGTGTTCTAATAGCAGCAATTGTCGCTGTATACGCAGTGTTAAAATCATATCCTGAACACTACGATGAGCTGGGAAATCTTCTTGTAGACGGCTCGAAGATGGCAAAAGACACATTTAAGGGCGTCGGCTGGTGTATTGGATTTTTAGTTGGATGGGTTTTAGAACGCAGGTATATTAACTTTTCTACAGATGTTTCTATGATGACAAGAATGACGAGACTTGTCATAGGACTTCAGGGATACTATGTCATAAATCTTATATTGAATCATCAGCTTAAAATCCTACTTCCTTCTGTAGCCGCTACCCTTCTAACCTGCTTTATACAGATGTTTTATGTATCATTTCTATTCCCATTATGTATGAGATCTTTGGATGATGAGACGCCTAGGCGCTGATAATGAATTATAGGAGTCAGTAAATTTTTCATTTACTGACTCCTATGTTTTTATTTTTATATGGAGCGTCAGTGATTTAACGGATGTTCGTTGATGTACTGCTCTAGGATTTCAGCAGCATCCCCGATTATTTCTGCACATGGACGCTTTTTATAGTATTCAGCAGTACGCGCCTCTGGAACCGGAACGTCATGCTTAACATTTAAGCCTAGCATTTCGCGGCAAACAATTGAGCCATGCTTTTCTTCGAATCTGTGAGCCAACTCTTGTATTCGCGCATAATGATCGGCTTTTACTTGGCCAGTCTCTGGTCCATCATAGCCATACAAAAGCCCTGCAATCATAAACATTCCGCTTACAGAGCCGCACACTTCCCTGAGCCTTCCCATTCCGCCTCCAAAAGAAGATGCCAGTTTTAGCATCTGAGAGCCATCTACGGGCAATAAATCTTCAAATGCCAAAACAATTGACTGTGAACAGTTATATCCATTTTTAAAATTAGCCATTGCGGCTTCTCTTCTTGTCATAGTTTATTCTTTCTCTTCAACTCCATTAAGTGCGTCCACAATCTTCTCCTTCCAGTTTTCACCAGTCAGATTCTTTTCTATCTTCTTTCTAGGACGCTTTCCTCTGATTGCTTCGATTTGTTTTGTGGCAATATATTTCTGCAAGAATGATGCATGGTCCGCTGCGATGGTGCATCCATTTAGCACGCCACCATTTTCAAAATCTTTTCGATTATTTATTCGTCCACGAATCTTTGCAACAAGGACTTCTTCTCCTTCATCATCTTCATCAATCAAATGAAGAATAAACTCCTGATTTTCATCAAGCTGAGCCCCCAACGGCTCCACGAATCCCACTCCACAGTATGATAAATCTCTTACTATAACAGAGTAGACTTTTTCGCCCTGTTCAACCTCCATCACCTTATCTATATTAATTCTAACGCCACGACGTCTGTTGTATCTGTCTCCATCCAGACGTCTGCTAACAACTGCATGTATAGTTTTTCCTGTATTAAGGGTATATTTAGCAATCTTAACATTTTCCCAATGAAAGATTCCTGCCTTGCAAATCACAATAAGACTCAACTTAGAAAGGGTTCCTTTAAAATCCACTTCCTTCATTTTATCCTGCCATTTGTTTTTAATATTATCTAAAGGTAAAATCTTTTTACCATATTTTTCCTCTAGCTCTACAATCTCCTCTTCCGTCAATTTAGCATATTCTGCAGGAAGCTCAACCTTTCTATTATCCATAGTTGCAACTATAGAGATAGTTGAATCAGGTGTGATATCAGCTATATTTAATTTTGTATTTCTTGCCTCACTCATACTGTAATTATATCAAATCAATCACATAATAGTCGTGAAATTGATTACTTTCCTGCATACTTCATAATTATTAATTCTACGGCAAGCTTTTCATCGAGCTTGCCGGTTTTAAATTGTTCTTCAAAATCTGCTGAATCCTTAAGCAGCGCTGATATTTCTTTATCAGAGAAATTGTTTGAAAGCTGCATTACTCGCCTTACTGCAAAATCAGGCATTCCCATTTTAGAAGCGATTGTAGATGCATTATTTCCAAAGCTTAAAAGCTCTTTGATGACCTTCATCTGTCTAAACTGACGGATAATCATAGAAAGAATACGCATCGGCGGTTCTTTCGCCGATAGCATATCCTGATACAAATCCATAGTTTTTGCCATATCTTTTGCTGAAATTGCATTTAGCATATCAAATATCTTTGTCTCAACTCTGGCAACACATACAGCATTGACATCTTCTACGGTAATCTGATTTCTATCCCCTACATAAGAAATAAGCTTATCAAGCTCTCGGGACATGTTATCCATGGAATCATGGGTCATAATCAAAAACTGGGACCAGGCATTTTCTTTCATTTGCTTCCCTGCGGCATTTGCCTTAGCGCCTACCCACTTTTTTAGCACACTTTCATTAGGCATATTGATTTCGATGGCCCTATCACAGGCTTTCGCAGATTTATAAAGCTTACCCCTCTTATCAGCACTAGCCTCAACAAAAATAAAAATAGTAGCCTCTGAAATATGAGAAAGATAATCGCCAAAGTCTCCCGGCATTTTCTTTCCAAAGCCTGTGTTCTCAAGCAAAATCACTCTATGCTCAGCAAAAAATGGCATCGTCTCTGCCAACTCTATTATCTGTGGTGTATCAATATTATCATTATCAAACTTGGAGAAGTTCATATTATCGCCCTCATTAACAAGAGCCTTTATAAGCTTATTCTTATACTGAAGCTTAAGATATTCTTCCTCCCCATAAAGTAAATATAAGTTTTGAAATTGTCCGCTTTTTATATCTTCATCAATTCGTCTCATAGCAAAAATTATACCCTAAAATCCGCCGTACTTAAAGTAAGACTTCATTTAGGGTATAACCATTCTTTAGGCGTTGAGGAGGCGGCTGATTTCATCAACCATTTCGTTGATTGTGCGGGCTTGAGATGCAACTTCCTCTGTGTTCTTTGCATTGCTTTCTGCCATTGAACGAATAGAAACAAATTGCTCGTTCTCGTCACGAATGCTTTCAGCAATGTTTTGATTAATGTCTACTGTCTGCTTAATAATTTGTGACTGGCGCTTAATTGCCTTGTCCATTTCTGTTACAGCTTCCACTGATTCATTGAGCATTACACTCATTTCTCTAACATCAGAGAATACCTTCTTGAACTGCTCGCTCTGCTCATCAAGCTTAGATGCATTGTTCTCAACCTGAGTGGTGATTTCCTTAACATTCATCTGTACTCTATCTATTACGGCGCCTACATCATTCAGTGAATTAGATGTGCTTTCTGCAAGCTTACCAACTTCTGTAGCAACTACAGCAAAGCCCTTGCCGGCTTCACCAGCTCTGGCAGCTTCAATTGATGCATTTAAAGCCAGCAAACTGATTGAAGATGAAATTCCCTGTATAAGCTCAAGTGTGGTGCCGATTTCTTCAACAGCATTTGATAAGCGCTCAGCTATGTCTGTTGTAGTTGCCATAGAATCAGCAACCTCGGCATTGATGCCCTGCAAATCATTCAATGCCTTTTCATTTTCATTAGATTTATCTAATAAATTATCTGATGTGGTCTCAACCTTCTCAACATTCTCAACTACAATGCTTTCACAATCACTAAGCTCTGAAAGATTGTTCATACTCTCATCAGCCTTAGTTCCAAGAACATTGCTGCTTTCTACAAGGTCATCACTTGTCGCTGATAATTGTTCTGCAGAGGCACTCTCGTCTGATGCAATATCCATTAACGCTGAACCTGCAACTACCATCTTTTCGGAGATAGTTTTAACTGCATCCATCACTCCAACAACTTTACGGTTGTTTTCCTCTAGCTCGTCCTTCTTTGCATTAACAAGGAAATACGATACAAAGAAAACGAATAAAACTAGGCCTGCTATAGAAATAAACAAGCCAACCAAGCACATAATTATATCTGTAACAAACAACTCATCCTTAACAGGAAGTAAGTCTGTACCCTTAATAAACCATGCAATAATAAGAGATACAACCGAAATAATTCCTGTAGTTAATAGCTGTTTAATATCAAGGAAGAAGCCAATTAGCGTTAAGAAAAATGCCAAGAAACCCCAAAAAGTTCTAGTTGGAGTCATATAAATAATATAATTCCACTGAATAATTAGAACTACAGAACAGAAGATTTTACCTAACTGAAGCTTGCCTTCTAAAAGATAGCCGTCTTCATCAAAGGATGTTTTTAGGATTATCATTCCTGTAATTAAAAAGCATATATCCATAGCTGCAAAACAGATTACAGCAAGCCAAGAAATGCTTTGATAAAATCCCAAAACTTTTTCAGTAATAAACATACATGTTGCAAACATGCATGCACCAGTCAACGCTATTATTCCCCACTTAAAAACCGCTGAAAGATACACTTCAAAAGCCGACTTCTTGTTCATTTGATACCCCTCCTAACAGATTTAATAAATCAATTTTAACAAGTGATTATGATAAAACTGTTAAATAGAGTAACCAAAAAAGTAAAGGTCTTGATCATCATAAGAAAATCAAAACCTTTACTTCTTAATCAGGGCAGCCGCAACCTTCCAAAAAATCTGGAATAAAGCTCTCTTTCGCTACCTTTCTATCCTGTGTAAAAGCATTTGTTACACCTAGTTCTATAGCGTAATTAACCAGGGTATCATATTCTCTTTTCGTAACTCTTCTATCCAATTCTGGATATTTTTCCTTTATCTGAGCCATTGGAGTGTATTGGCTCATTAAGCTTAAATAAATGCTGTCTTTATATGTGCCGTACAGATATTCAACTATAGACTTGGCATCATTCACATGTCCCGGCAAAAGCAATTGCCTTACAATCACTCCTGAATTAATAAAGCCATTGTCATCATATTCTACCTCGGGACACTGTCTAACCATTTCTGCAATTGCTTTTTTAGCCACATCAGGATAATCAGCTGCATGAGAATACTTTGATGCAAGATTTGAATCCATATACTTAAAATCTGGCAAATAGGCATTTACGGTGCCTTCAAGCATTTGTAAGCTTTCCACTGTCTCATATCCGCTTGTATTGTATATCACCGGAATCGATAGCCCTGCGTTCCTTGCTATACTAATTGATTCCACTATTTCAGGAATATAATGGGTTCCTGTTACAAGATTGATATTGTTGGCCCCCTGCTCCTGCAGATTTAAATATATTTGGCTTAGCTGTTCTATTGTAATTTCTGCGCCCACTTTTCCATGGCTGATTTCCTCGTTCTGACAAAAAACGCAGTGGAGCGGACATCCTGAAAAGAATACCGCTCCACTTCCATTTTCTCCAGAAATGCATGGCTCCTCCCAAAAGTGAAGCGCTGCTCTAGCCACCTTCACTGTGCTGCTAACCTGACAAACCCCTAATGATTTGTCACGATTAACACCACAGGCTCTAGGGCAGAGCTTACATGTTTTGTGCATTTCCATATAATCCTTTATAAACGATTACTTACGTCCCTTTGACTTAATTTCATTAACAATAAGCTCTACAAACTCATCAAACTTAACTGTTGTAGTACCCTGCTCGCCGTGAAGTCTGTATGATACAGTTCCATCAGCCTCCTCATTCTTACCAAGAACAGCAAGATAAGGAACCTTCTGAATCTGTGCCTCACGCATCTTGTAGCCAAGCTTCTCTGAACGTGTATCAAACTCAACACGAACATCTGCATCGATAAGTGCATCAACAAGCTTCTGTGAATATGCGTTAAGCTCCTCATCATCATTCTTAACAGGAAGTACCTTTACCTGTGTAGGAGCAAGCCAAAGTGGAAGATTTCCCTTTGTCTCCTCAAGAATGTATGCCATAAATCTATCAAGTGATCCAAGAATAGCTCTATGAATAACTACTGGTGTCTGCTTGTTGCTCTCTGCATCTGTGTATGTTAGATCAAACTTAGCTGGTAAGCAGAAATCAAGCTGGCATGTAGAAAGTGTAATCTCGTTACCAATTGCAGGCTTAACATTAACATCAAGCTTTGGTCCGTAGAAGGCAGCCTCACCAATCTCCTCTGTGAACTCGATACCGATTTCTGTAAGAGTCTCACGAAGAGCCTGCTCTGCTGTGTTCCACATCTCATCATCCTGATGATACTTCTTTGTGTCTGCTGGGTCACGAAGTGAAAGCACGCATCTGTAATCTGTGATACCGAAATCTTCGTATGTGCTGAAGATAAGGTCGCATACGCTCTTAACCTCAGACTTAATCTGCTCCTGTGTACAGAAGATATGTGAATCGTTCTGGCAGAAGTGACGTCCTCTTTCGATACCCTTAAGAGTTCCTGAAGACTCGAAACGGAAATCATGAGCGATTTCTGCAATACGGATAGGAAGCTCCTTGTATGAGTGTGGACGGTTTGCAAAGATTCTCATGTGGTGTGGGCAGTTCATAGGACGAAGAACGAAGCTCTCTCCCTCAACTTCCATAGCTGGGAACATGTTCTCCTTGTAGTGATCCCAGTGACCAGATGTCTGGTAAAGCTGAACTGTACCAACGCAAGGTGTCATAACATGAAGGTAACCAAGCTTACGCTCTTTGTTACGGATGTAGTTTTCAAGCTCTGTCCAGATTGTATAACCATTTGGAAGGTACATTGGAAGACCCTTACCAATTAAATCATCAGACATGAAAAGCTGCATATCCTTACCAATCTTACGATGATCGCGTTCCTTAGCCTCCTCAAGAAGTGCAAGGTGCTCATCAAGCTGCTCCTGTGTAGGGAAGCAAACACCATACACACGGTTAAGTACCTGATTTTCTGCATCGCCCTTCCAGTACGCACC
Source organism: Pseudobutyrivibrio sp. MD2005 (assembly GCF_000621865.1). Classification (GTDB taxonomy): domain Bacteria; phylum Bacillota; class Clostridia; order Lachnospirales; family Lachnospiraceae; genus Pseudobutyrivibrio. The sequence continues at coordinate 16,584 of NZ_JHXE01000017.1, forward strand.
TGAGTGCTTAACAAGCTTGAAGTAACGGCAAAGCTTTACGTTATCTACGTGAGGTCCACGGCAAAGATCTGTGAAATCACCCTGATCGTAGCAAGAAATTGTCTGTGTGTCCTCATCCATGTTGTTGATAAGGTCTACCTTGTATGGGTCATCCTTGAACATTTCAAGTGCCTCAGCCTTTGAAATCTCTCGGCGATAAATCTTGCAGCCAGACTTTGCTACCTTCTTCATTTCCTTTTCAATCTTTGCAATATCTTCATCTGTGAGCATTACATCTCCAAGATCCATATCATAGTAGAAACCTTCTTCTACTACTGGTCCAACCCAGAACTTAGCATCAGGATAAAGATGCTTTACAGCCTGAGCCATCATGTGTGCACATGAATGATTGAGTGTGTTTAATGCTTCATCTTCTTTGAAATTTACCATTTTTCTACTCCTTCTTTACATTAAAAAGACCCTTAGGAAATACTATTTCTAGTAATTCCTAAGGGTGCTTAAATTTACATAATAAACACGGTTCCACCTTAGTGTTTCACTCATTTGTCTTTAACGGAACTACCCGGAGACGCTTCACCAGCAAAATGGCTTCTACGTTCAGCTCGAGAATGGTGTTCATATAAGTTTCCACTAGACGCTTCCAGCCTAGGCGTCCTCTCTCTTAGCTTCCACAAATACTACTGTTTCTGTCATCGCTTTTCGTGTCCTATCCTACCACAAATAATTCATTTTCACAAGACAAATAATCTTTAGAATAAAGACAATCCTTTTGCATTATAATTGCTTGAGCTCATTGCCAAAGCCTTACCAATAATGGTATTGATTGAACTGGCGCTTGCAGTAAGGTTACTTACATAACTAGATTCTTTTCCAAAAAGCTCTTTTATATCATCTATAGATGCAGCGTTAAGCTTTTCTCCATCAATGGCAAGTTTATTATCCTTATTCATAGTGATGCCTAGCTTTTCAAAGCTTTCCGCTTTTTCCTTAAATATGGCCTCAAATTCTGTTTTAAAGCTAGTGTTTAAGCTTCCACCGCAACTCCCTAGATTTGTGATTGTGCTATTATATGCAGTCACAAAGTTACTAACCTTTTTAATGATTGTAGATTTATCAAGTTCCTCGCCATTTTCAGCTGTATATAAATCTTCATTACCTAATTTTTCAAGGGCATCTAAAAGATTTGTTGCAGCTTTATCTACATTTTTATATTTGGATTGGCCACTTCCATTGCCTACGCCCATTGCTTCCATCTTCTGCTGATATTTCAAATCATTGTTTGAAACAATTTGGTTAATCAGCGCATTACCGCCTTTATTTTTGTTCAGCATGGAAAGCAGGCCTTGATTACTTTGATAATACTCATAGGAATTATTTATCTTACTCATTTTTACCCTCCAATTTATGAACCTAAAAACAAAAAGAGTTTTGCTAAGCAAAACTCCATCCTTGGATAATACTCGTTCCTACGTAATTATTATCGACACTTTTCTTCTATTGTTTAGATATGTATCCTAAAACATTTTTCATCCAGCCCAGCTCCCAGTTGATTCTAACTGTTAGAATCTCCAGCTGTTGCTTTAAAAGATTATCAATCGTCTCTTGATTAGTTGAAAGCAGCTTCATGCTTTCCACATTCTCATACATTTCATCATACTGAGAAACCTTGTTATTATATTCATTTTTCATAGCTGAAGGCACCTTTTGAGTCTCAAGAATCTGAGCCGCCTTGCCATGAACCATATCCTTCTTTTGATATAATTCTTCTAGTTTTGTCTCCATATGTTCTCCTAAATCATTCTTATTCAATGATTGAATCTATCAAATTATCATCTTTGTCATATACTAATTTTAGGGAAAAGAAAGCATATCCCTTCTGCTCCTGTTCCTGCAAAATCTTCAGAAAGACTTTATCGCCTTCCCATAAATTAAGGTCCATCACTTTATCAATATCTACCCAAGTCAGGACTCCTTCATCGCAGTTTTCTGTAAGCTGTCCATCAAAATCATCACTTGTAAAAAGAACTGCATGTTCAGTCTCATCCCCCATTACAAAAGTAATGTAGCCCCTTGTCTTAAGTGTATTAACAGTAAGGCCTGTCTCTTCTTTTATTTCGCGCTTAATACAATCAACTGGAGATTCGCCTTCCTCAACGTGCCCACCAACACCAATATATTTCCCGGCGTTAATATCCTGCTCTTTTTTGGTACGATGCAGCATTAAGTATTTACCATCTTTAATTAGATAACATAATGTAGTTAAAGTCATTTTTCTATCCCAAATTATTTTACTAAACCTAAAGCCTCACCATTAGCCCAATCTCTTATTGGTCTAGCATCTGGTGCAAACAGATTCTCAGGGATTTCATCTCTTGAGAAAAATCTATGCTCCAACACTTCTGAATCCTCATCAGAAATAGTTCCATCATAGGAATCAGTAACAAAAATAACTGCAAGCGAGTAAACAACATCCTTATTTGGATAATGAATCTCACGATCCTTGCCTGAATAAATTCCAAATAGCTTGAGATCCTTTACAGTGATGCCAACCTCCTCCTGAAGCTCTCTAATTGCAGCCTCTTCATAAGTCTCAATTGGCTCAAGAGCTCCACCTGGAATACACCACTGACCGTTATCACTTCTTTTTTGTAAAAGGACCTGATTCTTATCATTAACAACAAGAACTCCGCAGCCTACTGTCATGATCAAATCATGCCCCATAGTTTTTCTTAAATCACCTATGTAATTCATATCTTCAGCCTTTCTCCATTCATTGAAACTATATTTTACCATAACACTTTATTATTTTAATAGCTACAGCAAATACTTCTTAATTTTATTTTCCCCACCAGGCGTCTGCTTTAGCTTAATTCACCGCACAAATTCATCTACCCCCTGTTCATTTATGCGTACGCGGCCGGAGTCCATGGTGTAATATATCCTTCCTGCCGCGTTTTCTAAGCGTTCTATAGCTTCAGGCGACGGGTGGCCATAGCGATTGACTTTGGCGCAGCTTACTACTGCAATGTCTGGTGATAGCTTAGTCAAAAATGTATCATCCGAGCTAAATCGACTGCCATGATGGCTCACCTTCAGTAGATTTACATGATTAACAGACTCTGCTATTATTTGCTCCTGATCAGCTCCTATGTCACCTCCAAAGAAGCCACTATAATCACATGTTCCATCGGCATCCCTATCGTATTTCATCAAAAGAGATAAAGATAAGGCATTTATATCATCAGATGTAAGCCCGGCCGTAGGAAATACGCATTCAAAGGTGAGATGTTTCGTTCCACAAACATCCCCTTGGCTCATGTATATAATATTTGTGCCATTCGAGTTTGCTAGGGATAACAATTCAGAAAGCGTCTCACCCTGTGGCATTTCTGAAGATAAAACAATATTATCTATTCTGTAGCCAGATTCCAAAAGCTCCAAAACTCCAGACACATGATCTAAGTCCATATGCGATAGGAACCAATAATCGATGTGGGATGCCCCTTTATATTTCAAAAAGGGAAGCATGGTATACTTGCCTATCAAATCCGAACTGGTGCTTCCACCATCAATGAAGTACCTAATGCCATCTTCACTGGAAATGTAAATTCCATCGCCTTGTCCAACATCTAGAATATCGATTTCGAATTTTGGCTTGGATGGTGTAAGAAACAGTGCCACCATCATAAATAGCAGAATAATCTGTACAACTAATGCCTTTACAAGTCCCGCAAGTTCTTTTCTTGGATTCATGTCAATTTCTCTTCTGAATCTATGTTGAACTATACAAAAAGCTATGATGTAATAAACCACCGTAAATACGAAGTGCTTTCGTCCGGCAATAATAGTTGAAAATGGCAGTTTGGAAAAATAAAACGCGCATGCTTCTATAAAATAAATTAAGATATGACAAGGCCCTAAGATTATTTTTGCCAATGGAAGCATGTATAATCCTACTATTCCGCCAGTCAAACCAAAACCTAAAAGAATTGGCATAAAAGGTAGGATTAGAAGATTCAGCAGGATTGAATACAATGGTGTTTCATAGTACATATATATAACAATTGGCAACATGGCCACAGTAATTCCGAATGAAAATATAAGGCTAGCTGTAATCCATTCTTTAATCCTTATCCTTAATGGAAGCTTTTCATCGACGAATACGCCATTATCGGATTTACGAAGTCGCTTTTTCTTATTACATATTTCAAGATATTTTTTGCTTATAGGTTGAGCTACAAAAATGATTCCAAGGATTGCACTAAAGGAAAAGATAAAGCTACCGTTTTTTATATATAAGGGATTTTCTAAAAGTAGCATCACTGCCATCACAGCAAGAGCCGTTATGCTATCATAGCTTTCGCCGGTAATGTCTGCCAGCAGATATATTAAAAACATACCAATTGCCCTGACAGCAGAAATGCTTCCTCCAGTAAGAGCACCATACATAACTGCTACCGCTGCCGACATGCCCCCCGCAATAAGAAAGCTTAACCCACGCTTTCTAAAGATTCTATAAAGACTCATGCAAACAACCGACACGTGTAGCCCTGATACTGCAAGCACATGTGCAACTCCAACAAGTTGGAACAAGCTCTTTAAATCCGGGTCCAATTCACTTTTGTTGCCAATTGTGACGCTTGCCAAAAAGCCCGCCTCCTCTCCTGGAAGACAGAGTCTGTAGACCTCCATTATTCTCTCGCTGAGAGTAAATAAGCTATCTTTAGAAAATAAAGAATTGCAGCTTGCGCTAATGACAGAAGGCTCCTTTAATTCAAAATAATAGCCTAATGAACTATAGTAGCTTTTCATATCAAAGCCACCTTCATTTCTGGCACTGGTAAATAGTGACACAGTCCCTTCTATATTAACTTTGCTTTTGTTTGGAATCTTGTATGAATCAGATTTGAAAATAAAAGAATTTTGATTGAGCGTACCATTTTCACAGCTAATGGTAGCATCTTTGACGTAATAAACTGTTTTATCGTTTTTGATTTCTTTGCCGGCAATCCACCCAGTAGCATTAACATGCACGCCATCAGATAGATTATCATATACCAAATCAAGTTTTGTATATGCCCCCAGAAAATCCCAGGGGCCATATACACTTAATGCAATTATTAAAATGAATAGCAAAGAAATACTTGCAAGTCTTCGACCCACAAATTATTCCTCCATATCTATGTATTCCTCGTCGCTAAACTCCTGCTCTTCAGGAAACATTGGCTCCTCCTCATCAGAAAGAGTACTGATAATATCCTCATTTCTAGAAATTGCAGATGACAAATCCACATCCACATTAGATATATGAGGTGTATTTCCATTAACCAAAATCTGTACAGATTTTACATTATCAAGCTCTGTAAGAGAGTTGACGATCGAGTATATAGTTACATTTTCAGTAACACCTGTAAGGGATGTCTCGATTGCAGCATCAAAATTGACAATGCACACACCATCCTCAGAAACTGTAATTGAATTTAACTTTGTTCCACTAGGCAACGCTGATAAAAGAGTATCGTTATCCGGCCCTTTTAAAAGCTGTTCGATAACAATTCTATCCAGTGTAACGTTTCGGCTGTAGTAAACCTCTCTTGTCTCAGCTACGGTAGACATACCATCAGCACTAGCAAAATATAGTGTTAGCTCTGTCGATAAAAGCGCATCTGTTTCCTGACCAAAATCCTCGATAAAGGTGTCGGCGGTCATTGGCCCAACGCTTTCACCATTAGCATCAGTCAAAGGTGCGTTGTTAACATAGATTGACACCGAATCCACGCCATCAATCTGCACTAACGTCTTTACGATAGCAGCTCTCACAAGAATTTCTGTATAAACATCAAGTGCTTCGTAATCTCCAACCAGATAGATGCCTAAGCTTCCATCATTAAGCTCCCAGTTTTTAACCTTAACTCCAGATGGAATTGTATTTACAACCTTGATGTCATCAACGTCTTCAGTAAGCTCATTCAAGGCCTCAGATATCATTCCATCTGTGTCACTGCTCTTGAAATCATAGCCAACTGGCGCAATACCATTTTTATCAGTCCTAATGTAATAGACCGCATAATCAGGCTTTTCTTTATCTCCTTTACATCCCACAAGGCCAAGAGCTAAAACAAGGCTCAGAAGTAAAGAAATCGCAATCTTACTCTTTTTCATTATGCCTCGTCCTCCTTTTCGATGTAATTAAGTGGAATACGAAGATCAAAAGTAGAGCCCTCTCCAAGTTTAGAGCGAACCTTAATCTCACCATTGTGCATAGCAATAGCACTCTTTGTAATAGCAAGTCCCAGGCCTGTTCCACCAATCTCTCTAGAATGAGATTTGTCAGCTCTGTAGAATCTGTCAAAAATGAAGTCCACAGAATCCTCTGGAATTCCAAGGCCGTTGTCTTCCACCTTAATGTAAAAGAATTGATGGTCTGAGTTTAAGGTGATGTGAACCCATCCACCCTCATTGTTGTACTTAATGGCGTTTTCCACAAGATTAGTAACCACAAGGGTAAACTTAACTTCATCAACCTCTGCAACTACTGGTCTGAATGATTCGAAAACAACCTCTATATCAGCTTTGTCCGCAATTGGCTTGAGTCTCTTAAGAATGTGTTCGATCAGCTCATTAATATTTACAGCTGTAATATTAAGCACTGCTCCGCTTTTATCCATACGAACAAGGCTAAGTAGATCGTTGATGATTTTTGTCTCTCTATCAATTTCATCACCGATATCCACCATGAATTCCTTGTACATTTCAATAGGTACATCATCAGAACCATTAAGTGAATCAGCCAATACCTTCATAGATGTAAGTGGTGTCTTCAACTCGTGCGACACGTTTGAAACGAATTCCTGTCTGGATTCATCAATAGAATGAAGCTTGCTGATTACCTCATTGAATTTCGAAGAAATGTCTTCTAATTCTTTATATGATTTTGTCTCAGGTAAAACTGTCTCCGATTCCCTGATGATTGCATCTAATGACTTAGACATTTTCTTCAAAGGACGAGTATATCTAATGCTTGTAAGAACAGCGATAATGATTGTCAGGGACAGAATAATCACTACTCCAATCAGCATATAGGAGATAAACATATCCTTATTCTGATCCAGGTAATCCATAGATTTATTGACTACGTACACACCTACAGTGTCTCCATCTGAATTTGTAAGTGGCACCGTAACGATAAGGTAGTTTGTAACCTTGTCGTAGTAATAAAGAGACTGCCCCTGCATTGAATATATTATATTTTCCCAAATGACAGTTTTGCCAATATCTGCAGAAAAGGAATCCTTTACAATTTTCAACGAAGAATTGATTATAAGAATACGCCCATTATAGCTTTCTGCTACAGATTTAAGCTCGGTATCAAGCACTTCATTTTGACTATCGCCAGTCAAATATCCACTTGTAACGATTTGATTATTGTAGGATACGGCCTGGGCCATAAGATTGGTTGCATCTGTATGAATCGATACAGAATCATAGGCATGCAAAGAAATAGGCACACATACCAAAAATGGTATGATGCCTACACAAATTATAATGATTGCAATTTTAGATCCTATGCCGTGAAAAAATAAGAATTTATTTTTATTTTTCATTTCAACTCACTTTACATGTAATAGTATCCAACGCCCCATTTTGTACGAACGTACTTAGGCTCCTTTGGATTAGGCTCGATTTTTTCGCGCAGACGTCTTACGTGCACATCAACTGTACGCTCGTCTCCTGGATAATCATCACCCCATATTGTCTTAAGCAATGCTTCTCTAGAGAATACCTTTTTAGGATTTGTAACAAGAAGCACAAGCATTTCGAATTCCTTGGATGTAAGATTGTATTCTGTTCCTAGAATTGTCAATCTTCGGTTGCTTCTATCAAGTACTAAATCACCATTTTCGATGATGTTTTCTTCATTTTTATGTTCGGTAGCAACAGGCTGTCCTAAAGATGCACGACGCATAATAGCCTTTATTCTAGCCTTTACCTCGAGAATATTGAATGGCTTAGTAATATAGTCGTCAGCTCCATATTCAAGTCCAAGAATCTTATCCATATCATCGCCCTTGGCAGTAAGCATAACGATAGGTACGGTAGAATACTCTCTGATGCTCTGGCACACTTCGAATCCATCAAGCTTTGGCAGCATAACATCAAGCAAAATCATGTCATAATGATTTGCAAGTGCAAGATCTAAAGCCTCCTGTCCATCGTAGGCGCAGTCTACCTCCATGCCATCCTGCTCAAGTGAAAAACGAATTCCCTTTACGATAAGTTTTTCATCGTCAACAACTAATACTTTCTTAGCCATAGTTCTCCTCTATCCTATTATTTAAATCTTAATAAGTGAATTAATCTGATTGAAAATACCATCGCCTATGCCAGAAACATTTTTAATATCCTCTATTGAAGAAAAGCTGCCATTAGCTTCCCTGTGGGATACAATTTGCTGGGCCTTTGCCGCTCCAATACCAGGTAGCGTCTGCAGCTCAGCAGCGGTGGCTGTATTAATATTGATAAGTCCATCATCAGCTTCCTCAAGCATTTGCTGATTAAGGATTTCTTCAGCTTCATCCACAGTATAAATGTAGATTTTCTGGCCATCCTCTAAAACAGCTGCCTGATTGATATCGCTATCATCAGCAGATGAATCCAGACCTCCTGCAGCTTCTATTGCTGCATAGACCCTAGAACCTGTAGGAAGCTCATATACGCCAGGATTTGCTACTGCACCTGCCACCTGAACATAAATGTTTTCAGGTAAAAGCTCTGCAATAACTTCTTCCTCGGTCTTGGCTTCTTCGTCCTCTGCTACAAGCTCTGTTGATTGAAAATACGATGCTTGGCGGCATCCTGTAAAAAGAAAAATGCTACAACAAGCAATACAAATTAATCTTTTCATGTAATCTCCTATTCTATAACCCGTAGGAGATCCCAGTGTTGTCTTGCTTATTGTAGCGAATTTTTTTAGATATTACAAGAGTTTTACGAAAATGTGTCGAATACTCTCTCGATTTTTTCTTTAAATAAGTCGATATCCTGCTCTGTTATTACAAGTGGTGGAAGCAAACGAAGTACATCCTTACCTGCTGAAAGCACTACTAAATGCTCATCTAAGAGTGCTTTTGTAACCACTTCCTTAACTGGAACAGTAAGTACAAGACCTTGCATTAAGCCTAAGCCTCTTTTTGCTGTAATAAAATCATATTTATTAACAAGAACATCAAGCACCTGCTCGAAGTAAGGGGTAATCTTCTTAACATGCTCCAACAGCTTGTATTCATCAAATAAATCAAGTACCTGCGATACAGCTGCAGTGCACAGTGGATTGCCTCCGTATGTTGTGCCATGGTCACCTGGCTCTAATGAAGATACAGCTACCTTGTCAGTAACAGCGAACGCTCCAACTGGAACTCCATTTCCAAGAGCCTTTGCTGTTGTGAGGATATCTGGCTTGATTCCATACTGCTCGAAAGCATACATAGTACCAGTTCTTCCCATTCCACACTGAACTTCATCTAAGATAAGAAGAATATCTTCCTCATCACAGAGCTGTCTTACCTTTGTTAAGAATTCCTTGTCCGCTGGATATAAACCGCCCTCTCCCTGAACGGTCTCTAAAATGATAGCGCAAGTCTTGTCTGAAAGATTTGCAAGAATGCTTCCAAAATCATTGAATGTGGCAAATTTAACACCACTCATCAAAGGATAAAATGGCTCTCTGTAGTGTTCTGTTCCTGTGACAGAAAGTGAACCGACTGTTCTACCGTGGAATGAATTTTCCATGGCGATTACTTCATAATCACCTGCCCCCTTCTTTAAATATGCATATTTTTTAGCAGTCTTAAGGGCGCCTTCAATAGCTTCTGCACCTGAATTTGTAAAGAATACCTTGTCCATTGAAGATACTTTACAAAGCTTTTCTGCAGCCTCAATCATTGGCTCATGATAAAAAAGATTTGATGTATGAGTGATTTTTTTAATTTGAGCAACAAGAGCTTCCTCATAGTCCTCGTTGCCATAGCCAAATGCCATTACGCCAATACCTGATGCGAAATCAAGATATTCTTCATCCTCATCATCGTAAAGAAATACTCCCTTTCCATGATCAAATACAACCGGAAAACGATTATATACATGTAAAAGATTTTCCTCTGCCTTGTCCATAATCTGATTCTTATTCATTGAAATACCTCGTATCCTTATCTCCTATTATTGCTGTACCAATACCTCTGTTAGTAAATATCTCAAGTAATAGACAGTGAGCAATTCGACCGTCAAGAATATGAACTCTTGATACCCCCTGCTCAATTGCTTCAATACAATTATTAAGCTTTGGCAACATACCTCCGCCGATATATCCGTCTCCTATCAAATCCTTTGCTTCCTCAACTGTAAGCTCAGAGATTAATGTGTCTGGATCATCCTTATCCTTGTATACACCCTCAATATCTGTAAGGAATGCAAGCTTTGCTGCCTTTACAGCCTTAGCAATGGCACACGCTGCATCATCAGCATTGATATTATATGTCTGGAAATTATCATCCATACCGATTGGACAAACAATTGGTAAGAAATCATTATCAAGTAAATCCATGATAATCTTTGGATTAACCTCTGTAATCTCTCCAACAAAACCAATATCCTGGCCATCTGAAAGTTTCTTCTGAACCTTTAAAAGGCCACCATCTTTACCGGAAACACCAACTGCATCAACTCCAAGTGATTGAACGTTTTGAACCAGTGATTTATTAACCTTGTTTAAAACCATTTCAGCGATTTCCATTGTGGCTTCATCAGTTTTACGCAATCCGTTGATAAACTCTGGAACGATTCCATTTTTCTCAACCCACTTAGAAATTTCCTTACCACCACCATGAACAATGATTGGCTTAAAACCAACAAGCTTAAGCAATGTAACATCCTGTATTACCTGCTTCTTGAGCTCCTCATCAATCATGGCGCTTCCACCATATTTAACAACAATTATCTTTTTGCTAAAACGCTGTATGTAAGGTAAAGCCTCAATCAAAACTTCCGCCTTATCCATTACCTTTTGCATGCTCTTATCCATGACAGTCCTCCTTAACTTCTATAATCAGCATTAATCTTTACGTAGTCATAAGTAAGGTCGCAGCCCCAAGCTGTTGCTTCAGCTTCGCCCTCGTGCATATCAACGAAAACTGTCACAGCGTCAGCCTTCATTATTTTCAATGCCTCATCTTCATCAAATACAATCGGTGTACCCTTATCAAACACCTTTAATGTGCCATTTTCGCTCTTAAAGAAAAGCTCAACATCATTCTGATCGAAATCCACACCTGAATATCCCATAGCACATAAGAATCTTCCAAAATTGGCATCGCATCCAAAGATAGCAGCCTTAGATAGATTAGAACCAACTATTGCTCTTGCAAGTACCTTAGCATCAGCTTTTGACTTCGCATTTACGATAGTCGCCTCAAAAAGCTTGCTAGCTCCCTCGCCGTCAGCTGCCATTCTCTTAGCAAGATTCACGCAAACATAAGAAAGAGCTTCCTTGAATGTATTATAATCATCTCCCTTTTGATTAATTACATCATTTCCTGCAAGGCCATTAGCCATGCAAAGAAGTGTATCATTTGTAGATGTATCACCATCAACAGTAATCATATTGAAGCTATCTGCAACAACTTCACTGACTGCCTCCTGAAGAAGATTCTTTTCAATTGCAAGATCCGTCCCCAAAAATGCAAGCATTGTGCACATATTAGGATGAATCATTCCAGAACCCTTACTCATACCTCCAAGAGTTACTGTTTTACCACCAATTTCAAACTCAACAGCAATCTCTTTATTAACTGTGTCTGTAGTCATAATGGCCTTTGAAGCTGCTGTGCCGGCCTCAATGCTATCCTTTAATTCCTTGGACATTACCTTTACGCCAGACACAAGCTTATCCACTGGAAGCTGCATACCGATTACACCTGTAGATGCAACGGCAACAGTGTCAAAAGCAACGCCAAGAGCTTCTTCCACTCCCTTTGCTGTAGCTTCACAAGCGTCGAAGCCTTCCTTACCTGTACATGCATTTGCAATTCCTGAATTTATAACAACTGCCTGAAGTGGCTTATCGGATTTTACGATATTCATATCCCACTGCACACAAGCAGCTTTTACCACATTAGTTGTAAATGTGCCAGCGCTAACACAAGGCTTTGTAGAATAAACCATCGCCATATCTGTTCTGCCCTGATATTTTATTCCTGCAGCTGTACTGGCTGCCTGAAACCCCTTTGCTGCTGTAATTCCGCCCGTAATTGCTTTCATACGTAAAACGCTCCTTTTATTATAATATTTAATAACATTTTTCTAATTATTTTCGAGAGTATAGTGAAAACGATGAGAAAATAATTAGAAAATGTTATGGGACTATTCTCAACTATTGAATTTTATAATGTTCTCGTCGTTTAATACGAAGTCATAGGTATTATAGTCTTCACGTTCACGCCATCCCTCTGCGTGCCAGAATTGATTGCCAAGCTCATTTCCCTTAAATGCAACAAGCTGAATCTTATTGATTCCTTCATCCTTAAGACGAATCATAGCCGCTGTGACCATGGCTTTACCGATACCGTGATTACGATAATCCTCGTGAACACATACATGATAGAAACTTCCATGGCGTCCATCGTGGCCAGCTAAAATCGAACCAACTATTTTGCCGTCTGCGATAGCTACAACAGATGTATTCGGATTTCGCTTTATAAATTTAAGAATTCCTTCCTTAGAATCATCAATGCTTCTCATTGCAAAACCATGAATAGTGGTCCACAAATCATATACTTCTTCGTAATCACTTTCTTCCATGGTTCTGATTTGATATTCCATAAAAACTCCTAAATTTAAAGAAATCTTATAAGCTTCATTAACTACCATACCTGACCTCCGTATTGCCGCCTATGGGAACATTGGTGCAAAATCAAGTCCCATCTTTTCATCTAAACCAAAAATAATATTCATATTCTGAACTGCCTGTCCAGCAGCGCCCTTAACAAGATTATCAAGGGCTCCCATCATAACTACACGGCCTGTTCTTTCATCTATCATGCAACTAACATCAACAAAATTGCTGCCTTCAACCCATTTGGTTTCAGGACACTCCCCGTAATTCAAAACTCTTACAAAAAATTCATCATCATACATATCATGATATGCTTTCATAACCTCTTCCTTAGTAGGAAGCTTTCCATCCTTCTCTACAAGTGATGCATATTCAGTAACAAGGATGCCTCGATTCATTGGAACAAGATGAGGTGTGAAGTTAATCATAATCTCTTTACCACATGCATATCCAAGCTGCTCCTCTATTTCAGGAGTATGTCTATGGCTTGTAACTCCATATGCTTTGATGCTTTCGTTAACCTCACAATATAAATTAGGAAGCTTAGCTCCTCGACCTGCTCCACTGGTGCCTGACTTAGCATCTACTATTAATGTAGAAGGAGCAATCAAACCAGCCTTAACAAGTGGATATGCTGTAAGGATTGAGCAGGTTGTGTAACATCCAGGATTTGCAATAAGTCTTGCTCCCTTTTCCTTGTCACGATTAACTTCGCATAAACCGTAAACTGCTTCCTCTATAAACTGAGGACTCTTGTGCTCAATACCGTACCATTTTTCATAAACTGCTACGTCTTTAATTCTGTAATCTGCAGATAAATCGATAACCTTACAGTTATTAAGAATCTCTTCTGTAAGAACTCCTGCAAGATATCCCTGTGGTGTAGCTGTGAAAATAACATCTACCTGCTTAGAAAGCTCTACTATATTGTCATCGAGGCATTTATCCTCAACCAATGTGAACATGTTCTTATAAATAGAAGCAAAGCGTTCATCTACATAGCTCCTAGATCCGTACCAAATAATCTCAGCCTGTGGATGTGAATATAGAAGTCTTACAATCTCGGCACCAGCATAACCAGTGGCACCAATAATACCTACTTTGATCATAATAAATGTCCTCTCTTTAATCGTAATTTGATATTAATAATAGTACGCCTTCACTTTTGTAATGTAAAGTGTTACAGCAAAATTTTATAAATTAATCTTGCATAAATATACACCTAAAATTCAGTTTTTTCAACGTCATTTTTAACAAATCTCATTTTTATACCCTATTTATGCATAAATTCACACTTGAAATATGAGCATAGATGTTGTAAAGTAGTCTCAGTTGAAACAGTTAATCAATATTTATTCATAAAGGAGAACAGATATGGCACAGGAAAAAGTAGTATTAGCTTATTCAGGTGGTCTTGATACCACAGCAATCATTCCATGGCTCAAAGAAAACTATGGTTATGAAGTAATCTGCTGTTGCATCGATTGTGGACAGGGGGAAGAATTAGATGGTCTTTCAGAGAGAGCAAAGGCTTCAGGTGCTTCTAAATTATATATAGAAGATATTGTTGATGACTTCTGTGATAATTACATCGTACCTTGCGTACAGGCTGGTTCAATCTACGAGAACAAATACCTTCTTGGTACAGCAATGGCTCGTCCAGGCATCGCAGCAAAGCTTGTTGAAATTGCTAGAAAAGAAGGCGCTGTTGCAATTTGCCACGGTGCTACAGGTAAAGGAAATGATCAGATTCGTTTCGAGCTTGGAATCAAGGCTCTTGCTCCAGACATCAAGGTAATCGCTCCATGGCGTAGCGACAAATGGAAGCTTCAGTCTCGTCAGGACGAAATCGATTACTGCAAGGCTCACGGCATCAATCTTCCATTCTCAACAGATCAGTCTTACAGCCGTGACCGTAACTTATGGCACATCAGCCACGAAGGTCTTGAGCTTGAAGATCCTTCACAGGAGCCAAATTACGAGCATCTTCTTATGCTCACTACTCCTCCTGAGAAAGCTCCAGACAAGCCAGAGTACGTTACAATGACTTTCGAGCAGGGTGTACCTACATCAGTTAATGGAAAGAAAATGAAGGTTTCAGATATCATCAAAGAATTAAATAAAATTGGTGGTAGAAACGGAATCGGCATCGTAGATATCGTAGAAAACCGTGTAGTTGGTATGAAGTCTCGTGGCGTTTACGAGACACCAGGCGGCACTATCCTCATGGAGGCACACGCTCAGCTTGAAGAGCTTTGCCTCGACCGCGCGACAATGGAAATGAAGAAAGAAATGGGTGCTAAGCTTGCGCAGGTTTGCTACGAAGGAAAATGGTTCACACCACTTTGCGATGCAATTCAGGCCTTCGTAAAATCTACTCAGGAATACGTTACAGGCGAAGTTAAGTTCAAGCTCTACAAGGGCAACATCATCAAGGCTGGTACAACTTCACCATACTCACTCTACTCTGAGTCACTTGCATCATTCACAACTGGCGACCTTTACGATCACCACGACGCCGAAGGCTTCATCACACTTTGGGGCCTCCCACTCAAGGTACGCGCCATGAAACTTCAGGAAAACCAGAAAAAGAAATAACCCCTTGCCCCGCCAACTTAGGCGGGGCATTTTGCTGCCCGGGGGCTGTGGGGCCGGCAGATTGCAAAATTTAGGGTAGCAAAATGCCCCTAGGTATAACCTAGGGGCAAGGGTATTTTTCTTTATTCTTCTTCGGTGTTGAGGGCGGAGTCAATGATTGACATGAGTTCCATGGCGCTACGGAAACTGATTTTTTCGTCGCGGTCGGCCCATGTAACCTGGCCCTGCCAAGTGTCGTTCTCAACATTATTTACATGTACAACAAATGTACCTTCCTTTTTATCTGTCATAGTAACACCTCCCATTATGTATATAATACCACATAAAAACGTATTTTGCCGCTTAAATAATTTGATTACTGAAGGTCTAGCTCTATTGGACAATGGTCTGAACCCATGATGTCTGTGTGAATCTTGGCGTCAGTCATTCTGTCTCTTAGGTCTTCAGATACGATAAAGTAGTCGATGCGCCATCCTGCATTCTTCTCTCTTGCTTTGAATCTGTATGACCACCAAGAATAGATTTGCTCCTGATCAGGATAGAAGAATCTAAAGCTGTCAATAAAGCCTGCATTTAAGAGCTCAGTCATTTTATTTCGCTCTTCATCAGTGAATCCTGCGTTACGACGGTTAGTCTTAGGATTCTTGATATCGATTTCTTCGTGAGCTACGTTTAAGTCACCGCAAAGGATTACTCCTTTCTTTTTGTTAAGCTCGCATAAATAAGCCCTGAAATCATCTTCCCATGTCATTCGATAATCAAGACGCTTTAGTTCGTTCTGTGAGTTTGGTGTGTAGCATGTAATGAAATAATAATCGTCGAATTCAAGTGTGATAACACGACCTTCATGGTCATGCTCTTCAATGCCAATACCATAGCTGACAGATAAAGGCTCCTTCTTTGTAAAAATTGCTGTTCCAGAATAGCCTTTCTTTTCAGCATAGTTCCAGTAAATGTGATAGCCTTCCTTTTCACATTCAAGCTGGCCTTCAGAAAGCTTTATCTCCTGAAGACAGAAAATATCTGCATCTACCTCATCAAAGTATTCCCAAAAGCCTTTGCCGATAACAGCTCTAAGGCCATTTACATTCCATGAAATGAATTTGCTCATTGTCCCTCCTAGTTAGTACGTAATGCATCAATTGGATTAAGGTTAGCCGCCTGATGGCTTGGTAATATACCAAATACTATACCAATTACCATAGAAAATGCAACAGCTACAAAGGCTGCAGGCCAAGAAATTGCAACAGGTGTACCACTCATTATAGAAATGATTTGAGCAAGACCGATACCGCTGACTACTCCAAGCACACCACCCATAGATGTAAGCACTGCTGCTTCAGTCAAAAACTGAGCCATAATTTTACCTTTTCTGGCTCCTATAGCCTTTTTCAATCCAATCTCAGCCGTTCTTTCAGTGACGGATACAAGCATGATATTCATAACGCCAATTCCACCAACAAGTAGAGAAATAGCTGCAATCCAAATAAGCATTGAATTGGTAGATGAAGAAAGCT
Source organism: Pseudobutyrivibrio sp. MD2005 (assembly GCF_000621865.1). GTDB lineage: Bacteria > Bacillota > Clostridia > Lachnospirales > Lachnospiraceae > Pseudobutyrivibrio. The sequence continues at coordinate 33,585 of NZ_JHXE01000017.1, forward strand.
GCTGTAACTGCTGTGCCTGTTCTAATAAATCTGTCGCCTCATATTTGATTGTATCATCTGTTGGATTGATACTTCCGTTAAGTATATCAGCACTCTTCTTTCCTGCAGCTGTCATATCATCTGTAGATACAGCTCTTACAAGAATATTTTCTGGTTCATCATAGCGATAGCTTATAGGCCAATCCGAAATAGGAATATATACAACGCCAGACTCATCCTGCATGTATGTCTCGTAGTCAGAGATAGAATTGATTGTAGGCTCAAATGTAGAGCGGGTTGCTACGACTCCAACAACAACATAGGAATCTCCTCCTATCTCAAGCACCTTTCCAATAGGGTCCTCATTATTTAATAAATCAGTGGCTACTGAATCCTCTATAACACAGACCTTTTTATAGTCAGCCACCTCATCAGCAGTGAAAAGACGGCCTTTTTTCACTGTAAGATTATCTGTCTCGAAATAATCTGTTTCTACACCTTTAACATATCCGCCGTTCATAGAATTATTCATATAATACACGCCATCATAAATTTGTCGGGATGTGTATTTGCTGGCAGATTTCACCTCATCAAGGCTTCGAATATCTTTTAAAACATCGTCACTTATCTGAGGCACTCCGTAAGGTGGATCATTATAACTCATATCACATGGCCAATCATTCTGATAAAGTTGAATGTCCACAGTGTTTGAGCCTGAGCCAATAAGATTTTGTTTTATCTGCTGATTCGTTCCTTCGATAGTGGAAACAATGGCAATAATTGCTGCAATACCAATGATAATTCCAAGCATCGTAAGAAAAGATCTAAGTTTGTGTGTCCAAATACCTCTAAAGGCTAATCGTAAATTCTCAAGCATAGATTCTCCCTTAATAATCAAGCTCATCAACTACTTCACAGCTGATGCCTTCGATTTCTCCGTTTCCATATGGAAAAGCCAGATATTCCTCTGGAGCAACGCCCTGTTTTACTTCTGTCATAGAACCCCAAAGCACTTTGCCCACTTTTACATATTCCTTTTTAAGCTTTCCCTTAGAATTCATTTTCATAACAAAGCTGCCTGAAGCATCTTTTCTGATAAAATGCGACGGTATATAGTACCCACTAGACTCCTGGCCTGCAGGTGTGATTGAAATATCTACAGCAGAGCCAATTTCGATTCCACAGCTTCTGTCAAAGGTTGCTTTAAACTCATAGTTACTGCTGTTGCTATTACCACCGCCACTGTAAAAATTGTTGCCAGTGCTAGGATTTTCGCTGATTGACGCTATCACAGCTTCTGTAGAAACTCCATTATCCCACGACATGACACTTACAGTATCGCCAACATTTACACTATCCAAATAAAACTCACCAATACTTCCCGTGATGTAATACTCATCTGTGGCAGCCACAACCACAAATGGCTGTGTGTTATTGTAATTATCCTTATTTTGAATCTTTGAAACAGTACCAGAGACCTTAGCTATAATCGCACCATCATCAGTAGTGTTTTTCATAACTTCCAGCTCATTTTCAAGCTTTCGACATTCTAAATCTTGTCGTTCAACCACGATTGTCTGATTCTTGATTTCCTCCGCAAGCTCGCTAGGCTTTAGTCCTTCTGGCATACCAGTGTGAACACCTTCCCCCTCGTAGGAATCCTCTCCCACAATTTGCTTAGTCTCGCCATCGAGATAGAGGGTTGATGCAAGAAAATCGAAGGTTTCCTCTATTTCAACTTTCTTGAAGTTTTCTTCGTTGTCCTTATTAGCAAGATATGATTTGATAGGATCAATGTCAGAATCCTCCTCAAGCTCCTCATATCTTCCTCCATTTTCTGTATATCCTGGCTTAAGATAAGAGGTATACAAAATCTCACCATCAGTATCAAAGCTTTCAATTGCGATAATATCATCAGTAAGATAATGGAAATCTCCAATATTCACATCAGTAACTGCAATATATTCTTTTTCTGCAACAAAAGTCTTTTCTCTGTAAACCTCCTGAGTATGAATGTATTCAGGAATAGGCTTTGTCTTTTCTAGACGCTCTAACTTCTTTTGCTCAGCCTCTAGATTCTGGGTTGCTTTCTGAAGCTGCAAAGTCTTGCCGTTAATATCCTGAGTTCCTTTATTTACAGTCATAATCACATCACCAGCATTAACATGGTCTCCTTCGGCCACATTTACGCTCTTGATTTCTGTACCAGTTGCAATATAAACAGATTGTGATTTATCAGCAGTAACATCTCCATAGCTCTCTATGGTATCGCCCCAGTAGCCATCCATTCCATAATTTGCAAGTGATACTACCTGAGCAGTCTTCTTCCCCTGACTATATTTATAGCCTGCAAATAGACCACCAACTGCCAGGGCTACGATTACAAGGATAATAATGAATGGTTTAAGCTTCTTCATCTTCACCCTCCTGTTCCAGCCCATGATAGAGCTTGCCATCAACAATGCGATAAGTCTTCTTCGCATGGCTTGCTATATTGGCATCATGAGTAATCATTATGATAGTGGTGCCTTCGCTGTTTAGTTTTTCAAAAAGCTCCATAATAGCCGCTCCAGATTTTTGATCAAGAGCACCTGTAGGCTCGTCTGCAAGAAGTACCTTTGGATTATTTACAATTGCTCTTGCTATGGCAACACGCTGCTTTTGTCCACCGGAAAGCTGATCAGGACGAAATTTTACTCTATCTGCAAGTCCAACTCTCGTAAGAGCTTCGATTGCTCTACGTTCTCTTTCTTTTTTAGGCACCCCTGCATAGCTTAAAGGCAAAGCCACGTTCTCGATGGCATTTTCTTCATTCATCAGATAAAAGCTCTGGAATACAAAGCCAATTGAGTGAAGCCTTAAATCAGACATCTGCCTGTCTTTAAGGCGAAGCACATCCTTATCCTCGAAATAGTATTCGCCAGAAGTAGGCTTATCCAGGCAACCAATGACATTCATTAAGGTACTCTTTCCAGAACCGGAAGGCCCCATGATTGCCACATACTCCCCTTCATCTACCTGAAGCGAAACATTATTAAGTGCTGGAACCGATGTTTCCGTGCCTGTTTGTCCATATACTTTATTAATGTTATTAAGCTTTACTATCATGATTATTCGCCCTCAATACTTGATACTGTCTTCATGCCTTCAGTGTAATCCTCCATTGGATAGGCAATTAAATCGTCATTACTGATGCCTGAAACACTGTAAACCATCTCTGTGTCATAGTATTCCCCTAGTTCAATAGGCTGCTTACATAGTTTTCCCTTTTTACTTACCCAAACAAAAGGATTTCCCTCTTCATCATATGCAATGTAATAATCATAGATATAGGTTCCATCTGAAAAATCCATTTCTGATGTATCCCCTGCGCCTATTTCAATGTAAAGATGCTGCCCCATCATCAAGCCTTCGCTATTATCCAAAGTGATATAAAATGGATATTTTGTAGAAGAACTGTCTGAAGAGCTACTGCCATAGCTGTCATTGTTGTTCTCCTGCTTAGATTCAGTATCGATTTTGGTGATTGTTCCTGTCCATGTCTGTGTCTTATCAACACGTGAGCGAAGTGTTACAGGCTCATCAACATTGATTGCCCACACGTTTTGCTCGTTAATCTGACCTTTAACGCGCATCTCCTTCGAGCCCAAAATAGTAATAAAAGAACCATCTGTGGTGTAAGGATTCGTGTCATCAGCAATCTTTGTGATAGTACCTGCAACAGGTGATGTTACAGTAGAATTACCGATTTTCTTATTGTTTTCCTCGATTTTAGCAGTAGTCTGCTCAATAGAATTGTTAGCGATAGCGATATCAGTATTAAGACCAGTAATCTGATTTTGGATATCCTCTCTATCTGCTTTATCTTTATCAGTCTGCCCTTTTATCTTGTCATAGTCAGACTGTAGCTTTGTAATCTGGCGATTATAATCATCAATGCTAAGCTTGTAACCCTCAATATCAAAACCATACTGGGTGTTTTCAGCCTCCAAGGATTCTGTTTTATATGAGAATAATGGTGTTCCCTTCTCTACTATATCTCCTTCAGACACAAAAATATTATCAAGCTCACGCTCTGAGCTTTTTGTGATGCTTGTAGATTCCTGTCCTTCCACAACTCCCATAAATACATCAGGCGTGTAGCCAGAACCTTCACCCATAATGTCTGCCAAAGAAATAGCATATATTTCTGAAGAATCATCTGAATTTGCTATCTTTTTACCTATTAGTCCAGACTTCCAAACAAATCCCGCACCTATAGCCAAAGCTGCAATAAGCACTAAAGCTACAATCTTCTTTTTCATAATCATTCTTCCTTTCAAACGAACATCAACTGTTCTATTCCCGATAATACAGTTATAGCATTAAAATAGGGACAATGCAACACCTACATTGTCCCTTGTGTTTTATTAATTCTATATATAATTTTAATGATTTTCACCTACATAACAAGGTTTCTTTTGTTGAAATACATTTATCAGCTATACATACGATCCAAGCTTCTCTACTTTTTGGAATTTTTGTGAATGTAAGTGGCCACATATGGCTCTCTATAACAGCTTGAGTGCGTTTTCCAATACCAAAATGATTAATGGCATTTTCCATAGCTGTATTGGAATGTGAAAAACCATGTAGCCCATGTCCCTCATCAGTCAAGTGCCAATCATATAGATAATAGTCATGAAGGAAGGCGCCGATAGTAAGTACCCTCTCATCTGCGCCTATATGGAGTCTTTTATTCATCCAATAGCTGAGACGAGTGACACTTTCAACATGCTCATAGGTAGAGATACGACCATGTTGCATAAAGTTTTTCATTTTTTGTACTCTTGTATCGTTTATGTAAGGAGCCAAAATATGATTTATATTTTCTTCCTCTTCTGGTCTAAGTTTCATAAAACCTCCTAGACTTATCTAAACTTATAGAAAGAATCTGTACGTCTTCCATCATTAAATGAACCTTCTATGATGATTGATCCATCTTTATTTATCTCTGCAATTCCAAGCTTTCCAGTGTGCTCTTTAAGATAAGAAATGTAGAAAACGTATACCTCTTCAGTAAGGAAATAATCGTATTTCTCCTCGTCTGAAAGCTGTTCCTCGATTTCTAAGCAACAGTCCCCTTTATTCAAAAGGAATCGGCCAGTATAATCCACATCCATTCTTGAATATGTAATGGTATATCCTTCTTCTTCAGGAAAATCCAACTCAAGCTGGGCGTATGCCTCCTCCTGGTAATTAACAGGCACCTGCTCATGCTCAGATACTCTCGCCTTTTCCTTTGGATTGTAATCCGGAATTGTGCGCCATACACTAAAAATGTAAACCTGTAAAAATAAAATCAATGTTAAACAAACGATAGCAAAGGCTTGTAATACAATCTTTACCTTAGATACTTTGATATCGCTATTATCTTTTACAATAGATTTATCGTTAGCCTCCTGAGGCTTTTGAAGCTTTAGCTTTGGAAGCCTAAACTTATGAAGATTAATCTTAGGAAGCTTTAGCTTTGGGAATTTTAGCTTATTTTTTGATGCTTCTTCCTCAGCCTTAAATTTGCTTTTAGCGTACTCGCTACCACCTATTGTGTCAATACAATGTTGACATATTATATGATTTTCAGCATGCTGACCACAAATTACGCACTTGTCATCAGTGGCCACTCCAGCAGCCACATCAAATATTCGGCCTTTAAATCTCTTACCAAAAACTGAGCCTAGAATCTGTCGTTCATTTTCTAGCCTCAGTATTCCCTCAACTACCTCCATTCTACTTAAATCGTACTTAGAGGTAAGCTTGACCATATATAATAGTTCTTGTCGTAACTTATCGTCTGCCATGTGTTTTACCCGTTGTTAATTCCACTTTTAACATCTAAGCCTTTAAAGCATAAATAGGCTAAAAGCTTGTTATCACGCTCAAGAATCTTACCTGCATAGAAAATACCATCCTCTGCAGCTTCAGCTCTAACAATACGAGCTGTAACTGCCAGGCTAAAATCTGAATTATTGGCATTATCTGCAAAATTTACTTCTACAACATCTCCTATAGTAACTCTATATGAATTTCCAATAAATGAGATTCCGCTGTCACTAACATCTAGAACAGACACTGAAAACCTATGCTCATCATCCATGAGAGCTGAGCCAGGCTTATGAACTAAGACTCTGACATCTTCTCTTCTTTCTGATGAAGCCGCAATCTTTCCAAAGGCTTTTGCATCAATAGCATAGTAATCAACGCCCTTGAAGTTCACTACAGTAACAGAAAGATTCTTCCAAACAACTCTACCACCTGAATTTGGATCAATACAGTGTAAAGAAAAGCTCATGCTTTCAGGAGAACCATTTGTAAAATCTACAACCTGATCATTGTAAATATATGGTTTAACCAATGCTCCTGTGCCATTATTAGTCCCAACTACCTCTGTTTTGAACTCAAATGAGGAATCGCCTATTAAAATTTCAAGTGTGACCTCCTGTCCCGCCACCAATTTATCAATAGTCATAATCTTTCTCCCTTATATCTATTATTTTACATAATTAATCGGAAAGATGATACAAAAAAGTTACCATTTTTTATAATAAAACTAATTGCTCCCCTCCCGGTAATTTTGTAGGACGGCTTATTAATACTGCTGGAGGCTGTCCAATGAGGTGTGATTTTGCGAATATTACTGTTTTTCTTATGGACCAAATTTATGCATTAAACATGTGTCTTGTTGCGGAATGAACTGTATGAAAAAATGTGTTTAATTTGGCGGACACTGAAGTTTTCAATGTACTTCTTAGACTAAGGGGACTTGGTTTCATATTACGTTTGCTAAGTAACATGACAAAGCAGGTTTTGCATATCTAGGTACCGTGCTCCATGTGACGTCCTGTCACTTACGCACTTGCGCTGCCATCCGTGGCAGCGCATACCTATATATTGCAAAACCTGCTTTTATGTTACTAAGCGCGCTCCAAAATCAACCAAGTCCCCTTCAGCCTAAGAAGTACAAATAGTATTAAGCTGTGTGTCCGCCACCCAAAAACCTTTTTCAAAATTGTACAGGCCTGCAAAAGACACATGTAAATAACAGATGCATAAATGGTCCATTAGAAAAACGCAATATTCATGCAATACACCCCAGCGGGCAGCCACTAGCAGCGTGTATAAGCCGGCCTATTATACAGTGCTTGGGAGTAATTAGTTTTGGCGGCTGGCTGCTTCCACTACATGCTTAACCAATATGCTTGTTGTGACACCACCAACACCACCAGGCACTGGAGTGATAGCATCAACTATATCTACGACTTCGTCGGTCCTAACATCGCCACAAAGTTTGTTTTTCTCGTCATTCCAACTGATACCAACGTCAATAACAGTTTGGCCTTCTCTAAGATATTCCTTGCCAACGCTTTCCATCTGTCCAGAGGCTACCACTACAATATCTGCATCCTTAGTAATTGCTGGAACATCCTTTGTTTTGGTGTGACAAATTGTAACAGTGGCATTTTCGTGCATTAAAAGCATGGCAACTGGTCGACCTATAACAAGGGAGCGGCCTATTACTGCAACTTTTTTGCCAGCGACTTGTACATCATAGTATTTCAAAATTTCCATGGCTGCCTCAGCTGTGCATGGAGAAAATCCAAGCTTAGTGTTTGTGAAAACTCCAGCTAGTGACAAATCTGTACATCCATCAACGTCCTTGTCAGCTGAAAGCATTTTTCTAGCTTTTTCGCCATCTATATGCTTAGGTAATGGTCTAAACATAAGGATTCCATGGATATTTATATCGTTATTTAATTTATCTAGTGTGGCAAAAAATTCATCTGCTGATACATCTGCTGGTAATGCTGTTACTTGAACTTTTACACCTACCTGCTCGCATCTTTTGATTGCGCCGCGCTCATAAGATAAATCATCTGCCCTATCTCCAACACGAAGAATTCCAAGAGTAGGATTTATCCCTCTATCATTTAATGCTTCAACCTCTTTTGATAATTTATTATTTAAAGCCTCTACGACTTCTTTTCCCTTAAGTAATTTTGCCATTGTGTACTCTCCTATAATCTATTCCATACGTCCTCGTATATTTCTCTTGCAAGAACAGTGTATTTTGAAACAAGCTCACTAACCTCAGAATCAAGAGCATCGGCATACTGCCTATCTTTCATGGATTTTGTATTTATCTTTACATTTACAGCAGCCCCTTTTATAGCTCCCTCTAAAAGAGCTGAGCCTGTAGCTGCATCACTAATCATGATTACAGAGCCTTTATCAGAAAAATCTCTTTGAAGCTCCACTGCAGAACATGCAAGCTTTAAGATTTTAAAAGGAACCTTTGCTGCATCCTTCAAGCACTTTTCCATTATTTCATCTCTGCCAGGCTCCTCCTTTGGAAGCGAATAAGCTTTTGATAATGGTTCGAAAGCAACAGCATCCTCATCGATGCATTCAAGCAAAGCCAGACGAATTTCATCAGCCCTTTTCATCAAATCCTTTATGTCATCCTCTACGTTAAGATATTTTTTCTTTCCAACTGTAAATTCACCAACCATGCTTCCTAAAGCTGTGCCTATCGCAGCTGCCAAAGCGCTTGCTCCGCCACCACCTGGTACAGATTTCTTTGCAGCAAGCTCACTTGTAAAATCTTTAACGCTTATGTTCACCAAACTCATATCATTATCTCCTAATACATTAATATAAACCAAAACTCCAAAGCCTTGAAATACATCAAAGCTTTGGAGTAATAATCATTTAATATAGTCAAATATTGTCATCTGGTTGGCATCAGAAACCAATGTGTCATATTGCTTTTGTTCTTCTTCTGTCAACTCTCTGTTAAAAACATAAGTCTCCTGTCTGATTGTACCATCTAAATCAAAGTACAACTGACGGAAATCCACGTTGTCATTTTCAAACATTATTCTTTGTCCTATCTAAGTTTTGCCCTAAAATCAAGGTCATAGACAATTTTACCATACTATACAATATTTTCAACGTGATTCTCGTCGGTCAAAACCTGTATTCTCGTAGAATTTACTTTTATCTTTATACATTTCATCATCTGCTATTTCTAGTAGCATGTTTATGTTTTCATTAGGATAATCCCTATAGCTGGCATAACCCACGCCAGCATAAAGTTCACTAACAAGTGTTCCATGCCAACATTTCATTGCATTCTTAAAGTTTGCAATAGCTGCTTCTATCTCTTTTTTAGATGCAACAAGTGAAATAGCAAATTCGTCGCCACCTACACGGCAAATATTAGCATCTGGAAAATCTATAAAAGCCGATTCTAAACATCTGGCGGTAGCAATAATCAATTCATCGCCAGCCTCATGCCCAATCGTATCGTTGTAATACTTCAAACGATTTGTATCCACCATTACAATAGCAAAATCTTCCGGCATATTGTTCTCATCATAGTTATCCAAAACATGATAAAATTTTCGTCTATTTCCAAGCTTTGTAAGTTCATCGGAAAAAGCATATATCTTCGTCTGAGCCAGCTCACGTTCCTCTTTTATACTATTGGAAATACGCTGATAAATCAGACATATCTGCGCAACCACATAAATATGTAAATCTAACAGAAATACCGAATCATAATTTGATGTAACATTTCCAATAAATAGCATAAGAGCTGCTAAAGACAGTATGAAAAATACAAGGTTTGCCAAAGATACTGCCACATAGCTGTATTTATCTCTATGGAATATAATTGTTTTTATCGAATATAAAGATACACATGCCAACACAATCATCGCAAGAACCTGGGCTAAATATATTAAATCACCCCAATTAATAATACCAACTAACGCTAGTACTAATGCTATGACACCAACAATTGTAATAACATTATCTATAATGATTGAGACCTTATTATTATCCCGCTCATACAAATACATCTGCATTCTGAAGAAATATATAGGCATCACTAAAAAGGCCACGATATTAACAATTGAAAATCCAACAATATGTCCAAACACAATGTATGGCAATCTACAGTCGTTTATAAGCCACTGTGCGGAGAATACAGCAAACAATCCACAATACAAAAGGGCTTTAAAAATCTTTTTTCTTTTCTTAAGAATATTTTCCCCTACAAAAGTGGAAGCAATGATAATCTCAACAACACCAATAACTGTAAATGAAGAATAAACAATCATGGTCATAATGTTGCTCTTCAATACTTGTGATGCATATTCTCCACGAGTAGTGATAAAGACTTGAGTAATAGAAGCCCCGTAAATCTCCTTTTGCAGAGTCATGGTTATAGTTATCGGCTTTCCGGAATACTCAGTTCTAAGCTTAAACCAAATCTCTTTCTTTCCAGCATCTGTGGACACACCAGCAAAAACATTGTCTTTAGACTTTTCGATAGATTCACCATCAACAAAAATCTCATAATTGTCATAGTAAACCCACATAACAAGCATCTGATCTGTGAATACTTTAGGCAACGTGTTTGTGATAGTAAATGTCTCCTGGCTATCACCATAGGGAAAGGCGACAGCATGTCCTTCCAACTGCCATCCGTCATCATAAGGAATATAATTTTCCCCATACACGTTATCCAAGTCGTTGGAAAAGCAAAAGCCTACAACCATAGATATTATGATTAACAGCATAAAAATCGCTGAGAATATTTTTCTAAATCTACTCCCCGTCATAGACCACTCCCCGAAAAATATTAAATCTCTATGCCAAATTCACTAGGTAAAAATCTTGGACAAACATTGTCAGAAGTAACGATAACTGATGCAGCAAGTGTTGCACCAATCTCGCAAGCTTCCTGAATTGTCTTGCCATAAGTAAGGCCGATTGTAACGCCAGCAAAGAATGAGTCTCCTGCTCCTGTTGTGTCTTTTACATCAACCTTACGTGCAGGAACAAAACCTGAATTTCCATTAATATCTGCATAAACAGCACCTGCACCACCTAAAGTAACAATCATCTTGCTAATCTGTGCACCCTGAATCTTCTTTGAAAGAATCTCCTGCATCTCCTCTGGAGTCTTATCTGAATAATCATCCATGAAAAGAATGCCAGCCTCCTGTTGATTACATACGAAGCACTCAACATTCTTAAGGAAATCACGTCTTTCTACTGCTATACTCATATTTGAAACTGCAGCATAAACCTTTAAATTATACTTTTCTGCATATTTAAAGATTCTCTTAATAGAATCCTTTTCCATATCTATCTCAAGGGCGATACTATCAGCATCCTTAAAAATCTCGTCTCCCTGTTCATCAAGGATATTATTAATCTCAGATAAATCCGGTCTCTTTGAAATAGAAGCTACCACATCACCATGATTATCAAATACAGCAAGCCACTTGCCCATTCCATCAGGTGTACGACGTACAAATCTTGTATCAACCTTATGATTATTAAGCTTTTCAAGCACTCCTGTACCGATTCCGCTCTCATCTACAAGACTAACAAATGTAGGACGAAGCTCAACATTTGCAATATCTTCAACTACGTTTCTACTAACGCCGCCATGAACCTCTTCTACTGTTCCAACATTTCTTCCAGCTGGAATATAGCTAGATGTTGAATGACCTTTAATATCAATAAATACTGCTCCAAGAACAACAATTCCCATTTTATAAATACTCCAATCTTTGAAAAATCACTCAAGTGATTATAACACGCTAATTTATAATATCAAATGTTTGTGTATTTTTTATTATAAGAATTTGATAGAATTCAGGATAGAAAAGAGGAATTTACAATGATTAAAGTAGACTTAATTACAGGATTTTTAGGAAGTGGCAAAACCACATTCCTTAAATTATATGCCAAATATTTTATGGATCAGGGCTTACGCATCGGAATCCTTGAAAACGACTACGGTGCCGTAAATGTAGATATGCTTCTATTAAACGAACTCAGAGGTGACAACTGCGAACTAGAAATGGTTGCTGGTGGCTGCGACGCTGCTTGCCACAAACGTCGCTTCAAAACAAAGCTCATATCAATGGCCATGAGTGGCTACGACCGCGTAATAATCGAGCCCTCAGGTATATTCGACGTAGACGAATTCTTCGATACCATCAGAGACGAGCCACTAGACAACTGGTACGAAATAGGTAACGTAATCACCATCGTGGATGCCCGCCTGGAAGACACCCTTTCCTCAGACTCTGACTTCTTTTTAGCCTCCCAGCTAGCTAACGCCGGCACTATCCTTCTTAGCCGAACTCAGCTCACTGATGCCGCTCAAATTGAAGCCACCAAGCAGCACCTAAAAAATGCCGCTGAAAAGTCCAACTTAAGCATAGACATCGATGCCCTAATCACCACCAAAGACTGGGCCGACTTCTCCACCACCGATTTAGAAGCCATCGCCAACTGCGGCTACGCTACCCGCTCCTACATCAAGCGAATTCACATGGACAACAGCGACTTCGAAACAGTATACTTCCTCGAAGTTCCAATGAAAAAGTCTCACATTCAAGATAAAATCAAGACCCTCATGTCCGACTCATCCTTCGGCTCCATCATGCGCGCCAAGGGATTTTTCCATGACGAGGGCCAGTGGTATCAGTTCAATGCCACCCAAAACGAATTCGAGCTTAGCACCATCCCTGTTGGCCAGGCCGTATTCATCGTAATCGGCGAAGCCCTAGCCAAAGACGCCATCCGCACCTTTATCGAAGGCTAGCCCGGCCCTAGGGCCCGCCCCCATAATCAGTCTTGCCCGCCCCAAATATCAGTTACGCCACCGCTAGGGCCTCTGTGCTGGCACCTTCTGGGGGCTGCTAACAATTTTGCGAATATTTTTAGTTTTTTCAATGGGCAAAATTTAGGCAAAGCACATGTGTCTTGTTGCGGGATGAACCGTTTGAAAAAAATGTTTTCTAAGTGGCGGACACTGAAGTTTTTATTGTACTTCTTAGGCTAAGGTGACTTGGTTTCATATTACGTTTGCTAAGTAACATAACAAAGCAGGTTTTGCATATATAGGTACCGTGGCACATTCAACATCGTGTTTTAAGTGACCACTTGCGCTGCCGTCCTTGGCAGCGCATACCTATATATTGCAAAACCTGCTTTTATGTTACTAAGCGCACTTCAAAATCAACCAAGCTCACTCTTAGTCTAAGAAGTACATTTTAATTTAAATATTTGTGTCCGCCAATTGAAAACATTTTTTCAAACTGTACAGACCTGCAAAAGACACATGTAAATAAGCGTGCCTAAATTGCCCATTAGAAAAACAAAATATTCTTGCAATGTTAGCAGCCCCCAGACGGTGCCAGCACAGTGGCCCTAGCGGTGGCGTAGTTTTTACATGGGCGGGCCCTAAGGGCCGGGCTAAGAAATGACGCCTGCGATGGCGGTTTTTGCTGCGGTGATAGGGCTTGCCAGGTAGATTTGTACCTTGCTTGTACCCATGCGGCCAAGGAAGTTGCGGTTGTTGGTGGCAACCACTACTTCGCCATCAGAAAGAATTCCACCGCCACGTCCACAGCAAAGGCCGCAGCCTGGTGTTGTGATGATGCAGCCTGCATCCAAAAGGATTTCAATGGTGCCATCGTGTAAGGCTTCGCGGTACACTTTGCGGCTGGCAGGAGTTACTATCATCTTGACGTAGTCGGCAACGTGATTTCCTTTGAGGATAGTAGCTGCTGCCCTAAGGTCTTCTAGGCGGCCATTGGTGCAAGATCCTAAGAATACCTGATCAACCTTTGTTCCTTTTAGCTCGCTTACTGGTTTGATGTTGTCTACCAGTGATGGACAGGCAAGTACTGGCACCATGTCCTCTGCTTTGTATCTGAGAATGCGTGTGTACTTTGCATCATCGTCTGGGCGAAGTGCCTTTACAGAATCATCGTAATCGATTCGGCAGTAGTCACATGTCTTTTCGTCTGGTACAAAGAGTCCGCATTTTGCGCCGGCTTCTACAGACATGTTGGACATAGTCATACGGCTAGCTACACTCATTGCGTCTACGGTGCTTCCTGTAAATTCAATAGACTGATATGTGGCACCTGATGCAGTTAAGTCACCAATTATTCTAAGTATGATGTCTTTGGATGTTACATTGCCAGGAAGTGTTCCATCAATTTCTACCTTAATAGATTCTGGTACTCTGATCCAGAGCTGGCCTGTTCCAAGAATTCCAGCCATTTCAGTGTATCCAATACCTGTAGAGAATGCGCCTACGCAACCGTAGGTTACGGTGTGGCTGTCTGTTCCAAATGCAATATCGCCAGGCTTTACATAGCCGGCTTCTGTCATAAGCTGATGGCAAATTCCGTCTGTTCTGTGGACGTTTTTGATTCCATATTTTTTGGCAAATTCATCACCGATTTTGAAATGTCTGGTATCATCAACCTGTGTTGCAGGAAGAAAATGGTCATATATTAATACAACGCTGTCAGGATTTGCAACCTTGTCAAAGCCCATTTCCTCAAATTTCTGTACGGCAAAAGGTGCCATTATATCGTCAATCATGCACCAGTCAACATCTACAGTGACAATATCTCCAGGCTTTACTTCGTGCCCAACTTTATTTCCAATTATCTTTTCAACTAATGTGTGTCCCATAGGCTCTCCTAAATCTTATTCCAATCCGTTTTTCTTTCGCATTGCCTTTACAAGGCCGCCTGCATTAAGTATTTCCAAAAGATTGTCAGGTAATGATGCGATTGGATATGATTTTCCATTTACTTTTATACACTCACCTGGTGTAACCTCGGCTTCGTCACCTTCATTGACTTCATCATATAAATCTGGCTGCTCAATCAAAAGTAGTCCATTGTTAATGGCATTTCTAAAGAATATTCTGGCATAGCTCTTTGCTACAATGCACGATATTCCAAGAGCCTTTACTACCTCTGGGGCTTGCTCTCTAGATGAACCACAGCCGAAATTATATCCTGCCACAATCATATCTCCAGGCTGAATTTTGCCAGCCAGCTCTGGTCGAAGTGGACTAAAAGCATATGGCTTCATTTCGTCTAAAGTCTCGTATGCTAAATATTCTGTAGGTAAAATGATATCTGTATCAATATCATCTCCGAGTTTCCAAATCTTAGCTTTAAACATATTATCTCCTTAATATCGCAAAATCTTACATTAACAATCATTAGTCTTTCTTCCTTCGACTAAAAATGTCTCATTCAGAAAGCAAATAGATTGTTAATTAGATTTTGCATCCTAATTCATCCTTACACGCTATGCACGTGTTATATACCCCTTGATTGCGGATGCGGTTACGGTTGCTGCGCTGGCAAGGTATACAAATGAATCCTTATGGCCTGCGCGACCTTTGAAGTTACGGGTACCAGTCGAAATAAGTGTCTCCCCCTCTCCGATTACACCCTGGCAAGCGCCCCAACATACAGAACAGTTAGGATTCATAACCATTGCTCCAGCTTCCATAAATGTATCAAGTATGCCTTCTTTAAGAGCCTGTTTGTAAACCTGTCGGCTGGCAGGCACAACTAAAAATCTTACGCCCTCAGCAACGTGTTTGCCCTTTATAATCTGAGCTCCTACACGAAGGTCTTCGATTCGTCCATTGTTGCAGCTTCCAAGGAATGCCTCGTCAATCTTAACATCCTCACATTCTGAAACAGGTACAATATTATCAACAAAATGAGGCTTTGCCACGATTGGCTCGATTTCCTCTAGATTGATATCATAAACCTCTGAGAATACTGCATCATCATCTGACTTATATAAAGCCTTTGGCTGTCTTCCATGTTCCTTTAGATATTCAAGAGCAACATCGTCTACTTCTATAAGTGCTGTCTTTGCGCCAGCTTCTACACATAAATTGCAGATAGCAATTCTATCAGCAATTGAAAGCTCCTTTAAGCCATCGCCTACAAACTCCATCGCCTTGTAATTGGCGCCATTTGCACTAATACGGCCAATGATTGTAAGAATCAAATCCCTTGCATATACGCCCTCTTTTAGCTTTCCATGAAGGTTGAATCTAATTGTCTCTGGAACCAGAAGCCATGATGTACCTGTAACCATAGCATAAAGATAGTCTGTGCATCCAACACCTGTTCCAAATGCTCCAAGAGCTCCATAAGCGCATGTGTGTGAATCGGCGCCGAAAATAAGCTCTCCTGGGCAAACGTGGTTTTCCATCATAATCTGATGACAAACACCTTCACCTTCGTATAGCTTGATGCCATTAGCCTTTGCGAAATCGCGCATCTTTTTGTGGCTGGCAGCTGTCTTTGGGCTATCAGCTGGAATATTGTGATCTATAATCCATACAAGCTTATCCGGGTCAGCAATACGTGGATTTTTAAGATTGTTGTACATATCGATAGTAAGATGTGTTGTACCATCATTACTCATAAGCTTATCTAAAGTGACTGTCTCAATATCGCCAGCCTTAACTTCTTTCACGCCTGCAGCTGCAGCGATGATCTTTTCAGCCATTGTCATTCCCATAATCTAGTCCTCCTTATTGAGGGATGCAATCAATCCCCCCTGATCCAAAATCTCCTGCATCTTCGCTGGAAGCTTTGTGCAGGAATACTCCTTGCCGCCTGTTGTAATGATACCTTTTTCGAAATCTAATTCCATTTCGTCGCCTTCATTTACAACATCATATAGCTCTTTGCTAACGATTACCGGAAGACCAATATTGATAGAGTTTCTATAAAAAATTCTAGCAAATGATTTGGCAATGATAGCCTTTACTCCAAGTGCCTTTAGAACACTAGGTGCCTGCTCTCTTGATGAACCACAACCAAAATTTTCGTCTGCCACAACGAAATCGCCTGGCTTAACCTCTCCTGCAAATTCTGAATTTAGTGACTCAAAAGTATGCACCTTCATTTCATCTATAGTAGGAAATAGTAGATATTGAGATGCGATAATCTGATCAGTATCTACATCTTTGTAAAATTTGAATACCTTGCCCATGTTTTCTCCTTTGTAAATATTCTCAGTCCTTTTACATATTTCTAATCATTGTACCTTAATTCTTTAGTGATTTAAAGAGGTAAATCGCCTGTTTTCCAAATAGAACTTTAAATAAAAATGGCTATGCTATATTATAATAAATATTATTTGTTTTAGGAGTAATTAAATATGAATTTAGCTTTAATTGGTAGAATTTTTTCTCTTTTGGCTTGCATCCTCATGGTTCTCATAGGATATCTCAAGCACAAAAAGACAATACTTTGGGCGCAGAACCTTCAGTTTATTCTGTTTTCAATATCTTACGCCTGTTTAGGTGGAATTGCCGCTGTTGTAGGCAACATGGTCAGCTTACTTAGAAATCTCATTTGTTTAAAATGGAATCTTACACTTCCACTTCAGATATTCTTTATTGCATTCCAAGGTGTATTTACTTTCATCACCACTGAAAACAGATGGATTGATTGGCTTCCATTTATGGCTGCAACTTTCATCACAATCACACTTAGTTCCAGAAAAGATATCGTTATAAAGCTTGGCTGTATCGGAAGCATCCTTTGCTTCGGTACATACGATTTCTTCTTAAAAAACTGGCCAGTATTTGCATTTGATTGTTTCTCTATGATCACAAGCTTAATTGGCGTTTATCGAATTACAAATGACAAGAAAGAAAAAGAAGAGGTAATCTAAACCTCTTCTTTTTAATATCTATTTATCTTTTAACTGTCTTGATAATCCAACCATAAGAATATCATCTTTATATGGATGCTTTAGTAAATGAACTACATTGTAGTATGTCTCTATGTTTCCTTCTTTGTTTACAAGCCTCATGGTTACTTCCAAACGTTCTTCACCTCTGTGGAAGGCTTCAATCATCGCCCTTCTACTAAGTGTGCTCTCATAAAGCTTGTAATCCTCCTTTACACAAATGGCAAGTGAGGCTTCAGTTAAATCATCAATAACACCTGCTGTAGCAGCCTTAAACTCTCTGCCCTCTTCCTGAGACATAACATAATAACTGTTCTTGTAGAGATTTCCAAAAATAATAAGAGGAAACTCTCTTTTGATTGCCTTAAGAAGGATGCTGTGTGAACTGAGTGTCCCCTGACGCTTGATGTAATCGTCATCATCCATAAGAGGCATTGTGTCCATCATTGCTACAACAATGAAGTCTTCTTTTTTGATTGCCTTAGAAAACAGAAATCCCTGTATTCTGTCGCAATCCATGCTCTGCATAAACTTAAGCTGCTCGATGGTTTCTACACCCTCGGCAATAGTCTTAAGATTAAGCCTGTGAGCAAAATAGAAAACTGTCTCTAATGTACCTCGTCCTCTATCATCCTGACAGTTATCCTTAAGGAATGCCTTATCGACCTTCAAGTATGTTACCGGCATGTCCTTAACAAACTGAAGCGATGTAAAACCAGCGCCAAAATCATCAATGGCTATGGTTACACCTACATCAGCAACTGACTTTGCCCATTCGATAATATCTTCGAATTTGGCTGATGATAATGCAGATTCGGTAATTTCAACCTCAAACATTTTCGGTTGAATACCATAATTGGCAAGTAGAGAGGAAAGCTTTCTGGCAAAATCAGGCTCCTTCACATGCCATCTAGAGAAATTAACACCGATTGGCACAGCGGAATCTCCAAGCTCAAGAATAGTCTTGCAGGCTTCCTCTGCCATAAACCAATCCAATACGTTAATGTCCTGAGTCTTTTCCAATTCAGGGATAAACTGATCTGGCGGAATAATATCGCCATTAGGCTTAACCCAACGTACTAGCGCCTCTGCACTGACTAATCTTCCTGAATTACAGTCGTACTGAGGCTGGTAATAAGCCCTAATCTCTTTGTTCTCAATTGCGGAAACTACCTGGTCGATGAAATCAGTCCTCATGCTAAAATCTCCTACATTCTAAGCATTAACTCTCTTTCCACAACTTCCCCTTTTTTATAGTAAACTCTAGGTACTCGCTTGCTTACAGCACAAGTGAGCTCATATGGAATAGTGCCGGCATTTTCCGCTATTTCATCGATTGAATTCTTCTCTCCGAAGATTTCTACTTCACTGCCGACATCCACAGTAGGCATATCTGTAATATCTATCATACACATATCCATGCAAATCTTTCCACGAAGCTTTGCTGGACCTTCCTTTGTGTACAATGAACAGTTATTGGATAGACTCCTTAAAAATCCATCTGCATAACCGTAAGGTAAAACACCTATTCTTGTAGTGCTATCAGTTACAAATGTACCGCCATAGCTTATGGCTGTACCCGCTGGATATATCTTGATAGTGCTAACTGTTGTCTTAAGTGTCATTACTGGCTTTAAGCCCATTTCACGAGCAAACTCACCATAGCCATATAGTAACAGACCTGGGCGAACCATATCAAGATATGTTTCAGGAAAACGTGCTGTTGCACCAGTGTTTGCGCAGTGTCTAAGCTTGAATTTGTGGCCAAGTCTATCTTCTACCGCTTTGATTACTCGGGTAAATAAATCGAACTGATGCTTAGTGTAATTATCACACTCTTCACCAAATTCATCCGCCACTGCAAAGTGAGTGAAAATACCCTCTGCATCCAAACCAGGCATCATGCAGGCTTCAGAAATGCCATTAACTCCGGTCTCAAAATTAGTGTTATCGCAAAGATAACCTAATCTAGACATTCCTGTATCAACCTTAATATGAACCTTTAAAGTGCCACCGCATCTGACTGCCTCAGCACTATATTCATCGGCCTTTGCCTTGCAAGTGATTGCCTGTGTAATATTGTATTCAATTAATCTACCGACCTGCTCCTTTGGTGTGTGTCCCAAAATCAGAATCGGCATTGTAATACCATTTACTCTAAGCTCGATAGCTTCATCTGCACTACTAACTGCAAGATAATCTGCTCCAAGCTCCTGAAGTGTCTTGCCTACCTGAATACTACCATGGCCGTAGGCATCAGCCTTAACTACACCTAAAAACTTTACGTCACTGCCTATCTTTTGGCGGATAACGTTATAATTATGCGCAATAGCATCCAAATTAACGTCTGCCCATGTGCGTCTAAGTGTTGATTCCATTTTAAATTCTGCTCCTAAATACTCTAGTTTAATAACCCTATATAAATCGAGTTATGTATTTATTATAGCCGAAATTTAAAAAAACTAAAGTACCTTTGATAAGAAGTCTTTTAATCTTTGACTCTGTGGGTTGTCAAATATGTCAGAAGGAGTACCTTCTTCCTTGATTCCCTTCTCATCAAAGAATAAAACTCTATCTGCTACTTCCCTTGCAAATCCCATTTCATGAGTGACAACAACCATTGTCATTCCATCATCTGCAAGCTCCTTCATAAGATTGAGAACTTCACCAACCATCTCTGGATCAAGAGCTGATGTTGGCTCATCAAACAAAATAACCTCTGGATTCATAGCAAGAGTTCTAGCGATTGCTATACGCTGCTTCTGTCCACCTGAAAGGCTATCAGGATAAGCCTCTGCTTTATCATTAAGACCTACTCGCTGTAAAAGCTCTATTGCTTTTGCATCTGCCTCTAATTCAGACATAAGTCCAAGCTTTACTGGCGCAAGTGTTAAGTTCTTTTTAATTGTAAGATGAGGGAAGAGATTAAAGTGCTGGAAAACCATTCCTACACGTCTTCTTACATCGTTTATATCTACTCCCTTTTTAGTGATATCCTCACCATCTAAGTAAATTACACCATCTGTAACATCCTCAAGCTGATTGAGAGTACGAATAAATGTAGATTTACCACAACCTGAGGGTCCAATAATTGCAATAACCTCACCCTTTGAGATTTCCAAATTTACATTTTTTAATACTTCATTGTCACCGAATGACTTTGAAAGATTTTCTACTTTTATTAAAATTTCATCTGCCATTTTGATATTTTACCTTTCACTCTTTCTAAGTTTCTTCTCTAATGCACCTACTCCTAAGTTAAGAACCTGCACAATAATGAGATAAATAATTGCAACTGCAACTAAAGGTAAGAATGCCTCGTATGTGATACTTCTGATGATATCACCACCACGAGTTAAGTCGATCATTCCAATGTAACCGCAGATAGATGTCTCTTTGATTAATGAAATAAACTCATTTGCAAGTGCTGGTAAAACATTCTTAATTGCCTGTGGCAAAATAATTGATGTCATTGTCTGCTTATAGTTAAGACCAAGGCTTCGTCCTGCCTCCATCTGGCCTGCATCAACAGACATGATTCCACCACGCATAATTTCAGCAACATAAGCACCTGAATTAATAGCGAAAGCAACGATTGCAACAACAACCTTAGGAACATTAACAGATTTGAATACTACATAGTAGATAATCAAAAGCTGAATCATGATAGGTGTTCCTCTGATGATTGCAAGATAAAGCTTACAAATGCAATTTAAAAGCTTAAGATTTCCTGTCTTATCGTATGTAACTCTCACGATAGCAACAAGGAAACCAATAATCATACCTGCAAGAACCGCACAAATAGCGATGATTAATGTATTTCTAAGACCTTGTGCTAAGAAAGTCCAACGATTATCATCAACGAAGTTACGCTTAAAATTGTCTATAAAGCTGATTCCTTCACCTGTAAGAGTCTCATCCCTAACAATCATAACCTGCTTAGATGTAACATAAGAATCAGAGAAGTTAATTGACTTCAAACGCTCTTCTGTCTTTGTCATTCCAGCGATACCAACATCAGCTTTGTGAGAATCAACAGCATTGATAATACTATCGAATTCCATATCTTCGATCTTAACTTCCATGCCAATCTTATCACCGATTGCCTTGATAAGTTCCATATCGATACCGACAGGCTCACCATTTTCGTAATACTCATATGGTGGGAATGCTGCATTAGTAGCAACTACTAAAGTACCGTTATCATAAGTTGTTCCCTCTGGAGTAACGTAAGGGCATGTTCCCTTTGTATCATCACCAATATAATTATCAGTAATCTGATCAACAACACCCTCTTCTTTAAGCTCGGCCAAAGCACCGTTGACCTTTTCAAGGAGCTCATCATTATCCTTTGCTATACAGATTGCATACTCCTCTAATGTGAATGGCTCATCCAAAATTACAAGTGTGCTTTCGTTAGCTGTTCCAGCAATAGCAGGCTGCTCATCAACGATTACGCAGTCAACCTTTCCCTGCTTTAAAGCCTGGAAAGCATCAGCGATTTTGTTGTAACGCTCAACAACTGTTCCTTCCTCGTCACCTTCGTAGTCAGATGCATAAATATCACCTATTGTACCAAGCTGAACACCGATCTTTGAACCAGGAAGATCGTCTACGGTCTGAATAGTCTTTTCTTCGCTCTTATCAGCAGAGCCGCATCCAATCAATAATGCTGCCGCAAGCATTATTAATGAAGTTAAAAGTTTTTTCTTCATTGTATTTTTATCCTCTTTTAATGTATTTTTATAAATAATATCACATTATTGTTATAACAGAAAGTGTTTATCTAACAAAAATTAACTTCTTTTTTAATTAATAATTAGTCACTTTTTGCACTACGCCTAATCCTTCGCACTTTTGTAGATCTTTTCGGTCCTCTACGCCTAGGCGTGTGTTCCTTACGATATGCAGCAATTTCCGCCAACAGTTTTTCATAATCTCTTTCGAATAATAATTCACTAATTACGCAATTTAATTCATTTGGATTAACCCTTGTTTCAGGAATGATTGGATCAACTCCTTCAGCCTTTGCTGCCCTTTTAATACGTGTAATCTCTGCTTTCGTAAGTGGCTTTTTGGTCCATTCAAGTATTGTCTTTCTAACAAATGGCTTGCTTCTTCCTTTGTATTCAGGCATTTCAAAATGCTTTAATACAAGAGAAAGCTCTGGGCGCCATAAAAGCTCCAGCTTTCTATTCAGCCTCATCTTTTTATTAAGCTCAGGCTTTCGCATAAAATAGAAATCAGCCTTGCCATCCACCTCTTCCACTGTAATGATTCCCCAGTAATCAGGAACATGCTCTCCTACATGAGTAGCGTGAGACGAGCCTACCACTACAATGTTGTAATCGAAGTACTTATCATAATCCTTTATCTGACTTTCAAGCCTCGTATAAGTATCCGCATCTGATTTTATCTCAATTCCAACAAGCGCCCCTGTGATAACCATTATCACATCTGCCCTTGAAAGCCCCATCATTTTCTCTTCGATTATTCTGGTCTTGCCGTAGCTGGCCTCTAAAAAATCAAATAACGGCTCTCTGATATCTTTATCTTTAAGCATATTGCTTCACCTTTATAATGAATCGATTTCAGAGAAAATATCCTCTGCATTTACAAAGGATTTAACTTCTTTTCCCTGAGATGTAACATCGTAGTATTTTGCCAATGTTTCATCATATTGCTTCTGGGATTTAAGCTCTTCTTCATTAATCTCCCAATAAGAAATTATCGGATTTCCGTTTTCATCAAAGCTATCTTCTGCCCATTCATCAAGTGGTCTTCTAGTACCATATGCTATCTCAACCCAATAACCATCCTTTATAGCAACTACATAGTCATTAAGGCTGGCCTCAACAGCTTCGCTAGCAAGGCAGGCATTGTTCTTCTCATCGCAGTAAAGTGTGTTTATTTTGCTGCTGAATAGGTTAAGATATCCGTCTGCATAAGAAGCTATAATAATGTTATTATCATCAGAGTAGTATGCAAGTTCTGGAATTTCATCTTCGTTTACATAAATTAAAGCATACTTTGTATTAATTCCATCTTCCTGCATATCGTTAACAAGAGACTGATAAGCATCCTTCCAATCACCAAATTCAGTAACTTCACTATCACCATTTTTTATATAGTTTGCTCCGACTCTCTCATCTAAATCAAATCTTTCATTGAATTCATCTGAATGAGCAACATTTTCAACTACCTCAATTGACACATCTTCATCAGTATTTTCTTCTGTAGCTTCTTCCTCTTCTTTTTCAGATGAAGAGTCAGTCTTATCTTCTTCCTCCACTTGAGTGTCCTCATTCACATCTGCTTTAGGTTCATTAGCTCCACATGCAACAACTCCTGCAGCTAATGCTCCCGCCATAAATAAAAGTAAAAATCTCTTTTTCATTTAAAGTCCCTCTCTTATAAAAATCTTATTAATAATACATAACCGAAATTGTTAAATTTGGCGCCTCATCGCCCTCATAAAAGTAGCGTGAATAGATAATGAGGTAGCCTTCATCATAATGACTGTCTGATTCCGAATAGTATTCTTTATCATCCTGATTGTTAAAATTAGTGATGAATTCTTTGTCGATAGAACAGTATTTGGTTCCCCACTCATCCTCTACCAAGCCTTCATCTATTAAGCTTTCCAATTCCTCTTTAAATATCTGAAATTGTTCATTTGCTTTTTCTAAATTTTCTTCTTCCGAAAGATTATTATCATATTGATAAGAATATCTTACGGAATCCAGCTTACTTTTTTCTGTGTATGTAAGTGAAAAATCTGTCCTATAAATCTGACTTTGGTCTGGCGCAAAACGAATGCAATAGTTAACGCCAGCGATATCAGTTGGATAATCATATCTGACTATATAATATCCATCTTCTTCTCCTTTAGCTTCCAGCTTATCCAAGTTATTCATTAAAGAAAATGTAGCAAGCTTAACAGGATTGATTGCAATTATATTTGTTAGAAATACTATGGACAACAATATGATTCTGATGATCGGCTGCTTCGCTTTCATGTTGTTATCAGCTAAAAGCTTTTTATAATCTATTTTGCCATCCAGATCTCTTGTACCGATAAAATCCCATGCTGCATCATTCTTAAGATTACTATAAATAGCAAGATGGATTCCTAGTGCCAAAGCAAGAATTAAAGTCTCTGCCAAAATAGACATCATGTTTACACTAACAATGTCGCCATAGTCCATGTCCAACGAAAATGTTCTGGTGGCAAAACCAAGGGCAATGGTAATTGCCAGCATGACACCACTTATAATGGCCAGCCTTTTGTGTTTAATCGTTTTAAGAATAATTGTTTTTTGTTCTTCTGATAACATTACATTCTCTCTCTCAAAAATACTTACGATTAAGATTTTACCATATCTTCAAAAATCAAACATTATTTTTAGGGGATTCGATTTTCGCTACTAAAATAAGAGCACAGACAAATGTCTGTGCTCTTATTTTAGTAGCGAGAGGGGGATTCGAACCCTCGACACCACGGGTATGAACCGTGTGCTCTAGCCAACTGAGCTATCTCGCCATATTTAATTAAAAAGAAATCAAAGTGGGACCTACAGGGCTCGAACCTGTGACCCCCTGCTTGTAAGGCAGATGCTCTCCCAGCTGAGCTAAGATCCCATGTTCACCGATTTCTTTACCGCTTCAAGCGACTCGTTAAATATAACAAACCTACCATCCATTGTCAACACAATTTCTTATTTTCGCAATACTTTTTCAATTCCGAGTAATTTGCTGATTTTTATCCAGTATAAAACGATAAAAGCCTATATACTAGGCCTTTATCGCCCATCTCATTTTGGTAGATTTACTTCTAGGATTAATTCTGCATTCTTCTGCAGAAGGCCTAATTACATCTGAAGAAACATCTGAATATACTCCAGCTTTTTTCATCTCCTTAAAAGACTTTTTTACTAGCCTGTCTTCCCCAGAATGGAATGTTAGAATAGCTACCCTGCCACCTGAATTTAAAATGTTAGGCAGCTTTTCAAGAAATGAATATAACACTTCAAATTCGCTATTAACGTCTATACGAAGTGCCTGAAAAACTCTAGCACAGCTCTTCTTTATAGCCTGTTCCTTTTCATCCTTTGGCACCTTCCATAAAGCTTCAGAAATGGCATTTCTTAAAGCTGTGGTGGTATCCATTGGATTGCCCTTGGACATTAAAGTAAAAACTTTATGAGCAATTTCTTCGGCATAACATTCATCGGAATTTTCAATCATCATTCCAACAAACTCTTCTTCAGTGATGTTATGAAGCCTCTCTGCAGCGCTCTCACCATGCTTTGGATCAAGTCTCAAATCAAGAGGTCCATCAATCTTGTAGGAAAATCCCCTCTCTGGATTATCAATCTGCATTGATGAAACACCTAAATCCGCAAGAACAAAATCAAATTTGCCAGCTTCCGCACAAACCTTATCAATATTGGCAAAATTAATAAGCCTAAACTGAAAATTATCTTCACCAAATCCAAAGCCGCGAAGTCTTTCAACAGTCTTTGCTGATTCGATAGGGTCTACATCAAGTCCATATATGCATCCGCTACCGCCAAGCTTCTCAAGCATCTTTTTGGTATGTCCACCATAACCAAGGGTACAGTCTAGCCCCTTCTGTCCTGGCTGAATCTGCAGAAAATCAAGAATTTCCTGCACCATAATTGAAATATGCATACCTGCAGGAGTAGAGCCCTTTGAAATAACATGCTCTATTGTATCTTTGTATTTTTCAGGATTGTGTTCCTTGTATTTTTCCTCGAATTTTTTGGGATACTTTCCAGAGTAATGCACTCTTCGTTTATGCTTCTGTTCCTCCATACCTCACCTTTACTAAATATATTTCATTGAACCTTCCAAATCGAAGTTCTTTGATTTAAGATCCTTCAAATCAAAAACAATACCTTCACAGTATTTTTCATCATTGATACGGGTTCTTCTTCCAATCATTCTAAAATGTGCAACAGGAAATGATGTCTCGTAGCTCCATGAGTAATCCTTGTTACCACCCTCTTCGCCCTTGCACTGGCCTTTCCAAAATGCCTTGATCTGATTTGGACTTTCTTCATCCACATACATCATTTCGTTTTCTTCTTCCAAATCATCGCCTTCTTCATATGTAGCACCTTCAAACTGAATAACAGTGTTCAAGCTGCCATAGCCGATAACAAGACCGTGGATTCTGGCTTCCTCAATAAGAGACTCATCCACATCAGATAACCCATAGTGACAACCCTGCAATTTGCTTGCTAATTCTTCCTTAGTCATAAAATCCCCCTAAAAAATTATTTTAATAACCTTTGTATTAGTTTAACACATTCTGCAGCATCTGCGGAATATCCATCGGCATTTATTTCATCTTTGAATGATTCATTAATGCAAGCTCCGCCTATGACAATCTGAGCTTTGCAGCCCTTATCTTTTGCCAGCTTTACAACATCATCCATGCGCATCATTGTAGTAGTCATCAATGCTGATAATCCAATAAACTCAGCATTAAGCTCAACAGCCTTGTCGATTATAGTTTCTGCAGGCACATCCTTGCCTAAATCCACTACATTGTAGCCATAGTTTTTAAGCATTAATGCCACCAAATTCTTTCCAATATCGTGAATATCGCCCTCAACCGTAGCGATTACAATAGTGGCCTTTGCTTCTGCTGAATCATTTGCAAGCAATGGTTCAATGTGCTTCATGCCAATTTCCATAGCATTTGCACCGGCTATAAGCTGTGGCAGGAAGTATTTTTTCTTATCGTACAAATCTCCTACCACATTGATTCCCTTAATCAAATGTTCTTCTATGATTACCTGTGGCTCCACACCTGCATCTAAAAGCTTTTGAATTTCACCAACAATCTGCTCTTTTTTCCCCTTAACAACGCACTGGGCAACAGGACTTAAATCGGCGCCTGCCTCTAAAGCTTTTGGCGAATCAGTAGCCTTTGCACCCGCGCTGGCTTTTGTTTCAAGCACTGGAAGTGAAGAATACTTTTCAAGAGCTCCCGACTTGTTCATTAGAGTGTCTGCAGCCGCAGCCTGATACATAAGCATATCCTGATTTGGATTTGCGATAGCCATAGTGAGTCCCTTGCTTACAGCTATAGTAAGATATGTAGCATTGACATATGGTCTATTTGGCATACCAAATGATATGTTGGAAAGTCCACACACAGTTGGCAAATCTAATTCGTTTTTACAGTATTCTATTGTCTCAAAGCACTGAAGGCCTGCCGTGCCTTCTGCGCCTACAGTCTGAACTAAAACATCAATAACAGCATCCTCTTTATGAAGACCAATTGATTCAGCTGCAGCAAGCACAGTGCCTATATGCTGCTTTTTCTCATCAATATCCTTTGGAAGTCCTGCGCCTGAAAGAGGCAATGTGATAAACATAGCTCCGTATTTTTTTGCCAAGGCAAGCATAGGCTCCATCTTCTCTTTTTCAGCAGAAATTGAATTGATAAGAGCTCGACCTGGATATATTCTAAGAGCTGCTTCCATAACATCGACATGGCTTGTATCAAGGCATAGTGGCAAATCAACAGCAGAAGTTACCTCATAGATACTTTCAAGCATCATCTTCTTTTCATCGATGCCATTCATACCCATATTTACATCAAGGATATTAGCTCCCTTTTCTTCCTGCTCTCTGGCAAAATCCACCACCATTTCCATAGAGCCTTCCAAAAGAGAAGCCTGGAATTTCTTTTTTCCAGTAGGATTGATTCGCTCACCGATCACCATAAATGGACCATCTAAATCAATCCATGTATTCATTCTTTCAGATGTGACAACACGAAGTGGCTTGTAAGAAATTTTGTGCTGTGGCCTGTTCTTAAGGCGTTTTACAAGCTCGCTGATATGAGCTGGAGTTGAGCCGCAGCATCCACCGAATAAAGAAGCGCCTGCTTCGTATAGTTTTTCGCAAGCGTCGGCGAACTCCACTGGCCCCATCTTATATACAGTCTTACCATCTTCAAGCTCTGGTAAGCCGGCATTAGGCTTTACAATGATAGGAATATTGGCAACAGCAGCCATCTGTTCAACCAAATGAACCATATCCTCTGGGCCTGTACTGCAATTCATTCCTACGCAATCAACGCCCATAGATTCAAGGACAATCATAGCTGTATCAGGTGAAGTTCCGTAAAGAGTCTTCCCATCTGGGTTGAATGTAAGGGAAACAATAATTGGCAAGTCGCAGGTTTCCTTTATTGCAAGCACTGCTGCTCTGCATTCCTGAAGGCTCATCATCGTCTCTACCACGAATAAATCCACACCCTCTTGCATAATAGCTGCCACCTGCTCTTTGTAGCAATCTACTAAATCTTCAAACATCAAATCTCCAAGTGGAAATAGCTGCTTGCCTGTCATGGATATATCAGCTGCAACCAAACCCTTTTCACCTGCTACCTCTCTTGTAAGGGCAACAAGCTTTCGGTTCATTTCAACTAATTTATCTTCCAAACCGTACTCAGCAAGCTTGATGCGAGAAGCTGTGAAAGTCGGTGCTAAAACAATGTCGCTGCCGGAATTATAATAGTCCTTCTGAAGCTCCTGAATCGCCCATGGATTATCAATAATCCATTTTTCAGGACAAACTCCTGCAGGCATACCCTTCTTTTGAAGCTCTGTGCCAGTAGCGCCATCAATAAAAACAATTCTAGTTTCAAGTAGTTTTCTAAAATCTGCTCTTGTCATTATTTCCCCTTTAAACCTCGGATTACAAGGCATCCGCCTCAATCCTTAAACAACCACTAGTTACCTTCCAATAATAGTGCCTCCGCCAAGCACTACATCGCCATCATAAAAAACTGCTGCCTGCCCGGGTGTAATAGCCCTTTGTGGCTCATAGAATGTGACTTTTGCTGTAGTCTTATCAAGCCTTGTTACATGGCATGGCTTATCGCTCATTCTATATCTCACCTTGGCGCTGCAATCAAATTCTTCTCTATCATCCGCCTGATCAATCCAATTGATGTTCTCCACTAATGCTTCTGTAGAAAATAAATCCTCGTTTTTACCAAGGATGACCTTATTTCCAGGCACATCAAGTGCCACAACATAGAGTGGATATTCATAGGCAATACCAAGCCCCTTTCGTTGGCCGATGGTATAGCCCACAATTCCTTTATGTTTTCCTAACACCTTGCCAGACATATCTACAAAATCTCCTGGCTCATACTCCCTGCCAGAGAATCTTTTCAGCGCAGATACATAATCACCGTCAGGTACAAAGCAAATATCCTGACTGTCTGGCTTATTAGCATTAATAAAATCGTGCTCCTCAGCTATCTTTCTAACCTCTGATTTCGCAAGCTCGCCAAGAGGAAACTCTGTATTAGCAAGCTCCTCCTGTGTCATATTGTAAAGAACATAGCTTTGGTCCTTAGTGGCATCAAGCCCCTTAAGGAGCTGCCAGCCAGTATCGCTTTTACGAATTCTAACATAATGACCTGTCACGATTTTATCGCACCCCAAAACCTGTGCTCTACGATATAGCTCATCAAACTTCATGTGCTTGTTGCATTCAATACAAGGATTTGGTGTCTTGCCATGCTCATAGCAATCTATAAAATTATCAATAACAGTCTCTCTAAATTTATCCTGGAAATTAAATGTGTGATGAGGCATGCCAAGTCTTCTGGCAACTGATTTTGCATCCTCCACATCATCAAGGGAACAACAGGTATGGGAATTGCACACACCGATATCTTCATTTGCATAAAGCTTCATGGTGCAGCCCACACATTCGTATCCTTTTTCCTTCATTAACAAAGCTGCAACGCTGCTGTCAACGCCACCGCTCATTGCAATAAGTGCTTTCATCTATCCTCCAAAAATCAAAATGATTAACCTATTTAATATATAGGCTTATTATACTTATGAAACAGCTAAAAATAAACATTCAAAGCCATAATTCTCCAAAATAAGCAGTTTTTCAAATTGCTGCTGTTTTTTTATAGAGTTTTTTCACAAAGAAAGCACATTTATTGCTTACAATTATATAAGGAAGTATGCGAAGAATTGCTAAAGGAAGAAGGGGTTCATATGCTTAGTAAGAACAGGATTACAAACCAAAACTTCTATGATGAATATGCATATTTTGATACCTTTTTGGCTGAGTACCTAAAAGTGCCTGAAAATGGCGTAGATCAATATATAAAGCAAATGAAACATGCCGTTATTGATGTGCGGGATGTCCTCCCTGAATGGGATGCTACCATAGAACGCCTTGAGAAAATGAAGGCACGTTATGCCCACCTTAATAATGCCGATATGAGCTTTGACGACTTCCAAGGTAAAGACGAAGATGTTGTATGGATTCGTATATTCTTAGAAAAAATCAGTAACGACGCTGATCCATTATCCAAATACAGCAAGCTGAAATTCACATACAAAAAGAGAAAGAAAAGCTTAATGCAACGAATAAAAGAGCTTTTGGGTTAGACGATATTAGAGCAAGGGCAAAAGCCCTTGCTCTTTACTTTACTTATCTTCTTTTTCTTCCTTGCTGTCTTCTACAAGTTCAAACATATCATCAGGCTGCTTGCATCTGGGACATACATCAATATCTCTGATACTCTTGCCCTCTTTTTCTTCATCAAAAATATACCCACAGGCTTTACATCTATATACAGCCATATCCATACCTCCTTTTAGAGATTCAAATGAATTGACTATTGTGTAATTCTGCTAACGCCCGGTCCATAAATTGTTGTCCAATCATTCTTCATAGATATAGGCACCCAACCGTTTTCACTGCACTTATCGTACATCTTTTCTGCAGAAGAAAGCTTGCCGTTTTCTCTAACTGTGTCGTCACAGCAAAGCATGAATGCTAGGCTTTTATATTTATTATTTGTGACTACATATTTAGCCATGCTATAGTCTCCTGAACTATTTCCAAATGAAAGAACAGGTTGCTGACCTATTTCTTGAGCAATAACAGCCACTTTATTCATCTTAAGATTCTTTACAACAAAATCGCCACCTAGGACAAGTGCGTCATCATCATTAAACTGATATGTAAGCCCATCTTCTCCATTCTGATTTGCTGCAACAATAGTTTCATCTGAGCCAATAATCTGGCTAGGTGGAACAGGAAGATTTCCATCTACAAGTCCTCTTAATATAAGTCTGTCTGTTCCTGAAACAATATAAACCTTGAAATCATTTTGCTGTAGATAATTGATTACCTGAACCATAGGCTGATAAAAAGCTTCGCTTTTTTTCATGCCAGAATAGCCGTTCATAGGTGTGTTTCCAAAGGCCTTCACATAAGCTATAAACTCATCAACTGTCATTCCTGAAAATGAAGATGCAATTGCCTGCCCGTGCTCATTTGAAAGCTCTTCTGGATAGGTTCCAGTGTTTGCAAAATCAACTACCTTTGCAGCCACAGCCTTTTCAAAAGCAGTCGCTTTATCCTTATAAGCAGGGTCGCCAAAGACTCTATATACCAAAAGCTCATGATCAAAATACACAGGATCTGTCTCACAGCAAAGTGTTCCATCTAAGTCAAACACTGCTATTCTGGCAGATACCGGGATATAATATGGGCTGCTCTTATCTGTAATCTGTGCCATATAGCTTTGAAGCTGTGTCTTTGCTGGCGCTGTGTCTTCCCAGTAGGATAGAGTTGCACTTCCCTTAGCTTCTGAAGTAAATGAAAATGCACCACTTCCAGCCAATACTGCTGCACACAGAACTATAGCCAGAAGTTTCTTAATTGATTTTTGTATTTTGTTTTCCATAACTCTTTGCATAAGTGTTCCTCCTTACTTATTCCTTGAAACTAATCTTACCATTTTAAAAGTAGGAAAATGTGAAGGCTTTGTTAAGAAAATACACAGATTAAGGCATTTTGAAGATTATTCCTGGGATTCCTCCATAGATTTCAAAAAATCTACATGATTTATTGTTATTATACAAATATGGTTACTAGTGTACTAATTTTGTTGGGGGGATTAGCTATGGAACAGGTATATTTATCAGCAGAAGTTATTTTAAGATATGTTGTAGAGTTTTCTACTTTATTGCTAGAATTCTTTGGCATCATTGTTTTAGTCTATACTGCCATCAAAAGTTTTATTCTATGGATAAAAAAGGATAAGACACTCAGATTGGAACTGGCTCAGGGAATTGCACTAGCCTTAGAATTCAAGCTAGGCGGCGAGGTTCTAAGAACTGTTGTTATCCGTGAATGGTCTGAGCTTGGTATACTGGGTGCGATTATCACTCTAAGAGCTGTGCTCACATTCTTGATTCATTGGGAGATCAAGAATGAAACAAGCGCTATGAATGAAAGCCAAACAAAGACTGAATGATAAAAGGAGGAGACAATGTCTCCTCCCTATTTGTGTAAGTGGCTTTATTAGTCACATTCTAGAGCTATTTCAACTCCTGGCTCCTCTACTATCATTTGACAATGGAAATCCTTGTATTTTCCAGTAATCTTTACTTTTATCACATTGCCGTGTCGTTTTGCCTGAATTTTTGTCACGATGTTTCCTTTTTCATCAGGGATAAAAGTCTTAGCTTCATCCCCATCCTCAAAGTAAGATAATAAGCATGTAAATCCATCTGTATAATCGTAATCCGGAATGCTATCCTTGGCACCCTTCACAATAATGGATGCTGGCTTAACCATAAGTGGCAGATTGAAATAATCATAGCGTCCTCGATGCCATGTGCCACCTTCTTCTACCTCGTTAGTCAGTATATTTATCCATTTACCCTTTGGTAGATAATAATCCACCGTACCATCCTCTTTAAAGATTGGTGCCACAAGCAAACTATCGCCAAGCATGTACTGCTTATCACATATGTCGCAGCCTTTATCATCACTGAAAGCCATAAACATAGGGCGGATAACAGGGCGTCCAAGAGTGTGTGATGATACAGCCATTCCATATAAATATGGCATCAATTCACATTTTAGTTTTACGAACCTAGCAAGCACTTCGCACGCCTCATCATCAAAAAGCCAAGGCACTCTATAGGATGATGAACCATGTAGCCTGCTGTGTGAACTGAGCAAGCCAAAAGCACACCATCTCTTATAGATATCTGCTGGGGCTGTCTGTTCAAAGCCGCTTATATCATGGCTCCAAAATCCGAAGCCGCAGCAAGCCAGTGAAAGGCCTCCGCGCAATGTTTCTGCCATAGATGGATATGTTGCAGAGCAATCTCCACCCCAGTGTGCTGGAAACTGCTGCCCACCTACAGTTGCAGATCTTGCAAATAGTACTGCTTCATTCTCTCCGCGCTTTTTCTTAAGAAGATTGAATACACAGCTGTTGTAAAGATATGTATAGTAATTATGCATTTTAACCGGATCAGAACCATCGTAGTAACAGATATCCTTGACTGGAATTCTCTCGCCAAAATCAGTCTTAAAGCAATCAACGCCCATATCAATGAGAGTTTCTAATTTGCTTTGGTACCAGTCATAAGCTTTAGGATTAGTAAAATCTACAATACCCATTCCTGGCTGCCATAAATCTGTCTGCCAAACACTTCCATCAGTTTTCTTAAGTAGAAAACCTCCATTCATAGCCTCATCAAATAAGGCTGACTGCTGTGAAATATAAGGATTAATCCATACACATATTCTAAGGCCCTTTTTATGGTATCGCTCAAGCATCTCCTTTGGAGTATTAAATGTCTTTTTGTCCCATGTAAAATCACACCACTTGAACATGTCCATCCAGTAACAATCAAAGTGAAATACATGTAACGGAATATCTCTTTCAGCCATTCCATCAATAAAATGACTAGTGGTTTGCTCATCATAATTTGTGGTAAAAGATGTGGTAAGCCACAAGCCAAATGACCATTCTGGAGGCAGTGCCGGCTTTCCTGTAAGTGTAGTGTAATTTTCAACTGCGTTCAGAGGATTGTCACCACCTACAACATAGTAGCCTATCTTCTCCCCTTCCACTGAGAATTGCACACGCTCTACCTTCTCACTACCGATTTCGAATTGCACATCACTTTCACTATCAACAAGCACACCATAGCCTTTATTAGACAGATAGAATGGAATATTCTTATATGTCATTTCACTGGCAGTGCCACCATCCTCATTCCATATCTCTACAACCTGTCCATTCTTAATAAATGGTGTAAATCGCTCTCCCAAGCCATAAATATATTCATCTACATCGATTGCCAGCTGTTCCACCATATAGCATTTATTGATGTCATTGTTCTTCATATGGGCCATATTTCTATATGATGTATCGGTAAGTAGCTTACCGTCGTAGTAATAGCTGATTTTCCAACTATTTGGTCGCTTATCAATTACCGCAGAAAGCTTATCAGATGTAAATCGTATTTGATTATCATCTTCGCTAAAAGATACAGCAGGATTGCAATCATTCACCTGAATATAAGGGCCCTTATCTGCTTCTCCTTTAAAATGAACAATCTCCACCTTGATAATATTAGGCTGTGGACTTGTAAGAGTGATTGTAAGCACTCCTATATTTAACGCATCCCCTCTATCTCCTATATGTGAACATGGAGCGTAGATTGTAAGCCTGCTACCATCAAACTGGTGGCTGTGATACTCCACCGCATAATTTGGCTCTATCTCCTTTCTCATAAGCCAATATCCATTAGTAAATTTCATATTCTTCCTCCAATAAGTTATATACCTACATTACTTCCCTCTCTAATAAATACAGGGATGCTGTCCAATTCTGCCTTGCATGTAAGAGTCTGTTTTCCTGAATATATTTTTCCTGTTTCCAGCTCTCTCCAACTGCCTTCTGGGAGATAGACTTTCCTCTCCTTTAATCCATCATACAAAATAGGATTTACCAACACATCTGGGCCAAACATATATTGGTCTTCGATTATCCATGCCTGCTCGTCATTTGGAAAATCATAGAATAATGGGCGCATTACTGGTGTTCCCTTTTCATGAGCTGCCTGCATCAGTTCTCTAATATATGGACGCATCTTCTCACGAATATTAATGTATTTCTTACAGATTTCCTCTATACGCTCTCCGTAACTCCAAATCTCATTGGCTGCACCGCTAATACACTTGCCACCGCCATGATCTGAAAGGGGAGCTTTGAATGGTTCTCTATATCCATGTAGTCTGAATACAGGGCAGAATGCTCCAAAGGCAAACCATCTTGCAAAGCACTCCTTGAACTTTTCGTCATTGATGTTGCCGCCGTGGAATCCGCCTATATCTGTTGTCCACCATGGTATTCCTGCTATTGCCATGTTTAATCCTGCTGCAAGCTGATTTCTAAGTGCCCTAAATGATGAATCAATATCTCCAGACCAAACCAGCGCGCCATACTTTTGTGAACCTGCCCAAGCGCATCTAAGAAGATTTAATATATTCTTCTGGCCCTCTTTTGCCATCCCTTCGTATGCCATTCTTGCATATTCTCTTGGATAGATGTTTCCCACTTCCATATCAGCCCCGGCATGATATCTGTAATGGCTGTACTCATAGCCTGTGTATTCAGGCTCGGCCTCATCAAGCCAAAAGATTTTTATTCCCAAATCATAATAATTCTTTTTAATCTTGCCCCAAACATACTCTCTAGTCTCAGGATTTGTGGTATCAATAAAGCATGCATCACCAAGCTGACCGATTCTCTTACCATGTTCTGCTCTAACAAGAAGGCCCAGCTCTTCCATCTCTTTGTAATTTTCGCTATGCTCGTCCACTGTAG
This sequence comes from Pseudobutyrivibrio sp. MD2005, assembly GCF_000621865.1. Taxonomy (GTDB): domain Bacteria; phylum Bacillota; class Clostridia; order Lachnospirales; family Lachnospiraceae; genus Pseudobutyrivibrio. Next base: position 69,901 of record NZ_JHXE01000017.1, read on the forward strand.
GCCAGATAGATACCATTAGTTTCATGCCATACGACTCCAGCTCCTTAACCATAGCTTCTGGGTCTGGCCAGTATTCATTATCAAATTTCCAATCTCCCTGATTAGGCCAATGGAAATAATCTACAACGATTACATCTACAGGAATTCCTTTTCTATGATATTCTCTTGCCACCTCAAGAATCTCGTCCTGTGTCTGATATCTAAGCTTGCACTGCCAAAATCCCATGCCATACTCAGGCATCATTGGCACAGTTCCTGTGACACTGGCGTACTGTTCTTCGATTTTAGCTGGGGTATCCTCAGCTGTAATAAAATAATCAATCTGACCTGTTGAATTAGCCACCCATTCAGTTATATTTTTGCCGAAGGTAACCCTGCCTATAGCAGGATTGTTCCATAGAAATCCGTATTTCTTGTTTGAAATATAAAATGGTACACTAGCCTGAGAATTGCGATGGGCAAGCTCCAATGTGCAGCCCTTCATATCAAGATATGGCTGTTGATACTGTCCCATTCCATATATCTTTTCACCTTCATTAGGCTCAAATCTTAAAATCGCCTTGTAATTGCTTGTATTAGTAATTGGCTCAAATGTCCTTGGATTTATTTCAAGAGCACTGTTAAACTCACCAACAATATTCTCTCTAAAACGATTTCTGTCGTACTCCTCAAGTAACAGCTCCCCATTCTGATTAAAGAATTTAAGTTTACCAGTTGGAAGGACCTTGCATGTAATCTTGCCATTAACAATTTGGGCACTATCGCCATCTATGCTTACCTTTGCCTTGATAGCTGGCTTTTCAGACAAAGCGCCATACTCATCATCACAAAATCCCGCTCTTTCGGTAGCCCTAACTCTGAGAGAATTCTCTCCCCAGGCTTCAATCTGAAGCAGCTCCTTGTCGCAGCGCCTAATCAATACCCCCTCTTTTTCTTTTAACATAATTCTGAACCCCCATTATTCTTTTACCGCTCCTGCAGTAAGGCCTCCTACAATCTGCTTTTGCAAGAATACGAAAATAAGCACAACAGGAAGTACGAGAATTGCCCCATAAGCCATGATGCAATTCCACTTTGTTCCATACTTACTTACGAACTTGTAAATATTAGCAGTCAAAGGTCTCATTTCCGGTTTAACATTGAATGTCATTGAGTATGCTAAATCATTCCATCCATTTAAAAATGAAATAACTGTTACAGTTACTACTCCCGTTCTAATTGCTGGAATCATAATATAAAAGAATGACTTAAGCACTCCACATCCATCTATTCTGGCAGCATCATCAAGTGACACTGGAACAGCCTTAAAATATGGTCTTAATGTAACTACAATAAATGGTACTGATGCTGATGAAATTGCTAGAGCTGGCGCAATATAATATCTGTTCCACACCATTTGTTTTAATCACACATCTAGGTAACTTTCCACTAACTACAGCTTCTGAAACTTCTGAATATGCATTTTTTAAATATTTTGTATCAGCAGGTTCCCACATCTTTCTTGTACCGGTTTTGTATGTGTTGCACTGATACAATAGTCCAGTATCATTAATTACCGCCATAGAAACCAACTTACCTGAATTCCTTGCAGCAGAATTAAATAAGGTTTGCACTAATTTTTTATTTTTTGAATTACTCTCTTTTTCATAGCCTTCAATGGCTAAGCAGATATCATCAGACGTGGCCATCATAGCCCCGACATTAATGTAGTCTTCCAGTTGGGTGTTAATGTTACTCTGGGCACTGTTTAGTACCGAAGATTCCATACTTGTTTGTGACGATAAAAGGATATTGTAATAAGATGTTTTTAAAAACAACTGAAAAATAGACGCAATGCCAATAACCGCAACTATATACAGCGATATAAATTGGCACCATATATGAGCATTGTAATACTTGATTATTCCCCCAAAAAAACTTTTCATTTTGTAACCCCATAACATTATAATCTACCCTTATGATTTCCCCTCTCTCATTTTATCATGTAAATTAAAAAAGACCAGCAAAAGCTGGTCCGATTTGTTACCTAATCAAATTTTATTACTTGCAAAGCTCCGCAACAATCATGTTGATTACCTTACCATCAGCCTTACCCTTAAGGGCAGGCATAACTTCCTTCATAATTGCCCCCTTGTTCTTAGAAGCAATTACTTCAGCGAATTTATCCTGAAGGAATGTGCGAATCTCATCCTCGCTCATCATCTCTGGAGCATATTCCTTAATTACATCATATCTAAACTGATACTCTTCTTTTAAATCTGTTCTCTCTGCAGGACAAGTGTCAAGCTGCTCCTTAGCTGTTTTTAAAGACTTAAGAATAACCTGATCTACTAAATCATCCGCAATGTTATCTCTAGTTCCAGCATCGATAGCTGCCTTCTTTACATCTGAAACAAGTGAAGATATTGCATCTTTTCTTGCCTTATCTCTTGCCTTCATAGCTGCTACCATGTCTTTTTGTAATTTTTCAAACTGCATCTTTTACATATCCTCCTCTATTTTCTAGTAATAATTATATGCCTACTCAATTGTCACATCTACCCTAAATTTTCATTTATATTTAAAAAATCCATTAGCTCCTTTGCCTCATCGTAATCCTTACTATAAAGATTTACATGAGCCACATCTGTGCTTCTGTTTGTAAACGCAGGGTAAAGGAAGCCAGCTTCTGGACTATGTGGAACCATATCTTCATCCACAGGCGAAATCGCAAGAATCAAATACTGATATACCTCCTCAGATTCATCCTGATAAGCTTTGTCACTACCTTTGATTGGAACATCATAAGCCCCATAGTACATATAGATAGCATAGGGCCTTCCTTTTGGATACTTTTCAGCTATAAGCTCATAAAGATTAAGCATTAACGCATCATTCTTTAAACCGCAATCCTTGATTGCGTATATCATCTGCCATATTGAACCAGGCCCAAGACCAGGTATTTTGTATGAAATCAATTCCTCGTTTGGCTTTGCAAAAGGAATAGATTTTGCTATTTCAAGGCACCTTCTTTTTTCTTCACCCTTTAAACTCAAAAAACTGGTATTAAATGTGCCATCAATGTAACCCTCTTCATCAATATAAGCACCTGCTATTCTCACAAGGTTGCTGCGAGCTGAAGTCATTCTTCTAGTAAGCTCCAGCATGTCTTCACGTTTAATCTGTCCCATTAAGCTAATCTAAAACTCCTCTTCTATTTCTGTTATGGCACACTTACCACAGATTTGACCTACAAATTCTTCCATATAGAAAAACTCTCCATCGAAATATGAATCAAAATCCTCTATGGCTTTTTTTAGGGTAAAGGCCTTTTGGCAATTCTTGCATGTTCGCATTAGAGACATAGCAACCTCATCATCCTCAACCTCGTAATCATCGTGCTCCATGTCTCCATCTTCATAGCCATCTAAGGTGTGATTAGCTAAATATTCATCTGATGGCTTCAGTTCGCCATTAATCTCCGAAAAAAATCCCATGTTGTATCTCCTAATTCAAATTATAAGCAAAAAATTCAGGGTCTAAGCTATGCTTAAAACCCTGAATTTATATTAACATATATTAATTATTCTAACTAGATTTACTGTTTCTCAGCTCTGTCACCTGTTTTATAGATAATTGTAGCAATGGCTATTGCGCCAATCACAAACACTATCCAATCCCAAATGCAAGAACCCATAATAGCTAAAAGTGCTAGTACCAAAACTGCTACTATGTCAAACACCTTCTTAACCACTTTCTTTTTGCGAAGTAGGAATGTTCCAACAGCAGCTACGATTGCAAGTGCTAGTATATACCAATGCATGTAACAGTTAGCTTCCACTTCATCCTCTGCTCCCATTGTTTGATCTGCACCAGAAGAATCATCATCTGTATCGTCAGTACCTACAGAAGAACTTTGATTTTCTGATGTAGAATCAACATTAGAATCAGTTTTCTTGCCATCACTAGCATCATCTGTATTCTCGTTGTCACCGCTTAATAGCTTACTGTCATCTTTTACATCTAATGACGCTATAAGAGTCTGATTTTCACCAATATCTGTTGCCTCTTGATTGTCATTTTCTGATGCAAGAAGCGAAGTAATAGAAAATACACCTGCTGTAGTTGAATTCGCTGTTCCACTACTTGAACTTGACGAACTACTTGAGCTTGATGAACCTCCTGAACTACCTGAGTCTGATGAGCCTCCTGTACCTGATGTTTCACCTTGGTCTGTTGAGCCTCCTGTACCAGATGTTCCACCTTGGTCTGTTGAGCCTCCTGTACCTGATGTTCCACCTTGATCTGTTGAGCCTCCTGTACCTGGTGTTTCTCCTGAATCTGTTGAGCCACCTGTACCTGGTGTTTCACCTGATCCGCCCTGATTATCATCATTTCCTGTATTGTTTGTTTCCTCGCCTCCAGAACTAATCGCATAAGTAGAGAATTTCTTAGTATAGATAATTACTGCGTTTGCGTCATTATCAACATAAAATGTTCCATCAACATAGTCACCTCTACTAGAAACCTCAGTAAAATAATCTACTCCATCATGATAACGATAAACCCTAATAGTCTTCCCGTTAATTGCAAATGGAACAATTATCTCAAACACTTCCTGTGTTTCACTAATTTTTTCTTCTTCAGTAAGATCATCATTGAGCTTAGTCTTTTTCAACATTGTCAAATCAATAAATGTTATTTCTTGATTCGGACTATGACCTTCAGCATTTTCCTTTATTGCATTTTGACTAGCTCTAAGCGTCTTCTCATCACTGCTTAGATATTCAAGCTCTTCGTCTGTTAGTTCAAGATTTGATAAATCCTCTACTCCAGACGCGGTAAGTATCAAATCAATTGAAGTATTTGATGCCTTTTCATTATCTGCTGCATCAATATCCCAATATACTTCCGTATTCATTGCTTCTTTATCAATATTAGCAACTACTATGTCAGGAGCATTATCTGCAACTTCCAATTTAGAATTGATATTTACTTTAGGCATTCCAAGATTGATATACATAATGTTATCATCTTGCACCTTCACATGAGCCGTTACCACTCTATTGGCATGAGTATCGTCCTGAACTAATACCATGTTGAATTCACCATCTGGAATATCTGTAAAGGTAAAATTCCCCTCTCCATCAACAGGGACTACTGGGCTCACTGCATTTTTTCCTTTGAATAGCTGCAGTGTGATTACATTTTCTATCTGTAAATTAAATGAGTTGAGATTCTGTACCCACTTAGCATATAAAGTAATATCTTCGGTTATAGGAACTAGTTGCAGATTCCATAGTTTAGTATAGGATGTGTTATCTGTATACCATCCTGCAAATTTACGTACACTGTGCGTAGGATTACTCATCGCATTAGAATCTGTAAACAATCCGCCATAAGCAACGTTAAATGTATCTGTTCCTCCTGTTAATGTTCCACCGTTAGCATCAAACACTACCTTTGGATTTACCGTAACATCATAGTTTCCATATAGAGGCACACTATTATCAGATGTAATACGATAGTAAACTGTATATTTTCCGCCTTTTGTAAATGTCGGAACAGTATTCTTATATGTCTCATCAATAGCTGTCGCATAGGATACTACTGTATTTGTTCCTCCAACAACTGCAACTTCAAATGTATGAGCTGTTCCGTCAGAATTTGCTGTCTTTACTGTAGGTTCTGTTACAGTTATCTCTTCTGCAGTCTTAATCGTAACGCCGGTACTTGGTAAAGATGCAGGTGATGACGATGTAGCCTGAACTCTTGATTTTATTATGTAATTTGTATTAGTATTCAGACCACCAAATATAATCTGGCCATTCGAGTTCGGTCTTATCCAACCTGTATATCCTGTAATCTCCGTTCCGTCGTTATTAAATATTTTATATTCCTGATTTCGCTTTTGTTCTGCATTAGAGTCCGTTGGATCAATCTTAACTTTAATACTATTTTCTGTAACTGAAACTTCAGAATCTCTAATGTAAATAGGTTTTGTTGCAGCAGTTACAGTATCAGGATTGTCCAAATCTCTAGCTATAGGACGAGCCAAAATCGCTGTAGCATAAGGAGTATCGTTCCCCTTATGCACGGTAATATTCTTACCAAAGAAATCATAACTATGTCCATTTTTGTCATTGCCTGATAAAGCAAATGCACCATTAGAATCGGAATCTAATAAATATGTATTTGAGCCTACTGTTATTGTATAGGCTGTATTAGGATTCAATCCCTCAAGTTTTTCTGCAATATAGTTAATCTTTCCATACACAGCACCAGTTGTTTCTGCATCTCCTACAGAAAACATAAACTGCACTGTATCTCCGCTAGATACATTAAACCATGACATTGTCATACCTGTATCTAACCTGTTTGCTCTTACAACCGCATTTGTAACAGTACTACCTCCTGCATTAACATCGCCAAATGTACAATTCGTAGCAGTTGTTGTGTTAAATGAATATGTTCTTCTTGAAGAATATCTTCCAAGCCAATACATTGGTGAACCTGTGATAGGTGTGATAACAAATGCAGGATCCGTATTTGTTGCATCATTTGATGATGCCGCTCCTATCATAGCTATTTGTTTTAATGTATTGTCACTGTTTTTTACTGCCTCAAGAGCTGCATAATCGGCATAACTTCCACTTGTAGATGAATTTCCAAGCTGAGTATCACAACCAAATGAAAATGCCTGCTGACCATCGCTTAAATCCGCATCGATATATAATGCATAATCATTGCTCTCACTGAACCTGAACTTGACTCCATCACAAGCTAAAGAGCCTGACGAATAACTATTAGCACCTGGTGTACCCGAACTACTTGAATACATTCTCCAGCCTGCTCCACCATAGGATGTCTGAAGCATATAGGTTTTTCCATTCTTTGAATACTGTCCTGTTACGTCAAAGAAATCATTATTAGCATAATATGCCATCTTTCCATTACTCAGGTACCAGTTATTACTATTTCTTCCATAAGGAAGTGTCCATACACGTCCAGCATCCTTTGAAGGTCTAATCAGTTGAATTGGCTTACTTTCTGTCACACCATTAACAATACACTTATACCAGTTACCACTATTCTCACCAGTTGTGTCAGTGATAGTATAAGTATCTGTCATTTCATTGGAAAGCTTAGGTGTTCCTAATAATGAAATATACTCACCGTCTCTAGAATTAGAAACAAGCCAATCATAAGAACTAACTGTACCTTCTTTTACTTTGATATTAAGTGTAGCTCCATTAGTAGACATGGCACTACCATATAGATAGCTATCATTATCTAGAATTACAGCATTCTGGAAACAGATAATGGCTTCACCGATACTGTTTTGCAAAATCGTGTAGTTCTCAACACTTGTAAAACTAGCGATAGAACCTTTATCCTTTAGGCCATCTGTAATTACAATATCACTTGTTTTTTCAACATCATCTGGAAGTTTTATTGATACTGTTCTAGTGATTGTATCATCTATAGTTATTTTCTTACCTGGCTGAAGAAGTATTCCGCCTGATTGACCTGTTAGAGACAATGCTCCTTTCACATGTAAGTTAGGAATACTACTTATAGCGTATGCAGATGCATTTACTGTAGAATCTCCAGTGATATAAACAGTTCCTTCAGTCGCAGTAGATGATCCTACAATACCGCTGCCTCCACTTTTAATAGTTCCTTCTATGAGTTTTAATGTACCCTCATTAACTCTAATGGCATCTTGACCAGACGAAGCTGTTACACTACCACTACCATCACAGTCATAAACATTCAATGTACTACCAGAATTTACTTTGATGACTGCTGCCCCACTATTAGAACTGCTAATAGTTTTCCCATTTAGACATAAATTTACTTCACCACTTGGAACAGTCCATGTATCTGATAAAGTTACATTTGATTCTAAATAATAATCACCTGCTGCAGTAGGCAAACTATCTGTACTTGTCCACTTTGTAAAAGTGATATTATCATGCTCATGAGCAAGTGAATTGATTTTAAATGCTGCAACAGCTGTTGCATTTTCTATTGTTACAGTTACATAATAATAGCCTGGTTCTGATGGCGCAGATGCTAACAAGGTGCCATTTTCTGTAGCGCCTTCTGTATCACTTTGGTAATACTGATATGTTTTTGTAGCACCTGTTATAGCTGTTATATGATCATCTTCTTGCAAGCCATCATAAACTGTACCATCATACTCTTTATCATCTACAGTGATTCCTAAAGAGATAATTGCAGCATCAACACTCGTTTTATAATATACGCAATTTTGGCTCATGATATCATTTGTACACCACGCGTATATCTTAGATGGTTCATTTGTTCTCACACCATAATTCCAGGTGTGTGTATGTGATGCTAAGCCAATTTCACCTTCATCATTAGTCGTAACAACCATATCCGGATAATCTGATATAAAACCATCAGGATTGCTTGCTTCTGAATATTGACTATATCCACTTGTTAGTACATCAGTCTTAGTCTGTGCTGATAAACCAAATTGTCCTGTTAGCGGACCATCAACTGTAATCTTTAATCCGGTTCTGACATAAACATTGTTATTACCACCTGAGCCTGTTTTATTATTTGTAATTGTAACAGTACCTCTTGTATGGAATTCGGATTCTTTTGGTATATGAACACCTCCGCCTTTCCATTGACTATCGTTTTGTTCATAAATAGTGTTTCCTGTAATTGTACCTCCATACATGTAGAGCTTCGCTCCGCTTTCAAGCTCTATTCCTCCGCCACCTTTTTTAGCTATATTTCCTGTTATTTTTCCATCGAATATGTATATATATCCATAAGCGCCTATTCCACCGCCCCAAAAACCTGTATTGTCGGATATAGTACCACCATACATATAGAAAGAGCCTCGCCCTTTATTATTTTGATCTGATACTTGCACACCACCTCCATGGTCTGCACCAAATTCAGTTGAAGTAAGTGAACCCAATCCTTTAAATTCAGTTATGGTTCCATCATATAAATTAAAACTTGCATTGTTAGAACCATCAATATAAACACCACCGCCATAACCACTTTCACTTAACGCACCACCTTGCAAAGTGCCGCCATACATATTAAAGGCACCACTTACATAGACACCACAACCATGTCTATCAGCATTTCCTGAACCCGCAGTGTTCTTACCAACAACAATCTTTCCGTTTTGATTTTTACGTTCAAACAAATTAAACACAACACCACTTGGTACTTTGATTGCAGGACCATTTCCTTCTGGGAAAGTGATTGTATGTCCATTCAAATACAAGTTAAGATTATCTGAAAGTGACACCTTTTTTGATGAAAGAGTTAAATCATCTGTTAAATAATAGTTTCCTGAAGTAGGAAAATCTGAACCTGTGAATGCTGAGAATGTAACAGTAACATCCTCCTCTGTCACCACACCTGTTGATGTATTTCCAACCTTTTTCTTAAAGGTCAAAGTAATGTCAGATTCATCAGTAACTATAATCTCATACTCCACGCCATCAATAGTGACTTTTAGCCACTCTTCGGTTGTGAATGGCTGATGAGAAATTATAACCCAAGAATCTTCCCTTTGCTCAGCTGAGAAAAATTCACTATTGCTTACTGCTACATCAGTAACTATTCCTGTTAATCCAACTTTGTCAAGAATAGTTTGCAATAGAATTTCAGTATCACCTTCCATTACATATTGCAAGTTGTTATATGTAAACTCTACTGTATAGTATGAAAAGCCATCAGTTTCTGCCTGAACTATATTTGTTCCTACTGTCTCGCTTTCCAACTTTTCAGCATTCATTTCATGGGTAGTATGATATATATCTGTCTCCAAGTTTTCATTTGAAACACTTTCCAATTCAAATGATACTCTTACCTTTCCCTTTGAAGTATCAGGCTGAACTTCACTTCCATCTGGACGCAAAACTTTTATATCAAATGTAAAAGAGGAAACAAGATTCTTTTCTTCTGAACGCACTTCTTCTACAGCTGCCTCTACTTGTTTTTCTTCAGCTGCAACTACTTTTCTGGCATCAATTGTAACACCTTCTGGAAATACGCCTTCATCAGCTTCTAATTTAATTCGCACACCATCAACTACTGCTTCAAGATAAGTTGGCTGCAAAACATATCCTAAAATATCAACAGTGATAGTAGGTAAACTTGTTGCCAATCTATATCCATTAGGAATGCTTGGCAAGTAAACATATTTTGCTCCTGTTTGCGATGAATCAAAGCTAGCGCTGGTACTTGCTGATGCATCTATATACCATGTAACATCAGAAAATGTTACTTCACTTGTAACTGTTTCTGTCTCATAAACAGTTGTATAATTTACTTCTTCATTTTCTGTTGTTTGTGCTGGTTCAGGTTCCTGTGCTGACTCGACTTCTTCTGCATTTGCAACAATTGCAGGAAACAACCAGTCGACAAACCCACTTTCACTGCTCTCACCACTTTCGTCTTCGCTTGAAGTAGACTCTTCTGGAGCCGATTCACTATTTCCTTCTGGTTCAGAATTCTCAGGCTGAACATCTTCAGTTGGAGTAATATAATTAGTCTCTGGCTCAACAGAAGTATCTTCCGGTATATTTTCTACAAATTGATCAATTAAAGGCTCATTCTGTTGGTTTGACTCAGGAAGCCCCTCATCTATCTCGTCTATTAAATTTTCACCAGTTGGTTCCTGAACTGTATTATCCTCTGGTAAAATATTATCTTCACCTATAAGCTCAGGTATTTCCTCTGGTATTTCTTTTATTATTTCTTCTGTAGGAGGGGCTACTACCTCTTCAACAGGAACTGTTTTTTCAACTATCTGTTCTTTTTCAACAATGACAGTCAAACTAGAAGGCAATACAACATCCCCTTCATCAGCTCCTACCTGAAGTTTTTGATTAGCAACTTCAGCTGATAATTCACTTACAGAAATGATTGTTCCATTTGATATGTCTTCCTGTGCTAAAGCACTCATATCAATACTAGAACAAATCATTATAAGCGACATAAATAGTGCCATCGCCTGTAAATATTTGCTTTTGTACATACGCTACTACCCCTCTTTCATTTTCTAATTAAAAAAGTCTATAGCGGGCATGCTGAATAATCAGTCTGTCCGCTATAGACTCATGTTAATAATATTTATATTTATAAAATCGCAAAGAATCCCTGCTCTGCTCTGCTCTGCTCTGCTCTGCTCTGCTCTGCTCTGCTCTGCTCTGCTCTGCTCAAGGATTTTAATTTGCTACTCATATTACTTCAACCCATTTCTTCTTTTTCACTATTCATGTTATACATTCTAAAGGTATATCGGGTAAATTCTGTGAAATGGGTTGTGTTTTCACAGTTTTTTTAGAATTCAATTATTTTTCCATGACTTCCCAAATTTAATTATCCTATTAGACGTCATCAAATTCTATAATCACTGACTCCCCACATTATAATTTTCATCTAGGCGTCAAGAAATCTCCAAATCATTGACGCCTCATTTCTAATTATCCTTTCAGGCGTCAGTAAACCACAAAATCATTGACGCCTCTCAGCGAATAACCTATCTAGGCGTCAGCAAAATCCCAAATTACTGACGCCTCTCAGCAAATAACCTTTCTAGGCGTCAGTAAGCTCCAAAAACAGTGACTCCTAAATAAAAAATCCAGTTCTAGGCGTCAGCAAAACTAAAAATCACTACCTTGCTCGATATTTATATAATATTCCTTCAATAAGTCATAAAAAAAACTTATTTATATAGTACTATGGCAATAGATATCTTTTACAAGGATGGAGTCACTATGGCACGAAGACTTAAACTTAGTATCATAATTGCATTTTGCTTTATTTTAATACTGCCCCTTTGCCATGGGGTTGTTTTTGCTGCGTCCAACTCTTCAAATAAATCCATCGTTGTAGGTGTGCCTCAAGACAGGTGTCCTATCTTTTATGAAGATGAATCCAACCATGAAATTATTGGCATTGGCATAGATTTAATGCGCATAGCCGCAGAAAATGCTGGATATGATGTTACATTCAAAGTCATTAAAGAACCAACTTTAAAGGCCGCTTTAGATAACGATGAATATGATTTAATTATGCCTTTTGGCAGTGCCATTAATAGCGAAAAAGGTGAAGCTTCTATCGTTTCCGAAAACCTTATGGAAACACCATTCACAATGGTTACACTGAATAAACATGAGTTGCAAGACATAAGCCACTTGAAGGTTGGTATGCTAAAATCCTTGGCAGGTAGCGCAGAGACAGTAAATACTTTGTATCCTGACATGCAGATTACACTCTATGAAGATATGAATGAATGCATTGAGGCTCTTAAAGATGGCCAGGTCGAAGCGCTGCTTCACAATTCTTATGTGTGGAGTCATGTTCTTCAAAGTCCTTCACTTAAAGGACTGGTTATGCATCCAACAACAATGTTTACTATGGATTTCAGAGCTGGTACTTTAGATACTCCTGAAGGTCAAGCCCTTATAGATAGTCTAGATGATGGAATCGCAATGATAAAAGATACTCAGCGTCAAGCCATCATTTTAGATTACACATCCCGAAAAACATATAAGTTTAGCTTTAGTGATTATCTTCATATTTATGGCAATATTATTTTTATTGCTGCTTTAATAATACTCATACTAGCTATTCATTTTATAACGAAGCAGCGTGCAATAAAAAAAGAACATGAATCTCAAATTGACAAGCTCATTGATTATGATTCACTAACTGGCGCCCTTAGTTATGTGGGGTTCCGTAAGAAAGTTGAAGAGCTGCTTACAGCCCATCCAGACTTTCCATATTTGATTTCATATAGCAATATTAAGAATTTTAAATTTATCAATGATAGCCTAGGTATGGATGCTGGAAATAGCATTCTAAAATTCTGGGTTGAACGTTCTTTTGAATTGCTAACGGATTGTGAAGCTATAGCTAGAATAAACGCTGATCATATTGCAGTGCTTGGTAAAGTCCCAACTGATAGAGCGATTGATTACGAAGACAATGCTCTATTCCAGTCTCTGCGCTATTACTTTATTAATCAGGGCTTTGATAAAGAAGTTCAGGTTTGCTGCGGAATATATGTCCTTACACCTGAAGATTATACAAACATCAATGTTGATCGAATGCTTGACTACGCACGAATTGCTGAAAAGAAGTTGAGCGAAAAACGTTCCGATGGATTTGAAATATACAACATAGAGCAATGGGAACAAGGTAAAATGCTTGCCGATGTTTGCGGCCATTTCTCTACTGCCATAAGAGACGGTGAAATAAAAGTATGGTATCAGCCTCAGGTTGACTATAAGGAGAAAAAGATTGTCAGTGGCGAGGCACTCTGCCGTTGGAAACATAGTAAACTCGGATGGCTTAGTCCTGGCCTTTTCGTTCCAATGCTTGAGCGTGCAGGACTTATATATACCTTAGACTGTTATGTTTGGGAAAGAGTTTGCCAGGATTTGCACAGATGGAATCAAGAAGGTAAAAGACGATCAGTATCTGTGAATCTATCCCGCTACGACATATCCCACAATAGAAATATTGATGAATATTTCTACAACCTTATTAAAAATTATGATTTAGACCCTAAACAGCTTCGTATCGAAATTACTGAAAGTGCTTACGTAGAGGATACTGATTTCTTACTCGAAACCACCGTCAAGCTGCAAAAACACGGATTCATCGTAGAAATGGATGATTTTGGAAGCGGCTACTCTTCACTGAACATGCTAAAAGAAGTACCTGTTAATGGAATCAAGCTGGATTATGTTTTCCTAAAAGGGGAAAAGAACAAAGAAAAAAGCTACGTTATTATCAACTATATAATCCAGATGCTCATACATCTGGACTTTGATATCATCGCTGAAGGTGTTGAGAATGCTGAGCAGGCAAACTTCTTGCTAGACAAAGGCTGCCGCTACATGCAAGGCTTCTATTTCTACGAACCAATGCCAGTGGAAGAATTTGAGAAACTTGATTTTGACGATATAACAAAGCCTCATTAGCCCCACTATCTAATATAAAACCATATTTAAGGCTCACGCTATAACTGCGTGAGCCTTTTGCAACAGTATCATCAATTTAAAATACCTCTTCGGCAATCTCTTTTACAAGCTTTAACTTTGCCCATTGCTCTTCCTCTGTGAGTTTATTTCCAATTTCACAAGATGCAAATCCACACTATGGATTCCGACAAAGAGATTATTGTCAGAGACCGTGCCACACTTTTCAATCTACTTATCGGCCTAAATGGCTACACCATCTGCAGTGGCGTAATTAGTGAAGAGCTAAACGGCCCTCACATCATAGCCAAGCCACTTGCCATTGATGACTATATGGAGATTGGCTATATTTTGCCTTCAGGCATACCAACATCCTCACTGACACAGAAGTATATCAGCTTTCTAAAAAAATCTACTGTTCACCAAGCTTGCCATGCTTCTCGTAGTTAGTGATTCTTGCAGCCTTGTTGTTGTCATCCACAAAAACAACTTTAGGCTTGTGACCCTTTGCCTCATCGGCCGGAATGCTGCAATAGCACATAATGATAACGTGATCGTTCACTGATACACAGCGGGCGGCAGCACCGTTGAGGCAGATTACACCACTGCCTCTTTCGCCTGCTATTGTGTAAGTTTCAAATCTATTTCCATTTTCCACATCTACAATCTGTACCATCTCGTATTCAAGAATTCCTGCTGCATCAAGTAAATCCTCGTCAATTGTGATGCTTCCAACATAATCAAGCTCCGCTTGGGTTACTGTTGCTCTGTGTATTTTGCCCTTAAGCATTGTTAAATTCATTTCTCTATACCTTTCTTACTTTACTGCTTCTTCAACAATGAAGTTATCAATTAAACGTACCTTGTCTCCAAAATACACAGCCACTGCTGTAAGGATAGGACCATCAATCTTATCCACCTTCTGAAGCTCGTTCCAGTCTACGATTTCCACATAATCAACTCTTGCAAGTGGCTCAGATTCGATGATATCTGTGACAGCCTTCTTTACAGCGTTTGCATCCTTCTCACCTGAGCGAACCATTTCTTCCCCCACTGTAAGAGCCTTGTGAAGAACAAGAGCCTTCTTACGCTCCTCCTCAGTTAGGTATGTGTTGCGTGAGCTCTTAGCAAGACCGCTCTCCTCGCGGATGATTGGACAGCCAACAATTTCGATGTTGAAATTGAGGTCACGAACCATGCGCTTTACGATAGCAAGCTGCTGTGCATCCTTCTGACCAAAGTATGCCTTATCTGCCTCTGTAATGTTAAATAGCTTGCTTACAACAGTGCACACACCGTTAAAATGAATTGGTCTACTCTTTCCACAAAGCTCTGTAGACAAAGTGTCCACACCAACATAAGAATGGAATCCATCCAGGTACATCTCAGATGGCTCTGGATGGAAAATCAAATCAGTACCAAGCCCTTCGCATAATTTGCAATCTGCCTCGAAATCCCTTGGATATGTAGCCAAATCTTCCTTTGGACCAAACTGTATCGGATTTACGAAGTCAGATACGATAACTTTGTCACACTCCCCGCGAGCACGCTTTATAAGGCTAGCATGCCCTTCATGTAAATATCCCATTGTTGGAACAAGGCCAATTGTTAAGCCCTGCTTCTTCCACTCTCTAACGTTTTTCTTAACTTCATCTATAGTTGTAGCTTTAATCATGACTATGCCATTACCCTTTCTTCATCAAGTGTTACTGTGAATTCCTTTGTTGCTGCAGCCTTGCGAACCTCATCCATAACTGCTTCATCGATTTTAAAATTGTGCTCCGCTGCTGGGAAAGCCTTAGATTTAACCTCTGAATCATACTCCTTGAAAGCACGCTTCATTTCCTCACCGATATTTGCAAAATGCTTTACAAACTTTGGCTTAAAGCCTGAGAACATTCCAAGCATATCCTGATATACAAGGACCTGTCCGTCACAGCCATTTCCAGCACCGATACCGATTGTAGGAATTGTAAGCTCTTCAGAAATAAGAGTAGCAAGCTCCTCTGGAACACACTCAAGTGTAACCATAAATGCGCCGGCCTCCTCAACAGCCTTTGCATCCTTAAGAATCTGAATGGCGCGCTCTACATTCTTTCCCTGAACCTTGAATCCGCCAAAGGCATTGATAGATTGAGGTGTAAGACCGATATGAGCAACTACTGGAATATCCGCATTTACGATAGCACGAATCTGCTCGCAAACTGATGCGCCACCCTCAAGCTTTACAGCCTGTGCATGACCTTCCTTAATGAGACGTCCTGCATTTTTTACTGCATCGTAAACTGATGTCTGATAAGACATGAATGGCATATCTGCCACAAGAAATGTATCCTTAAGTCCTCTTGAAACTGAAGCGCAGTGATGAATAATATCATCAACTGTAACAGGAAGTGTATCGCTATATCCCATCATTGTCATTCCAAGGGAATCGCCAATAAGAATGGCATTGATTCCAGACTCCTCCATAAGGCATGCTGTTGAATAGTCATAACATGTAAGCATGCTTATTTTTTCTCCGTCTCTCTTCATCTGCTGAAGAGTTGTCACTGTGTTTTTCATTATTCTCCTAATCCTCCTGATTATTAAGTAGAAGCTCCAACTGGCTATAATCTGACTCTGGATGCTTTTCTTTAGCAACCTCAAGTGTCTTAATTGAAAGAATTCGATAGATTTCTCTATCAATGTCACTAAATACCGCAAGGTGTTTTTCCACCGTTCCTACATCGTTTCGCTCAATAGGACCAGTTAACGCATCCTTTGTGCCTACGCTTAAAACCTTGTTCACGTTGCCAAGCAAAAGTGGTGCTATGGCATCACCTAGCTGGGCATCATAAAATCCGCATTTACGAAGTTCATCCTGGGTGGCCTGCACAAGTGCAACCACAAGATTTGAACACATGACAGCCGCTCCGTGATAACGGGTTTTAACCGATACATCAATAGATACAGTCTTAAGCCCACTTTTCTCTAAAAGTGACTTAATTTCACCAATGTGACCTTCATTTCCTTCAATTGTAAATAGTGCTTTTGGAAGTTCCTTGTATGAACTGTATCTATCTGATACAGCCAAAAGTGGATGGACCGAGAAACCGAATGCGCCAGTTTCTTCAATATCCCTAAAGATTTTCGAAGATAAAGAACCGCTGCAATGACATATCATTTTTCCAGCAATAGACATGTGTTTTATACTATCCCAAACCTTTCCAATAGCATCATCTGGAACAGTGATAAACACCGTATCACTTTCTTTAATTAATGTCTCTAAATTTTGAAAATGTTTTGACTTTGTAAAATCCGCTGCATCTTTAGCGGATGTAGACGTGCGGCTATAGAAGCCCACAAGATTGTGCTGTGTTGTTGCAAAAAGCATGCCAAGAGAACAGCCCACTTTTCCAGCACCTACAAATCCTACCTTCAATGGCAACACCTCCTTTTTCATAGGGGTGATACAGTCTCGTTCAAAATGATACGAGCAGCCATCTTCAGCGCACCTTTTTAAAATTTAGAATCTAAAAGGTATAGTTTCTTTCGAATACCATCCGAAGGACACTATAGCATTTGTGAGGATAAATGTAAATAAGAGCGGATCATCTTTATAAAATAATCCGCTCTTACGTTATTTAAAGTTATTTACAGCGATGTAAACTTTTGAGTTGTATCGTTAAGCTGTTCTGTCACTTCATTATTCTTTTCCATCGCATCAAAAATCTTCTTGATACCAGAAACAATCTCTGTAGAATTCTCTGCGCTCATGTTAATTGCAAGTGAACTTTCTTGAACAGAATTTGTTATTGTATCTACTGCATCAACCATATCTGCCATGATTGAATTCAGACTCTCTGCCTTTTCGGTGAATTCGTTTAGCATATCGTTCATTACTTCTGCAGTGTGTCCATATTTTTCTCCAGTATCTACAAATTCGTCATAGTCTCCGATAACTGTTCCATTAATAAAGTTAAGAACATCTTCTGCATTAGATGCAAGTGTACTAACGGCATGCGTTACTTCACTTGCAATATCCTGAATGGTGGCTGCTGTTTGTCTTGAATTTGCAGCAAGTGCACTAATCTCATCTGCAACAACAGCAAAGCCCTTTCCTGCCTCACCAGCACGAGCTGCCTCAATTGAAGCGTTAAGTGCAAGCAGATTTGTCTGGCTTGCAATATCTAAAATGTCATTTGTAAGGTCGCTAATCTGACTAACTTTTTCTGAATCCTTAACTGATTTTTCAAGTGTTTCTGAAAGAGCTGCCATTCGCTCTCCTACATCAGATTTCTTTGTATTTACCTTAACCTGAAGATCATCAGCCTCTATCTTGATTTCATTTGCAGTGCCTGTTCCTGCCTCAGCCTGGTCTGTAATATTCTGTGCGGCCTGTTTAACATCATCAACTCTTTCATTGATTGACTCAAGAATTCCCACAACAGATTCCATATTTGCTGAAAGCTCTTCTAATGCCGCTGAAGAATTAGTTACATTATCATCAGCAATCCTTAGCTGTGAGTTGACCTCATCTGAAGAAGCACTCAAAACAATGGTTCCATCTTTTACATCCTTCATAATACCTTGCAAAGTCTCGATAAAAAGATTTATGCCATTTTTAATATATAAAAGCTCTGATTTAGTCTTTGTATGAATTCGAGCTGTAAGGTCGCCCTGTCCCTTCTGGATATTTTCAATAATTCCACTAACCTCTTTACTAATGGATTTAATCCTAACAACTATACTTGTATAGCTGATAATAAAGTTCAAAATAATCAGTAGAATTATTATGACAGTACCTATAGTTGCAACAATCTTTCCCTGTGTAAGTAATGCTTTCATCATTTCTTTAGTGCTTGTGGCATTAGTAGTAATCGCCTCGTCCAGCACCTCTGTAGAATGAATAATTGCGACTTTTTGAATCTCGGCTTTATCAAAAAGCATCGCATATGCGTTTTCCTGATCTCCAGCATCGCATTTCGCAATTGCGTTATCGATAAAACCGCACATTCTTTCATATTGGCCTTCTATCTCTTCAATCTGAGCAGAAGCTGCTTCATTTTCATAGGATGCAAAATCATTCTTCAAATCATCAATATCTTTTTCTATCGCAGCTTTTGCAACATCAATTTGTGGAAGTAAAGCCTCCTGTGTCTCCACTGAACCAGATGCAATATATCCTGTCACCTGATCATACATTGCCATAACATCTGTCTTAAGATTTGCCTCATGAGTGGTAAGCTCCATCATTGAATCAAACATATCTACACTGCTTGTGGTAGATTTGTTCATAGCCTGAATAATCATTACCATTACCAGTAAGAACGCAACAAGCATTGCAATATTAAGGGATGAAATCTGTACAATGATTGAATTAAAACCACTTACTTTTGTTGTATTTTTTTCTTTACTCATTGTTATCCCCCCTTTCTATTGCTTCGCATACCAGGCTTCAAGTGTTTGATTTATATCCGCCTCAAAACCTGCTGCGTCCTCTTCGCCAGATACATATCTATAAAAACAATAGCACAGTCCGCCTTCACTATTTCCAATTCCGCTTGGCAGCTGCATCCAATGCCAATCTGATGTTTTTCCTTTTTCAAGATATGATGCAAGCACAGGTGCGAATGGATCTTCCGCAACATATTTGCAATCTGTAAATGGGCTGACGCAACCAGCATCCTCAACTAATATCTTCTGACCTGAGTCACCTGCGCACCACTCTAAGAATGCCTCTGCTGCCTCTACATTACCTTCCTTAACCACACCCCACCAGGAAGGTGCAGAAGTAAGAATTGTATCCATTCCTTCTTCAAATGCGTAAGGAAGCATTCCAACCTGGAAACTACCAGCAGCTTTATACTCTTCGCTTGATGATAATGCTGCGCCTATCCATGAGCCTTGAGTTATAAATGCATATTTTCCTGATGCAAATCCACTAAGCTGCTCATCGTAGCTACCTGAAAGCATCAACTGCGGATTAGCATATTGAGTAAACATATTTATCATAGCGGCATAATTCTGGAATCTTGAAGAATCAACCTGCTTATTAGAAGCAATGCCATCAATATAGGTTGTGTCATCTCTTCCCATGCCAGAATCAATATAAACACCAAATAAATGGTTACCTGATGACCAACCAAGGCCTTCTGGCTCTGCACCAAAGGCAATTACTCCATCAAGTCCTAATTCTTCACTATGGGCAGCCACTGTTTCAAAAGCTGCTCTCATAGATTCTGGCCCTGTAATAGAATTTGGATCCACGCCGCATCTACTAAGAATATCTGCATTGTAAATCAATCCGATGGCCTCTGTTGTGTATGGAAATCCAATTGTGCCATAGGTATCGTCTATAAATGCCCCCGATGTTTTAGATGCCCATTCCTGGTCGCTCATATCTACAAGCATTCCATCCCAGTTAGAAAAGCTTGATGCTTCGCAGGCAATAATATCAGGCATTTGATTTGCCAAATAATACCCTTTTAGCATGGCTTGCGAATCCACAGATGGGCCAGCAGACAAAACCTCTACATGCACTCCAGTCTCCGCCTCATACTGCTTGGCCAAGTCCATCACCTGATCATTTATCTCAGATTTAATATTTATCATTGTGATGGTGGTGCCTTCTGCAGTTCCTGCCCCTTCATTAGCATTTTCACCATCTGCTGACTCAGCATCACTCTTTCCGCAGCCTGCAAAAGTCATCGCTATTAGTAGTAGGACTGTGCAAAGTAAAATAGAAAACAGTTTTTTCATTCCTCACCCTCCTTAGCATGAAATGGTGTGTATTATTTCCCTCTATTCTAAATAAATAAAATTAAAAAACTGTGAACAAAACAAAAAAAGTTCCCTGATTTTGTATATCAAGGATCTTTTCCTTAGTTGCTTTTGTACCATCCTGTAAATTATGTTTGGCTTACAGCTGAAGTTCCTGTAGAATATTTAAAGAAAATATAAAGAATCGAGGACGAACTAATGGCATTCATTGGAATATTATTGGTAGGCATATTGATGATTGCAGCTTTCTTGGCTGTTGTAGGCTTAGTTCTTTTTCTCATAGGAGTTGGCATTACCGCTCTTATTAGCAGTGCCGTTCTAGCTAATACAGGAAAAACTCTCAGTGAGTCTAAGCGAAAGAGAACTTTAGTAATCGTACTTCTTGTTGCTGCAGCACTAGCCCTAATTCCATCAGGCTTTCTGATTTATAAATTCGTAGTAGTTTTTTTATTATAGAAATAACAAATTAGGCTGCCATCCGGCAGCCATAACCACGTCTGGCAATCTAATTTTCAAACAACCACTCCATTACCGATACACATCTATATGCATAATCAAACGATGCCATATGGTACTGAACACTCTGCATCATGGAATCATCACCACCTGCGTTCATGCCCCCTTGACCACCTGCTGGCTTTTCTGCAGCTTCTGCAGATTCATCATCTGCTGGCAGGTCTGAGCTTTCACTGTTTGAATTCATCGCAGGCTTTTCTCCTCCATCTGAAGAACCGTTAGGGCCTGCAAATGACATTTGACTACTTGCCTCTATTGTTCCAGTCTTCCATGATACAAAATATGCATTTGTATCACCTGATAAAAGCTCTGATGTTGCTGCTGAAAGCTCATCTGGAGTCCATGTTCCATCCCACTGAGCATATGTGTAATCCACGCCATCCTCATCAAACATTGTCATGACTTCCTGCATGCCATTGTATGCATTAGTATCATCCTCGGCCGCAAAATAAATAAATGTCTGATTTTCAAGAGACGAAAGTGTAGTCACATCCCACTGACCATCAACAAACATACAAGCCGCATAAAGATCTGGATACTCAGATGCGAGAATGAGTGTTGTCATACATCCCATTGATTGACCTGTTCCATAGATTCTATCTGTATCAACAGCGTACTCCTCTGCCACATCATCGATAAGTCGTTTTGTAAGTTCCACATATTCTGTTGTGCTATAACCATTTTGGTCATCAAGAATTGTTTCTGGATAACTTGGCACCAACACGATGCTCTGATTTGCAGATTGCCATTCTTCTGAAGCCCACACAAGTGCACCTCTTCCCTGTGTCAATGATGCTGTTGCGTCATCCCCTGCACAGCTGGAATCTGCTATAAAAACAACCATTGGATATTCTTCAGATTCGTCATAATCCTCTGGTAAATAGATATTGTAAGTAACAGTAAGACCTGTCTCATCATCGGTGTACTCAACCTGCTCAAACGCATCAGCATAAGCTTCTACCAATGCATCTGCGTCCTCTGCAAAACTGTTGTCCACATTTCCTGTAGTTGTTGCTTCAGCCTCAGATGATTCTGTTGCAGTTGTCTCCGTAGATGATTCAGTACTGTCTGTGTTCTCTGTCTGTCCACATGCAACGGCCGACAAGCCCATTACTCCACATACCATTAATGCTAATAGTTTCTTCATTTATAAGTTCCTCCAATTTTAAAATATTTTCTCCTGCTCCACTAATAAGCAGTATTCGAAAGATACATTTTTCATAATTGGAGTATTTTATAAAGCGAGCTACCATTCGCTGCCAAAAGACAAAGCAAATGATAGCCCGCTTATGTGATGTTATTGTGTTGTTTAACTATTTTTTAGCTGATAATTCCTTGAACCCTCTTGCCAACAATTAGCTTTCTAATCTGATTCGTATTTGCGATAGGATAAATATCCATTATATGATTTGCTATAGCATCACCTGATTCACTAGGATTTTCATTATATCTTGATGTCACATGCTCGCGGCCCCATATAGCCTCCGGCATAGCATACACAGCTATCGGCCATCCATAAAGTTCGCCCTTTTTATTCTTGCGCTGTCGAAAATCTCGTACCACAAGATAAGTCATCATTTGTAAATCAGTAATAGTTCCATCAAAGCCTTTTTCGCCATCCTTACTGAATCCAGCTTCTTTTTTAAGCTCGTTTGAATACATCTCATCCTTCCCCTCAAAGACATCCATAATCTTCTTCTGTCTTCGAGAAGCTTTTTCATCATCCCAAAGTGCATCGAAATCGTATCCATCACGTCTATAATTGGCAAAATATGGTAGCCATTCTTTGGATATAAAACCAGCTTTCTTGTTAAAGAATTTGCCATATGCTACATCACCACTGCGGGCAATAAGTTCTCTCCATTCCCATGGATCCACCTCAGGATCTCCGCACCACCAGTACTCTGGCACAGTGCGTTCTTCTAGCGAGAAGCCTGGGATTTCATTTTTAAATAATGGCAGAAATCCTATCTCATTTATGTATGCAATTGCTTCATCTACTGTATGCAAGCATTCCGGATCATCCCATTCAACTCCATACATTACCCATGTACCATTTTCGTTTGGCATTGTTTCCTCCGCTGATTATAAGTATTAGTGCTCATATATTTTTCATCCATAGCATTAAGATATAAATAATCTGACCTGCTAAGGCTTCTCGAAATTGGCGCGAAAGAAAGGATTAAGTTATTATAAAAAAATATTCTTATTTTCTTCCTCGCCTATATAGCAAAATTAAAATCGGTACAAGCCACAACGCCATAGCAATACAAACCTGCATAACACTATCTGAATACTCTTCATCTTCAACTTTAGCATACAGACCATATTCATTAAGACCGTAATATAAAACTCCATCTTTTTTTATTGTATAAAGAATGGCAGGAGTCTCTATTTTCTCTTCACTTACCAGTGAAACTAACGTGTTATCTTCTAAACAAAATGTGTACTCATATCCCCAGGTATAATCGTGAAAATGTCTTCTATGAGTGAGTTCTTTTACACTGACTATTGTTCCATTTACTTTTTCTATATATTGTTCATTGCTATTAAACCATTTATCAAAGTTATTATTATCCTGCATAATGAGACGCCCGGAAAATATAATGCCAATCAGGATTATAATAACCAAAACTCTATTGAGCCATTTAGATTGTTTCTTATGCTCCAACTCTTGTAACTCCATATATATTTTCTTGTATTACAACAAATCTCTGTAAACTTGATTTGTTTCATAAAATAATTCTATTTGTTCCATGCATAAAAATAAAGTATGACTTCTTGCTGACAGAACAATGAATTTGTCAGCAAGAATCCTGCTTTGCAGGACATGAAAATAGATAAATCTATTTTCATGGTATTTACGATTCCTGAAAAACTGATGTTTTTCAAGAATCTATACAAAAGTGAGCCTTATTTCATAACATTATTTTACTGCGAACAGTAATTAAGTATTACACAATTCTTTGAAACTGTCCCCTAAAAAATAATCAAAACTGGATATTTCAAAGTGCACAGGAATCATATATTATTTTCTCCAACAAAAGGAGGAGAACTTGTTATGTATGAATTTACTGATTTTAAAAAGATTGATATGCACTCGCATATTGGAACCTGGGGTAATCCATTTAACTTTAGTGGGGACATTAATTTAGTTATTGATTTGATGGATAAATTTAATATAGAAAAGACAGTCTTATGCCCTTCTGATTCTTCTAAAAACGCGGATATTCTAGAAGCTTATGAAAAGGCTAAAGACAAGATTATTCCAGTGCCTTGGGTTGATTGTACAAAAGAACAAGCTGCCTATGACGAACTAGAATATTTAATTCGTGATAAAGGCTGCAAAGGGGCAAAGATACAATCATTATTTGATGGCTATGCTGCTGATTCTCCAATAGTAGATCCAGTAGCTGAAATCTGTGAATCCTATAATGTGCCTTTCTTTGTGCATTCAGGACATGAACCTTTCTCATTGCCTTGGCAGATAGGGCTTTTAGCAGAGCGACATCCAAAATGTAAATTTGTAATGCTTCATATGGGGCATGGCCATGGAATATATGTTGAGGCAGCTCAGACTATTGCTAAAAGATATAAAAATATATGGCTTGAAACTTCTGGCACTTCGATGACTGCTCAGATTTTCAATGCTTATAAAAACGTGGGAAATGACAGAGTTATGTTTGGACTAGATACGCCATTTCATGCACCAGAGGTGGAAATCCAAAAGATTCTTTCTTGCCCATTAAAAGAAAAGGATTATGAGAACATATTCTATAACAATGCAAAGAACTTTTTAGGATCACTTTTAGATTAGGGGGACACATTCATGGAAAAGACTAGATATAATCAAAAAGATATTGCTGTAGTTGGGCTTATGATTGCTTTAGTATTTATTGGGACCTTTTATTTTAAGATTCCAACAGCCTTTGGATACACTCATTTAGGGGATTGCATGATTATTCTTGCAACATGCCTGCTTGGTACCAAAAAAGGTGCTATAGCGGGAGCATTAGGCGCTGGCCTTGCCGATTTCATCGGCGGATACACAGCTTGGGTATTGCCTACAATGGCTTTTAAAGCAGCCTGGGTCCTTGTGATGGGATTTATTGCATTTAAATTGTTTAAGAACTTTAAATACAACCTTTGGATTGGGGCTATAATTGGAGGACTTGTACACATAGCCTTATATACACTTATAAAAATACCAATGTTTGGTCTTGCTTATGCACTATCTACTCTTCTAACCCTTAGCCTTCAGACATTAAGCGGAATAATACTTGGAAATATCCTTTATGGATTGATGAAAAACAAGATTAGGTTGGAAGCTGTATAAAAATATAGAGATTAAAAATTAGCGTAGGAGCCTTACTCTCCTACGCTATTATGATTTCATAGGCCTTTTACCCAGATAACATTTTCTTGTTAATAGTATCCTCATGCATGAATAATATCTTCACTCACACTGCACTCTTTTAATTCAGCAATTATTCTGGGTGGTTGCAATTAGATATTAAAAATTGTATTATTAGATTGAATTTAGGTCTTAAAAATTGTAAGTATATCTCTTTTTTAGACATTAAAAATTGTATTTTCATTTCGGATTAGGTCTTAAAAATTGTGATTAACACTTTGGAGGTACGATATATGCAGCGTTTTGCAATGGGTAAACTTGTCGACTGGAAAAATAGTACAAAAAGAAAGCCTTTAGTTATAATGGGAGCACGTCAGGTTGGCAAGACTTGGTTAATGCAGGAATTTGGAAAACAATACTATAAAAAAGTAGCATATATATCATTCTACAACAACACTTCCATGGCTCGTGTATTTGAACAAGATTATGATATAAATAGAATTATTTCTGCAATCAATATTGAAGTTGGTTTTACTGTATCTGCCGATGATACGCTAATTATATTTGACGAAATACAAAATGCACCAAGAGCATTTGAATCTCTAAAATACTTTTATGAGAATGCACCTGAATACCATGTAATTGTGGCAGGCTCTCTTTTAGGCGTAGCCTTGCATGAAGGTATTTCATATCCTGTTGGAAAAGTAATAACATTAAATCTTTATCCACTCAATTTCAGAGAATTTCTATACGCAGTTGGTGAAAATGGTCTGGCTGATGCTCTTAAGACAAAAGATTATTCTTTAATTGATAGTTTTTCAGAAAAATATATTTATCATTTGAAAAACTACATGTATGTAGGTGGCATGCCAGAAGCTGTAAACGCTTTTTTAAATAACAGTGATTACTATGCCGCTAGAGAGATTCAAAAAGAAATTATACTTCAATATAAAGGCGATTTCGGCAAACACATTTCTGCCAATGAAGTAGTTAGAGTTAATATGGTTTGGGATGGCATCCCAATGCAATTAGCAAAAGAAAATAAAAAGTTTTTCTTTGGACAAATAAAAAAAGGCTCACGTAGTAGCGAATTCGAAAAAGCCATACAGTGGTTAGTTGATAGTGGTTTAGTATATCGTGTTCATAAAGTAAATGAGCCTCATGTTCCTCTTTCTGCATACAAGGAGCTCTCATTTTTTAAACTATTCTTTTTGGATATTGGTTTGTTAGGTGCTATGAGTGAATTAGATTTACATTCTATTATCGAAGGTAACAGCCTTTTTGTGGAATTTAAAGGTGCCCTAACAGAGCAATATGTTTTACAACAAATTATTAGCGATACTGAGTATTCGCCATATTACTATGGGACTGAATCGGCTACTTTTGAGCAAGATTTTCTTATTCAGAAAGGAATGGATGCTGTTCCAATTGAAGTAAAAGCAGAGGCTAATATTCGCTCTCAAAGTTTAAAAGCATATTACGAAAAATTTCACCCTTCTACTTCTATCAGATTATCCTTACTAAATTATAAAGAGCAGGAATGGATGGTTAATATTCCACTTTATGCAGTATGTAATATGTAGTAGCTATAAAGGACATCTATGCAATCAAAGATGCCCTTCATCATAGCAATATTGATACTTCCAAGCATTATATTTCAGATAAGGAAGCTAGAATCGATGCGGCTACGGAGGCTGCTAGTACGTTCTTTAGCTAATTTTTAACGCTACCGCTAATATTTATAACCCCTTCCCTATCGTGGGAATTCTTTTTCAAACGCATAATAATTACGATCAGGTGGAACAGCAAATACTACCTTTTTAACCTTAGTATCGCTGAAAAAATCTCTAAAATAAGCTGCCACTACTTCCGGATTCTGAGCAAAGACTCCGCAGCCAAATGCCCCTGCGATTAATATATCCACGCTCTCAGTATCGCAAATATCCCTTATAAACCTAATCCTATCCTTAAGTGCTGTCTCATTGTCTAATTCACTGACTCTACCATTTCTATGCAATGTAGAACGATTAGGTGCAGCACAGGTAATTACATCAGCAGACACATGATTTTTGTATTCATCACTGAAAAAGAAAACCTCAGGCGAATATAGAGCTCTATTCGTATACAAGCCCATATTGTAGTTAGATTCATTCCATTCATAATAATCTTGAAACTCTCTTAAAACATTATAAAGAAAAGAAGCATGACATATCGCTTCTTCTTGAGCTATGGCGCCATTTATAAAGCCTCCACCAGCATGTCTGTAACTTGCAAAATTAAGTACTGCCACCTTCTCTTTACCAGCATTTCTCATGATGCTATCTTGTGTATATGATTGTTCAAGTAAGAATTCTGCTACACTTCCTGCCGTACTGCTTCTGACGAAATCTGTTCTATATATGCGGGTTTCAGCAATGCTTTTGTTAATTTCTTTTGAATACAGCTCTTCCATAATTGCTGTATGTTTTTCTGCTTTTTCTTTCATTTGTTCTTTTCTGCCCATAATATTACCTACCTTCTATACTTATTTGGGTATCTTCTTGTACTTTAGTATATATTTTTCTATTCGTTCTTTATGACACGCATCACAAAGAGTCTTAACCCAGAAAATTCCTACAGAGGAATCATTTCTTAATTCTCCTTCTGCGCCACATAGTTCACAAGTGTGCCTGCTTTTCTCTTCTGCTGCGTGAACAATAGAACGAATATCCTGCCGTAGTTTTGCTTTGGCATCATCTATATAGACTTCTACTTTTGGCTCAAAACGTATGCTTTCTCCTGTTGCAAGGTCATCAAAAGCTGCAATTCCACATGGTGCATCCGTATATCCATAGTAAAAACGTAGCGCACCAAACTTTTCTTTTATCTGAGCAGGCTCAAAGTCTATCTCACTTAATCCAATACCTTCTATGGCATATCTTGCAACAATAGCCTCACAACACTCCCTAAGTAACTGATACCATCCACCAGAGCATTCAAATCCCCTTTCTCTATAAATAGTATGGGAATCATCAGTGCTTTGCTCCATAAATGGAAAATCCTCTTGCAATTTTATCTTCCACTCATCAAATGGTACAATCTTTCCTCTATGATTCAATTTTTCTCTTACAACCATTTTCACACCTCCATATCTGATTTACTTTAGTTTAATAATTTGTCTGATTTTGATATTCCTTCTAAAAAAATCATCGCTGATATACTAGGTGTTGCAGATGCGTATGTAGAACACTCTATCCCTTGTCCCTTTGTATCTAGAAATCTTTCCCATAGTTTATTATAATCTTCAAATCCGTAGTGATTGTCATCTAGAATAACGAAATCCTCAATATCATCATGCTTTTCTATATATTCTAGTATACCATCTTCCCGGCTTTCACCAGCACGCTCTTTTGTTTCTCCTAAAATATTTATCCCATGCCTAGCCAATCCGTCCTTAAGATACAAGAAATCTTCATGATCCTTTCTTAGATTTTTCCATGTCGTTGTCAATACAACACCATCACAACCAGCGTAACGCATGGCGTCGCCTAATAGCTTTAGTCTAAACTCAACTATTCCAACGTACTTACCAGATGGAGCTACAACGCACGATTTTGATGTATTTAACACTCCGTCTACATCTAAGAAAACTACAAAACTCATATAACACCTCCTATAAAAAAGCCCCACTGATGTTGAATCAGTGAGGCTAACCTCGTAATTTGTAAATGTCTATGAAACACTTCCATTGCTAAATATAGATTTCTTGTAAAGGTGTATATATACTCCTTATTGAAGCACTATATCACAACCATGTTCCAATTTTACTTCATGTGTGATTTGATCAAATTTTAGCAAAACTTCTTTCATGTTATCTCTATTTCGTACCTTTCTTGGATTATTTGTGAAGCTCTCCTGTATGATATATTTTTTTCTCCCATATAGAGGACCCATGTGTATTGGATTCATAGTCCAATGAACCTTGGTTTCTTTTGGAACTCTGGCTGTTTTTACTTCCTCGATAAGATCTATCCTGAAAGAAGTAAGGTTGTTAGTGTACCATGGAAAGAATCTGTCATATTTATAATACTCCCTTCCTCTAGGATAATTATAGGTTTCAGCTGGTCTTTCATGCCAATTACAAATCAACCAAAAATATGAATCCTTTTGTACCAGTCTGTATGGACTGACTTGATAAAGCGTTGGATTATTTCCATTTATATCTAACACAGTTATGTCTGTCATATATCCGTGCTTTATGTGTTCTCGCAGCTGCTTGATAATTCCTTCGATTTTCTGCGTGTCACCAGTAATAGTTTCATCCAGTTTTCTGATAAGACACCCTTTCATCTCCTCAGGCGAAGGGTAATGCTTACTTCCAAGCGTATTTTTCAGCCTATCTTCTAAAGATAATTTTTCTTCTTCAGTAAAATTATGGGTGCAGCGGACACACTCAACGAGAAATGCCAATTCTTCTTCATCAACAGGATGATTATAATAGACTTTTCCATTTCTCTTACCAGAATCTTCGGATTGTAAATATCCAGGATAATTAATCCTGAATTCAGACTCATCTAGTAACATACCATTTTCATCAATGTTGTATGCATCTGCTAATTCTTTTAAACGTCTAGCGTAAGTACCTTTATCTCCCATAAGCTGTTTGGATAGTTCCTCTCCCATTTGCTCTCTAATACTGTGCTGCGTGGCAGGATGATTCTTATCTGTGTTTCGCTTTAAAAATTCTAATAATCTAATTCCATTTGTTAATGATGATTTTGACATACTATTCACCTGAATTCTCATGTAACTTATTCTTTAGTTCTTCAACCATAAGTTCACTACGTTTCTTTATTCTGTCAGCCGCATTCTCAAAGAAATCTTCACACTGTTTTTTGCAGAGTGGCATTGTATTCTCAAATATTCCATCTTCAGTTCTCTCAAAGTGCCCTTTCCAGAGTTCTAGTGGTGCTCCGTAATTGCCATTACCTTCCTCTATAACAAATGGTTGCATAAAATTATTCTCAACAAAGCTATCCCAACTTCCAAATTCACATAGCCACTTAATGCATTGTTTAACATTGGCACAGTTTCTACCCAACAAGAGACATAATTCCTTATTTTTATTGCAATCGCACTCGTTTTCAATTGTCTTAAGAATTGCATCCTTCTCTAAGGATTCATTTTCTTTATACCAATTGTAAATTCGAAGTAATGTTAAATCCCAATAATCATTTGTGGTTTTATATCTTGGTACATTAAATTGTCCACCATCTGATTCAAAAGGTACGGGTATAAAATTGCCTAATGTATAACTTGCCTTAAGAAAATCATCTAAACCTTTATTATCTTGTATGCACTTTCTAATAAAATCTTCCTTTGCTTGGCAATATATTTCTAGTGTTTCTTCTTTTATTGCTTTTAATGTTGACCGCCGAATTCTAATTACCTCAGACGACAAGTCTGCGACAATCTGAAGTCTAAGGCCATCTCCTTTAGCTCTTACTGTGCGTCGTTTTAAGCGACACTTTTTTTATTGTATTGTTTTACAAAAATTATTATCCTTATCTTATAAGTTCTACGTAACTGTAAACAAAAAAGAAGGGAGCCTCCCCGACCAAAGTTTGGCTCTCCTTCCTCTCAAAAAACCACGGACACCATTTGGTATACCGTGCCACACTGTTATGATAAGAGTTAACGCCAAGCTTGGCAAGATAATTTCTTGTAAAATTTCTGATATCGACTTGTTTAATGCTTCTTTATCCCTTGTAGATCTGTCAGAAGAAATCTGCTCAAATCCTAAATGCCACGCCAAGGGTTGTTGCCGTATGCACGCCTCTTATACAAGAGACATCATTTCTTTTTATCACGGCAAACGTCAGGAATCACAAGTGGTAATCCCTCGCGTTTACTGTGAGTCTTGCGGTAAAACTCATGCTCTTATTCCTGAGCATCTCATTCCTTATGGCAGCTATTCCATTCGCTTTATCCTAGCTATCATCTACGTTTATTCCCAAAAGAAATAC
>NZ_KK211361.1:0-40891 GCF_000621865.1 Pseudobutyrivibrio sp. MD2005
CCTATATCTTTCTCCAAGTGTTAAAATCATTAAAAAGCTTGGAGGTGATTCTTATTAGTAACAACAATCCTGTAGATGAAATAAGAACTAAATATATCCAAAATCCACCTGAAGGAATGACGGCATCTGACATCAAAGCTATGAGCGATGATGATTTATTAGATATGCACTATTTCCTTGAAGATGATGATTTTGATTCAGAAGATGAAGTAGGTGCAGAAGGTTTTTATATCTTCTAAGTAATACTTCTTGTTTTCATGCCCGCCTCCGCGCGGGCCTTTTTAGTTCAAGATTTCTCCGAAGGAGAAATTTCCTATAAAGTAAAAAAGGACACCTTCCATTTGAGAAAGTGTCCCACATAAATCTTATTCTGTTTTTTAATAATACTCAACATCCACCACTAGTCCGTCAACATCTGGATTTAACTGTTTTACAAGACTTTCTATCGTCGATGTTGCTGATTTTTCAGCACTTTTTAAGAAAGATTCATTTGATAAAAATTCTTTCCGAATAAGCTCCTCCCCTTCTTTCAGTTGCGTTCTAGCTAATGATTCTCCTTCTGAATATGAACCATTTTTCAATAAGGAATCATCTTTAAACAAAAGAATTTCTACATTACTATAATCAATACTTACTCTGCCGAGCACTGGTTCAGGGAGCCTCACTATTACATGGGCTCTCTCATTGTCAATAATATATTCTCCTGCTCGTAAATCAACTGTAAATGTGCCTTCTGCAGGTACCTCTAACCATGCTATTGTTTCAGCATCTCCATACTCCTCATCTATAACATATTCGATATCATTCACCTTTAACACTTCAAGCTTTTGCTCTTCTTTTAACTCGCCAATATATATAGCCACATTATTGCTAACATGATATTTCTTTTCTGCCGAATCAACATATGAATTATATTTCAAATCATATGTTACATCCCTAGCAGTTTTAAAATTATCTTCATAACTACTAGCAAATGTAGAAACACCTGCACTAACAATTCCATTAAATAAATATATTATAACTGCAACCATAATAATCGAAACTGATATACATAAAACTGCCTTTTTATCTTTATTTAGAGCCTTTTTGGGCATTTTGAATTTTTTTATAAACAACCGTTCTTTAGCGACTGCGTCATTGGAATTATCAAACATAATTTATTCCTCCAAAAAATCTACGACAACCTCTTTATCTTTATTTGTTATAAGAGAAGTAGCCAATTGACCTACTTGATTTTTAGCGGCTTCTTCGGCGCTTGAGACCAATGAAGAATAATTAACTATTTCTTCTGGTGATTTTTCATACATAGATTTCATTGAATTAATATGATCTATATATCCAGCCTCAGTCGTTCCATTAAAGAACTTTTTTTGCCATTCTGCTATTTTTTCAGTCTCACTTGGATTAATACTAAAATCCATGTTAGGTTTTGGTATTTTAATTGTTATAGTACTTTCATTTTCATCAACTTTAACCTTGTTTAAATCAACAGAAAAAACCACTTCACCTCTGAGCAAGTACAACGCAGCATATCCTTCGCCAATTTTATTAACATCTTTTAGTTTTACGGTAGCAACCATTACATCTAAATCACCAACTTCTTTGATTTCAGAAGCAATATCTACAGTGATATCATTTGCACTTAACCCTTTCTCTTTTCCTTCAGCATATGCCTCCTGATAATCAGTTAATGCATCAAACGAACCAACTAATTTGCCAACTTTATCACCAGTTTGCCCTCCAAGGGTTGTTGCCATTGTATCAGCGTTAAGCCTTAAAAGTATTACATACACAAAAATACAAGAAATAATAATAAATGGAATAATGTATTTTCCTGACTTTGGAATTTTTGGTAGTTTTATTTTTTTCTTTTGCATATCTACTCTCCTTTCAGTTTAATCCCAAAATCTTTCTTTGTTATTTTCTTACCGTCATAATCCATAGTTATTTCAATTTTTGAAGATGTCTTTTTATCTGAGGCACCAATACCAAAAACGCCCCCAGATGCTTCAGCTAAAGTATGTTTCTTATCTGTTATTTCGTACTCTAATGAAAGCTTTTTCCCAGTTTTTAATGCTACATTTCCTGAAACTGTTTGTCCGTCATATTTATATGTGTACTTTGCAAAATTATCAGATGAATCCAAGGTAATATTGCAGTATTTTTTTGCTCCGTGTTTTTTCAATATATCTGATATTTCCTTTTTATATTTAGAGTACTTTACTGTATCTTTATATTGTGTATTATCCTTATCATTTGCATCCTCGATATAATATCCATCAACCGGGATAATTGTGTATGTTATCTTTGTTTCTGGCTCAATTAAATCTCCAACTGTCATTTTTTTACCATACTCATCTTTGGCAACAATCGATGCATTATCCACTTTTTTAGGACATTCATATTTATCTATATCTACAATACCTATAGAAATCTGTATAGATTCAAATACTCTTGTATCGTTGGCAATATCATTATCGTAAAACGATATTTTATCTATTGAATCAGAAATATCATTAATGTAAAAGTTTTCTATCGTCTCTTTTTTTTGCCCCTTTATTTTTTTTGTGACATTAACTTTTATCGCTTTACCTGATTCAATTGAATAGTTCTTAAAGTCTACAGTTATTGGGTCTTGCGTTCCTATTTTTTTCTCTTCAATCAGGTATTTATCTTTACTAACAATATCTATTCCTACCTTAGAATATTCTTTTTCTTTATCATAATTAAACTCATAATCATCAGCAGTTTTGATTGATATTCCAATATTTTGCCAATCTTCATTTTCCAGAATTACAGTCAAGCTAGGCTTATGATTATCCTGCTCCTTAAATATTTTACTTACTGATTTTCCACAATATGTTGCCGCTTTATTGTCATTTTTAGTAACTTGGTAGGTAACTTCTGTTTCACCATCTAAAGTCCATCCGTTCCATGGTACCATCTTCATATATATAGTTTCACCTATATATAAATCAACAGCATCATCATTTAATCTATTGCCTTCACTATCTTTGTATATAATACTTCCACCCGCTTCTGGTTGGTTTAAAAGAACTGTAACAGTTTCTTTCTTCACGAAACCAATACTATTTAACTCTGACATAGTCGAAGCTTCATCTGAAACTGTAATTAATTCATTTGAATCTGGAAGCCAATAGCCCTCTTCTACACTATTCTTATCAGCTTTATATGAAATCTTTTGACCTTTATATAATTCAATTGGTTTTGTTACTTCACGTCCTGATACTGTATAAACTATTTTTCCATGTTCATCTTGATATTCTGCTGGATCAAAATAGAAGCTGGCATTTTTATCAATAACACGCAATTTATACTCGTACTTATAATCACCATCAGTTAATTCAGAACTATCCTCCAATTCTAACATTCCTGTATCAGCGATATCTGACTTCAAATCCCATTCTTTATCTGTATAAATGCTTATTAAATCTCCATACTTTAAAGACGATAATTCTAGATCATGACCTGCCTTTACGACTATTTTTGCATTATTATTTATTCTCACATCTCTCTTCTCGTCAGATGCTATTTTTAAAGAGAAACATTTTTTTAGCTCTACATTAAAAGGTACTGTTACATCAGTTGCTTCACGTTGCTTGAAAATAACTTCTCCATCTATACCATTGAAATAATAGCACTCTGGATCAGAAGCAACGAAAAAATACTCGTCAGGATTATACTTATAGCTGATAATATAAGATTCTGTTGGATTGATTTCCGCTACTTTAGAATTATCAACAGTTTTCCCATTTACATACCACTGTCCTCCTACAGAAATATGATTATTATTTTCATCTAAATAATAATCTGATACTGATATTTGTCTTTTATTAAAATTTCCAACTGGATTTATAGATATTTCATCACCATTAAAATCCTCTGGAATCATAATTGCATATTTATCCTGTAAAAGTTCAACCTTCAAATTGTCTGCTAAAGTGCAATTCCCAATATGATCGTAATCGTAAATGATAAAATGATCGAAATAGTATTCAGAGCTAGAAATATTATTCGAAGATTTTGGCACCGCATAAATTGTATCTCCAGGCTCCAAGTAACAGTTATTTGTATCAATAGAAACAGAGCATTCCTGATCCTCATAATAATTTACTCTAAGATTATTATTTGTCGAAAATGTCACATGTATTTTTCCTGCTGGTTCATTTTCTTCCATTTCTTTATAGTAACCTTCAGAATCTACGGTTCCATTCTCTTCCTTATTGACATAATTAAC
The DNA here is from genome assembly GCF_000621865.1 of Pseudobutyrivibrio sp. MD2005. Classification (GTDB taxonomy): domain Bacteria; phylum Bacillota; class Clostridia; order Lachnospirales; family Lachnospiraceae; genus Pseudobutyrivibrio. Next base: position 4,259 of record NZ_KK211361.1, read on the forward strand.
ATAGTTTTCATCCTGGTTCAGGCCAGATTTCTCTACTAATTTACTTTCAATGTAATCATTAACCGTACCACATCCTGAAAATATAATAGTTATAGCTACTGAAATAAGAAACATTCTCCTTTTCATATAAATACCCCATCCAACTATTTTTTTCTTCCCACTCTATATACTTGTTGTCATCAACTTAAATCTACATAATGTTGAGTATTATTATACTCAGCATAATTGTTTTTATTGTGAATCACATTTATAACAAAAAAATAAGACTGCACACAACGTGCAGTCAAATAATTTGAACATATTATCATAAAATAGCAGCCACCATTAAACGATTAGATAATACAATGATTTACAGCTTATTTTCTCGTCTTCAGGATTAACCCAAGCTTATCCCTCAGAAATCACACTACCACACTGATTACAGAACTTCGCCCCCTTATTAAGCTTTGCTCCGCACTCAGGACATATTCCGGGCTTTATCATTTTGGATACTTTGCTAGCTGTCTCTGAGGATACTTTGCTAGCTGTCTCTGATACGCTCTTGCCCACCTTGCCTGAAAGTTCTTTTACGTTCTTAGTAAGCTCACTATCTTCTACAACAGCTACTTCCTTCTCTGGAAGCCTTTCATTAATAAGTCCATCACTCACATTACGCTCCAAAACACCTAGCAAAAAGTAATGGGGGCAGGCACCAATGTGTGAATGTTTCTTATTTTGCTATAGCATTATTAACAAATGGAAACTTAATTATAAGATCCTTATCTATTTCCATCATGCTCAAAAGTCTACTTGCAGCACCCGAAGGATGATTTGTACCAGCTTCCCACGCTTCAACCGTCTTATCTGATACCCCCATGTAGCTAGCAAATATCTTCTGTGACATTCCTGTCGAAGTTCGTATTTTTTTGACTTCATCAGCCTCAAATACCTTTACTGGTTCAATAGTAACTTTATTTCTTTTGAGTACAGGCTTCTCACTTTGCGCATCTTCTAATGCTTTATTTAAGCCAACCATAATGCTTTCATACACACTACTTTTACCCATCTCAATCAACTCCAAGACTTTTCTTTAGAGCTTCTATAAGCTTTTTGATTTCATTGCGTTCATCTTTTGATAAATTATCTTTTTCATTCTTAGGATATACTGTAATCAAATATACCGTTTCCGCAAACACAAAATCAACGTAGCAAACTCTAGCTCCACCGCTTTTTCCTTTATTATTGTCTAGTGCAATCCTTGCCTTTCTAAGCCCTCCTGTTAACCTTAATATACACCCTATTCAATAGGGTATCAATATTGATTAATATTCAACAATGTAATCTAATTATAATTTTCTCACTACATTGGTGCCCCCTGTATTTGTTTAAGACAGAGGGATACAAGATAATTGCCAATGAAGTTTATAATGTGGTGAAATAAAGAGTTTTCACTTGTAGGAAAATACAGACTACATACTATTGCAGATGTTTGCTGCAATAGTATGTAGTTTTTTTGATATTTATAAGTGCTTAAGGTAGTGAACTACATATATTCTTTGGGCTAATAGAAAAAATATGTAGAAAATACATGGTGTGGCAGAATCCTTGCATGGACTGGGGTTGAAAACTACATATTATCGATGGCTAAATGCTAATAGCATGTAGGATTGGATTGTGCGCAACTCATTTGGTGCCAAAATACTACATATTATTAGTGGTCACAGAATAAATGTATGTGGTATGTAATGGGGGGGGCAGACCAATGTGGTCAACTTAAGCTGAAAGCCAGTAAAGTCATGGTTTTTCAGCTTATTTTTTATTATAAAATCTCTGCATTTTTTTGCAAAAATCCCTTGACATAGCCTCCAAACATAACTGTTTAAATGCTGCCTTTTACATCACATATTTACTTGATTAAAATCGTGCCATCTTTATTCTTCAGAAATCACACTACCACACTGATTACAGAACTTCGCCCCCTTATTAAGCTTTGCTCCGCACTCAGGACATATTCCCGGCTTTATAATTTTGGATACTTTGCTAGCTGTCTCTGATACGCTCTTAACCACCTTGCCTGAAAGTTCTTTTACGTTCTTAGTAAGCTCACTATCTTCTACAACAGCTACTTCCTTCTCTGGAAGCCTTTCATTAATAAGTCCATCACTCACATTACGCTCCAAAACACCTAGCATATCTTTCTTGATAAGCTTATCAGATTTCAGGAAATCATGAGCTGCTTCAAGCTTTTCGTTTAAGCAATTAGCATTCACCTGATTATAATTTTCATCCTTCTTTTCAACCAGCTTAACCTTTAGCATGTCATAAAGAATTCCTACCAATAAAACAGTATTTTTATAAGCCAACTTATCGGTATCAGTAAACCGCCTGTAATCGACTGTCCCCTCTACTTCAACAGTGTATTGCAATCTGGCAAAATGCTTATCATAAATTGTTTTAACTACAGCCAAAGCATTCTTATAGTTTTCTGCTGCTCTATACAGTTCTTGTAAATATAGACAAACTTCATCTACCTCTGTAGTCTCTTTTTCAACATTCTCCTTTGCTTCTTCCATCTTCTGCTTTAACGTATTTCCGGATATATTGAAAACAACACCACCAATCATCAAACCGATACCCAGCGTAGCTGCTCCAAGCACAGTTGAACCAAGCGCTATTCCACCACCGCCAGCAGCAATTGTGCCACCTCCTAGCGCAGCTAAAGTAGCGTTTGTAGCTGCAACTCCAGACAAAGACGCTATTGCAGTTCCTGTTGATGCTGTTCCAACTGCCATCACTGCAGCTGTCGTTGCTCCAGCTGCTGCAAACCCACCAAATGTCCCTAAGGCAGCTCCACCAATTCCACTTACTAAAGCAATTGCGCCTACAGCTGCATTTTGAATATCTTCTTTAGTGTATTCTGGAAGCTTAAAATCTTTATCATTAATTTCACCGAATTTAGGACGGTTTTCTATCTTCTCAATTACATCTGCAAAATCCTTAAATTCAGACATAATCATCATTTCAAACTCACCTAGCTCGTCCATAGCCTTAGTGGTCACCTCAAATGTCTTCTCATAAAACTGAGTATTAACAGCATGCTGTGCCTCAATCATCTTCTTATCTTTATTGGATGCATACATCTTTTGGGCACCTTTCACTCCATTTGCAGCGCCTGCTGTACCAGCTGCTGCAGCCCCCATCAACATTATTATTGGTAATGGCATTTTTTGTCCCCCTATTCAAAAACCAATCTACTGTTTGGATCACTCCAATGTTCTTCAACTGTTTTGTTTCCCCAAGGTAAAGGCTTGCCTGTCTTTTCATAATACTTCATTAGGTAGTCATTAAGTGCTTCCGGCGAATCAATAGCTGACAGTTCTTCTGTCATAGCACTATAGCCATCTATTTCGGTTTTTAATTTTTCGTAATCATACTTTCCTAGTTCAGCTGCAACTTTCTCAAATCTTTCAGCCGATTCCTTTAGTTGTCTAATCTCATATGTAAGGGTTGGAATTTCATTAAATCTTTCTATTAGCTCCTGCAACAGAGGATTATGATCCAAAGAAACCAGGCACGCACAGCATATTGTTGTGCTGACAAGCGCCGGCAACATCGTTACGATTTCATCACCGTACTTTGCTCTCAATTCTTCCAAATCATCTGCAATTGATGACATAATCTTATCACCAACAAGAATACTGCTTCCCGCCATAAAATACCGTAATGCAGAAGCTAGTCTTTCTCCAAATGGTAGATATTCTGGATTGCATATTAAAACTTCAGCACCTTTTACAATGGAAGCATATGTTGTTTTGACCAGGGTGTTCTCATCATATTCCATTTCATTAAAAGTAGTTTTCATTCCACTTAATATATTCATGAATAAATGATTACCTTCTGCATCAACAAGATTATCCCCCTTGGTGAAATCATCGACAGCTTTCACAAATGAATCTACCAATATTCGCAGAGATTCATCTACCAATTTAGACCTATCGAAGTCCTTATCTTCAAGGGCAGCTAATATACCTTGTTTAACCTCAACCCATACATTCGCTATCATCAATCCACATACCTGAGACGTATCCGGCATGCCTTCATGTATTAAATTATTAGTATCTATATCATGGATGTAGTTTAAGAAATTAATATATGAGCCCACTCCTTGTGCTGAATCTGGTTGTGAGTCCACGTTATAGAATTCTAGGCATTTTAAATTTCCAAATACAGTTTCCCAAGTTACATCTTCAAATGGATATAACAGCTCGTCATCTATTCTACCTTCGCTCATCAGCTGCTCGGTCATTTTAGTAAGCTCAAATCCACCAACCAGTTTTCTAGAAATATACTCTTCTGTAATGAATAGCATATTGCCCAATATGCTTCCATTTGGATTAATCATGAAGCGATTATCCTGGTATTCTGAATCTAATCTACTCATAACTCTCTAAAAATCCCCTCGCGCTCTCCTTGACCTTGTCCACCACATCCGCTGGCCCCGTGACCTTCACATCATTCCCTAGGCTGAATATCCACCCAAAGAACTGCATGCTCACCGCCACATCCACGGCTATCATGCTTCTGTCCTCTCCCGCCTTTCTAATCGTGATGTCCTTACCAAATCTATCGATGAAAATCCCCACCTTCTCATTAGGAAATTCAATATGAACACGTCTGATTTCCCCGCCAAACATGGAAAAGTTCTCTAGCGCATAAGTCGTCATATCAAAATTCTTGAAATGCTCCTCGCCTTCGCGTCTATCCTCTGATATAGAAAGCTTCATCATCTTGTCCACACGATAATGCTTTACCTTGCCGGCGGCAGAATCGTATGCTACCAAATAATAGTTCTCATCTGCCCAAGTCAATGCCCATGGACTCACCTTATACTTCTGCCCATTCTTCCTTGGTTCCAATTTCTTATCCAAAGTCCATGAACAATACAGAAACTCTATCTGCTTGTTACTTGAAATTGCAGTATGAATCGCATCCACAGAATAATAGATACTCTCATTCATGGTCTTAATTCTGTCATTGACATATACCTGCCTTTTCAGCTGCTTCGCCTGATGCTCGCTTACAAAGGTATTCATCTTTTTAATCAGCTCATCTGATTTGCTCTTGGAAATAAATTTTGAAGACTGAATCGCATCAATCAGTAGCTTCACTTCAGCAAGTTCAAACGCCCGGCTGCCCACATGATAGAAAGTCTCTCTGCCTATCTGTTCCTTTATCACCTCGATGCCAAGGTTATCTTCCATGCATTTGAAATCATCATACAGGCTCTTTCGCTCTGCAGTGATATCGTATGCCTGCAATTCCTTTATTATCTGCGCCAGTGTCAGGCTATGCTCATCATCGGTTTTCTCCTGCATGATTTTGCATAGGATACTCAGTTTTAGTTTTTGATTAGACCCCTTAGACATAAAAATACCCCCTGAGAATATACTCAATCTAATGTAAGTATATCACAGGAGGGGTATTTATAGGACAGTGTTCATTACAATCCCTTCTCGTTCTAACTTATTTTCCAATACTAATCTACCTTAACAACTCTTGCTCCAAATGGTGCTATAGCAAGCTTCGCTATTTTAAAAAACTGCTTTCCAAATGGGAAGCCAATAATTGTAATGCAAAGTAATATCCCTATTATCGCATTTCCAATGGCCAGCTCCAGTCCAGATACGAAAAACCAAATAATATTTAGTAAACACGATACTGCTCCACCCTCATTTACCACATCTTTTCCAAACGGATTCAATGAAATCGATGAAAGCTTAAAGCACTGCAAACCAACAGGTATTCCAATGATTGTGATACACCACAATACTCCTGCTAACCACCAGCCAATTGCACTGATTAGACCTCCACATATTATCCAAATAAGATTACCTAAAAATTTCATATCTTTTGTCCCTCTATCGTTACTATATACCTAATTCTTTACAGAGTTTTTCGTATCGCCTCTGCTCTTTTCTCTTCATGACATATTACAAAATCTGTGCGTCTATCTTTTTTTTGCTTCATCGGTAAGATATGCTTTCCATAGAATAATTTCCTCTTTCGCTACATTCTTATAAAATGGCAGCATCTTCCTACCTTTTCACCTGACAAAGTACCATTAATAAGCATTCTACAGATATTACCAGAATCTTTACCAGTTAAATTGGAAAATTCATTTACAATATAATAACTTACCATTATCGTCGCCTCTATATTGACTATAGTGCGTTAGCGTTTAATTGTCAAAATCTTGCTGCCATAATACTGAATCAACTGTATTTCAGTCATACAGCCTCTCTAAATCATTTGCTTTTAAACACGTGATAACTGATAACCACATTTGCATTAACACAGATTTTATCTGATTTCTTAAAATCTGTTCTTCCATTAATGGTTATTGCTTCTACTGAATCCTCTTTAACAATCCATCCTTTTTTCAAATCTGGTATTGCCAGCTTTTCAACATTCTCAAAACCTGCAGAAGTGAATTCCCACATTACATCGTCAATATCTCTTCGCTTTGCGCTCTTAGAAGTGATTGGTGGCTTAATTCTTTTTAGAGTATGATACACAATATCTATTTGAGCGTTATACGGAAACTTTGTCTCTTCATCAAACATATCTGTTCCATTAAATGAGATGCTCTTAACCATTCCTTCTTTAACACTTGTTGATGAAACTAAATCCTCAACAGCTCTTGTATTAAAGTTATAAAACTCTTGTTTCCTAAGGTAATCTATAACTTCATCACATCTCATCTTGCAACACCGATTTGAAGAGATTCCTACATTTTGTTTTTTCCCCGTTAGTGTACGCCAAATTCTTTGTCTATGCATTTTTCGTTGTTCCTCTTCTCTTCTTAAGCGTTCCTCATTTACGCTGACTCCAGCCTCTGCTATTCGTCTAGCCATTTCTTTCTGATGATGATTGTACTCTTCGTCATCGTCGTAAGTAAATGAATCAGACTTGATAGACTGATAGTCATCCTCAGACTCATAAATATCATTTTCAGATATTTGATTCTCATACCCACATTCAATACATGTCCATTTGCCATATAAATCATTAAATCCATCCTGCTTATTCAAAAATGCCCCGCATCCGTCACAAAACCAGCCGACACCATCAAATTGTGCGTCAGAATTCACGTCTTCTGGATTAGTCAAAAACTGACCGCATTCAGAGCAAGTCCAACCCCCTGCATCGGGGGCAAATCCAGGTTGATTTTCCAAATCTGCCCCGCAATTTGGACAATAATATTCACTCATAAGAAGCCCTCACAAAAACTTAATTATCAATCTCTGTTATATCTTTGCATCCTTCATCTTTGAATGTATTTACCACTATTACGATTTCAGCATCATATCGAAACACGTCTTTTGCATCAAAATCTTCATTTCCATTTATTCTAATACTCTTGATGGAACCTTCTTCTGTTATCCATCCATTGAGCAAATTGTTAGCTCTAAGCAATTTGATATTAGTGAAGCCTTGAGCCTTAAGTGATGACACTGTATCTGCATACTGGCTGCCTTCAATATCTGAAGCAGAATTTTCAATTTTTATAGTAAGAAAGTAGTACTTTATTTTTATTGAGGCTCCTGTTTGAACAAAGCAATCCCCAGCAACAAACTCATCGTTATTTATTGTCATCTTTGACACAAGAAGATTTTGGGATTTATCTATTGTTGCCACTCCAGAAGTCGTAATATTATTAAATCCTTTTTCCTTCAATGCACTCTGAAGCTTATCATATTTCTGTGTCTGCAAGTCCTCAACTATTGCTGTAATATCTTTTCTATCATCGCTACTGTATTTAACTACTATTTTCACATTCGGATCAAATATTTCATTGCTGCTATAAGTATCTACATTATTAACCGTAACCCCAACGACACTCTTGCCTTTTGCCCATCCTGTAGTGATTTTTTCAGTTCGAACATTAGTGAATCCACTTTCTTTTAAAGAATCTACCACCACCTCACAATCCTGCCCGATGAACTGAGTACTTTCATTACCAATTCCAATCTTAAATGCATAGTATGTAATGTTTATTGGTGCATTTGTAGGTAAATAGCAGTGTTCATTAGTATAAACCTCATTATTCAAGGATATTTTAGCAACTAAATCAGCCTTTTCTTTTTTTGATGTAGCTACTTCTTCAAAAGTGATATTTGTAAAGCCTTCCTCTTCAAGTAATTGCAGCACTGTCTCATAATCTGTATTTTTCCAGTCCTCAAGAATATTAGTAACATACTTTCTTCCTTGGCTACTAATAGTTATGACAACACTAACCTCTGGTTCTACATATTTACCTTTCCTATAACTGTCAGAATTATCGATGGATACACTAATAACTTTTCCACTTTCCAACCATCCGCAACTATCCTGCCTTTCCGTTATATTCGTAAATCCAGCATTTTGAAGTTCATTCTTAATATCCTTCAAGTCCTCTCCAGCAATATAAGTGGAATCAAATGGTATTTGCACCTTACTTTCCCTATATTTCAAAACTCCGAAAACTGAAATGATCAAAATACAAAATGCCGCTATTCCTGCTATGATAAAACGATTTTTCCATTTCTTTGCATTATCTTTTTTACGCTTTTCTACATGAACTGCATTCAGTAATTCTTCTGGGTCTTGAATAGTAAACAGCGGCATCCCCCAACCATTTTTTTTACAAACATCGAAGTTTTCCTTCTGCTTAGTACAATTCGCATAAAAATTCTTATACTGCTTGTTTGTTGAAAGAGAATCACGCTCTGTTGCAAGTGCTTCATCTATTTTTTTCATCTCAATATAATGAGAATACTTCGCAGCTATATCGTCAGGTGATCCACATCTTAGGGTTGGCAATGACCAATTATTCCGCCGGCATTCATTCAATAACTCTTCTATTCTTCTACAAATATCAAGAACCATTAACCACTGCTCTTGAGACGCTACATTATTAGAAATCGTGTTGTAGAGCTTTCCATCTATTTCAAAGAGATTGCGGTGCAATAATTCCTTTTTCTCTGCATTAGCTTTGATATCTTCTAATTTTTTCCTTACTTTTTTAAGATCCTTGTTTTCAGTCTTTTTTACTTTTACTTTCTTTGATTTAGCTAATTCAAGATCCTTTTCTAATGAATCTATCTCTAAGTATGCTAATTCACATAATTTTACACTTAACTCCTCCTGCGCCTGTTTAATCAGTTTGGTAATTTGGTGATCCTCATCAATAATTCTATCTACTAAAGAAGCTGAATCCTGCCTCTTGTGTAATTCATCCATGCAACTTTCGATATTTGTATTAGCAATCTCGGAGAGATTCCATCCCTTGTTATGAAACTTATCGATAAGTTCTTTTTGTCTTGCACACAGAGAAATTGCACGCTCATAATCGTCATAGGATGCACTTACATTTGCAAGTACCTCAGAAATTTTCGCATCTATATGCTTTAAAGAAACTTCATAAACCAGCAATTCGGAATCTTTAAGATTACCAATATTACCGATATTATTAGATAACTCTGCAGAGAAAGCCTCTATAATAGAAGTCTTTTCTTCATCACTAACACTTGTAGATGAAACAATCTCCAAGATTTTCTGCGTACCCTTTTCAAGATATTCACCAAAACTATAATCCATATGATTAACTCCAATCTATAAATTGGGATATTACAGTATTATGTCCTGAGCTCCCACAGTTTTAAACTTTTCGTTTTCGTAAACAACTGCCAGACCATGCTCCATATCAAATTTGTAATTACAGAAAACCGCAAAAACTCTATTATCTTTCTCACGTGTGATTACAAAGCTTTTAGGCATCACATATTTGAATATGTTATCAATAACTGCCCCTTCAATCTCACTACCGTTATACTTCATTATGTATTGCTTAAGTTCTGGCAAAGACTCTGAATAATCCACAGAAGGAATAGCATCCAACGTAAGCTCCTGATTTTCGGTCACTTCTTCATCTGGGAAGTTATCAAAGCTGACATTCAGTTCAAATTCTCTTCCCCAAATATTAGCTTTTACTTTATTCATCAAAATCACCTCCGACATTCTCTTCATCTCTTACTCTGCACTCAGAACATCCGCCGCTATGCTTAAAATAACCATTTATCTCTGAGCGAACAAGAACCATGGTTTCTGTATCACACTTCTCATGCCATGTAAGACCATGTTTCTTTCTATATTCTTCCACTTCTCTGCCTGTCCAATCAGTCCTATTATCGCGTTTTTCTGCATTCCACTTCTTGGCGCACTCGATATCAGCTTGCTTAAAATTACCCAACTTAGGAATATTATTTTTATCAGAATAATTTTCGCGATTGCTTGTCATACCGCTTATCTTTACTACAGCTTCTGAACAAACCTCAAAGTCAGGTTCAGCATTTCGATATTCAATACCATCCAGATTATACTCTTTCAGAATCTCAATAATCTTTATTCCCTCAACAGACCTTCCAGCCGGAATATACTTCGACTCTCCTCTTTCTCCAACATAACTCCCCAAAATAGGATTAACATCAGATGATGTTCTTTCTAGTCTCACATCATAAGGATTATATTTTCCACCAAATGACTTATTGTCGTATGAACAAATCCTGTTATGAGAATCAAATTTTATATTATGCTTTGCTATCTCTTCCGCAGTAATCGTCTTTATCGCATTGTCCCGGTCACCTTCTGAAATATTTTTGTTAATAGTAATATTGATATTAACCACAGCGCCAGTGCCTGATGCCGGTTGATTTACTACAGCTGCATTATCATATTCCATTTTTATTCTTAAATACGCAGCTACAATTTCTTCAATCCTTTTCAGCTTTTCAATGGCATTCATGCCATTCTTAGAGTTAGATGATTTTACTTCTGATAATTCTTCTCTTAGCTTATGGCAACTGTTCTTCTTTTCGTTTAACGCATATATTACACTGTTAAGTTTATCAATCTGTGTCTCAATTTGAGCATCTACAGCATTAGCTCTATTAAGTCTTTCCTGATATGGTGCTTTTTCTGCCTCAACTCCTGCGATTTCTGCTTCAACGGCAACGATTTCCGCTTGCAGAGCCACGTATGCAGGATTAGGTATATCGTTGCTTTCTCCCTCTTCATTGGTGATGGATATCGTTGTTGGAAGACCACTAAGTTCGCTTTCAAGTGATGACAATTTACTCTCAAGCTCATTGATTCTCTCATTGAGCTTAGCTATGACAGTTTCCAATTCCTTTATCTTGACCTGAAGTTTATCCTGAGATTGCTTTAAACGGTTACAACTTTCACGAACCGCAGCAATCTGCTCTGTAATAAACTGAGAAAGTGCATCCAGACAGGAAATCCCTCTTTCAAATTTTGGAGAATAGTCTTTAGCTGCTGACACACCTTGTTCAAAAGTCTTAACAGCAGCAAGACTGACTTTTGCATTTCTTATCATATCGAATCAGCCTCCCTGCATAATCTATCCGAAGCAGTTATCATCTCATTAATTCTTAAACCATCCAGTTCTTTTTCCAATGTCTCAGCCTTACATCTGACAACATGAACTCTACGAGCGTAATCTTGCACCTGCTTCACATATCTTAGAAACGAATCATGCACCTTATCATCCCAAGCGCATTTATAATTCTTCTCTGCAGCTTCAATAGTTTTCCCATATTCAATATCATTATCCTTGAGCGGAGTTAAATCATATTGTTTCATTAGGCCTCTCCATCATAGGAACATCTTCCATATTCATCCATTGTATTTTTCAGCTTCTCTAAATATTCCATAGCATGTTGTATATTATTGCCCGTCCTACTTGAAATCTGCAAACACGCTGCTGTTGTATTTTTAGCTTTCTCAAACTGATTACCAGCCAGGAAATCTTGACTTGAGTTAATAGCCTTAACCATCTGTTCAGTAGAGTTCGATAAATCATACTGAATCTTTTTAAGTTTTTCTTGGACTTCACAAAGAGTGTCATAATCCACACACATATCAAATCCTGTGCTCATACTACTCACCCCCTAAGTTCCCTAACTCTCTGGTCATAAGTTCTAAGATAATCGCCTTCCAATGTAAGTGCCTGCTGAAGATCTTTTGCAAGTTCTGTCATATTCGCTTGAAATGCTTGCATCTGATTATCCTTCCAATCTCCCGGATTTTTTAACACATCAAGTAACGCTCTGGTTTCTTTCTGCATTCCAGAACAGTACTTGTCCATCTGTTGAATGAGTTTTTCAGCTGCTGCCGCATCAAACTTAATCTCCATCTTTTACCCAAGCTCCTTAATCTTATCTTCCAAAACTATAACGTACTCTTCATATACCTTTATAGCTTCTACTACACTGTTAGTAACGTCATCAATAAACGCTGCAAAGTCATCATACTGTGTATCCAGCCAAACACTTGCTATTGCATTTTTCTTTTGATTTATAGTCTTTATATGATGAAATACCATCTCGCTGTAATTTCTCAATGTTGCTGCCAGATCTATCATATCTGACCTATTAAACTGCACTGCAGATGTATCAACACTGACCTGTCTTTTCGTAACCAAATAAGGATTAGGTGTAGGTGCACTTTCTGACATATCCTCATAGCGATAAATCTTATTCTGATATGCAACTATCTGATTCTGCATTTCATTCAACGCTACCGAAGCATCAAACATATCATCTCTAAGCTGTAAAGACGTCTTTACAACCTTTTCATACTGTGCACCCTTATTTGAAGAACTATATTTCGCTAAATAACCAGTCAATTCTTCCGTCTTATCAGCAATATTCTGCAGCGAAATGTCAATTGTACGAACAACCTCTGACAACTCACCGACTCCACCCTTAATATGTATATCTTCAATATTTTGATACAACTTCTTCATTAGCGGACTCCTTTAATAAGCTTTTTAAGTGCGTCTTCCTCATCAGACCGATTCAGCTTGTAAATAATAGGTCTTATCTTGCTAAACTGTCTGCGTCTGGTCCAAACTGCCATTGTTTCATCTTTACCATCATTAGAAATGTTCTTTAACATCTCTTTAAGATAGTAGGAATTATCAACCTGATCTGCATACTCAGTATCGTTAAACATAACTACATTGTTAATCTCAGATGCCATCCTCATACCTCGCCATGCAGAAGGATCACCTTTGATTGCAAGTATAAGATGCATATTATATCTGTATCCATTTTTCAAAAGAGCAGACATTAGCGTTTGTATGCTTTCCCGGAAGTCACCCACCTCTACATCATTCTTTGACTCTTTTGATCCAAAAATATTGTAATCAAAGCTAAAGCCTCGTTTCTTTACCGGCTCCTGACTCACTTCTTCTGGATCATTTTCAATAATGTCATTGCTTACAAAGCTCTCAATGCCAAACAAATCATTTATCAACAGGAATATTGGTTCAAATATCGGATCTACAGCATCAGCCTTCTGTACCATTTCCTGTCTCTTAAGATACTCAGTATATAAATCCTTCAAGACAACCTTTAATTCATCCAGTCTGTGATTTTCTACTAAACCGCTTCTCGTTTCCAAATTCTGGCAGACATACATAAATGGATGTTGTACAGATTCACCGTCTTCCTGAATCTTAGTCCTGTCACCATTAAACATGTGAACTTTAACCTTTTGTCTTGCCAATGATAATGCTGTAGATGCACACAATGAAGAAGCTATACGTTTATCACTTCCCAGAAACAATACCGATGAGTTCTCATCTTGTGAAAACTGTATTCTTAGAGGGCTCATACGATATACATCTTCTCCAATAACAGCATTGTATCCGCTCTTTACATTTTCGATATCATTTACGACATCAAAATAATTACCTGTAATTCCCTGTCTTGACGCATTGATAGAAAGTCGCTTCTTGGCGCCGATTACCAAAGGTCTCAGATTTGCGTATTCAGGATAATTCTTGCAAATATCCGCAAAATACTTATCACTCATTTCCTCTGAGGATGCAAAAGCCATCTTGACCTTCTTTATAGTATCTTTTCCATAACTAACGTATGCTTCTCCAGTTTTTAGTTCTGTGATTTCCTGTCTTCTATCAAAGAAATCATCTTCAAATCCAGAATCTCTTGGAATATCCTGGGCAACTCTAAAGCATATTCTTCCCGTTGCACTAGGAAGAAAGGCTTCCTTCAACATATACGCTTTTCCTTCGCACAGATTCTGTGCTACCATTATAAAATGCATTCCCATAGAACGCATTCTTGAAGCTATAGATGAAATCTGATCTTTTATTACTGCAGCATTATCATCTCTAAATATTTCCTGAATCTCATCAATCGCAATAATAATACGAGGAAAATACTCCAAACCTTCTTCCTTAGCTTTGCGATTGTATTCTACAATGTCATTTGTAAACTGCTTATTAAACGCTTTGCTTCTACGATCCATCTCTTCCAAAACCATTTGGAATAAGCACAAAGCATCATCAATTTTATTATTCTCAGCTATTATCCTGATATGCGGTATTCCACTCTTACTGTATTTAGATGAAGCTCCACCATTTTTGAAATCCAAAAGCCAAAATTGCAGATCCTTTGGAGAGTACTTCATACAGCCGTTCAAAACAACGCTATGGAAGAATGATGATTTACCAGAACCACTCTGTCCAATAGCCATGTAGCCTACACATTGTCCTGCTACAGTTCCATCTTCATCCTTACAACTGAATGGAAGTTCTACTGTTTTCCCAGCTGACTTTCCGACAGGAATATACATGATGTTTCCAACATTCTCATCAACTGATTCTGCAGATACTTCCTCAAGCGAAATATAGCTTTTCTCCAAACCTGTAAGCAGATCTGTAATAGCCTTTGTGCGTTTTTGGATAAACATATCAAGCTCTTCGTTTATGCGAAGAACTTCTGCCTCTCTACCATTTATTGCAAATCTATTATTTTGATAGTCCAGTCTTAACTCACAGTTCTTTTGTATCTGCTCAATTAAATGCTTATTTGCAGGCATAAGGCTCTTCTCAAATGAGCTGCTATTATCAACTACCAGGAATCTCAAACCGCATGTATGACCTGTATCATTTGATTGAGTAAGAGAATTGATGGCATCCAGAGTTTCCGCCTGCGCATAGCCACTTCCATCTACCAAGCCATCCCTGATGATAATCAGGTTAAATGTATCTGATCTATCACTCTCATAAATCGAATATAAATCCGGCTTATCAACAGATGTCTTTTTAAATATGTCATCACATATTACATCTCTAAAGTTGGCAAGTTCACTGATAGACGAATGAAGCTGAATAATTCCTTTTGATAGCTCACCAAAATCCTCTGATTGGAAGCAGTTATTCAATCTTTTGTATAAATAGTTTGTGTTCTGATCAAAAATATGTACGTGAACACTTCCAAGTGGAAACGTCTCAATAAATCTGAGGATGTATGCAACAACAAATCCATCAATCTCCTTATCATCTACATGCTCAAAGCTTGTATTGATTACAACATTTCCATTTTTTCTCAAATCAGTTATTACATTTTTATAATTGCTTCTAACGCCAAGATCTCTTAGTAATTGCTGAGATACTTCCTGTCCTGGTATTCTTGCAACCAACATTTCCTTTGGTAGTTCTTCGTTAGTATGTATAGGGTCCGATAACTTAAGGTCTATGGTATATTCTTTGTTTAATATCTCTCTAGCCTCACCCTTTATTTCCTCTATACTCTTATCTTCGATTGATATTGCATCACGCACCGCTTGTGGAAGAATTTTATTAAGCGATTCAGGCGATTCAACAGTATAATGGTACTTTGCATCAAAGGAATCCTTAGTGCTGCTGAACACTTTCTGCGCAGCTTCCAATTTTGCAATCTCGTTCTGTATGGAGCCACTTTTCAAAGCACTTGTATACTTGCTAATGGCAATCCAGCATTCTTCCAGCTGTTCTCCAACCACTAATGTATCTTCTAAAAGCCCGTAGTTCTCACAGTCTATCTCCTTTTTTAGGTTCTTGAGAAGTCCTAAAGAATCTGAAGCCTTCTCTTTTTCAGTAAGCCCAACACTATTTTGCTCACTCTCAACTTTTCCCAAGTATGTTCTGAGAGTGCCAATGCTATTAAGCTTTCCGACGTATTGCTCATTTAAACTATCAATTGTGCTCATAAGTGTTGAACCTTCCTTTATGCCTTATTCTATTTTTTCTATAACACGTAATATTACACTTCCATTATTCCGCCAATAATTGCCACAAGACCTACAAAAATAAGAATTGGAATTGCCAGATAAATCATTCCTACCATTACCAATCCAATAAGAAAAAATGGCAACAAAAGAACTGTACAAAGTATCTTCGTTAATCCCCATGCCGCCTTTATTCCCAGCACAAGCATTTTCCACGAAACCCAAATCATAGCTACGATAAAAACTAATGTCAGCATAAAAACACCACCTTTCACTGAATCAGTTGTACATCGTCTCCTTGACTTCTTATCCACATATCTATGCCAGAGCCAAATACTTCTGCACTTACCACGTAAGCTCCATTTTCGTCATCCAATATTTGTGCCGTTGGTAATCGATCTAAAATAGCATCGATGTCGGTACCTGTATATCGGAATTTTACTCTCTGTAGTTTACCGCCGTACATAAACTGGATACGTTTTCTAAACTCGCCTTCTTCAAACCTGCTGCTATAAGGAATATGAAATCTCTTATCTAAAACCTGCAACGATTTGATTCTGTCTATGCGATATATAGTCGGAAACGAATCATTCAAAACATCAAAATCCTTTTTTACTTCCTCATCCTCTATGAATGCAGTTAAGTAAAAGTAATACTCAGAAAACATAAGGGCTACAGGTTGAAGTTTCCTATGAACAGTCTTTTTATCCTTTGTTCGGTAGTAATCAATTTCAATGTATCTTGCTTCATTAATAGCCTGGCCTAAATCCCACATGGTATTGATGAATTTTGTCTTATGCCTTGGTTCAACATAATGAAATTCTTCATTACGGATTAAATCTTTAACCCGCTGCTGGTTAATCTTTGGTACACAGCAAGTAATAAGTTTATCCAGCATTTCAACCATTTCATCTTTTGTAAACGCCCTGCTATCTAACAGGATTTTACATAGAGCCAGGACCTCGCTATTTTGTAGCCATATCTTATACAACGTTTCAAGCTTATATCCCTTTGCCATTCTGTCATACACAATTGAATTTACAATTCCAGTACGCTCAGAATCTTCATCAAGGAAGTTGCGGATATGATCTATATCACGCTGTATGCTTCTTTCATTTACTCCGTATCTGGCTGCCTCCTCAGCCTTGTTCACAACATAACCATCGGACAGTTTTGCGTAAAGCTGTAAAACTCTACTAATCTGATCGTTCTTCAAATCTTCATTCATAGCCGCCTCCTATGTTATGAACTAATGATACCAAATTACAAAGACATATTATGTCATTCTATTGTTCTTTAGGATAATTATTCTATTTTTTTTAACGGGAAATAGGAATAGGTGAACACCTATCCCTGAACCCCCAACACTATTTTAATTATATCAAATTTATATTACATTTTTTTCTTTTTATAGATTATTCACGATTTAAAAACTCAGAAGAACTTTCTTTCCTTCTGATGTAAAACCAATTCCAATGTTGACATCGGTTGTCTCTACGTCTTCATGAAGATAATGCCTGCCCCATTACAGAAAATGACATAGCGTATGCGCTCCTTTACATTTATAACAATATTTTAGCCATGCTCAGGTATAGGGTCAAATTATAGCCATTAAAAAATGTCACCAAACCATTTCTGATTTGATGACATTAATTTACAAAACTCTCGTTTCCATTATTTTACAAGAAGCATACTATCTACATTCTTCTTGTACAAATCAAAATCTTTAGGATTAATTTTAAGTAATCTCATTACTTCCTCAATTCCTTGTCCGGTAGTATCCATAAGGTCAATCCTCTCCCCATAGCAAAGTATTTATCGCAACCTCAATGAAAATAGCTGGATGACAGACTTGTTGCGATAAAAAAATGAAGATTTTCACTAGATTTTATCACATGAAGACTCGGAAGCCCCAGGCTGTCGTTGGTTTGCGATAAAAATATCAAAATTTCAACGAATTTATATCGCAAGAAGGTCCGGCCCCCGCATTTCTTCGTTCGCTTGCGATAGGACCTAGTAAAAAAAGCCCCTCTATCTCTTATGTTATAGAGGGGGCGATTCATAAATGGATATCAACTATTGTCAAGTCAATTATTTCGCTATGATAAACATCTATAATAATGAGCATTCTACCAACTCCGTTTTTCAAGCCTCAAACGCTCATGCTCGATTTCTGACATCAGCGCTTTTGCCGGAACTGGCGCTGTGTTTTCGTCATATAGCAAATCAATAAGCTGATTTTGTTTCTCTATCAAATTGCTTTTTATTAAGCTTGTTGGTTCTAATGTCTCCCTTAACTGCTCTTTTCCAGCTTTAATACTAGCGCCCAATTCAGCCTTATTCTTTTCATACTGTTGATTCAACTCATCTAGACGTTTTTCAGCCTCTATGCGAAACTTCTCTGTTTCCAAACGGATTTCTTCCATTCGGGCTTTAACCTTTTCAGTACGATAGATTACGTCAGGATATGCATTGGCAAATCTTCGATAAAAAATAGATTTGTTACTTAATAATAATTTAACATCCTTACTTATAGCTTCTGTATTATCAGCATCACTGGATTCAACTCCAATTTTCACAAGCTTTAATACGAAATGAGAAACGCTATAGTCAGCCACAAAAATAACAGAAAGGAAACTAGCAATAATCTCCCTACTTACTATACTTAGATTTTCAAAAACTCCATATAAAAGTGGATTAACAATATGTATAATTGCCACTCCACCTATCCCAAATAAAATCAGGTTTCCAATCCACACTCTGCCATTTAAATTCATTGGCTTTTGACTATAGTCCCACCATCTGGCATGAAATCTTTTCTCCATAAAATAGCTGGCCATGTACTCAATCAGTCCACATACGATCAGAGATATAGCAAATGTTGTTCCTATACCTTTCTCCATTGGTGTGAGTCCTGCCACCATAAGAGTTATTAGTGTGGCTCCTGCTCCATAAATTGGAAGCCATGGTCCAATTAGAAAACCTCGATTTATAAAACGACCAAACTGACGATATTTCAGCGTTACCTCAATACACCATCCCACAAAAGAAAATACGAAGAATACCAATATCAGATTTATAGCGAAATCCATATATCTCCTCCCAAAGTCAATTTTAGATAAAAAAATAGCGGGTGTCTTTCCCGCTCTTTGGTGGACCTGAATCTTTCGACCAGCCCTGAAGCATTACCGCTTCTTCTTGTTAAGATGTTAACATCAAAAAACTACAATTTCAACATCTTCGTAGCCATGAAGTTAACCACCTGGCTAGAAATGTTTCTTCTGTATTTCTAATCTCATCTCACTCATAAGGTCAATCCTAGCCCCATAGCAAGGTATTTATCGCAACCCCAACGAAAATGGCTAGATGACAGACTTGTTGCGATAAAAAAATGAAGATTTTCACTAGATTTTATCACATGAAGACTCGGAAGCCCCAGGCTGTCGTTGGTTTGCGATAAAAATATCAAAATTTCAACGAATTTATATCGCAAGAAGGCCCGGCCCCCGCATTTCTTCGTTCGCTTGCGATAAGGCACCGCCGTTTTCTGAAATATAAATGCCATAGGCTGCTGTAGAGCTTGCCACAATGCGTATTTCTGAATCTATATTAATGCGTAACCATATAGCGGACAATGGCCGCGCAATTCTTGGCAGATTTTTCTTTAAACTCTTCATAGTTCATCTCTTCGGATTCATTTGCCTTGTCAGAGATTGCGCGGATAATGACATACGGAGTTTCATTCAGATAGCAAGCCTGTGCTATCGCGCCACCCTCCATCTCGCAGCACATGCCTCCGAAATCGGAGATGATCCTATCCCGTTCTTCTTTAGAGGAAATAAACTGGTCCCCCGAACATACCCTGCCTTCAAATACATTTACCCCCGTAGCACATGCGCTAGCAGCCTCTAAAGCTTCTTTACGCATAGCTTCGTCCGCCGGGAAGGCATATAGGCCGGTATATGGAATCTCACCCTTTGCGAAGCCTATGGCTTCCACGGTAAAGTCGTGCTGCACAGCATCTGTCGAAATAACGATATCTCCGATGTCAATCTGATTGTCGAGTGAACCTGCAACACCCGTATTGATGATTTTTGTACAACCGAAATTATTGATAAGCGTATTTGCACAAATCCCAGCATTCACTTTACCCATGCCGCACTGTACAACAACAACATTTTCGCCCTCAAGTTTTCCTTCAATAAAATCCATACCAGCTATGGTAGTTGTTTTTGAATCCGTGAGTGCTTCTTTGAGGGAAGTGACTTCCTCTTCCATAGCACCAATAATACCAACTTTTTCAGATGTGGTTTCTCCAGCGTTTGAACATCCGCCAATTACAAGCACTACAAGCATAGCAGCCATTATCAAACAAATCTTTTTTTTCATTGTGTTCCCTCCTTGTGACATCCTGTTTGATTCGAACTTTCTATATATTAAAAAATCAAGGACATTACCATTATTCTTTTCAAAAGTAGACTTTATAAAACACGGTTTTATTGTCTGAATTTTCTGATATATAAATTGATTCTAAAACTTCAATTTCAAAATGTCTACTTATCAACTCAACGGTCACACTTATTTCACAATATTTTTATTTCTTACATATGTGCCTCCTTTATAAATAAAAAACGCCTAACCATAATGATTAGACGCTACTTAACAACTCTATGGCAATTGAATCTTTTCTATTTCAATTGACTTATCACATTTTTCAATTGTAGTATACTTTTCATCCAAGTACCCCTTGCTTAAAACTGCATATATCTTCTTTTGCGGTTTAGATGATACAGCTCTAAGATGGCACACCGTAAACAAACAATACCTTCTGATCTTCTAAATTTTCATGATAGCATTTTGCTGCTTTAGTAATTATAGAAATAACTCTCTTTTTGTCCATAACACCTATTACCCTTAACATTTAAAATGGGAATGTATATGCCGTAGCAATGTACATTCCCATTTAGTGGTTGATTTTTCCGTTGTCTGCCAACCTCCAGCACCTACGTCTGGAAAATATCAGGTTTTTCCGTTGCCTGCCAACCTCCAGCACCTACGTCTGGAAAACATATCAGATTTTAGGTGTCAACCCACCAAGGCACACGCCTTTCTTACTTACATAATATATCGGATTCCTTCAAAAAAACAATATACATCTTCTACAAAAATATGATAAAGGATTGAAATAAACACTGTCTTCTGTTGGTGCCTTCAGAATCTAGTAAAACTATTATAATATTCTTTTATGTTTTGCAACGCCTAACATCATAGACTCATATCTCTATCTCTTTTCTTCTGCCACTGCCCCCTTTACATTTTTATTACATCCAAATAATTCTGTAATGGGGGCAGGCACCTGTTTTCGCATATGTTGAACGATAGTCACATTTGTGACCCCTGTATTTGCTAATGAAGGATGGCGCTAGATTATTCGCCCCAGTAATCTTCAGATTCTGATGTATGTGAATGTATTCCAAATAGCTGGTACATAAAATCTTCGCGCTCATTGAACATTTCCGCTATGTATACAGTATCATCTTCAATATAATAAAAAATATAGTTTGGAGATACTAAAAAATACTTATAGTCTGTGTCAATGTCAAAGATAGATGAAAGATCCACACCTTTGTTTGGGAATTTCTGTAGTCCTCTAGCCGCATCAGTAATCTTTTTGATTGCTGTCTTAGAAACATCTTCGCCATATTCAGCTTTAAGATAAGCACGTAGAGATTTTAGCTTCCTGCGAACGATTTGAGAATATTCCAATTGATAATTTGCCATTCTTATAGTCCTAGCTCCTTCTCTAAATCGTCAGCTGAAATTGTGCCTTCATCTTTTATTGATATTTTCGCTTCATTTAATTTAGTTAGAAGCTGAAGTTTTGCTTTGAGATTATCCAATTCATCAAGTTCTTTCATATCAACTAGAGCACATGTTCCATGTCCGTTTTTAGTGAAGTAGATTCTGTTACCATAAGATAATTCGTTGACAATACTTGTATAATTTTTCATTTCTGAAATTGGTTTAATGTTTGGCATATAAACACCTTCCTTTATATGGATGAACAATATATTCCTGTTTATATTATACTAGCTTTTAGGGAACAGGACAATATTTAGGGATAAATATAACCCCAAATTTATCACAAGGATAAATAATAATTAGACAAAATAATTGTTCTGCGTTGAACGATAGTCACATTTGTGACCCCTGTATTTGTTTAAGACAGATGGGTACAAGATAATTGCCAATGAAGTTTATAATGTGGTGAAATAGTTGGGTCCGCCTATAGAAAAAATACAAACTACATACTATTGCAGATGTTTGCTGCAATAGTATGTAGTTTGTTTGATATTTTTAAGTGCTTAATGTAGTGAACTACATATATTCTTTGAGCTAATAGAAAAAATATGTAGAAAATACATGGTGTAGCAGAATCCTTGCATGGACTGGGGTTGAAAACTACATATTATCGATGGCTAAATGCTAATAGTATGTAGAATTGGATTGCACGCAACTCATTTGCCGCCAAAAACTACATATTATTGGTGGTCACAGAATAAATGTATGTGGTATGTAATGGGGCAGACACCTGTTTTTTTATATCACCTTAATACTAAGGCTATTCTTTACTATTTTCTTAAGCATAATATGTCCAACCAAGGCTGTTAAAACCTCAGCAATCATAAATGTAAACCAGATGATAGATTTTGAAGCATTCCCAGCAATTACCATATTTGAAAAGACATATGCTACAGGTATTACTAAAACAAACTGCCTTAAAAGAGAAATCACAAACGACTGAGGACCAGCATTAAGAGCCTGATATATTCCTTGGAAAGAAATGTTAAACCCGGCAAATAAAAAACTGATAGACACTATTCTCATGGCCACAACACATATTGCCTCAGTTTCTCCAGACAGCCCAAACATGTTAGCAAATGGGCTTGCGAATACTTCTAAAATTAATGTTCCAAACAACATGATTACTGAAGTGTAAAGTATTCCCCATTTCATTCCTTCTTTAATTCGCTTTTCATCCTTCATTCCATGTGCAAAGGAAATGATAGGCGTAATTGTATCTCTCATACCAAAGGCAGCAAAAAGTATAAACTGCTGAATCTTATAGTAAAGACCATATGCTGTAACCACATTCTCTCCAATACGAACGAAAATTATATTTAATAAATAAGTCATTACAGACATAAGAGCCTGTGCTACGATAGCTGGAAACCCGATTGAATATATTTCTTTAACCATAGAAACACTAATTTTTAAATATTTTCTATCATTTAAAATCTCATTATCGTATTTACGATGAAAATACCATCCTAATCCCATTGATACAAACTGGCCGATTACTGTAGCCAGTGCAGCACCTACTACTTCCATTCTAGGAAGTCCCAATAAACCATATATTAAAATAGGATCTAGTACAATATTCGTGAGTGCTCCAGCGATCTGTGCAATTGTTGAATATTTTGAGCGGCCATGTGCCTGAAGAAGCTTCTCATAAACCGTAAAATATACATTGCCTAGAGAGAACATGCAACATATTCTTAAGTAAACCATGGCCATTTCTGAAATTGTTTGATTTGTTGTTTGGGTTCCTATATAGAACTTAACGCCCAATATACCAAACAGGAAAAACATTACAAAAATAATAAATGCTAACACTTTTGTTGTTCCTGCAGCTCTTGATGCCTTTTCATAATCTTGCTGCCCTAAGCTCCTAGCAACTACCACATTCATACCTACGCCGGTTCCTATTCCTAGCGCAATTAACAGCACCTGCACCGGAAAGGCCAATGTAAGCGCATTAAGTGCCATCTCACCATTTGCGCCCATA
Source organism: Pseudobutyrivibrio sp. MD2005 (assembly GCF_000621865.1). Taxonomy (GTDB): domain Bacteria; phylum Bacillota; class Clostridia; order Lachnospirales; family Lachnospiraceae; genus Pseudobutyrivibrio. The sequence continues at coordinate 28,224 of NZ_KK211361.1, forward strand.
TTGGATACAAATGCAGAATCTACAATATTATAAAGTGCCTGCATCATCATAGATAAAATAATAGGTGTCCCCATTTTAAGCATCAGTGAATTTACTGGTGCTTCTTTCATAGGATTGTTCATGTCATACCTCCAATAAAAAAAGCGTATGTAACAACCGCTGCCAGACGCTGGACTTACGCTTTCGCTACACACGCTCTATAATCTAGAAGCTAAATTATCAAAAATACTTTTCCTTGTCCAAGGTAATTTTTACCAAAAATTCTATAATTCTTCTCTAAATAAGCTTGCAAATATCATCTTCTACATTTGTGATTCCTGCTATACCAAAATTCTGTACAAGCGCATTGGCAACATTTGGTGAAAGAAATGCAGGAAGTGTTGGGCCTAAGTGTATATTTTTTACCCCAAGATATAATAGAGCAAGTAATACGATTACAGCCTTCTGTTCATACCATGAAATGTTGTAGACAATTGGAAGATCATTCACATCATCAAGCTTAAATACTTCTTTAAGCTTTAATGCAATAAGTGCAAGTGAATATGAGTCATTACACTGTCCTGCATCCAAAACTCTTGGTATTCCATTGATATCACCAAGGTTTAGCTTATTGTATTTGTACTTTGCGCAGCCTGCTGTAAGAATCACTGTATCTTTTGGAAGAGCCTGAGCAAACTCAGTATAGTAACTTCTACTTTTTGCTCTTCCATCGCAACCAGCCATGACAACAAACTTTTTGATTGCTCCAGTTTTAACTGCATCTACTACACTATCTGCAAGAGCAAATACCTGCTCATGAGCAAATCCACCAATGATTTCGCCGCGTTCTATCTCAGTAGGTGCATCACATTTCTTCGCCATTTCAATGATTTCAGAGAAATCCTTTGTTTCACCATATGGCGCATCAATATGCTTACATCCGGGATATCCTGCCGCACCTGTTGTAAACATTCTATCTTTGTAAGAATCTGCCGGTGGTACAATACAATTTGTTGTCATCAGAATTGGGCCATTGAAGCTTGCAAATTCTTCCTTCTGCTTCCACCATGCATTACCATAGTTTCCAGCAAAATTATCATATTTCTTAAAAAATGGATAGTAATGAGCTGGTAACATTTCTGAGTGAGTATATACATCTACTCCTGTGCCCTTAGTCTGCTCTAAAAGCATCTCCAAATCATTCAGGTCATGGCCTGAAATAAGAATACCAGGGTTATTCCTAACGCCTATATCTACTTTTGTGATTTCAGGATTACCATAAGCTGATGTATTGGCTTCATCAAGAAGTGCCATGCCATCCACTCCATATTTGCCTGTCTCAAGAGTTAACGCAACCAAATCATCTACTGAAAGACTATCATCTAAAGTAGCTGCCAGCGCTTTTTGAAGAAATGCATCAACATCCTCATTATCCTTTAAAAGAGCATTTGCATGCTTCGAATAAGCAGCAAGCCCCTTAAGACCATATGTTATCAACTCTCTCAATGAACGAATATCTTCATTTTCTGTTGAAAGAACACCTACAGTCTTTGCCTTCTCATCATACTGTGTTTTATCACCATTCCAGATGACAGCATCTGGAAGATTGCTCTTATCTGTAAGCTTTTCTAATAACTGTTCTTTTACGTTAATAGTATCTTCGATCTTCTGCGCTATTGAATCATAATCAAAATTTGCATTTGTAATCGTTGTAAAAAGATTTACCGAAATCATATGATTAATGTCTTCCGATACCTCTTTGCCCTCTGCTCTAAGCTTTGTTGTTACAAATGAAATTCCCTTGGTAACATATACCAATAAATCCTGAAGATTAGCTACCTCTGGCTTCTTTCCACAAACACCTGACATTGTACAACCAGTGCAGCCTGCTGTTTCCTGACACTGATAACAAAACATCTTATTTTCCATTGTTTACCTCCATTTTCTAACCGGATTTCTTTGATGCTCATAATATACAGCTAGAACGAGAGTCAGTTTGTTGCAATTGCAACAGTTTGATTCTATAATGTGCTTATGAAAGAAATAGATTACAATGATATTCCTCTATTTGAGGGAATTCACCCAGACAATTTGAATAAACTACTGATTTGCATCAACTCCTTTAAAAAAGATTTTGAAAAAGGGGAAACTATCATTATGGAAAAGGACAAAGTCCCTTATATCGGAATTGTTCTTTTTGGAAATGTGCACCTTCTGAAAGAAGATATATGGGGAAACTCATCACTTCTATCCTATGTTGGACCTGGAGAATTATTTGGAGAAAATTTCGCTGTCAGCGTTGAGCAGGAATCTTCTGTTACTTTTGTTGCCGTAGAAAAAACAAGAGTATTATTTCTTGCTGCTTCAAAAATCATCCACACATGTGAAAACGCTTGTAGCTTCCATGCCAGAATTGCAGAAAACATGTTTCATCTGTTAGGACAAAAAAGTATCTCCTATATGAATAAACTGGAAATCATGTCGAAAGAATCCATCCGCGGAAAACTTATGGCATACATTTCAACCATTGCTCAACAACAAAAATCAAAATATATAAAAGCTCCCCTGTCAAGAACACAGCTGGCTGATTACTTATCCATCAACCGTAGCGCCATGACAAGAGAGCTTGGTAAAATGCGTGACGAAGGAATTATCGACTTCGATAGAAATACCTTTGTCATCAAATAATTTTATTTTTCAAAATGCTTTTTTGCTTCATCCATTTTTTGAACGCATTCCATTGTGCCGATATATTGTCCATTGTCATCTCGAACTGCAATGTACTCTACAAGCACTGGGTTGCCTTCTTTTTCCATCCAAACTGACACTTTATCCCTGGTGCCAGATTTGAAGTCCCCAATTATAGACCTAACCATCATCTCAATCTTTGGTGGATGACAACTATACACATCACGTCCTATGGCCATGCCAGCACGTTTAAATAGCTTTGGACCTTCGTTAAAGAAACAGTTAATATCATTTTCATCTATAAATGATATTTCTACTGGAAGAGTATTGAGTACTGCTCTAAGTTGAGCAGGTGTGAAATGTCCACCTGGAAGATTGATTATATCCTCCGCAACCTTACTATTAGCTTTCTTTTTTGACAATACTTCTTCTGCCTCAGGCCATTTTATGAAATCCACCAAACAAGGTGCATAATCCTTTGAATCCTGATAAATCTGGTACCATTCTTCATTAGTGAAAAACCTAGTGCAAATAGGGAATAGAATATTCTGCTCCTTATAAATCATTTCCTCCATTCGGGTAATGGCATGTTCTAATCTATTCACATATTCGATTTTTCTAAAGTCAGAATCTGCTATGAATTTAAGCTCATCCCTAATCTCATCGTCAACCGACCACATGACATCGGAAGGACCTGAAATCTCGTATTTAGCCTTCATGTGAGGGTAAAGCAAATCACCTTTCTTAGCATAGTGGATAGCTACTTTTCTGAGATTATCTATAATTGCGTTTATTCTTCTACTGTTAGCTTCAGATGGTTCGGTTTCCATCTTTATTATCAAGCTCTTCGCATTCTCTATTTCCTCATTCAGAGCTTCATTTTCCTTAGTGAAAAGATGTAGTGGATGACCTACTATTTCAGCCTGCTTTTTTGCAGCTTCTCTTTTTTCTATAGTGATATTGGATGCTGTTACTCTTGCTGCTGATGCTTCAACTTCTTTTTCTGCATTAGCTATTTTTTCTTCCATGGCTAACCTCCAATTCAAACAATCTAAACCTCACACATACAATATATCAATTGTTTATGTTTATAGTTGTTGCAATTGCAACAGGTTAAACATAGGCTGCCTTTTGATTTTCTTCACAGCCCCACATAAATTAACTATGGCCTGCAGTTACCACAAGCCTTATAGCCTTGATTAATCAAGTCATCTCTCGAGCCTTGATAATACTGTTTATTACTTTCTTTCATATCGCTTACAGACTGACAATCAGGATAATGAAATCTCTTAGTATTTGTATTTAAAACATAATCGGCCGCCTGGCTTACTTCACTTGTAGTATCTGTAATTACCTGCTGTTCTTGAACTGAAACAGCATCAGCAGCTAACTCACTTTCTCCAGTTGCATAATCTATTACAATATTTGGCTGCACATTGTAGCAATAGACATTAAACATCACACCTTTGCCTTGGTCTTCTACTGAATAAGCTTACATAAGAACTCCAGAAGCCACAAGATTGTTACCCTCAAATACTGGAGTAACTCTATATAAAACATGATTTCCAGTGCTATCTACATAGTCATCCACTTCATTCTCAAAAGGAAGCATCCCTACAACATTCAAGTATCTTGTGCCAGTAATGAGATTTTTCTCATTATTATTTTCTCCACTAAGTTGATATCCAATCAGATGACATCTGTTGTATAGATAGTTTCCATCTACATATTCATGATAATTAGCTGTATGCCAGCCACTAGGCCTTACGTTTCCTATCTCACCACGTTCTTCTGTTGGCATAAGTTCCTTACAGATATTTGCATAAGCAACTCCACATCTTCCTAGAGAATCAAGATTACTAAATGTCTCAAAAGCATCAGTACGTACCTTATCTGCGCCTGTAAAAAAAGGCACATTATTATTGATTGCTATATATGGTTTGCCAGAATAGGTTCCTACCTGATCAATGGAAAAAGTCGCTGATTCTGTTTCTGCTGCTGTTCCTGATGTTGGTACCTCTTCTGTTTCTTCTATTCGTATTGTCTTTTGTTCAGCTCCTGTGCTGGTTGTGCCATAAAAACAATATCCACCCATAGAAATGACACATGCAGCCAAACAAATTAATAATCTCTTTTTCATTCTAGTCCTCCTTTGATGTCGCTTAAACCTATATAAATATCATACCACGAATTTCATGTTTAAAAGCCATTCAAAACCTTCTAACTATCGGTGTGACTCTATAAAGCTCCATATTTTACCGGTTAAGTTTTCTTTCGCAGTTCCTGTCCACCCCAAGAATATCTCTTCGTGCCAATCATTATAGATAAACCTGACCTTATGCTCGCAATCATCTATTGTCAATCCACAATCAGTTGCATTACGCACAAAATCATATAGTTCAGCAAAGAATTCCTTCATCTCATCCTTTTCTACTGATTCACTATACTTATCAACATGTTTTTTACTTCCTGCAAATGTTCTATATGTTTTGATTCCATCAAGCGACAATTCAATATGGTCAGATCTTATACATTTAAAGTCTGGAAATCGATAAAGGCGCTCTGTCATAACTACTTTTTGAATCTTATTTATTGATTTCATATTGCTACCTCCTCGTCTCGTTCTTTCTAAATATAATGTTTAGTCTTTTCTATAATTACTTTGATGATATTATCCTAGCATCCATTCATGACAATATATAGGACACCTCGATAGTAAGCGGTAAAGAGTAAGCGGTAAATATAAAGCCCTCTACTTGTCGCTTACAAATGAAGTACAAAAAGAAAAGACTCAAATTTGTGACCCCTGTATTTGTTTAAGACAGATGGGGACAAGATAATTGCCAATGAAGTTTATAATGTGGTGAAATAGTTGGGTCCGCCTATAGAAAAAATACAAACTACATACTATTGCAGATGTTTGCTGCAATAGTATGTAGTTTTTTTGATATTTATAAGTGCTTAATGTAGTGAACTACATATTTTCTTTGAGCTAATAGAAAAAATATGTAGAAAATACATGGTGTGGCAGAATCCTTGCATGGACTGGGGTTGAAAACTACATATTATCGATGGCTAAATGCTAATAGCATGCAGAATTGGATTGCACACAACTCATTTGGCACCAAAATACTACATATTATTAGTGGTCACAGAATAAATGTATGTAGTATAAGAATTTACGGTCTTGATTTTTTAACAATAAGATTAATCATAGTTGCTTTCGCTCTTTAGCCTTTTCGATAAGCTCTTTTGCTTCCTCAAATGCTTCTGGCAAAGTATCTGCATACCATTCTTTGCCTTCTTTTTCCTGTTTCTTTATTTCTTCCCAGGCAGCATGCTGTTCTTCCTTTGAATTATATTTTACTCCAGCAAAGACATGAGGATGTCGACGTATCATCTTTTCAGATACAGTCTTTGCTACATCATCAAATGTGAACAGGCCTTCCTCTTCTGCTATTACCGAATGCAACATTACTTGAAGTAAAAGATCACCAAGCTCTTCCTTAAGGTTTTCTGCATCACCTGTCTTGGTGTAATTATTTATTCCATTAATTACTTCAGCAGCTTCTTCTATACATTCAGGCTTTAAGCTTTCATGAGTCTGTACCCTATCCCAAGGACAACCATTTTCACCTCTTAGGGTTTCAACTATTTCTTTTAATCTATCGATTTCTGCCATAGCATCGTCCTCCATTTACAACTTATCGTATTTATCAGCCTTTCCCCTAGCCTTTTCCACCGGATACTTTGCTTCATTCTTATCCATCTTTTTATTTATAATTTCATCAGTGTCTACGCCAAGCTTATCTGCTAAGTTCTGACAGTAGACCATAACATCAGCAAGCTCTTCCTTAACATGCTCCAAGTCATACTTATCATCGTCCCACTGGAAGCACTCAAGCAACTCTGCCGCTTCTATTACAATCGATTTTGCCAAATGTACAGGTGCGTGAAACTGGTCCCAGTCACGGTCTTCTGTAAACTTTCTAATTCTAGCAAGCGTTTGTTCTGTCATTATTCTCAATCCTCCATTAATTCTCTGGCCAGGTGTCACCTATATTTAATCCATTATTTGTAAGCCATTCATCTTCAACTGTTACGTAAGACTCATTACCAGCTTCATCCGTAAGCGTCACTGATACAGTGGGCTTTTGGCTACCTGTTTCTTCACAGCCAAAGTCACCATCAAAAATGTGTTTAATTATTTTCATGATGTCTCCTTAACCTGTTTATTCATTTTTATTTTTAAAATCATAATATCACAAAAAAGCAGACCTTATCACTTACACGGATAAAGATCTGCTTTTTAATTATGGCCTTTTGTATTTAAATCTTCATCGCTGGCCCTAGCTTATCATTCTTAGCCTCTACCTGTTACGATCTGATAAGTGATTACAGTATCATCAACGCAAGTGAAGTAGATGCCAAAACCATCATCATAGATATAATTCATGAAGTGCTCATCGCCCTCATCATATTCACAGTTAGCTTCGCCATATGCAGCTACTACATCATCTACTGAAGAACCAACTGTAATTCCTTTGCTAGTCTTATATCTATCAGATACGCACTTAAACTCTACAAGCTCTTTTCCACCATCCACATCACTGTATGTTACATCGATATCGTCAAATGTAACTGTATGGAATGTGTCATTATCTTCTACATTTGTAGGGTCTCCAAATTCCTCTGTAAGTCTATCAATTACTGTGTCTCCATCATCAAATATCGAAATCTGAATATCGTACACATCGCTTTCAATAGTAGTCTCAGTCTTAGGGTCATCAGCCTTTAAGCCTGTTTCATCTCCCTCTTCATATTCAACACCGCAGCCACTAGTAGTATTGTAAAAATCGTCATTTTTCTTGCCGCAAGCTATCACAGATAGCCCCATAATCATTGTCATCATTACTACTAAAAGTTTCTTTTTCATAATTAAATCTCCTATTATAACTGTATCATTTGTTGTAATACAGTTATAACAGTTTACTATGAGATTGTCAACAAAACTTTATCTAAAATTTCCTTTTCATCAGCCCCATCGATATCAAGCCCCGTTGCTTTAACCAGCTCTACATCTTTTATTCCATAAAAATTCTGCGCAAGAGACTGTATATAACCGAAGCCGAATTCTTCTGGAACATAGGTGCCACCAGCTGTCATGACATAATAAAGCTTCTCCGCTCTACACAATCCTTTTGGGAAACCTTCTTTCGTGTATTCAAAAGTAATCCCCACCACATTGATATGCTCTACATACTGCTTTAGCGCAGCTGGAAACGACAAATCCCAATATGGCGCAGCAATGACAATCGTATCTGCCTTTGCAAACTGGCGAGCCAATTCAAACATCGGATCATCAAAGCTACGAGAAGCAATCAGAGAATCTCTCTTTTTTAGGAATGATTCATCGGTCTTTGGAAAATCAATATCCTCAAGCTTTAGTTCTTCATATTCCCCTAGTTTGGAAAGCAAAGCCTTGGCCAGCTTTTTTGTACGGGATTCTTCTCTTACACATGCATTAATAAATAAAATCATACTCTACCCCCTTATCATATGATGTTCCTAATTCAATCTTTATATTTAACCTCGCAATAGTCAAGATATTTTTCTATCTAGCCTTGTAGCAAACATCTCCCTTAGAAAAAAGACCTCACCTTTGTTTCAAACATCAGTGAGGTCTCTCCTATTCAATTAGAAAATCTGTCCTGGCAGCTTCAGCTTCTCCTTTGGCGGAAATGCTTTATCAAACGCTTCCACATCCTCGTCACTGACATAGTATCCCTGAGGCGTCTGGTATACGCCGGTGATACCATCCAAATAACCCGGGATTAGCTCCTTACAAAGAAAGAATGATGCATCAGCCCCCTCCGGTAAATCATGATATCTGATACCAAATTTGCAGGCATAATCAAAACCACTTTTCCCATAGAAATCGATGTTGCCTTCAAACAAAACTGCTCCAAAACCCATCTTTGTAGCCTTCTCAAGCGAATAATCTAAAATAGCCTTGCCATATCCTTTTCGCTTCAGCTCTGGAGTGATACCAATTGGCCCCATAGTGAGAACATCAACCACTCTGCCATCATCTGCTTCAATGATGGTTTTCATGAACATATTCTGCCCAATCAATACACCATCTTTTTCCATGACAAAATCAAGCTCTGGAATGAACGCCTCATCATCTCTGAGCGTATGAATCACATAATGCTCGCTACACCCTGGACGATACACATTCCAAAATGATTCTCTTACCAGGTTCTCTACTTCTCTGTAATCTTTCTTCTCTTCTAATCGAATGATATAGTCTTTTTTATTCATTTTTTTACCTCCTGAAAACTCATGACCAAAAGTTGCTTTTCAGCGGGAGGTTTGTGTGATTATCTGCAAACCTCCCGGTTAGTCGACAATCTCTCGTGTGTTGTACTTTGTCAAACAGCACTTCTCCTTTAAAATAAAATTTTATAATCAAGCCTTTGCGGCTTAATTTCCAGTTAATCGTCCTATACTAATAATACTATAACAGATTACAGCCTAAAATAAAAAAACATTCTCACTTTTGACGCCCCATGGGAACTATCCATCCAGGCGTCACTAATATCCAAATTCACTGACGCCCCACTGGGAACTATCTATCGCAACCATACGAAAGATAGCGGGCTGCCAGACTTGCTGCGATAAAAAAATGAAGATTTTCACTAAATTCTATCGCATACGCGCTTGGAAGCCGCATGCTGTCGTTGGTTTGCGATAAAAATATGAGAATTTCAACGAATTTATATCGCAAGAAGGCCCGGAACCCGCATGTCTTCGTTCGCTTGTGATAAATCCTAATTCAAATCAGCCAAAATTTATCACAGCCCAACGGAAGTTAGCAGGCTTATAGACATCTTGTGATAAAACAAAAGTGCCGCAGCCTTTGCCGCGACACTTAGCATCACCTAAATCTCTATTTTTCGCTAATCTTATTCCACTCATAAGGTGTGTTCTGGTACACGTAATAACAGCGGACTCTGCATTCTCAAGCCCGCATAAACACTGGCTTTGTGCGGTGGTATAATGACAATTACTCCCTAGTTACCACCGCTAAATGACTGATATTTTATTTCCCGCGGTGGTACACTAATACAACTTTATAGCTTCTAGTTATTTCAATGTTTTATTTTCCATTTCTGGATGCTGCATGTAAAAAATTTCCTTTTGCGCTTCTATTTCTGCGCGCAATTGTTCTTCTGTTGGCAAACAGAGTCGATACTTGCTTGCAAAAAGTTGTTCATTCCCATGTAACACAGAATATCTTGCAATATCTTCATCAGTCTCGGAACACAAAACAATACCAAGTGTAGGATTATCATCAGGTCGTTTTCTTAAATCATCATACATACGTACATACATATCCATCTGGCCTACATCCTGATGCGATATCTTTCCAATTTTCAAATCTATTAAAACAAAACATTTCAAGATGAAATTGTAAAAGACTAAATCTATATAATAGTCTTCCTTTTCAGTATGTATTCGCTGCTGTCGTTCAACAAAAGCAAATCCTTTTCCGAGCTCCATCATAAACTTTTCTAGGTTCTTAATAATATTTTTTTCTAATTCAGATTCAAGATAATCTCTATTTTCTTCCATTCCAAGGAAATCCGCTATAATAGGATTCCTTAAAAATTCATATTTTTTCTGATATGGATTTGTCTTTTCCTTCATTTCCGTCTCAACAGAGCTTTTGTCACTCGATAATAACATTCGATCATAGTACTGAGTACTAATATTACGTCGCAGTGTTCTGACAGACCATGACTGTTCTATTGCCTCTTTCTCGTACCAATTTCTTACGGCTGGGTCCGAAACCTGAAGCAATCGTTCATAGTGAGACCATGTTAGAATTTTTCTATTCTTATCTATTGTTGCGTATTCGCCAGATTGTGGGGTTGCTGTCCCCACAATCTCAGTTTTTAAACTACTATCAGATTGTGGGGTCACCGTCCCCACAATCTCTGGATATGTTTGATAAAATTGTACATAACGATAAAGTGAACGCTTATCAAAACCTTTTCCATACTTACGAGTTAATTCTTCAGATAATTCAGGAATAATATGCTCACCATATCGTTCAGCTCTAGTCCCATCCATGTTTTCAGTTGAAATACGCATGCCAAGAAGCCAGTTTCGAAGAACCAACACAGTATTTACAGTTGCTATCGCAGATTGCTGCGCATTTTCAATGATACAATGTAAATCCTTCTGCAAATCATCTGACATATTATATTCAATTAGTTCATTCATAGCTAGTCTCCTTATCCATCACCCCATTATCATTCAGCACTTCCAAATCAATATCCTCATATAGATTATGCCCAGGTAAACTCTTTTTGTATTTCCAACACTTGATTGCATCATCCAAGCTTCTGCCCTGATTTGCTTCAAAAAAATCTCGAATATAAGTGTTATATTCAAACTGCTTATCTATTTTTGTTTTACCCTTTTTCTTTTCTTCTAGAATCAAATGGTATGCTTCAATTGCATCACTATAAGTCTTACCAGCATTTGCTTTTAGCCATTTCTGAAACTGCACATTAAAAGAAAATGTTTTACCAATTTTTTCCTTGAAAAAAGCTCGATGCTTTTCTGAACAAACTATATTTTACTCTATGATGGTATCTTCAGTGATAAGTCCTACCTCAATAGTGTTTTTCATATTCCTAGTTACCTTCTTAACTGATTCAGTATCAAGGAAATAAGCAATTCTATCAGTAAGTTCTATCTTTCCTCCTGCTGTTGGGATTCCATTATCTCTGCAAAACTCTACTAGTTCTTCCTTCAAATAATAGTAACTTCTGAATGTTTCGCTATCTAAATTTGTGTTAAGTATTGGTCTTTGAGTCATTTTATTCATGACTTTAATTATAACAGACTCGTTATCATAAAAACAGAACAAACTTTCTCTTTTGTGATAATTAAAATGGGAATGCAATCGCCACAGCAATTAGCATTCCCATTTATTGGTTGATTTTTCCGTTGTCTGCCAACCTCCAACACCTACTTCTGGAAAATATCAGGTTTTTCCGTTGCCTGCCAACCTCCAGCACCTATGTCTGGAAAAAGTATCAGATTTTAGGTGTCAACCCACCAAGGCATACGCCTTTCTTAACTGTATATTATATCAATCTAACCTAAAAACAATACATGTATTTCACACAAAAACTAGCTTTATTAGGTTAAAATAGCGGGTGTCTTACCCGCTTTTTGGTGGACCCGGGTCTTTCGACCAGCCCAGAAAATAGACCAGTTAGTGTACTGGCCTAGTAAACCTCTTTTAAATATCAAAAGGACCCTGATTTCTCAGAGCCCTCTGCGTTCTAAAAGATATTTGGCTACCGTCGCCTCTGTAGCATCTCTTTTGACCCATAGGGTGTGTGGTTGCAACGAAATTTACCACCTCAAATATCTCTTATTTGTATGAATATTGTATCAAGCTTTTTCACTAGATTCAATCTTCTATATAAAATCACATTGGCATTCTTGAAATGAAAGTTAAATTCTAAGCATTTCCTGAATCAAGCATTTCAATCAGTCTATTAGCTGGTCCTGTGGGATGTATTCTACCAAGCTCCCATGCTTCGACAGTTTTCTTTAAAACTCCCAAATAATTAGCAAATACTGTCTGAGTCATACCAGCATTATTGCGTACACGCTTTATATCATCGTTTGAATTTTTTTATAAGCTTCCTTTGCATACCACTCACGAATCTCCTTATCATCAACCTGTAATAAACGCTCGTAGTGTGACCATGACAGTAAATGTGCCGACGGTGTCGGCACATTCTCCTTAAAGTAAAAAAGCCAAGCTCAACGCTCGGCTTGGTCCCAAGTGTTATTCGCACCTGGCAACTCTGTTAAGTTAATTGTAACAAATATAATCTCATTTTCAAGTATAGATATCTTGCCTTATAAAGTTCATATAAGATAATTAACCAATAATTCACTGACGCCCC
>NZ_KK211361.1:41031-80625 GCF_000621865.1 Pseudobutyrivibrio sp. MD2005
TGCGATAAAAATATGAGAATTTCAACGAATTTATATCGCAAGAAGGCCCGGAACCCGCATGTCTTCGTTCGCTTGTGATAAATCCGAATTCAAATCGGCCAAAATCTATCACAGCCCAGCAGGAATTAGCAGGCTTATAGACATCTTGTGATAAAAAAAGTGCCGCAGCCTTTGCCACGACACTTAGCATCACCTAAATCTCTATTTCTCGCTAATCTTATTCCACTCATAAGGTGTGTTCTGATATACGTAATAATTCAACCAATTAGAATACATAATATTCCCATGACTTCTCCACTGAAGCAATGGTCTCTGGCTTGGGTCGTCATCAGGGTAATAGTTCACTGGCAAGGCAATCTCAAGGCCTTTGCCCTTATCACGCTTGTACTCACTGTCAAGAGTGTAGCGATCGTACTCTGGGTGGCCCATTACGAAGATGTTGCTGCCGTCCTTAGACATGCAAAGGAACACGCCAGCTTCCTCACCTTTTGCGCACACAACCAGATCTTCGCAGGCCTCAATATCCTCTGTGCGCACGCCAGTGTGACGGCTATGTGGTGCATAGAAAATATCATCAAACCCACGGACAAGTGGAATCTTACGATTTTGAACGCGATGAGAGAAAATTCCAAACTTCTTCTCGTCCAAATCATACTTCTCTATGCCATAACGATAGTAAAGCCCCGCCTGACATCCCCAGCAAAGATGCAGTGTAGATGTTACATGAGTCTTGGTCCATTCAAACACTTTGCATAGCTCTGGCCAGTAATCCACATCCTCAAATTTCATCTGCTCCACAGGGGCACCAGTGATGATAAGACCATCAAAATATCTGTCATACACATCCTCAATGCGCTCATAGAATGTGTCCAAATGAGTCTTACTAGTGTGCTTGCTCTCATGACTACCTACTGTGAGGAATGTCACATCCACCTGTAGAGGTGTATTGGAAAGCGAGCGCAACAACTGAAGCTCTGTTGCCTCCTTAAGTGGCATTAGATTCAGTATTCCAATTGAGATAGGTCTGATGTCCTGATGGGTAGACCTGTTCTCATCCATTACGAAAATATTTTCATGTTCTAGTATAGCCTTTGCAGGCAAATCGTTTTGTGTTCTAATTGGCATAGTCTCTTCTCCGTTAGGTAATGTTTGAAAATTTTAGTAATATATTACATCTATGGCTCCTTCATGTAAACAAAAATGTTTCATGCGAGCCTAAGCGTTCACCATTTCAAGCAGCTGCTCTTCAGATATAACTGCCACCCCAAGTGCATTTGCTTTGTCTAATTTGCTGCCGGCAGCCTCTCCGGCAACCAGGTAATTTGTCTTCTTGGAAACAGAGCCGGAGCACTTTCCACCATTTAATTCGATGAGCTCCTGAGCTTCTTTTCTTCCCATTGTAGGAAGGGTTCCAGTAATGACAAATGTGAGTCCGGCAAACTTATCTGTCGCCCCCTCTTTTTCTTCTTCAACCATATTTACACCATAGGCTTTTAAACGCTCTATGATTTCAACATTCACTGGATTGTGTAAATAGTCGAAGATAGATTTTGCACTTATTTCACCGATATCATTTACCTGTACCAGCTCTTCTTCAGTAAGAGCCATAATCTTTTGAATATCCTTAAACTGGCCAAGCAAAGCCTTTGCAGCCGCTTTACCTACATTAGGGATTCCAAATCCAGTAAATAATCTGTATGCATCATTGTTTTTAGCTTCCTCTATAACCCCAAGAAGCTTGTCCGTATTTTTCTCTTTTCCAATGATTCCCTTTTCGATAAGCTCTTCTCTGTGTTCCTTCAATGCAAAGACATCGGCTATATCCTTAATGTAGCCCTGCTGCACCAAATCCTCCACATACACATCGCCAAATCCCTTGATATCCATTGCATCTCTGGATACAAAATTGATGATGTGACGCACCAGCTGCGCCGGGCAACTTGGATTAGTACATTTCATATCTGCCGTGTCAGCATCCCTTGATACCTCGCCGCCACATACAGGACATACACTTGGAATCTTGTATGTCGCCACACCAGCAGGCCTTTTGGCATGCACCACTTCCTTTACCTTCGGAATGATTTCACCAGATTTATAAACCACTATCGTATCTCCGATACCGATATCCAAATCATCAATGAAATCCTGGTTGTGAAGTGTGGCACGGCTTACCGTGGTACCGCATAAACGAATTGGCTCGAAAATGGCTGTAGGATTAACTCTTCCTGTTCTTCCCACCGAAAGCTCTACATCTAAAAGCTTTGTCTCCTTTTCCTCAGGTGGATACTTGTAGGCCACGTGACCGCTTGAATACTTAGCGCTTGTAGAAAAATCATTTCTATAGGCCACCTGGTCGATTTTGACAACCGCTCCATCTATATCGAATGGGAATTCACCACGAAGATTTCCAATCTCATCGATTACTGCAAGAACTTCTTCTGCTTTCTCACACTTCTTATGGAATACTGTTGGCACCCCGTGTGCCTCCAAGATATCCATGCCATCGCAATGGCTAAGAGTCAGCTCCTCTGGCCCCTGCTGCACATTAAACACAAACATCTTCAGGCCACGCTCTTTTGTAATTTTAGCATCAAGCTGACGAAGTGTTCCTGCTGCTAGATTTCTAGGATTAGCCGCAAGCTTTGCTCCCTTAAGCTCCTGCTCGCTGTTGAATCTTTCAAAGTCCTCGTGAGACATATAGACCTCGCCACGAAGCTGCAAGCTATCGTAAGGCAAATCCAAATACTGCTTTACATCTGGAATCACCAGAGCGTTTGCTGTAACATCCTCGCCGATAAGTCCATCACCGCGAGTCTCCGCAAGAGTCAGCTTGAGCTTGCCCATTGAATCCCTCTCATATCTGAGTGTCATGCTAAGTCCATCTATTTTTGCCTCTACTGAGAAATTAGCATCCGGATGAACAGTCTTCACCTTATCAATCCAGGCAACCACATCTGCTTTATCAAAAACATCCTCGATGGAAAGCATTGGCACATCATGTGTAACCTTTACACCGGCCTCACGCATGGCAACGCCGCCAATCTTCTGTGTTGGAGAATCAGGTGTTACCCACTCAGGATGCGCCTTTTCTGCCTCCTTCAACTGAAGCATTAGCTGATCATACTCAAAATCAGAAATCTCCGGCTCGTTCTGATTGTAATAACGATCCATATGATAATCTATGGTATCGATCAATTTTTTGTATTCATTTAATTCCATTATTCTTCCTCTACCAGTTTAGTTTTTAGACCCCTCAAGCATTTTCAAAAGCTTGTTATATTCATCCTCTGTCACATCTCTGTAGGTGTCCTCTTTCAATTCTCCCAGCTCAATATTCATAATGCGAACACGCTTAAGAGTCTGAACCTTGTACCCTAGCATCTGACACATTCGCCTAATCTGACGATTCAATCCCTGTGTCAAAACGATGTTAAAGCTGTTGTTAGAAAGCTTTTTCACTTTGCATTTACGTGTGGTCACCTCAAGCTCATCTAAGTACACACCTGCTGACATCTTCTTGATAAAATCGCCAGTGATTTCTTTATCAACAGATACGATGTATTCCTTTTCGTGAGCATTAACAGCTCTCATTATCCTGTTAACCAAATCACCCTGATTTGTGAGCAATATCAGCCCTGTGCTGTCCTTATCCAGCCTTCCAATAGGATAAATCCTCTCAGGATAATTAATATGGTCGATGATGTTATTCTTTTCACGCTTTTCAGCTGTGCAGACGATTCCTGCCGGCTTATTGTATGCCACCAGAACAGCTTTTTTATCTGCATTGGAAACTATCTTTCCTTCGAATTCTACTGAGTCACTGGCAGATACCTTCTGCCCCATCACTGCAGGCTCTCCATTGACAAGCACCTGTCCAGCCTCTATTGCTCTATCGGCTGCTCGCCTACTGCACACACCAGCATCGCTTAAAAACTTATTAAGTCTGATACTCTCTTCCAAATATTTCCTCCAAAAATATAGCACAATGGAGACCAAATACATGGTCTCCATATCACTCTCGATTAATTTATATTACTTTAAAAGGTCTGTTCTGATATAGCCTTCCTTCTTGCCATATTTAACCTTTGTCCAGCCTTCTGCATAGCTCATAACAACTGTAACCTTCTCACCTGCATAAGCTACAGCAACCTTTGATGCTGATGAATCCATCTGTGAACGAATATTAACTGTAGATGTAAGTGTTACCTCTGTTCCCTCTGCAAGGCTGCCACCTGTTGTTGACTCATCCTCTGATGTTTCCTCTGTTGTCTCAGTTGAATCATCTGAGCTTACTGTAACAGCATCCTTTGTGATGTATGCTTTCTTACCTTCGTAATCAAACTTGTAGAAGTCACCCTCTTCACCGTAGATAGTGATTGAAGTTCCCTTATCTATTGAACCAAGCTTATCACTTTCTTTGTCTGCAGACTCTCTAACATTTGCTCTTGAGTTAACAGTACCTGAGTATGAATTTGCTTCCTCTTCTTCCTGAGCTTGCTTCTCAGCCTCTTCCTCAGCTGCAGCTGCTTCCTCTTCTTCCTTCTTAGCAGCTTCTGCTTCTGCTGCAGCTACCTGTTCCTCGTAATCCTTATGCCACTGCTGATGAGCTGCTGGCAATGTCTCTGAGAAGAATACGTTAAGGCTGTCATCACTTGCAAGTGCCTCATCATATGCCTTTGCAATATCAGCCTCCATATCAAGTAAATCCTGCTGACGGATATATACGCTGATTAAATCTGAAATCTCTGCATCCATCTCGTAGATGTTGTTGTTCTGGTTGAATGAACCATATGTGTTGTTGATGTAAAGCTTTCCATCTTCATTTGTCTCAACATAGAAGAAATCAAGGCCAGGAGCCTGTGTCTCGATATCAGTGTATTTAACATTTACTTCTGTAGATACTAAATATGATTTATCATTTAAGCCCTGCTTTGTGAAAATCTTGATATCGTTGAAGCTATCGATGTACTGGCTATAGAACTGTATGTAGCTAACTTCCTGATCACTAACAGGTGTTGCGATAGTAGAAAGTGTATCTGTATCACCAGCAGCATATGCTGTGTAGTAATCATTTATAAGCTTTACGAGCTCATCGCTGTTTTTAGTCTTGAATTTTTTAGTGACGCTACTTGGTGTTGATGATTTGCTTGAGCCGCTCTTTGGACTAGTTCCAAGGAACAATAAAAGCGCCATCACTATGAAAATACATCCTGCAAGGAAATATCTCCTATTTTTAATTACGAAATCTACACATATATCGAAAATACCCTTAATTTTTGTTTTAATATCTTGAATATCCATAAGTCCTCCAATTTTAAAATACGTATGTTAGATAACTGTAGACGGCCGGATTCGAACCGGCGGTCTTCGGAGTCGGAGTCCGATGCGTTATCCAGCTACGCTACGCCTACGTATTTACTTGCCGATTTATTTTAACAAAGGCTGGCTAAAATGTAAACTTTAATTGACTAAAGCGTTAAAATAAACTACAATAGTTTAAATTTTTAAGAGAGGAATGATGTAATTATGAGTCCAATTGGTTCTACTAATCTTTATTGTCTACTTGGCTCTCCTGCCAAGCACAGCATATCCCCAGCAATGCATAATACTGCCTTTAATGAGCTTAAGCTTGATAATTGCTATATGGCCTTTGATGTACCAAAAAATGGTCTTGAAGATGCAGTTAACGGTTTGAAAGCTATAGGCTGCTGCGGTTTTAATGTTACTATGCCTTATAAGACTAGCATCATTCCTTTTTTGGATGAGCTTGACGAGGGTGCCCAGTTAGCCAATTCCGTAAATACGGTAGTTGCTGAAAATGGCAAATTTAAAGGCTACACAACTGATGGCATAGGTTTTTTACAGGCCATGTCTGATTCCGGCATCCATTATAAAGATACTACTATCACTTTATTAGGATGTGGGGGCGCTGCTACTTCTATTATTGTTCAGGCTGCATACGATGGCGTTGCCAAGATCAACATTTTCAAGCGCAAGAACGCCTCATTTAAGGACACTGTAGACTTCGCCGATAAAATCACCCATTCCACTGATTGCGACGTTTTTGTCTACGATATGGCCGATACAAACGCACTTGCATTTTCTATTAAAGAAAGCGATATCCTCATCAACACCACTAATGTAGGTATGGGTGATGACGATACATCTCTTGTTCCAAAGGAAATGCTACGTCCTTCCCTTACCGTATGCGACGTAATCTATCATCCACCTGAGACAAGGCTTCTTAAGGATGCCAAATCAATAGGATGCAAAACAATGAACGGCAAATACATGTTGCTATACCAGGGGGTTGCCGCTTTCAAGCTTTGGACAGGTAAGAATATGCCTGTACCACTTATAAAAGCTAAATGCTTCGATGTATAAACTAGAAATATCTTTACTAATAGAAAGGACATAAAAATGAGTTTCCAGTACCTAAAAAAAATGCCAACACCTGAGGAAATCAAGGAGCAGCTTCCTGTACCTCAAAACATTCAACAAATCAAAGCAGCTCGTGACAAAGAGGTTGCTGATATTATTACAGGCAAGGACGATCGCTTTTTATGTATCATCGGTCCATGTTCTGCCGACAACGAAGATGCCGTTTGCGAGTACATTGAAAAATTAGCTCGCGTAGCTGACGACATCAAAGATAAAGTCCTTGTAGTGCCTCGTATCTACACCAACAAGCCTCGTACTACTGGCAGCGGCTATAAAGGCATCGCTTCTCAGCCAGATCCAAATGAGGCTCCTGATATGGTTGCAGGCCTTATCGCCATGAGAAAGATGCACATTCGCGCAATGACAGAGTCTGGTCTCACTGCTGCCGATGAAATGCTCTACCCTGAGAACTGGGGCTATGTAGATGATTTGCTTTCCTATGTAGCAATCGGTGCCCGTTCAGTTGAGGATCAGCATCACCGCCTTACAGTTTCAGGCTTTGATGTTGCTTCTGGTATGAAGAACCCAACCTCAGGCGATTTCTCTGTTATGCTTAATTCCGTATATGCGGCACAGCACCCACATCATTTTACATTCTCAGGCTACGAGGTAAAGACTACAGGCAATCCTCTTGCCCACACAATTTTGCGTGGCGCTGTATCTAAGCACGGCAACAGCACTCAGAATTACCATTATGAGGATCTTATCCGTCTTCATAATATGTACGAAGAAATGGATTTAGTTAATCCTGCCTGCATCATCGATGCAAATCATTCAAACTCTAACAAACAGTTTAAGGAACAGATTCGTATCGTCAAGGAAGTCATGCACAACCGCAATCACTCTGATGAAATCAAGAGCCTTGTTAAGGGCGTTATGGTTGAAAGCTACCTTGTTGAAGGCTGCCAGCCAATATCTGATCATCAGACCTACGGTCAATCAATCACCGATCCTTGCCTCGGTTGGGAAGATACACGTCATCTTCTCTACACCATCGCAGAAAGAATCTAAGCAAAATATTAGTCTCAGGCTTCGCTTTAAGCAAACGCCTGAGACTTTTTTATCTTATTAACCGTTTAAGACATCCTTCCTATCCAGTTTGTTGTATATATAGCTAATTGCAAAACAAAGAATACCACAAACTAAGAATCCGCACGCTCTGTAAAGCAGCTCATCATAACTAATATCCACAAGCACTAGCTTAATAACGCTGATAATTGACAACACAAGTCCATATAGTCTCATAGACTTATAGTTTTTCAAAAAGCCTAATACGATAGATACAATTGCTATACATAAGAATGCTCCACTGAACATGATTCCATAGGCTGAATGTGCCCCTAAAATCGCTGCTAAAAGGAATGTATACTTGGCAGCCACATAAGCTCCTGCCCAACTGTATTTTTCCAAGAATTCCTTTACATTCAAGCTGCAAAGAAGCACTAACAACGCACAGTATAGTATCTCTGTAAAATCATTTACATTTAAGATAACTGATACATAAAGCAATACACAAACAATACCGTTAACACCTAAAAACATAGGATTCATCGACTTATCGTCTGCTGTTTTGATTTCTCCAAATTTCTTAATATAAGCAACTACCTGAAGCACTGACAGAACCACGCAAATAAATTCTATTTTGTAATTAAAATCAAAGTCAAAAACAAAATCAGAATCCATAATAAGATTAGCTATCATCGACATCCCTATTACGTAAAGAATGTTGTCATAACCAGTATTCCTATCTTCTGCCTTTTGAATAATGCGCTCTGCAACAATTATCAAAAACATCAGTAATGTAAATACATATTCAATCTGATCGTACTCACAATCAGCTATGACACAAATAAGTATCGCAGCTAATCCTAAAAATCTCGCAACGATGTTTTTATTAATTCTAGAGTATAAATAAGCAAGTGCCTGAATTACTATAGCAAACACTCCACCGATAAAAACTATTCCCATTTGCTCAGATGTCATTAGATTGACGTTTGCCACAACTATTAAAAGCGCAAAAAATCCTTGGGCAACATAGTTAAAGGCATGACTTTCTGATTTTTTAGCATACTTATCCACTACGTAGTATTGGGTTATACCTGCAACTATAAAAATCATATTTGCAATATCTTGGAAATAGATATCACCTATGTAAGCATCTAATGAATAGAGAATGACAATCCCAAATGGGAATATGGTGACAACAGACTGAATCAAATAAGCCAAATTCTTTGTCTCATTATCCACAAATAAAATCTGTACCAATGATGTATACATTACAATAGCGAATATAATAATTACCATTATCACATCAAATGCTTCAGCTACATTATGAACAAAATCATCATTGTTATAATACGATGCAGTAACTAGCGTAAATGATAGTGTTATGCCAAGCCATGATGCAAATGAGCCCCAATAATTCTTTTTAATAAAATCAGTAATCAGATATGATGACTCTGCCAAAATGAGCATAGCTACTACAATTACAAATGAATCTGCTCCATCTAATTGATCTGCACTGAAGATTGATGAAATCACAACTCCGCACTGGCCAATTATCGTAAATACGATACTTTTCTTATTACCTAAGAAACAAAGACATGCCGCCCATATAACAAAGCATATATACATGCTAATCAAATTCAAAACTTCGAAATGACCATAGGCGATAAACAGTGATACAAATACTGCTCCAGTTCCACAACCAGTAAGTGATGTGTTCCATGGATTTACACCCTTTTTCATGGCATGTAGCTCACCTGCTGCGATTAAGGCAAAGCTGAATACAAACATTGCAATCATTTTGATTGTGTCCCCAAGGTTTGGCACAATCAGAAATGCAAACATTACCATTGCTATGAAAATTAAAAAAGAAGCTCCAATAGCCATTCCGTTTTTACCAATAAATGACTCTATGCTAACTTTTTCCTCTTTCTTAGGCGATGCAGGAATATCATAATAATTTGGATATACCCTTTTTGAAATCTCTGGATGCTCCACTTTAGCAGGCTCTGCTTCAGTGCTCACCTGCACAGGCTCCTCTTGGATATTCTGCTCTTGGATAGGTTGCTCTGTTACTACAGGCTCTGGGGCTGGCTGCTCTACTACTACAGGTTCAACCGCTTCTTCGACTTTAGATGATTTTAGCTTTTTAATCTCAGCCAAATCAGATTCAAGCTCTGCAATTTTCTTTTCTAGTTCAAGAATCTTCTCGTCTTCTTCCATGCTATCCTCCTGCTTTTATCTTCTAGCTGCATATGCCATAATAGCTGCCACAGTCTTTGCATCCTGCAGCTTTCCTTCATAGCACATGTCCATAAGCTCCTTCAAATCATATGCTTCTATATCAATATCTTCTGCCTCATCCAAATGCTGTTCACCGATCTTTTCCAAATCAGTAGCAAGATACACATCTATAAACTCATCACAAAATGCCACTGTAGATTTAAGCGCCAGCATCTTTTCAAGTTTGCCCGCTCTATAACCTGTCTCTTCTTCAAGCTCCCTTGCTGCACAGATGCTTGTATCTTCATCCAAAGAATCACGCTTACCAGCAGGAACCTCCAATGTGAATCTGTCTAAAGCATTTCGATACTGTCTAACCATCAAAAGCTTACCATCTGGTCGAACTGCCAATACACAAGCAGCCCCCATTCTATGGCTAACAAAATCCCACTTTTCTTCCTTGCCATTTGGTAGCCTAACTGTGTCCTCATAAATATCAAGGATAGCTCCCTTGTGCACTAATTCTCTTTTTACTCTTTCAATCTTTTCCATTTGTTTCTCCCTCTATCACAACTTCTAGGTAGTATTTTAATACTTTCAATACGGTAAATCAACCTTTTTGAGATATAGTGGTAAAAATTTGTTCAAAAAAAGCGGGTGGATAACCACCCGCTAAGATAATTTACTTTGCGTAGTCTGTAACTCTTGATTCACGAATTACATTAACCTTAATCTGTCCAGGATACTCTAGCTGTGATTCAATCTGCTTTGAAATATCCCTTGCCATGATGACCATATCGGCATCTGTAACCTGTTCAGGAACCACCATGATTCGAATCTCTCTACCTGCTTGAATAGCAAAAGACTTTTCAACACCTTTAAAGCTGTTTGAAATTTCTTCAAGTTCTTTTAATCTGTTTGTGTATGTCTCCATAGCCTCGCGTCTTGCACCAGGTCTTGCTGCACTAATTGTATCAGCTGCCTGAACAACACAAGCTATAAGAGTTTCTGGCTCAACATCGCCATGATGTGCCTCAACAGCATTTACAACTGTCTGAGACTCTTTGTACTTGCGGCAAAGATCTGCACCGAGCTGTACGTGTGTACCCTCCTGCTCTCTATCTACTGCCTTTCCAATATCATGCAATAAACCTGCACGCTTTGCTACCCTAACATCAAGACCAAGCTCTGCAGCAAGTAATCCTGATAATTGAGCAACCTCGATAGAATGCTTTAATACATTCTGTCCGTAGCTGGTTCTGAACTTCATCTTTCCAAGTAATCTAAGAAGTTCTGGATGAATTCCCTGAACACCAACCTCAAGTGCGGCTGCATCGCCTTCCTCGCGGATCTGCTGTTCTACTTCCTTCTTAGCTTTTTCTACTGTCTCTTCGATTCTAGCTGGATGAATACGTCCATCTACAATAAGCTTTTCCAATGCAATACGTGCAATTTCACGTCTTACTGGATCGAATGCAGATAAAATAACTGCCTCAGGTGTATCATCAATAATAAGCTCTACGCCTGTCATGGTCTCGAGTGTACGGATGTTACGTCCTTCTCTACCAATGATACGTCCCTTCATCTCATCGTTAGGGAGCTGCACTACTGAAATGGTAGTCTCAGCAACATGATCTGCTGAACACTTCTGAATAGCACTAACTACGATTTCACGTGCCTTCTTATCAGCCTCATCCTTTGCCTGAGCTAAGCTCTCTTTAATAAGTTTTGCTGCGTCTAATTTGACGTCTTCTTCTACAGATTTTAAAAGTTGTTCTTTTGCTTGTTCGGAGGTAAGTCCTGAGATTCTCTCTAGTTCCTGCACACGCTGCTGATTAAGCTTTGCTACTTCCTCGCGCTGCTTGTTAAGCTGTTGTTCCTGACGAGCTAATTCTGAGTCTCTCTTTTCAACTGCATCGAGCTTCTTATCAAGATTATCTTCCTTCTGAGATAATCTATGCTCGCTTCTCTGAATTTCTGCTCGGCGCTCACGGATTTCCTTATCGAGATCGTTCTTCTGCTTCATGGCATCTTCCTTTGCCTCAAGCATAGCTTCTCTCTTTTTAGCTTCCGCGCTCTTAACTGCCTCATCAATAATCTCACGAGCCTTTGCCTCGGCAGAATCCACCTTGTTCTTGCCTTGTTTCTCGTGAATTTGATTAGAAACAATAAGAGTGATAACAACTGCGATAGCGGCGACGATAACTGCTACGATAATCGTTACTGCGTTCACAGGAGCACCTCCTTATTTAATTTTCTAATTGGAATATAAAATAAAAGCTATACTGCTCTCATTTATAAACATCAACACAATTAGTTTAACTTTATATAGCCCTTATGTCAAGCCTGCAAGCACCATATATAGTGTATCTAACCTCTATTTTAATACCCTATTTATGCTATCCGAAGAGAAACCTCTGGACGCCAAAAAACGGTACATTTTTGCCCTATCTTCGTAACTGGAATTTTCTCTGTCGTATCCCTTTTTATCAAGCAGTTTTTCAATGAGGTCCCCCTCATCAACAGTGTATTCCTCTTCCATCACACGCTCGATTACTTCAGATGAAATCCCCTTGCCAATAAGGTCTTGCTTGAGCCTCATTCTGCTTCTGGAATCCTGGTAAAACCTAATGTGACTGGCAGCCATTCTGGCATCATCCAAATAGCCATATTCGTTGATGTAATCGATAGCTATATCAATCACATCCTCCGAATAGCCGCCTTCCTTAAGCTTATCCCTAAGATTCTTCTCCGACCTATCCTGCTTTTCAAGAAGGTGCAGTGCTCTTTTCTTGCAGCGAGGAATAATGATATCCTGCATTATCTGCTGATAATCTGCTTCAGATAATTCTGCTCCCTCTTCTATTCCATAAGACTCGTATTCTTTTTTATATAGAACAAAATCTGCCCCGCCAGCGAGACAGATTTTTGCTCTTCCCTTTGTAAGTTTAACAAGAGATAAAACTTCCATTATTATTCAATAACCTCTGTAGGAATATCGTCCTTCTTATCGCCACCAACTAAACCAACTTCTGATTCGTCAGTCTCAGCATAGTGCTCGCGGATTGCGTCTGCAATCTCCTCGCGAACTTCTGGATTCTGCTTAAGGTATGTCTTAGCGTTCTCGCGGCCCTGGCCAATCTTCTCGCCAAGGTATGCATACCAAGCACCAGATTTCTGTACAATATCAAGATTGGCTGCTACATCAAGAATATCGCCCTCACGAGAGATACCCTCACCAAACATGATATCGAACTCTGCCTCTCTGAATGGAGGTGCTACCTTGTTCTTTACGATCTTTGCACGAGTTCTGTTACCGATTACTTCGCCGTTCTGCTTGAGAGCCTCGATACGACGAACATCGATACGAACTGAAGCGTAGAACTTAAGAGCACGACCACCAGTTGTAGTCTCTGGGTTACCGAACATAACACCAACCTTCTCACGAAGCTGGTTGATAAAGATGACAACGCAGTTTGTCTTTGCAACAATACCTGTGAGCTTTCTCATGGCCTGTGACATAAGACGTGCATGAAGACCTACATGAGAATCACCCATATCTCCATCGATTTCTGCCTTTGGTACAAGTGCTGCAACTGAATCGACTACGATGATATCCATAGCGCCTGAACGCACCATTGTCTCTGTGATTTCAAGAGCCTGTTCACCGTTATCAGGCTGAGAAATGTATAAATCGTCAATATCAACACCGATTGCCTTAGCATATTTAGGATCAAGAGCATGCTCAGCATCGATGAAACCAGCGATACCGCCTGCCTTCTGAACCTCTGCTACTGCGTGAAGTGCAAGTGTTGTCTTACCTGATGATTCTGGACCGTAGATTTCGATAATACGTCCCTTAGGGAAACCACCCTGTCCAAGTGCTATATCAAGACTGATTGAGCCTGTAGGAACTGTCTCTACCTGGATGTTAGCTCCCTCCCCAAGCTTCATAACAGAACCTTTACCATATTGTTTTTCAATCTGCGAAATCGCAGCATCTAACGCTTTAAGCTTATCTTCATTTGCCATTTAATAAAACCTCCGTTCGGAACAACTGTTCGTTTCTTTAATACAATAATAGATAAAGTGATTATAAATGTCAACAAAAAATGGGATAAAAATTTGAAAACAAAAAAACAAAAGACAGTGGCGAATGCCACTGCCCATTAATATACACTGTAAAAATATTACCGTCAAGATATTTTTAGTTAGTACCAAATTCTGAAAGAACAAGCCCTTCATTTCTGTCGAGAACCATGCCCACAGACCATGAATTAACGAACAATAGAAGTGGTCTGTCCTTAAGGTCTTTAATCTTTTTCATATCAGATGTACCTGATATCTTATCTAAGTCATAATCTCCTTCAATCCATCTGATGTGCTCATATGGAAGGTTCTCAAGAGCGATTTCTACATTGTATTCATTGTTAAGACGATATTTTAATACGTCAAACTGAAGAACACCTACTACGCCTACGATGATTTCCTCCATACCAGTGTTAAACTCCTGGAAAATCTGGATAGCACCTTCCTGGGCAATCTGTGTGATTCCCTTCATAAACTGCTTACGCTTCATAGTATCAATCTGGCGAACACGTGCAAAATGCTCTGGAGCGAATGTAGGAATACCTTCGAACTTAAATGGCTTTTTAGCAGATGTAAATGTATCACCAATGCTATAAAGGCCTGGATCAAACACACCAATAATATCACCAGCATAAGCTTTATCTACTATCTTACGCTCATCTGCCATCATCTGCTGTGGAGCAGAAAGCTTTGCCTTACGTCCACCCTGAACATGTAAGTAATCCTTTGAAGCATCAAATGTACCAGAACAAATACGAAGGAATGCAACACGGTCACGGTGCGCCTTGTTCATATTTGCCTGAATCTTAAATACAAATGCTGAGAAATCCTCTGAAAATGGACTAATCTCACCTGCATCACTCTTACGTGGAAGTGGGCTATATGTCATCTGGAGGAAATGCTCAAGGAATGTCTCTACACCAAAGTTTGTAAGGGCAGAACCAAAGAATACCGGAGAAAGCTCACCAGCTGTAACCTCATCCTGGTTAAACTCTGCACCTGCACCATCTAAAAGCTCAAGCTCTTCCATAAGCTGATCATATTTTTCCTGACCAATTTCTTCCTTAAGAGCTGGATCATCTACTGAAAGAATGCGCTCCTCTCCCTGCTTTGTACCCTTTTGTGTATCAGAGAACATACGAACACAGCGTGTATTTCTATCATACACACCCTTGAATTCCTTACCAGAACCGATTGGCCAGTTAACAGGAACTGTAGCGATACCAAGCTCGTTTTCAATATCATCGAGAAGCTCAAATGTATCATTAGCATCTCTATCCATCTTATTAATGAATGTAAAGATAGGAATATGTCTCATAACACAAACCTTAAAAAGCTTACGTGTCTGAGCCTCAACACCCTTTGAAGCATCGATAACCATTACGGCACTATCGGCAGCCATAAGTGTACGATATGTATCCTCAGAGAAATCCTGGTGACCAGGTGTATCAAGAATATTGATGCAATATCCGTCATACTCAAACTGAAGAACTGAAGAAGTAACTGAAATACCTCTCTCCTTCTCAATTTCCATCCAGTCTGATACAGCATGTCTGGCTGTGGCTTTTCCCTTTACGGAACCAGCCAAATTGATCTGTCCTCCATAAAGCAAAAACTTTTCGGTAAGTGTTGTCTTACCTGCATCGGGATGGGAAATAATCGCAAAAGTACGACGTCTCTTTATC
The DNA here is from genome assembly GCF_000621865.1 of Pseudobutyrivibrio sp. MD2005. Classification (GTDB taxonomy): domain Bacteria; phylum Bacillota; class Clostridia; order Lachnospirales; family Lachnospiraceae; genus Pseudobutyrivibrio. The sequence goes on from NZ_KK211361.1 coordinate 56,475, forward strand.
TCTTCTTCTACTGAACGTGCCATAAAACCTCCAAAAATAATCCGCGGACACCTATATCATTTCTCGACTGTTACGGTAACAAGCATTCGTCTTACTCCGCTTCGCATAGAAAGCTTCGCTTGAGTAAGCAAATAGCTTGTTGCCTACAGCCTATTTATAGATTCTTGAAAAACATCAGTTTTTCAGGAATCGTAAATACCATGAAATAGATTTATCTATTTTCATGTCCTGCAAAGCAGGATTCTTGCTGACAATTTCATTGTTCTGTCAGCAAGAAGTCATACATTACTTGTCCGCTCACAATTTTTCTATATATTAATACCAGCAATGCCAATACACCATCGGCATAACTCGACTAAACGTAAACCGAAAAATAGCCTGTACCAGTAACCGGTACAGGCCATGATTTCATAAATTCTTCAACGTAAATTAGAACTTACGCTTTCTAGCAGCCTCAGACTTCTTCTTACGCTTTACTGAAGGCTTCTCATAGTGCTCACGCTTACGAATCTCCTGCTGGATACCAGCCTTAGCACAGTTTCTCTTAAATCTACGAAGAGCGCTGTCTAATGACTCGTTTTCTTTAACTGTAACATATGACATAGTCTAATCCTAACCTCCCTCCATTTGGGGACTTGTACTCATTAATCTAAAAGCACTAACAAGCATTTTAACAGAAAAAATTTATTTGTCAACCCAATTTTCTATAAAACTACGCAAGTTACGGTCTCAAGCCTTAGTATTACTCAAGCGCTTGATACCTACTTGCTCATTTAACAACCTAATTTATTAATTCAACATACCCTCAAGTACTGATCTTGCTTCTGCTAACGCATCTGCAATGCCTGCTGGATTCTTACCACCAGCCTGAGCCATGTTTGGACGACCGCCGCCGCCACCGCCAACCTTAGGTGCAATAGCCTTTACAAGGTTACCAGCATGTGCGCCAGCTTTCTGTGCTGCATCTGTTGCCATAACAACAAGGTTAACCTTGCCATCGCAATCAGATGCAAGAACGATAACGCCCTCGCCAAGCTTTGACTTAAGATCATCGCCAAGATCACGAAGACCGTTCATATCTACACCAGCTACTGATGTAGCAAGAAGCTTAACTCCGTTAACCTCTACGACTGAATCCATAACATCGCCTACTGCAGCCTGTGCTGCCTTAGCCTTCATAGATTCAAGCTCAGAATTTGCTTCCTTAAGCTGCTTCTGAAGATGTGCAATCTTCTCTTCTACGTCTGCTGGCTGACACTTAAGTGCAGCTGCTGCAGCATTAAGCTTAGCTTCGATATCAGCATAGTATTCAAATACAGCTGCGCCAGTGATAGCTTCGATACGACGTGTACCAGCAGCTACACCGTTTTCTGAAAGAATCTTAAATGCAGAGATTTCAGATGTGTTTGATACGTGTGTACCACCACAAAGCTCTGTAGAGAAATCTCCCATCTTTACAACGCGAACTTCGTCGCCGTATTTCTCACCAAAGAGAGCCATAGCACCGCTCTTCTTAGCTTCATCGATTGACATGATTGCTGTAGTAACTGCAAGACCTTCTGCAATCTTGTCATTTACCATCTTTTCAACCTTTGCGATTTCCTCAGGTGTCATTGCTGAGAAGTGAGAGAAATCGAAGCGTGTTCTATCAGCATCCTGGTATGAACCCTTCTGCTCTACGTGTGTACCAAGTACTTCACGAAGTGCCTTCTGAAGAAGGTGAGTAGCTGAGTGGTTCTTGCAGATACGGCTACGTCTTGCAGCATCAACCTTAAGTGTAACCTTATCGCCAACCTTAATCATACCTGACTTCATTTCACCAACGTGACCGATTTTACCACCCTTGAGCTTGATAGTGTCTTTAACTTCAAACTCACCGTTTGGTGTACAGATGATACCAGTATCACCAATCTGACCACCCATTGTAGCGTAGAATGGTGTTTCAGGAACGATGATTGTTCCAACTGTACCCTCTGTGATTGTATCAACGATTTCTGTCTCTGTTGTAAGAACAGTAACCTCTGACTCTGATGTAGTCTTGTCGTAGCCTACGAATTCAGATGTAACAGAAAGATCGATATCATCATAAACAGATGCATCAGCACCCATGTAGTTTGTCTCTTTACGAGCAGCACGAGCCTTCTGTCTCTGCTCCTCCATGCAAGCCTCAAAGCCGGAAGCATCATAAGAGAATCCCTTTTCCTCAAGGATTTCAGCTGTAAGATCTACAGGGAATCCGTAAGTATCATAAAGCTTGAATGTATTCTCTCCTGAAAGCTCCTTAGAGCCAGAAGCCTTAAGCTCCTCTTCCATCTTTGCAAGGATTTCAAGACCTTTATCGATAGTCTTGTTGAACTGCTCTTCCTCAGCTGTGAGAGTCTTGAAGATGAATTCTCTCTTCTCCCAAAGCTCTGGATAGCCATCCTTACATTCATTAATAACTGTCTCTGAAAGCTTAGCCATGAAAAGACCATCAATGCCAAGTGCACGGCCATGCTTAGCAGCACGTCTGATAAGACGACGAAGTACGTATCCTCTACCCTCGTTTGAAGGTGTAACACCATCAGATACAAGGAATGTAGATGAACGAATATGATCAGTGATAAGACGAATTGAAACATCATCAAGAGCATCTACCTGATACTTCTTTCCAGACATCTCGCAAATCTTGTCACGAATAGCCTTCATTGTGTCGATATCGAATACAGAATCAACATCCTGCATAACAACAGCAAGACGCTCAAGACCCATACCTGTATCGATGTTCTTCTGAGCAAGCTCCTCATAACCGCCATGGCCATCGCCATTGAACTGAGTGAATACGTTGTTCCAAACTTCCATGTAACGGTCGCACTCGCAACCTACTTTACAATCAGGCTTGCCACAGCCGTATTTCTCACCACGGTCGTAGTAAATCTCTGAGCAAGGACCGCAAGGACCTGCACCATGCTCCCAGAAGTTATCACACTCGCCTGTCTCTGGATCACGATAGAAACGAGTGATGCGCTCTGGTGCAACACCAACTTCCTTTGTCCAGATTTCGAATGCTTCCTCATCCTCTCCATAAATAGATGGATATAAACGATTAGGGTCAAGCTCTAATACCTTAGTCAAGAATTCCCATGACCAAGCAATCGCCTCGTGCTTGAAATAATCGCCGAAGGAAAAATTACCAAGCATCTCAAAAAAAGTAAGATGGCGGGCCGTCTTACCTACATTATCAATGTCACCTGTTCTAACACATTTTTGACATGTTGTAACGCGTCTACGAGGTGGAATCTCCTGACCTGTAAAGTATGGCTTAAGAGGTGCCATACCAGCGTTGATAAGCAATAAACTGTTATCGTTCTGTGGTACAAGAGAAAAACTATTGAGGCAAAGATGATCCTTGCTCTCAAAGAACTCCAAGTAGGCGCGTCGTAAATCATTAACACCAGTATTCAAAACAATAGTCCTCCAAAAATTATTCCTCGGAAGAATTTGTTGCGGCATCAACGATGCCCTTCTTCCTATCGCTAGACTGGCGGAGTTTAATTCCAATAAAGCCTCCACAAATTCCTAACGCAACGAGTATGATCATTTTAATTAGATAACTTGCAAAACTAGATAAAAATGCAGACATAGCAGTTCCTCCTAAATTACAATATTCTTTAACCAATTAAACCTTATAACATACTTAAGCAAATTATAATCCAAAATATTTCCAAATTCTACCCGTAAATCAGAAAATTAATAATAAAATCACGATTATGAGCTGCATCAACAAAAAATCGTTGCGCATAAGCCCAATTGCCTTTCGTATATCACAAGCTTCTGGCTCTTTGTCCATATCTCCCACGGTTTTATCCTTAAGGGCGATACCTAATGCTCCTGCAAAAGCAGATATGGCTTTTACACCATCTCTCAAGTGTATGTATCTGGCATTTCTTCCATGAAAGCCACCAAATGTGTATCTGGCAGCAAACACTGTAAGTGCCCCGCTAAATCTTGCTGGCCAGTAGCTCACCGCCCAACTCAGCTTTGCACCGTAGTAACCAAAATGCATATATCGGCTGTTCTTATAGCCAACCACCTGATCTATTATATCTATTGACCGATATAAAAATCCGCCAACAGGACCAAACAAAAACATAATGACTAGAGGGGAAATCAGCCCATCGGAAGTCTCGTTAGCCAGATAAGTAATTGTCTCTGCTGTGACCTCTGACTCATCTTCTCCCTTTGACTCTCTCCCTGAAAACAACTCATAAGAGTGCTTCATTTCTCTTATTCCGCAGCCGTAATAATCGGCCATAACGCCCTTTGCTCCGTAGTACAGGTATTTTCCATCTATACATAGATATGTAGCAAAGGCTTCAAACAAAACTCCAAGCCATGGAGCTATGTCATAAAACAACAAATTAAAAAATGTGACTGTTGCAAATACCGGCACCAAAACAATTATGATAAGCCACATTCCTAGGCTTCTTTGTTTGGCAGGCTCTAGCAAAATGAGTTCATCCCCAAGCAAAGCCCTATCTAAGTGCTTTACCAGCTTCTTAATGGAATCAAAAGGATTCCATATGCTATATATCCTTCCAAAAATGAAGTCTAATATTGTTCCTATCAAAAGTGCCCACAAATGATACTTAAACATTATTCATCCCCGATTTATTACTTTTTCCTCTTGTGGTAAAACTGCAGCTGCTGAACATATCCCTGATATCCAGCATATTTTTCATTTACATAAGAAAGATATTCATCCTTGGTATATCCACTATAATCCTCGGATATTATCTTTTTCATCCATGTATCTATAGGATAACTTTCCATGAAATGAAAACCATAAAGCATAATGCAGTTAGCCACCTTAGGCCCGATGCCTTTGATTTTAAGAAGGCTTGCCATTGCCGATTCATAGCTCATTTCACTGATATTTTTGATATCAAGGCTACCCGCAAGCACCTGCTTTGAAATGCCGATGATGTAATCCGCCCTGTACCCAAGGGCTGTGCCATCCATAAGCTCCGCCTCTGGGACATAAGCTAATGTCTCAGCCTTTGGAAAATGTATTCCATCTGAATATCTATCACACAATACCTGGATAGATTTTTTAATCTTAGGAATATTGTTGTTTTGGGAAATAACATAAGAAATAAAAACTTCCCACAAATCCTGCCTTAGAATCCTCATTCCAAAGGAATCCTTTAGAGCATCCTTCAAAAACTTATCGTCAGATTTTCGTATCTTATCATTAAAAGCTACATAGTCTGTCGCAAAATCAAAATAACTTTGCCAGAAATCCCACTGATTTTCCTCGCAGGCAAAGTCCCATGTATCTCTTTCTTTATTTAAATAGAAATAAACATCGTTATCTCCAGAGCAGGCACTATAGGTATCAGGCATGCCATCTGCCCCCTTAGTCTCCCGCTTCATTCTGAACACCTGTCCAGAATTCATTATTACCTCTGGATTAAATTCCTCAGCTGTAAGCTTCTTGCTAAAAACCATTCTAATCCTCTAACTCAAAAATCATATTTTCCCTGTCTATATCGATTATCCTATCCTTTAATGTAGATATGTCAGGACGATTTTTGAATCTTTCAATCCATTTATAATCTCCCCACATATGCATTGGGAAAATGTATTCGCACTCAAAATTCTTAACGAAATAATCGAGTCCTAAAAAGTATCCATCCTCTCCCATTCTTGGGTCAAGGACAACAAATGCAATATCGATTCGTTTATTAAGAAGCTGTTTTAAAGCCCTTTTATACTCTCGGCCATAGACTTCGCCGTAAAGCTCGCCTCTGCCTTCCACATTCCACCAGCTCAAATCTCCAGCATGATAGATGCGCTTTCCTGCAACATTAACCACAAAAGCCACACCTGCATCTGTTGAGCGAAGCGTCACAATTTCCATGTCATCCACCTTATATTTAGATAGAGGCTTCACGAATTGGATCTTATCCTTTACAGATATATCAATTCCATTTCTAATGAGGAAATTCTTTCCAAGCCTGATATCCTTCGAAAGAATAAACTTTACATCATAGCCTTCCTCTGCAAACTTGAGATTCTGCACCCACCAGTGATCCTTATGACAATGACTTGCAAAAACGTATAGCTTTTTATCTTTTGAAAGTTCTGGCAGCCCGCCGGCATAATTAACCACATCCGCTACCACTTCTTTATTGAAATAATCAAATAATAAATATCTATCATCAAGTTCCACAACAAAACTGCTGTGCATCAAATAATATACCTTGTACATTAAATTCTCCCAAACATAATATCTAATAGATTTTATTTTACCATAAATTACAATAAAAAAAAGGATTTACACAGTCTTTGAGTATTGCAGCAAACATCTTACAATGCTAGCATATAATAGCAAAAATAAAAATTTTTAAGGATATAAATATGAACAATCAAGAATTTAAAGAAGAATTTATTCACAAGGTAGATCACAACAGCCACCGCGCCCTTTCTGTTATAGGATGGACCGCCGCTGCCATTTTTATTGGAATCGTGGTGGGGCTTTTCGCCACAGCCTTTGGACTATCCATGCGTTTTGTAGTAGAGACTCGAAGCAAAATCAAATGGCTGATTTTCTTATTACCAATAGGTGCCGTCCTAATCACTTTCATATACAAAAAAGTTCTCAAGGTAAAGGACAGCGGCACAAACATAGTCATCGCTGCAATCCAATCAGACGAACGCCTTCCATTCAGACTTGCTCCACTAATTTTTGTAGCAACACTCATCACACACTTTGTAGGTGGTTCTGCTGGTCGTGAGGGTGCTGCCCTTCAGATGGGCGGTGCCATAGGCAACGGAATCGGCCGAGCCCTCAAGCTCAATTCCACCAACAAAAAGACAATGATTATGTGCGGCATGAGTGCAGCCTTCTCTGCCCTTTTCGGCACACCGATGGCTGCCGCAATCTTTTCAATGGAAGTCATCTCCGTAGGAATCATGCACTACGCTGCACTTGTTCCTTGCGTTATCTCTTCACTGGTCGCACGCTTCATCGCTGCATACTTTGGACTAGGCTCTGAGATATACAAAATCCAGCTTATACCTACATTCACAGTTAAGTCTGCCATTATGATTTCCCTCTTCGCCATAGTTTGTGGTTTCGCATCAATACTATTCTGCACCATGCTCCACAAATACGAAGAGTTCCTTTCATCTAAAGTTCCTAACCCATACATTAAAGCAGTAATCGGCGGTACATCAGTCTTACTTCTTACTCTAATCGTAGGCAACCAAACCTACAACAGCACTGGCTCTGCAATCATCGCATCATGCTTTACCGGTGCCAGCATCAGCCTTTGCACATTCATCCTAAAAATGGTTTTCACCACTCTTACACTATCCTGTGGATACAAAGGTGGCGAAATCGTTCCAACTTTATTTATTGGTGCAACCCTAGGCGCTGCCGTAGGCCAGCTCATCGGAGTATCGCCTTCACTCTTGGCAGCCGTAGGCATGGGCGCCCTCTTCTGCGGCGTCACCAACTGCCCAATCTCCAGCCTACTTATTTGCTTTGAGCTCTTCGGATACGAGCCTATGCCTTACTTTCTCCTGGCTGTAGCCTTCAGCTACTGGGTATCAGGATACACTGGCCTCTACCGCGCTCAAAAAATCGTCTATAGCAAATACCGCAGCAACTACATCGACAAAAAAGTTGACTAGGCACCCGCAATCTCCACTATGACACCTATTTGCTATTCTGGGGCCTGGACCTCCTCCACTGTAGGAACCGGGGCATCGCCTGCGGCTAAAGATTATCTAGGTGCCAAGTGTCGCATTTTTTATTGCGCGTGTTCTTTTGATTCTTTGCAATTGTGCGGTACAGTTTGTTGTACACAGACACACAACAAAAATAGAAAAGGCCATCAATACAATCTTAGGACTAATTGCGTGATTTTGAAGTGAGCCTAGAAAAATAGAAGCAGGTTTTGAAATATATAGGTATGCGCTGCCATGGACGGCAGCGCAAGTGCGTAAGCGACAGGACGTCGCATGGAGCACGGTACCTAGATATTCAAAACCTGCTTCGTTATTTTTCTTGGTGAACGGAGTATGAACGCAATTAGCCTAAGCATTGTTTGATGGCCTTTTAGAAACTCTATAGTGTCTGTGTACAGCAAACTGTAGTGGCACAATTGCAAACCTAGCACTTTTCTACGAAGTAGAGGCGGCCTCCGAAGTCTGAGAGGTAGCGTGAGGCCAGGTTTTCGCCGCCTTCAAAGCTTTGGTTGAGCTTTACGCCATGGGAGTTTAGGGTGTCTCCGTAGGCTACGTAGTTTTCGGTGACCCCTGGTTTCTTTGTGTACTTTGCGTCTATTCCGCTTGCTATAGCGCCTTGCATGATAGGTATAGGTGCGATTGCACTTACAAGGCTTCCTATTCCTTTTGGTGTGCAATCTAATGTGTAGCCAAAGAAATTGTATTTAGCGTCTGCGTCAAGTCCGGTGAGTTCTAGATCAAGCTGCTGTTCGCCAGCTTTTATCTCCTGCTGCATCAACATTGCGATTGCAGTATTCTTGTCTTTATCCACAATGCTCCATTGATAGATATTGTCGGCTCTGTGTCGGTAGAAATCGCCAAACTGTAATGTCTTGCGATACTTTTTGTATAGGTCGATTTGAGCCTTTACTGCTGCAATATCCTCAGCTTTCATATCGTTTAAGTTGAGCTCGTATCCTAGTACTCCAAAGCTTGCGACCGAAAATCTAGACTCAATTGGTGTAGTGCGAAGAGTCTGGTGATTAGGGCAGGCAGATACGTGTGCAGTGTATGTGCTCTGAGGGTAGCCATATGAGTAGCCATCCTGTATTGCAAGCCTGCTGACAGCGTCTGTGTTGTCGCTGGCCCAAATCTGTGGATAGTAGCATAAAGCGCCTAGATCGAATCTGTTGCCGCCAGCGGCGCATCCCTCCACCAATATGTTTGGGAACTTTTCAGTAAGAGTCTTTAGCATCTTGTAAAAACCGAGTACATATCTGTGCCCTACCTCCTGCTGTTTGTCGGCAGGAAGATACTTAGAATAGTAATCAGAAAAGTTTCTGTTCATATCCCACTTAATATAAGATAAGCCTGGAGTCGCAAACACTTCAGTCATTACATCAATCATGTAGTCTACAACTGTAGGATTGCATAGATCAAGTATGCGCTGGAAACGTCCTTCCGAGTGGTTCATGCCAGGTATGTCCATAGCCCAATCAGGATGCCTGCGATATAGCTCACTGTCCACATTTATCATCTCTGGCTCCACCCAAAGTCCAAACATCATTCCTAAGTCAGTAATCTTCTTTGCAAGGCCAGCTAGACCGCCAGGAAGCTTCTTTTTGTTTACGATGTCCCAGTCACCTAAAGCCCGGTGATCATCGTTTCGCTCTCCAAACCATCCGTCATCCATTACGAAAAGCTCGATGCCGGCATTTTTGGCAGTCTTAGCAAGCTTCACAAGCGAGTTTTCTGTGAAGTCAAAATATGATGCCTCCCAGCTGTTGATAAGCACTGGGCGCTCCTTTTTCTTCCATGGTCCACGAGTGATGTGCTCTCTTACAAATTCGTGCATGTTAAGGGACATCTGTCTGAATCCTGCTGCAGAATATGTAAGCACAGCCTCTGGCGCCTCAAATACCTGCTCTGGCTCTAATGTCCAGGCAAAGTTTCTAGGATTGATTCCATATACCACTCTGGTCTTATTAAATGGCGATACTTCTGTAGCCGAATAATGGTTGCCAGAATATACCAAATTGAATCCCCATACGCTGCCAGTCTCTTCTGTGGAATCTGCGCTTGAAACCATAAATAATGGATTGCAACGGTTTGAGCTTGTTCCAGTAAATGAGCCATTGACAAACTTTCCTGCTGGAAGAATGACATCGCTCTTATTCATCTCTTTTGTCCATCCTCCGTGGAAGGATGTGATTTTCATTCCAGTAGCCTCAAAATCCACAAGCATAGAGAGCATTCTCGTAAGCTTAACAGGCTCCTTTGAAGTGTTTATAAACTTGGCTGAACGTGTAATAACATCGCAATCTTCAAACACCGAATAAGATAGAATCAGAGTAAAACCACGGTTTCTATCCTTGCATGTGATATTAAGTGTCTCCACTTTTCCAGTCTCATCATAAGAACTTGGCAATGTCTTAAAATCAGGCTTTCCCTGAATGATTTCATATGAATCATACACAAAATCCAGTGTTGTGCTGCCATCAGCGCACACCGCCTCTATCATAGGCTCTCTGAAATCACCCTTTCCGATAGTAGACACTTCTAAGCAAACATCCTCAAGTGACAAATTAGGATGTGCCTCATCGTATGCCACAGTATTTCCTGGCGCTGTGGCCTTGTCTATCATAAATGTTGATAATTCCTCTGTATGAAGCTTTCTTCCGTAATACATATGGATAAGCTGTCCCGTTTCTATCACTCTGAATCCATATGTAGTATTTTTAGTATTTAGTAAAAATATCCTTCCATCAGCTTTTATCATTGTTGCTAATTCCTCCAATCTTAAACCAGGCACTCAGCTGATAGCCCAATTTGAACATCCTCTAATCCATCGCAGTGAATAGTCAATTTTCCATCTCCATCTTCACCAATAGATTTGATGTATACGCCAGCTGCCCCACCTACAGGCGAAATAGATGTAGGTCCAATCACTTCAAATGGACCATCCACCTCAAAGCTAATAGGTCGATTAAAGAAATACAGCTGATTATTATTTTGATCTAGTATTTTAATTCTGATATTTGCCACATCATAAGTATGCCACTCTGTAAGTAATGTGTGGCTGGATTTAATTTCCATATGTGCTTCTGTAACAGCTGCCTTCGTAACAGTCTTTACAGTTTTGCCATCCTTTATGGCTTCAAATCTATACTCTCTGGATGCATTGCCCCAGTCACCTATGTATTTGCTATAGGTAGCTACAGCCTTACTTGGATTAAAACGATGAATTAGTACAAGCTTTAATGCAGTCCACAGCATCGAAGGGCTTATTTTAAATCCTTCGATTGTAAGCTGATTCAACGCCTGCTTAACAAGCTTTGCCTGCCCCTTTTTAAATTCTCCAGAGTTTTCCACTGCATCACCAATAAAATCATCAATCAAAATTGGTCCATGCTTCATGTTCTCAAACTCACTATCTGCAGGGGTGTATTCCTTGATAAGCTCATCATTTTTATACATCCTTACTAGATCAGCATTTGTAATGATATATGTCTTACCAAGATTGCTGGCTGGATGCTCGCCTATATCAAAGCTGCTTGTTACCTCCAGCACATTTTCACTGTCGGAAAAGGCCGAATACACCGATGCCGCAAGCTTTGGATTCCTAAACATATCCATAACGCCGTGATAGCACACTCTATCTCCAGAGCCAAAGTCCTTGTGAGTATTGTAATCAAACATGCACCATCCAAAAGCCCCTGCTATATCTGTCTCTTCTGCAACAGAATTAAGCACATTTGCATGTCTAATGGCGTGTTCCTGACGATGTTTTTCTGAATCATAAGGCTTTGTCGGATACATGTGGCCATTGTACTCGCTGATTAAATAAGGCTTTTCCACATCTGATGTAATATCGCTCTTCTTGCGACAGCCTTTATTCTTGCCGGAATGCACAAAATCATTGTATGTATATACATCCTCCAAAAGGGAGCTCTTTGCAATAACCCTCACTCCTCCTGTTGGACGAGTAGGATCATATTTATGAGCCACATCATTTGTTCGCTTATAAAGCTCATCATCATCCTGAGATTCATTTATACGAGTTCCCCATAAAATGATTGATGGATGATTTCTGTATTGGACAACCATATCCTTTGTATTCTCTACAGCAATATCCTTCCAATCGTTATCGCCAATGTGTTGCCAGCCTGGGATTTCCGTAAACACAAGAAGCCCTAGCTTATCGCACTCGTCAATGAAATACTGAGACTGAGGATAATGAGAGGTCCTGACAGCATTTACAGCCAACTCTTCCTTTAATATCTTTGCATCCAGCCTTTGCATAGACTCAGGCATAGCATATCCCACATAAGGGTAAGACTGATGTCTGTTCAAACCTCTGAGCTTCACCTTACGCCCATTCAAGTAATATCCATTCTTTCTGAATTCCGAGCTTCTAAAGCCGATATTAGCCTCAAACTCATCCACCACCTTGTCATCAATAACAAGCTGAGTCTTTACTGGATAAAGCACTGGATTTTCTATATCCCATAGCTTTACAGTAGCCGGTGCAGAGCTGATATTAAAAATGTATCCACCCTCAACATGCTCTAATCCCACTACTGGCTGAGAAATGATAAGATCTTCCCCTAGGTACTGCCTAATAAATGCATGGTCATCTACAGCCAAATCGTAAATACTATTAGTAATGTAGCATTCTGTCTTTAGAATGCCCTGTACCTTCATCATTTTGATTTGCTTTTTTGTGCGCTTACTTGTAGATACTCTTTCAAGCAATGAAGGCTGTAAAAACACATCAATAAAATGAGTCTTGTCCTTTATCTCAAAATAAACATCTCTATATATACCACCATATGTCATGTAGTCGATCACATATCCAAAAGGCGGCTGATTTAGCGTCTCCCTTGAATCCACTCTAACGGTGATAAGATTATCTTCTCCATATTTTAGATGCCTTGTGACATTAATAGTAAATGCTGTATAGCCACAGTCATGATGCTTTACATGCTTACCATTAATATAAACATCACAGGCGTGCCCTACGCCTTCAAATGTAAGGAACACATCCTTATTCTTCCATTGTATTGGAGCTGATATACTCTTCTGATATGCACTTACCATCTGATAAATGCTCTCGTCGAAGTATGACGCAGGAGTCTCCTTTACAGTATGCGGAATATTAATCAAAGTACTTTTCTTCATAGGCACTTCAATCATTTCCTCATCAAATTCTTCGTTAAATCTCCATTTTCTGTCTAGATATATTCTTTGTGCCATTTATTTGTCCTTTACAATAATGCCATCTAACATAAAATCCACTACTTCTGCCAATGCAGTAGGATAAGACTCTCCGCTCTTTGAAAGGAAATCCCCCATCAGAAGCTTATCCACGCAAGCTTCATACATCAACTTAAATATGTCAAAGTTAATCTCTCGGATTTGTCCATCAGCCATCCCCTTTTTAATCAGCTCGATTGTCTTCTCCCAGCCACTATCAAGTCGCTCAATCATTTTGTTATAAGCCATAGGATACTTTGCTGCCAGCTGATTCATAGCCGTGTAATCGAACCCATAGTGAGACTCCGGCAACACCGCTAATACTCCTCTTATTTTTTCCAATGTGGTCAAATTAGGATTATTGTAGATTTCATCCTCTGCCGATTTAATCATGTCGAATGCATAATCCATCATATTGCACATCAATTCATTCTTATCATCAAAAATCGTGTAGATTGTTTTCTTGCTCATTTTCATTTCTGAAGCAAGATCATCCATGGTAAATTTAGGGCCCTTCTCTCTAAAAACCTTTAATGCCCCTTCAAGTATTCTCTCGTTCATATTTACGCTCCTAAAAACTATTTTATATACCCAAAGTTTCCATATTTAAAATTTTAGCAGACCCTAAAAACTATCACAACCACAAATCGTTTATACATTTTTCACAATTTCTTAATATTGTTTTTGTTGACAAAGTACAAATTAGGAGTTATTATAATGCACGTAAAGAAGAAAAGAAGAGAAATAGGAGGAAATAAGAATGTTCGAAGAAGTATCATTCCAGATGTACAGTGTTTATTCAGATTATGAGAAGTATTGCAGAAAGCAGAAAAGAGAAGGCAAGGAGCCAGTTTCATTTTTCAAGTATGCTTTTGGTCAGTTCTAATTAAGAACTATTTAACCCGTCAAAACAGGGGCTCGCATTTCGCGGGTCCCTTATTTATTGTCTAAAATCTAAAAAAGCCCCAAGCTGTAAGCTCGGGGCATTAGTTTTACTTATTCTTGAAGTATTCGTCGATTGCAGCTGCTGCAGTCTTTCCTGCACCCATGGCAAGGATAACTGTTGCGGCACCTGTTACGGCATCTCCACCAGCGTAAACGCCAGTCTTTGTTGTTGCACCATCTTCTGTAGCAATGAGGCAGCCCTTCTTGTTTGTCTCAAGACCAGCTGTTGTGCTAGAGATAAGTGGGTTTGGAGATGTACCAAGTGACATAATAACTGTATCACACTCGATTTCATACTCACTACCTGGAATTTCTACTGGACGACGACGACCTGAAGCATCAGGCTCACCAAGTTCCATCTTAATTACCTTACATCCACGAACACTGCCTTCCTCGTTTACAAGGATTTCAACAGGATTCTGAAGAAGATCAAAGATAACGCCCTCTTCCTTAGCGTGATGAACTTCCTCTGCTCTTGCTGGAAGCTCTGCCTCAGAACGACGATATACTACGTGTACTTCTGCGCCAAGACGAAGAGCTGTACGAGCAGCATCCATTGCAACGTTACCACCACCAACAACTACTACTTTCTTGCCGCGAGCGATTGGTGTATCATAACCTTCCTTGAAAGCTTTCATAAGGTTGTTACGTGTAAGGTATTCGTTTGCAGAGAATACTCCGTTAGCCTGCTCTCCAGGAATATGCATAAACATTGGAAGACCTGCACCAGATCCGATAAATACAGCCTCAAAGCCTTCCTGCTCAATAAGCTCATCAATTGTGATTGAACGACCGATGATAACGTTCTTCTCGAATTTAACGCCAAGAGCCTTTACGTTTTCTACTTCAGCCTTTACAACCTTATCCTTTGGAAGACGGAACTCAGGAATACCATAAACAAGTACACCACCCATCTCATGAAGAGCCTCGAATACTGTTACATCATATCCAGCCTTAGCAAGATCACCAGCTGCTGTAAGACCTGAAGGGCCTGAACCAATAACAGCTACCTTGTGTCCGTTTGGAGTTGATGTGTTCTTTGGCTTGATTCCGTTTTCTCTAGCCCAGTCAGCTACAAAACGCTCAAGCTTTCCGATAGCTACTGCTTCGCCCTTGATGCCACGGATACACTTACCTTCGCACTGTGATTCCTGTGGGCAAACACGACCGCATACTGCTGGAAGAGCTGATGACTCAGAAATGATTTCGTAAGCTCTCTCAAAGTTGCGCTCCTTAACCTGCTCGATAAATGCAGGAATATTGATAGAAACTGGGCATCCGCCTACACACATAGGCTTCTTGCAGTTAAGACAACGACTAGCCTCTGCTACTGCCTCTTCTTCTGTATATCCAAGACAAACCTCTTCGAAATTTGTAGCACGAACCTTTGGGTCCTGCTCTGAAATAGGTACTCTAACCATCATATCTGCCATTATTCGTCACCTCCGCAATTTCCGCATCCGCCGTGGTGTGTATCACCTTCCTGCTGCTTAAGAAGGGCTCTACCTTCTTCTGTCTTGTACTGCTTAGCACGTGCCATAGCCTGATCAAAATCAACAAGATGTCCATCGAACTCTGGACCATCTACACATGCAAACTTAACTTCATCGCCAACTACAAGACGGCAAGCGCCACACATACCTGTACCATCAACCATGATTGGGTTCATTGATACAACTGTAGGAATGCCAAGCTCCTTTGTAAGGAGGCAAACAAACTTCATCATAATCATAGGACCGATTGCTACACAGTGGTCAAATCTCTTTCCTTCATCCCAAAGAGCCTGAAGCTGCTGGCAACCATTTCCGTGGAAGCCGTAGCTGCCATCATCTGTTGCAAGATAAAGCTCTGTAGCAACCTCTCTCATTTCGTCCTCATAGAAAAGGATATCCTTTGTACGTGCACCAATAATAACTGTTGTCTTTACTCCGTGCTCCTTGAGCCACTTAACCTGTGGATATACTGGAGCTGTACCAACACCACCTGCGATGAAAACGATATTCTTCTGCTTTGTCTCCTCAAGATTCTCTTCAACGCAAAGCTCAGATGGCTGTCCTAAAGGTCCTACAAAATCTGCAAATGCATCACCCTCACCAAGTAATGCCATACGCTCTGTAGAAGCACCAACAGTCTGGAATACTATTGTAACTGTGCCTTCGTTTCTATCGTAATCGCAAATAGTAAGAGGAATACGCTCTCCTTCCTCATCGATTTTTACAATAATAAACTGTCCTGGTAGACAACCTGCTGCCACGCGAGGTGCCTTAACAACCATAAGGAAAATCTTATCTGAAAGCTTTTCCTTTTTTAAGATTGAATACATAAAATAGACTCCTTCCCTTTTTCGCATTTCTAATAATGTATAACATTTCTTTAGCTTTGTAAAGTGCTAAAGTAAATAACAATTAAAAATTTATAATCATTTAATTGATATGGAAATAGCCCCTAGCCAGATTAATCTCCTACTAGAGGCTAACTATCAACTAACTAAAATAAACCAATTCATCTTCTGGCTTTTCTGCTGGCTCTACAGAGATTGGATAAAGTACCGGGCCCTTACCCTTATACTCTTTTGCAAACTCATTCTTTATCTGAGCTGTAATATTAATCCATGAACGGTGTTCTAGTGAAGAAGCCTTATCCCACTTACACTTCATTCCAAGGAACTGAATATCCTCTACGCAACAAGTCATAGCGAATCTTCCTGGAATGAAAACATCGCGTCTAAGCTTTCCATCGTTTGGATTATATACAAGGCCTGTAAAGTGAACCTTCTTGCCATCGTACTTCTTAGGTGTCTCCATGCAATCCATAAACCAAAGTGCATAATCTGCATCTGTGATTTCAATAACATCTGCATCAAGATCAAATGGTAGCTCCTCTGGAGAATCGTCGATAGAACCGTCTGCTCTTTCATATACGATTTGAGCTGGTCTATTCATAGACTTAATCTGTCCACGGAACTTTGTCTTAGGTGTAGCATCTGTACATCTGTTGAAAATAACAACCTCTGCCTTAAATAACTGCTCCATCATCATGGTACGCATGTTATTAAGGTAGTTTTCAAATGTTGTTGCATCAACTGTAGCTAAGCTCTGAGCTGGAACCCATCCTTCTGGAAGTGGCTCATCATAAATATGATCAACACCCCAAGTACCATTGTACTCAAGGAAGATAACATCTGGCTCAAATTCCTTCTGGATTTTAGTAAGATTCTCAAGATTGAAATCTTCTTCGTTCTCAATCATTGTAACCTTAGCATTAACTGTCTTAAGCTTTTCGATGTCGTACTCTACATCGCCATCCTCACACGCAATAATGAGGATTTTGTCCTCTCCGCCCTGAGCGAAGTCGTTCTCAAATAATGTCTCCTGAATTAATGTGGTCTTACCACTATCCATAAATCCAGTGAAGACATATACTGGTATATCTTTTGCCATAAATAACCTCAAATCTAAATAAATTTAAATTGAAGAAATGATTTTATAAACCGAATAATTCCTCAATCTTGTGCTCATCAATATCTGCACCAATTACAACAAGACGTCCTGTGTAATCTGGCTCACCAGATCTAAGCTCATACTCGCCGTCTACGAAATCAAAGTAAATCCATCCACCGTTGACATCCTCAACCATACCCTTTGAACGGATAACTGTTCCGTAATCTGTAGTCTTAGCAAAAGCCTTCATAGCCTTTTCAATTGTAGCCTTCTCGAACTTATGAGGTGTCTCCTTACCCCATGTAGTAAACACATCATCTGCGTGATGGTGATGATGATGTTCATGATCATGATCGTGGCATCCACATGTACAGTGCTCACCGTGCTCATGATCGTGGTCATGATCATGATGATGGTGCTCGTGCTCCTCGTGGTCGTGATCGTGATGATGCTCGTGCTCATGCTCTTCATGGTCATGGTCGTGATGATGCTCGTGCTCATGCTCTTCATGGTCATGGTCATGATGATGCTCGTGCTCATGCTCTTCCTCTTCATGCTCATGAGCTTCCTCTGCAAGATGCTTCATCTCCGCAGCAAGATTATCCTGTCCCTCCATAACTGAAAGAAGCTTCTCACCTGTGATTTCTTCCCATGGAGTTGTGATAATAGCAGCCTTTGGATTAAGCTTCTGAATCTGCTTAACACAGAACTCAAGCTGATCCTCTGTAGCTGTCTGTGAACGTGAAAGAACAACTGTTGTAGCGAACTCAATCTGGTTGTTGAAGAACTCACCAAAAGCCTTCATCTGCTTTGAAGCCTTAAGTGCATTAACAACTGTTACAAGACCACAAAGCTTTACATCAGCTGATTCTTCAAGCTTGATAACAGATGTCATAACATCTGAAAGCTTACCAACACCTGATGGCTCGATAAGGATTCTGTCTGGGCTGAATTTCTCGAGAACTTCGTGAAGGTTCTTATCGAAATCGCCTACAAGTGAACAGCAAATACATCCAGAATTCATTTCTGAAATAGTGATACCAGCATCCTTAAGGAAGCCTCCATCGATACCAACCTCACCAAACTCGTTTTCTATAAGAACTACCTTTTCACCCTTGTATGCTTCTTCAAGCATCTTCTTAATGTAAGTAGTCTTACCAGCGCCTAAGAAACCTGAAATTATATCAATCTTTGTCATAATTAAAACCTTCCTTCCAAAGAATAATTTATTATTCAAACAACAAACCATTTTAGCACAGAATAATAAAAAGTTCTATATTAATAGTGTGTAAATTGCACGCAATTTAATTTCCAATTTTTAGCTATTATAGTATCTTTGTAGTCCACTGACTAACATCCCAAACATCCGTTGCAAGCCCCTCATAAAACTCTGGCTCGTGGCAGACCATAAGGATAGAACCATTGTATTCTTTTAGTGCCCTCTTCAACTCGTCTTTTGCATCCACATCCAAATGGTTTGTAGGCTCATCTAGCAACAGCAGATTTGTCTCTCTATTAAGCAGCTTACACAAACGCACCTTAGCCTGCTCTCCACCGGAAAGTACTCGACACAAGCTTTCGATATGCTTTGTTGTAAGGCCACATTTTGCAAGGGCAGCTCTTACTTCGCTTTGATTGTAAGATGGAAATTCATTCCATATTTCTTCTATACAAGTTGTGGAAATATGCTGATCCATCTCCTGCTCAAAGTATCCAATCTCAAGAAATTCTCCCTGATATACTGTTCCAGAAAGAGGTGGAATCAAGCCCAAAATACTCTTTAAAAGTGTAGTCTTACCAATTCCATTAGCTCCAGTTAAAACAACCTTCTGCTTTCTCTGCATCTCTAAATTGAGAGGCTTCGATAAAGGCTCATTTTTGTTATAGCCGATTACAAGGTCCTTAGTAGAAAAAATAACTCTACTTGGTGTTCTCGCTTCTTTAAAATAAAACTCTGGCTTTGGCTTTTCCGCAGCAAGCTCAATCATGTCCATCTTATCTAGCTTCTTCTGACGAGACATAGCCATGTTTCTGGTAGCCACATTAGCTTTATTTCTGGCTACAAAATCCTTAAGCTCTGCAATCTCCTTTTGCTGCTTATTGTAAGCGGCCTCAAGCTGCGCCTGCTTCATAGCATACACTTCCTGGAATTTATCGTAATCACCAACATATCGCTCCAGCTTCTTATTATCCATATGATAAATCAGATTGATAACTGAATTTAAAAATGGAACATCATGTGAAATCAAAATAAAGGCATTCTCGTAATCATTAAGATATCTCTTAAGCCATTCAATATGCTCCACATCCAGATAGTTGGTAGGCTCATCTAAAAGCAGAATATCTGGCTTTTCAAGCAGTAACTTTGCCATGAGCACTTTTGTACGCTGGCCACCTGAAAGCTCAGTAACATCTCTGTCTAATCCAAGATCAAGTACACCAAGGGCTCTTGCAACCTCCTCCACCTTAGAATCAATCATATAAAAATCATGCATGGTAAGAAGATCCGCAATTGTACCAGCCTCATCCATACGTTTAGCCATTTCTGAGTCGTCAGTAATCTCTCCAAGGCTTGCATAGATATCGTTCATCTCATTTTCCATCTCATATAGAAAATCAAATGCTGATCTAAGCACATCGCCTATAGTCATTCCTTTTTCAAGGACAGTATGCTGATCAAGATAACCTACTCTAACCTTTTTTGACCACTCAATCTTGCCCTCGTCCGGCTGTAGCTTACCTGTAATTATATTCATAAATGTAGACTTACCTTCGCCATTTGCTCCAACAAGTCCAATATGCTCTCCCTTAAGGAGTCTAAAGGAAACATCCTCAAAAATAGCTCTGTCACCAAAACCATGTGACAAATGCTCTACATTCAAAATACTCATAAAACACCTATTTCCATTTATTTATCTATTGCAACTTGCTTATTCTAACAAATAAACACATTCCAATACAATAAATATTTTGCAAGTATAATATGAACTTTTAATAAACGCAATAAAATCACAATTTGTTCATTGGTATAATTGATTCTACTCAATTACAATTAAGAGTGTAGGTATGTATAAATAGGAGAGACATTATGTGGGATTTCAGTTTTGCTATACCAAGCCTTTTAATACTAGGAATACTTCTCTTCAATTACTTTATGCTTCAAAGGCTTCCAATAAAAATAAATAAGTCCTTTGTAATTCTACTTTTCACCGAAACTGTGGTTATAACTTCTGATATTGTCGGTAGCTGGGCATGCGAAGAATATGCAAGCTTGCCTCGATTTGTTGTCTTTAGCACTAATATGGTGTTTTTTATAGCATTTGCTTTTCGAGGCTTTATATTTTTCAGATTTACCTGCGAAACTCTAGGACTTGACCCATCCGAAAACAAATTTAGAACATTTCTATGTCAATTACCTCTTATTTTCTGTGAAGTAATAGTACTCTCCACTCCATGGACTAATGCTATTTTTTATGTGGGCACAACTGGTTACAAACGAGGCTATCTATACCATTCAATAACATATACTTTTATATTTTATGTCGGACTTGGTTTGTTTGCTGTTTTAAATTACAAACAGAATCTAAAAAGATTGCGCCAAAAGTATGGTGTTATCATATATCATTTGATGCTTGTTTTAGGCCTTATATTTAGACAGCTTATGCCTCAATTCCTTCTCATGGATACATTTTGTATTATGGGAATCCTCACCATTAATCTGTGCTTTATGAATCCTGATTTCTATATAGAAAGACGCACAAGATTATTTAACA
The DNA here is from genome assembly GCF_000621865.1 of Pseudobutyrivibrio sp. MD2005. Lineage (GTDB taxonomy): Bacteria > Bacillota > Clostridia > Lachnospirales > Lachnospiraceae > Pseudobutyrivibrio. The sequence goes on from NZ_KK211361.1 coordinate 77,605, forward strand.
CTGCTGGCCTTCAGGAATTTCTTGACGAGAAATCAACGCAAAAATACACACAGATTTTCGGATTTGTTATCAATCATTATTTAGAAGATGTAGAAATATATAGTACAAAACAAATGGATGCCGGTATTAATTTAATAGGCGCATACCTTAGAAGATCTTTTCCACATTTGCTCCATTTCTACTATCGTTCCGGCCGTTTCATACTTATTGCAAAAGACAACGTAGATGTAGATGATGTTATTGCTACTATTGAAGGTAGATTTAAAAAGCCTTGGATTTCAAACAATGTTGAGCTTTATTTGGATGTGAGCTTTGCTAAAATCCTATGCGATTGGAATAGATATGATACCGAAAGTGTCATCAGTGTTCTTGCAAATGCCCTTGTTATTGCCAATAGCAGCACCAATGAGCTTATAAACATAGATGACGACATGTTCCAGGCTACCCATGAAACTACTAAAATCAAAGCAGTCCTCGAGAACGCTATAAAAACTAATTCGGTAGAAGTATTTCTTCAGCCTATAGTCGATGCCCAAACACTTAAGCTTGTAGGCGCTGAAAGTCTTGCCCGCATCCGCGACGAAAAAGGCAACATCATTCCTCCAGGCAAATTTATATCGCTTGCAGAGAAAAACGGTAGAATCAATCAGCTCGGAGAACAAGTCTTTGAAAAGACCTGTAGATTCGTAAAATCTAATGATTTAAAATCTATTGGTATGAAATGGGTAAATGTGAATATTTCTACTGCTCAGTTCATGAAAAAAGATTTAGCCAAAAGTTTTGAGATTTTACTTAACAAATATAATGTAAGTCCAGATTCTATCCATCTTGAAATTACAGAAGTAGCCATTATCGACGAATCTTTAATGAAAGATCAAATAAACGAGATTCAAAAAAGAGGCTTTGCATTCTCCTTAGACGATTACGGTACTGGATACTCAAATGTAAGCAGGTTAAAGCACTATCCGTTTACCAACGTTAAGTTAGATATGAGTCTTGTTTGGGATCACTGCAAAAAGCCGGATATTATACTTCCAATGCTAGTTAAAACGCTAAAAGGAAGCGGATATACGATAACAGCCGAAGGAATAGAAACAATTGAGATGGCAAAAGCCATGGCGGAAATCGGTTGTGATTACCTGCAAGGCTGGTACTTCTCTCCTCCAATTCCTATGAATGATTTCATAAATAAATATAAAAGTAGCTCTTAGCAAAACTGCTAAGAGCTTTCTTTTTAATATCCCAGATGTGCCAATAATCCTTCACATCCCCTTAAGACATCATGGTAGCATACATCAAACTTACGAGTGTACCAAGGGTCATCTATATCACGAGGCCTGTCTGTAAAATCTAAAAGCCTATAGATTTTATTATCCCTATCCTCACCAAATTCATATCTTAGATCTCGCATATTTTCAGCATCCATGCCAATTATATAATCGAAATCACGGTACTCGTCTTTCTTAATGTGGCGAGCTGCATATCCGCTACAATCAATTCCTTTGTTATTTAAAACCTGTCTGACTGGCGGATAAACAGGATTACCTATCTCCTCATACGTCATGGCAGCACAATCAATAAAAAACTGACTGCTTACTCCCATCTTATCAACCATATCTTGCATTACATATTTTGCCATTGGCGATCTGCAGATGCTGCCGTGGCAAACGAATAATATGTTTATCATTGTAATAATCCCCTTTAAATCCCTAATACTGTAACTAAAAACTGATATGTCAAATCATAAATAGACATGTCTTCATGCGGCAATTCCACTTCATCCATAGCTATAATCTGCTTTTCTGTAGGATATGCATATGGATAAATGCCGTACATGTACGGAAAGAAACTATATCGAATATGATTGCGTTTTTCTTTATTTTCAATGCAGGTAGAAAGACATTCATCAAATAGATTAATACTATCTTTGAAAACTAACTTAAATTCCTTCAGCAATTCCAACCTGCTATTGTCTTCTATCTCATAAAGATTCTGGGCAGATATTTTTAAAAGAACCTTTCTCTCATCCAAGCTTGATGCAATGGACTTAGCCAATGAATCTTTATCCGACAACTTATTTTCTGAAAGAAGTTGCCTCATAGAATCATTCCATTTTGCATATTCTCTGGTAAGAATACCCAGGAATATTTCTTCCTTTGTACGAAAATAATTATATATTGATGGTCTGGAAAAACTTGTTTCCGTACTAATATCCTTAATAGTAATGCCATGAAATCCTTTAATATCATAAAGCTTTTCACACGCATCCATTATTTCTTCTCTACGTCTATCAATTGTCTCTTTAAGCTCTACAGCCATGATTATTACCTCTATTATTGTTTTACACTATCCAATTGACACTTAGTCAATGCTATAACTATATCATCACATTGACACATTGTCAACACGATTTGGTTTTATTCTCTCTTTATATGCAAAAAACGCCGAATCAAATGATTCAGCGTCACTATCGTGCGCGATCAGGGGTTCGAACCCTGGACACCCTGATTAAGAGTCAGGTGCTCTGCCAGCTGAGCTAATCGCGCATATTAAATTCTAAGAGCGGGTGATGGGAATCGAACCCACGTATTCAGCTTGGAAGGCTGATGTTCTACCATTGAACCACACCCGCATAAAACACAATACTAATGGTTGCATTTAATTATAGCAACCTCAAAACTTCACACAGTAAATTTCAGAATTACATCCTGACTACATATTTCCTTTTTAGAATAAACCTTCGATCTATTAGTATTCATCAGCTGAATGTGTTACCACACTTACACCTTGAACCTATCTACCTTATCGTCTATAAGGGATCTTATTTCCTTAAAGGAAGGGGATATCTCATCTTGAGGGGGGCTTCACGCTTAGATGCCTTCAGCGTTTATCCCGTCCAGACTTGGCTACTCAGCTATGCCGTTGGTCGACAGCTGATACACCAGTGGTCCGTCCACCCCGGTCCTCTCGTACTAGGGGCAGCTCCTCTCAAATATCCTACGCCCGCGCCGGATAGGGACC
>NZ_JHXE01000020.1 GCF_000621865.1 Pseudobutyrivibrio sp. MD2005
TTTATTCTTCTGATTAGCCACTTTTCCTCTGACTTGACTAATCTATTTCTCATTTATTATTTTGATTAGCCACTTTTCCTCTGACTTGGCTAATCTAATTCTTGTTTATTCTTCTGATTAGCCAAATTAGAAAAAAGACTATAGAAATATGGCTTTTGACGACTTGATGAAAGAATTTAATTTAGAGCTCTTTGATGCAAACTGTGCGAGACGGGGTGCGGGTGTCCAGTGGACACCTCTGCGGAGCAGAAGCACCGACCGAGCCGGCAGGCGAGACCTCGAACCTTCGAGGCCCGTATGGGCTACGCGCTCGCCGGGATTAAGGAAACATCCAAAATTAATTACACTTTAGATCCAATCTGCGCGAGACGGGGTGCGGGTGTCCGGTGGACACCTCTGCGGAGCAGAAGCACCGACCGAGCCGGCAGGCGAGACCTCGAACCTTCGAGGCCCGTATGGGCTACGCGCTCGACGGGATTAAGGAAACATCACGATTTCTCATCGCAAGCTCGATAAATCGTGATAGGTCGTCCCGTCTCGATTGAAGTGCTCTTTAATGCAAAAATGAGGCCATCCAAATGGATGACCTCATTTTTTGCATTAAAAGAGCGCGAGACGGGACTCGAACCCGCGACCTCCACCTTGGCAAGGTGGCGCTCCACCAACTGAGCCACTCGCGCAATTTGCTGGCTTTTCGAGCTCCGCGAAGAAAAAACGGCAACTCGCTTTAACAGCTATATATCAATTTCAAATCGTCATTTCCTGACGACAATGGTTATTCTATATGAACTCAGCTCATAAGTCAAGGGATTTTTTTAAGTTGTAAGACTCAAAAAAATCCCTTTAATATTCTGAAAACTTTTTAGTTCAATGAGCTGTCATATTCGATAGAAATAAGGCTTTCTCCATCAAATAAGAATACTAGAGTCATGCCGTCCTTTTCATACTTCATCGAGCTAGTGCCTTCTTCTGTAGCCTGGCCGTATGCTTCTACTATGTCTTCTCTTGAGCTAGAAAGATCGATGCCTTCGGCTGTAGCTACATTATCTGTCTTAAACAATACATAAAGTACTCTATCTACATCACCATCTGGATATGTCTGAATCTCAAAATCACTGTATGTGTAAAGCTTACCAATACCTTCGGCTGCACAGCTTGGAGACTCGAAATATTCCTGTGGTTCACCCAACTTTTCAATAACAGGTGCCACATCTGAATCAACCGCAATATCCATTCCATCATAATTGAATACATATCCTGCTCCAGCAGCCTCGCTCTCGCCACTTGCATTTGAAGTATCTGTTGATTCAATTACCTTTGTGTCGTCTGAGCTGCCACATGCAACAACTGCAAATGACATAGCCATAATCATTCCTAATGCTATAATTCTTTTTTTCATTTTTTATCCTCTCTTTTCTATATAATAACTAGCATTTTACTGAATAGGTGGATACTTGCTAGGGTCATAGTTATGGGTATTCTTGTGACTATTTGAATATGCCCACAAGTCGGCATCATGCCAATAAAAGATTCTAGTGCCATCTAGCTGTAGGTTTGGATCGTAATGATACCAGCCCTCTCCAACATCAATGAGCAACCAGTAATGACCTCTGGTATCCCTAATCTTTTCAATCTCCATATTTTTAATGCCTAGACGATTAAGCATTACTTCTGCTGTCTTCTGCTTAACTGTGCAATCACCTATGCGATTGTACATACCTTTATAGGCTGCCGAATACAAATCATCAATACCAGCACTTTCCGAATATGTAATATTATCTACCACCCAGTTGTAAACCGCCCTAGCCTGTTCCAACTGCGACATGTCGTCCTTAATGATTTCTGCAAGGATTTCATCAGCCATGGCATTGACTGTCTCTTCTGTGGCCGCGCTTATCTTGGCAGATACTATTTTGATTGTGGTGGACTTTTCTGTTACGTTACCCGCAGAATCTGTGGCTATATATTTAACAGGATATACACCTCTTTTATCTGAATTTACTTCAGATGTGTCTACCTCAAGTGTAGGATTATCATCCTGATCATCTGTCACCACAATATTCTTCTTGTAGGAAATAGCATCACCCTGAGCAAATTGCAAAGGCTCAACACCTGCGATTTCTGGAGGTGTAACATCCTCTACCACTTCACAAGGAATAGACGCCTCTGATGAATTTCCAGCTTCATCAGTGACCACTACTGTGATGTCAAAGCTTCCTTTTTTTGAAAAATCGTATTCATCCTTGAAATCTATCACACAATTTGAGACATCGTTAACTGATTCAACCAAATCTGCTGCTGTAGGAGCCTCTGCTGTGGTGTACATTTCAATAGAATCTTCTGTAAGAGAAAACTCTGGAGCCACTGTATCCTGCACATGCAACGTTGTTTTAAAAGTCTTTTCGCCGAAAACCGGAACCTTGCAAGTGATTTTAAGCGGATAATCCCCCACCTTGTTCAAATCATAGGTTGAGTCTTTTGTAAAAGAAGCAGTCTTTTCTTCCTTCTTCAAAAAATCCTGCACTGAACATTCAGCACTACCTGCCTCGATATAAACTTCCGAATATACCAAATCAGTTTTCTCATTATAATAGTATAGACCACCTGCACAGAGCCCTGAGATTAGGCCTACAGCTAATAGTAGTATTATTATCTTCCTTTTCATATTTATATCCCTTTTCTCCGTCTCTAAATTATATCCTTTTTTATAAGAAAAACAAAGCATTAGTGCATGTTAGGATTTACAGCATCGAAGTTCGTTTTTTAGTTATCAATTTTATTGATAGCGGGTAATAAAATCTAGGTATAATTAGAACCATTGAATTAGCATTATATGTGTGATAAAGTCTCAATTAATAAAGATAAAGCACAGGAGGAGACATATGAAAAAGAACAATTTAACAAAGCTTTTAAGCTTATCACTAGCTTCTATAGTAACTGCAGGTGCATTAGTTGGATGCGGTAGCTCAGCAAACTCAGATAAGGCTGATAATGGCTCAGGGGCATCAGGAGATCTTGAGGTAATCAAAGTCGCAGCATCAGCTACACCACATGCCGAGATTCTTGAGCAGGCAAAGTCAGCCCTTGCTGAACAGGGATATGATTTACAGATTCAGATTTTTGATGACTATGTACAGCCAAATGAAGTTGTAGAATCTGGCGATTTTGATGCAAATTACTTCCAGCACGTTCCTTATCTTGATAGTTTTAACGAGGAGCACGGCACCCACCTTGTAGATGCAGGCGACATCCATTATGAGCCATTCGGTATTTACCCTGGCACAAAGTCATCCCTCGATAATTTAGCTGACGGCGATGTTATCGCTATCCCAAATGACACAACAAACGAAGCAAGAGCACTTCTTCTTCTTCAGGACAATGGCCTCCTTACATTAAAGGATGGCGTTGGCTTAGAGGCTACTGTAAATGATATTACTGATAACCCTCTTAATCTTGAGTTCCAGGAGCTTGAGGCTGCACAGGTTGCAAGAGTTGTAAACGAAGTTGCATTCGTTGTATTAAATGGTAACTACGCTCTTGAAGCTGGTTATTCAGTAGCTAAGGATTCTGTTGCATATGAATCTACTGATTCTGTTGCAGCTGAGACTTACGTTAACATCATCGCTGTTAAAGAAGGAAACGAAAATGACCCTAAGATTCAGGCTCTTGTTTCTGTTCTTAAGTCAGATGAAATCAAAAAATATATCGAAGACACATATGATGGTGCTGTAGTTTTCTACGATAAATAAGTCACACACTTGACCGAGAATTAAACAAATAGTAATCTTAATGAGTGTAGCTAGCAAGGCTGCACTCATTTCATTTAAACGATTATGTGGAGTAAAATATGAACGAAATTGTTGTAAAGAATCTTTCAAAAACATTCGATCAGAGTTCTGAAAAAGTTCATGCCCTAAAGGATATCAATCTCACTATCGAGACGGGTGATATTTACGGTATCATAGGTATGTCTGGAGCAGGTAAAAGTACTCTTGTCAGATGTTTTAATTTCCTTGAAAAGCCTACCAGCGGAGAAGTTTGGATTGGCAATAAAAATCTTGGTTCCTTAAGCGAACAGGAGCTTAGAGCTGAACGTAGCGATATTGCTATGATTTTCCAGAACTTCAACCTGCTTATGCAGAAAAATGTTTTAGATAATATCTGCTTCCCATTACGCCTACAAAAGGTCTCAAAAAGCGAAGCAAGAGCACGTGCAAAAGAACTACTAGAAGTCGTTGGGCTTTCAGACAAAGCAAAAGCTTATCCAGCTCAATTATCAGGTGGTCAGCGTCAGCGTGTTGCCATCGCAAGAGCACTAGCTAGCAATCCTAGAATCCTTCTATGTGACGAAGCTACTTCTGCCTTAGACCCACAGACTACCGCTTCTATCTTAGAGCTTCTAAAAGATATCAATCAAAAATTTGGCATTACAATCGTTGTTATCACACATCAGATGTCAGTAGTATCTGAGATTTGCAACAAGGTTGCCATCATTGAAAAAGGTCAGGTAGTTGAACATGGTTTAGTTGAAGATGTGTTTAATCATCCAAAATCTTCAGCTGCTAGAGAATTAATCTTGCGCGGCGACTCTACCAATAATGGCGGTATTGTTGAAACACTCAATGGCGAACGCAAAATTCGTATTGTTTTCTCTGAGAATTCATCATATGAGCCTGTAATTGCAAATATGGTTTTAAAATTCCAGACAGCGGTCAATATTCTTCGCGCTGACACCAAAAATGTTGGCGGCGTTGCAAAGGGTGAAATGATCCTAGGTCTTCCTGAAGACACAAACTTACAAGAAAACATTATCACTTTTCTCAAGGAGCGCGGTCTAGAAATCGAGGAGGTAACAGGCGATGTTTGATGAACAAGTTATTAATATGATTTTAGAAGGTATCAGGGATACCCTTTACATGACTTTAGGCTCTACAATAGCTGCTTATATTTTCGGATTGCCTCTTGGTATATGCCTTAAAATCACTAGTTCAGACGGTTTGACACCTAACAAAATAATCTATGGTATTTTAGATGTAATCTGCAATATTGTCAGATCAATACCATTCTTAATTCTACTTATATTGTTAATACCATTTACTCGACTTGTTGTTGGCAAAAGTTACGGTTCTACCGCTACTATCGTTCCACTAGTTTTCTGTGCAGCACCATACATTGCCAGAATGGTAGAATCTTCACTTAACGAAGTTGATCCTGGTGTTATTGAAGCAGCCAAATCTATGGGAGCAAGCAACTGGGATATCGTATTTAAGGTTATGCTTGTAGAAGCCCGTACATCTCTTATTGTGGGCGCTACTATCACAACAGGTAACATTCTAGGGTACTCTGCAATGTCAGGTACTGTAGGTGGTGGTGGATTAGGTGATATTGCTGTTCGCTATGGATACTACAGATGGCAGACTGATATTATGATTGTCACAGTTATTTTGTTGATTATTTTATTCCAAATCATACAAAACATTGGTATGAAAATTGCAAACAATCTAGACAAACGTAAGTAATATAAAAGCTGTAATTGATAAGTCCTTTGCTTATCAATTACAGCTTCTTTTTTATAAGTATGATATTTGAACAGACGCTACTAATAAGTGAGCCCTTTACATATTCCAGGTATTCATCATAATCTATATAATATAGTTTTCCCCAGGATGATATTTTCACCATGGTCTTATGCACATCACTCGCATCATGAATAACAGCTATCGCATTTACGTAATGACTATTAGTGTATGTAACAGGAATGTATTCCCTAGTAACTGATTTATAGGAATATAATGTTATCTTCTTTCCCATCCGATACAAAGACCAAATGACAGGTATATCGTTATCTAACATCTCTTCCATTTTTTCCAGCATATCATCATGTCCATATCGCCCATTGTAGCAAGCCTTATAGCTCCCCTTTAGGCACTGGTTAATGTATCTGCAAATCTGCCATGGGGTTAACCCTAACGCATATTTTCCAAAGAACTGATGCATATAAAGCTTAGATAAAGGATTGCATTTCAAAAAACTCTCAATACGTTTCCCATATTCATCCTTATCAACCCTATTATTACCTGAAATATGATAACAAGCATCCAATGCAGCAATTATACCGCACCCTTGCCCTTTCACATTGCACCATGGCTTATCTGAAAACCACTCTTGATTTGATCCATTACCAATTACTCTTCCCTGCTCATTAACTATCTGTATGTACTGCCCCTTTAAACCAGCCACAATTATCGCCCCCATATATCCAACTATTCTTTTTCTATTATACTAAATTTAAGGCAATATTCATTTCCTATAAAGAAAAAATCCGTTACCATTCACAGTCTGTTTTGTAGGTACGCCCTCAACAAAGGCTGTGGCCTCCAGTATACACATGGCGCATTGCAAGAATATTGCGTTTTTCTAATGGGCCATTTATGCATCTTTATTTACATGTGTCTTTTGCAGGCCTGTACAATTTTGAAAAAGGTTTTTAGATGGCGGACACAAAACATAATATAAAGTGTACTTCTCAGACTGAGGGGAACTTGGTTGATTTTGGAGCGAGCCTAGTAACATAAAAGCAGGTTTTGCAATATATAAGCATGCGCTGCCATGGACGGCAGCGCAAGTGGTCACTTAAAACACGATGTTGAATGTGCCACGGTGATTATATATGCAAAACCTGCTTTGTCATGTTACTTAGCAAGCGGAATATGAAACCAAGTCCCCTCAGTTTGAGAAGTACATATAAAACTTAAGTGTCCGCCACCTAAAAAACATTTTTCAAAATGGTTCATTCCGCAACAAGACACATGTACAATGCATAAATTTGGCCCATAAGAAAAACAGCAATATTCGCAAAATCACGCCATATGTATACTGGAGGCCACAGCAGGGGTGAGGGCGTCATAAATGAATGTCAACTGTGAATGGTAACAAAAATCCCAGTGGCTAGACTAATTCTAACCACTGGGACAATATTTCTTAATTACGAATATAACTTCTTTACGTTTCCCTCTGCAATATCAGCTTCTTTTATCTGAAAATCGCCATTGAGGAAAGCTTCAAGCTGACCATATGTATTAATAGCCTTACCATTTACAAGAATAATAAATGGCTTTTGGCCTTCTGCATTTAATGTCATTCTATAATCAACTCTATCAAGTGCGTACTCAATTCCCATCTCATAAGATGTAAAGTAGCTATGCGCATTTCCTAATGTATGATCTGATGTAATCCAATATTCCTCGACCAAATTAATATTTGGTTCTATTAAAGTCATCTTTACGAATTTTTCTTCACTTTCTTCACGTAATAATCTGTATTCTTTATTAAGTGTTGTAAGTTCCATTTTTCACCTCTTATAATAACTGAGACCATAAAACAATGAAACTTTATCACGCTTTGCGTTATATGTCAATATATTATTAAATTATTATTCTAATTTATAACTTTTCTTCCATAACATAGGAAGTGGTATTGTTAATAATATTGCTTTTAAAACATTATCTGCAATCATGCAGCACCATACATATATGAGCCCCTGGTTGAAAACACGAATACCGATATAAGTAGCCAGAATTCTTACAAGCCACATTCCTCCAAACTCAATAACAAATGGATATTTTGTCTTTCCAAGACCATAATAGATTCCCTCTGAAATAATGTACATACCAAAGAATGGCTCAGAAAAAGCTACCATCTTTAAAACCATAGCACCTAAAGCTATAACGCTCTCATCCGAGGTAAAAAATCCCATAAGTGGTTCTGCAAAAACAAATAATAATATGCCACTAAATGTCATTGCAAGCAGTGTACACACAATACTGCTTACGCAGACAGCATGATATTTATCGTGATTCTGCTCTCCATAGGAAATACCTACCATAGTATTAGCAGCTGATTTAAAACCGTAGCCACCAATATAAAACAATTCCTCTGCCCCTACAGCTATGCTATGGGCAGCAAAAATTATAGTGCCCATGTGAGAGACCAAACTTGCAAAAACAACATATCCAGATGTAGAGGCCACATTGATAAGAAGTACAGGCAATGATAGATTCCACATCTTTTTAGTAATGCTCTTATCGGTTTTGAATATGCTATCTTTAAACCTAAGATAAGGATTGCTAAAGAATACAATAAGAGTAAGTATTCCTCCTAACGCAGCCGAGATACAAGTAGCATAGGCTGCTCCATCAACACCCATTCCAAGCATGTAGATAAAAATATAATCTAGACATAAGTTTACAGCATTGATAACAATACTAATTATCATAGGAGTTGTTGTATCTTTTGTAGCTCTTATCGCTGATGACAAAATATAATGTACACTCTTTAGGATAACCGGTACTGAAATCCAGAAGAAATATCTGGTAGCCGCAGGTCTGATTGCTTCTTCAGCACCCATCCATGTAGCTACAAACGGTGCTACCGCAAAGCATATAACCTCTATAACTGCACCTACGCCTAATGCAAACAATAAACATTGTTTAGCCACTTGCTTAATCTGGTGCTCTTCTCCTGCACCAATAGCCTGTGCAATAAGTGTCATTGCCGCCACACCAAAAGCATATGGCATGCTTCCTATAAGCCAGGTGATTGTAGTGGATGTGGATACTGCCGCTGTTGCGTCTGCCCCAAGTCTACCTACCATCGCAGTATCTACATACTGCATCAAAACAGATAGGATTTGCTCTAGCATTGTAGGCACAGCCACTGTAACCACAGTCCAAAACACGTTATTATATTTAGAATTAACTTTCATCCTCATTATTATCTTTTTCCATTCCATTTGCCCAGACCATTGATTGGATTGCTCTAGCAACTCTTATAGCATCAATAGCCTCCATAGCTCGTTTATAATCAGCTTCCTGCTTTTCATATTGAGCTGTAAATTCCTTCTGCTTTTGTTCAAAAGCTTCTTTTCTTTTCTGCTTTTGCTTTTCAGCTTTTTTCTGAAAAGCAGTATAATCTGCATTGCTTGCTGTCGTACGTTTAGTAGTCTTTCCTAATACTTTACTATGGGTAAGAACCTTTCCAGCATTGTCCTTAATCAAAAAATTATATGCTTCCACAATACGATTATAGGCAGTTGTATCCATATCACCTGTAACATCAGGGTGACATTTCTTTACCAAATCCTTATAAGCAAGCTTAATCTGTGCTTCGCTTGCTGTAATTCCTAATCCAAGTGCCATCAAGGCTTCCTGTCTAGTTCTTATCATAACTCCCCAGTACTTCTCCTATAAAATACAATGAACCAAATACTACAATCCTGTTCTCCTGCTTCAAAGCCAATTCTAACGCTTCATCATATGAATTACATGATGTAGATTCCACCCCTGTGTTATTAATTGCCATTGCAAGCTCCTTTGCCTGCAACGCTCTATTAGAATCCACTGTAACCGTATAAAACCTTCTTGCAATAGGCGTAATAACCTTAATCATATCAAGGTAATCCTTGTCTGCCATTACAGCCATTATAAATGAAAATTTCTCCTTTGGAAATTCCATAGCTAAGCTATCGTATAAAGCCTCCACTCCAGATGGATTATGAGCTCCATCTACCATGATAAATGGATCATAAGAAATGATTTGCATCCTTCCTGGCCATACAGCTTTTGCAAGTCCTTCATCAATGGTCTGATTATTAACACCTATATCTAGACACTTTATTATATCCACTGCAACTTGTGCGTTTTTTCTCTGATATTTTCCAAATAATCCTATTATTTTATCTGCAGAAACCTCCCCAGAAATAACATAGTGACTATTAAGTTCTTTACAACGGTTAATAATGACATTAGTTGCACCTTCATCCATCTGACCTATTACAACAGGTACTCCGGATTTTATTATTCCAGCCTTCTCAGCCGCAATCTTTTCAATGGTATCTCCTAAATACTGAGTATGTTCGAGACCGATCGATGTTATTGCGCAAACCTCTGGCTTCCGCAGTAATCCATTGGTAGAATCCTTTGCACCACCAAGGCCTGTCTCCAAGACAATATATTTAACGCCCTGTTCTTTGAAATACAAAAGTGCCATGGCCAGCCAATAATCAAACATCGTAGGCTCTAATTCAAGCTTTAGCGACAATAAGTATTCTCCAAGCCTTGCGACATCATCTTTTGGTATCTGAACACCGTCAATCCGAATGCGCTCTGTATATTCTATTAAATGTGGAGATGTGAAAAGCCCCACTTTAAAAGGTTCAAAAGACGCAAAAGAAGCAGCCTGTAAGATGCTACTCACAAAAGCTGCTACTGAACCTTTTCCATTGGTTCCAGCTATGTGGATAATGCGCATTCCCATTTCTGGATGCTCTAAAACTTCTAAGAGCTCCCGGGTGACATCTCTTCCACATGCTTTACCAAATCTATGTTTATTGTCTATTGTATTTACTACTTCTTCGTATGTCATTCTTTTAGACTACCAAAATAACTCCACCATCATTTGCGTACATGGTGCTGACACCTCTCATGTCTACAATGAAGATTTCCTTAAATTTGGCTAACGACTCCATTTTTTTCTTTAATGATAGAGCACGCTCTGGACAATTACAATGAGAAATAGCAAGAACCTTTTCCTCGCAATTTGTAGTAACTTCCATTACACACTTTGTCATTTTATCAATTGCATGTGTCATGCCACGGCCCTTAGCAAGCTGCTGGATATATCCAGTATCTGTAGAACCCATGACAGGCTTAATATTAAGTGTCTCAGCAATTGCAGCCTTTAAGCCTGATAATCTACCAGACTTTCTGAATGTCTCAAGTGTCTCGAGAACAAAGAATGTGTGCTGCTGCTCAATGTATGATTCAACTGCTTCCACAACCTGCTCAAATGACATGCCAGCATTCTCGCATTCAGCTATCTTTAATCCAATAAGTGTCTCGCCGATTGAGGCAGATCTTGAATTAAATACGTAAACATTTTTTGATTCATTGTCTTCTTCAAAGATATTCTTTGCAAGACAAGCACTATTATATGAGCCAGAAAGCTCTGCAGATAATGTGACAATATAAATATTTTCTGCATCACATTCCATCTCTTTGATGTATGCATCAGGAGATGGGCATGCAGACTTAGGAGCATTTGGACTTTCAGCAACAGCTTTAATAAAGCTAGCCTGATCAAATGTCTCATCATCATAAATCTGCTTACCATCTATTTCAAGAATCAATGGTACACTAGCAAAATGACCATCCTTCTTCATATCCTCTGTAAGCTCTCCGCAGCTATCTATAATGATTTTATACATAATTTCCTCATTCCTCCATCCACGTTGGGATTAATTTCATATGTATTATATCATTCAAGCATTGCCACGTAAATAGTCTTTATTATTTCAACATGTAGTTTTAATAACCACATGCGTGCTAATTCCATTTTACAGTGATTACATTTGCATTTTCATCTAAAAGATAATATACAGATGTAAGCCCATCGCAGTAATCTGATATATGCTTCTCTCCGAAGAAATAATCCAAAACTCTATTATATAAATCAGAATTACTAAATTTAAGAGATATTTCCGCATCCCCTGCCGCATAGGATTCTCCCAGCTTTGCACCAATAGAATCCACACCGTACCAATCGTAATACAGCCCGTTATGCACAAAGTAATCATCTGCATTTGATAAGCACTCAGGCACTTCAAAGGTGCTTGTAATCACGTGATTTTGACTGATTTCCTCTGTAGTCATAGCAAGATATGCATAATTCACACGCTTGGTGGTATCGTTGTTGCTATCTAAATATTTGCTATTGCCCCATGTGACATCCATATAATAATATGCGCCATCAAGATGCACCAAATTCCATGCATGACTCTCATTATTAGCTGTACCTGTAATAATTGTGCTTGATATTCCAAGCTTATCAAGTAAATACCACGCTGCATCTGCATAACCCTGACAAACAGTAGACTGATATAAAAAGACACTGAGAATATTTTGATTTTCAAGACTATTGGTATCGTAGTCTACCTTTTCTATAAGAGTCTCGAAAACATAAAGTGCTTTATCAAAATCGCTGGCCGAGGGACTGATGCCCGAAAGCCATTCTGCAGCCACAGAATCTACTGTAGCCTGGTAGATATCCCTCTGATCCTCTGACATTGTATATTTAGGCTCAAACTCAAGACCAACTACATTATTATTGCTGGTGTATGTGTTGTACTGATATCCATTTATCCAGAATAATCCACCATAATCAGCTAAAACCGCCTCATAAGCATTGGCAAGCACGTCTTTATCCTTAGTAGATAGAGTAATTCTATCTGAATAATTCTCTATACAGGAATATATCTGATCATAAGCTGTCTGCTCTTCCTCCGTGAGCTGCTGATATGCATATCTATCGTAAGAAACGCTTTCTACCATGACAGCATCCTGCAACATGGAATTGCCCGATGAATTTTCGCCATACCAATTTGCCAATCCATTCAGCCCAGCACTGCGCATAATCTGCGTAGGATTAAAGCTTCCATTTTTAATGCTTAAAACAACGCATATTGCAATGAATATACCGGTAATTATTGTCAAAGTTCCTATTAAATTTAGTAGGAAATGTATTATCTTTTTCAAATATTCTCCTTAAAAAAATAAGGCAGCGTATTAACTACGCTGCCTCTCCCCTTAATCTTTTTTGTGTTGCCTATAGCTTGTTTTTCATAACATAACCAAAGGTATCCCGAAAAATAGATTAATGAAATTTGATTAACGTACTACTGTTACGTTAACAGCCTGTGGTCCCTTTGCCCCATCAGTTACTTCATACTCAACTGTAGCACCTTCTTCGAGAGTCTTAAAGCCCTCTGAATTGATACCGCTGAAGTGAACGAATACATCGTTTCCAGCTTCGTCTGAGATAAATCCGTAGCCCTTTGAATTGTTGAACCACTTAACTGTACCTTTGCTCATGCTAAAGTACCTCCAATATATTACTTGCCAAGTCTTCCTTGACTATATTTAGTTTAACAGAACACTTATTCAAAGTAAAGAAAATGTCCGAATATTTTGTACAAATTTTTGTTTTCGTTACTTAATAGCTGTAAAACTTAATCTATAAAGGAGGTTCGTAACACTTTTTTCTAGTTTGCAGCTGCTTTTTCAGGAAGGACTCCAGTTGTTCTGACAAGAATCTTCGGTCCGCCCTTCTTTTCAATATAATCTTCTGTAATAATTACCTGTCCAATATTATCATCCTTAGGAATCTCATACATAATATCAAGCATGAATTCCTCAATGATTGATCTGAGGCCTCGAGCCCCTAGCTTTTTATCAAGAGCTTTCTTTGCGATTGCATGTAAAGCACCGTCATCAAACTCAAGCTTAACCTCATCAAGCTCCAAAAGCTTTTGATATTGCTTAATGATAGCATTTTTTGGCTCTTTAAGGATTCGAACCAACATATCCTCATCCAGCATCTCTGTAGCAAATACAATAGGAAGACGGCCGATAAACTCTGGTATCATACCAAACTCTCTAAGATCCTCTACAGTAACCTTCTGAAGAATATTTTTATCATCATCATATTTATCCTTTAGATCAGCCATAAATCCCATAGATGAATGCTTATTTAAGCGAGACTTAATGATTTCATCCATAGCTGGGAATGCTCCGCCACAGATAAATAAAATATTTCTAGTGTTGATTGTGGTTGTTGGAACCATAGCATTTTTGCTTGAAGCACCAATTGGCACCTCCACATCAGCTCCCTCAAGAAGCTTCAGCATACCTTGCTGTACTGATTCGCCACTAACATCACGCTGATTTGCATTTTTCTTTTTAGCAAGCTTATCAATCTCATCAATAAAGATGATACCCTGCTGACATCTTTCTACATCATTGCCCGCTGCTGCAAGAAGCTTACTAACAACCGACTCAATATCATCACCTATATAACCTGCTTCAGTCAAAGATGTAGCATCTGTGATTGCAAGAGGTACATCAAGAAGTCTTGCTAATGTACGAACCAAATATGTCTTTCCAGAACCTGTAGGTCCAAGCATAAGCATATTTGACTTTTCGATTTCGATATCATCCATAGTTCCTGTAGCAACTCTCTTGTAATGATTGTAAACTGCTACAGACATAACTTTCTTTGCATAATCCTGACCAACGACATAATCATCAAGCTTCTCTTTGATTTTGTGAGGAGGAATGATGTTATTTATATCTATTGCTGGTGCTGGTCTGTCTTCTTTTTCCTTTGAGCCTGCTGCGCCATGTGCATTTTTAACCTTTGGTCCTTCGCCGAATAGACTACCTAGATTTAAAAAACTTATATTTGGCATTTTAGACATATCAACATTACTCTTTGAATTGTCTCCTCCGCCTAGGCCGAAGCTACCCATTGAATCAAATGTGTGCTGCATACAGTCTCGACATACACTCATTCCTGGAGCCAACTTTATAAGTGGACCAGTAATATTATCTGGCCTATGACAGATATAGCAAAACTCTGTTGGCTTTGATTCTTTCTTTTCTTCTGTATCTTTGTGGATTTCTTGTCCTGTAACTTCCTCTATAACCTCATCTGAAATATCCACTGTATTTTTCTCATCTGGGTCAAATTCTCTAAAATCCTGATCTGACATGCTTAACTCCTATCTATCAACTTCAAAAAACTTGAATACCTCTGCGTAATATTCCAAAATTATATCATCAGTAGCATTGAAAATTTCGTGCTTACTTCCCTCAAATCGAATGACTTTACAGTCTTTTGCAAGCTCTGCAAATTCGTTCTGTGCCTCTGGAACAACCAGCGTATCCATTGCCGCTTGCATTATTATAACAGGAATTTCTACCAAGCTGGCTTTTTTAAGAATTTTTTTAGAAACATTAACTGATTCCTTTGACCACCCATATGTAGCGCCATTTGTCTGATAGTGCTCATCCCTTTCTCGCTCGTTATACTGATATGTATATCTGGCTTTTGAAAGACAAGAGCATTTCGGATACTTAAAGGAATGATCATAATCATGATGTCCCAAAATGTATTTTTTTCTGAAGAATGGCAGTATCGTAAGGATTGATACCATTTTCACTACTGGCTTTGGTCTTCTACCAGTTTTAAGCTTTATCATTGGGGATGATAAGATAGCCCTTTCAAACACTCTTGGGTATTTTTCCAAATAAAGAGCTCCGATTGCTCCTCCCATAGAGTGAGCAAAAAGGAACAAACGCTCAGTAATACTTTCAGGAATAACCACTTTTTCAATAAACTCGTTAAAGTCTACTATATAGTCCTCAAATCTGTCTACGTGCACTTTGCACAATCCTTTGACCTGTCTGTCTGAAAGGCCATGGCCACGATGCTCTACTATGAATACTGAATACCCCATCTGATAGAAGTAATACAGTGTTTCAGTGTATTTACTAATGAACTCACAAAAGCCATGGCTCATTACTATTGCAGCTTTTTCCTCTGGATTTATAAGAGTTTGGTAGTGAAGCTTAAGGCCATCTCTTGTAGTTATGTACCCGTCTTTAATTTTCTCATTTAGAAAAGGAAGGACTTTGCCCTTCATAGAATCGGCAAAATCCTGCTCCTTAATAAAATAATTTTCTATTGTCTTCATGTTAATCCCATTTATAACTATTTACAATTTGAAGTGCAACATCTGGGTAATTAGTGATAATTCCATCCAATCCCATATCACAAGCCATATGTAAATTTTGTTTAGAATTCACAGTCCAGGTGTTAATCTTGATACCAAGCTCGTGACATCTCTCAACATAGTTAGGGTACTGCACATTATAAAGCGCAGGATGTAAAGCCTCTACACCATGCTCTTTTCCATATTCCGGCATATTAAGAGTGCCATCCATGTAAAGAAATCCTGTGCGGGCTTCTGGAAACAGCTCCTTTATTCGCATAATACTATAGTGATTAAAGGATGAATAGATTACTCTGTCTTCCATGCCAAATTCCTTTGTCATGGCAACTATATCCTCCTCGATACCTTCGTAGAAGATAACGCCTGTCTTAAGCTCGATATTAATGATAAGATCCGTTGGCTTAATCAGCTCAAAAACTTCTCGCATGGTAGGAATAGCAGCTTCCTTGCACTCCGGATGAGTGGCATTGTAATTGAATCTGCGAAGCTCTTCTAAGGTATAATCCTTAACACTACCCTTACCATTAGATGTTCTATCAATCTTTTCATCATGAATTACAACAAGCTGCCCATCTTTTGTCTTGTGAATATCTAGCTCTATACCATCAGCTCCCATCTCAACAGCTTTTTCAAAGGCTGGCATAGTATTTTCTGGCAAATATCCACTTGCGCCTCTATGGGCATATACTAAAGGTCTTTTCACTGATGTGCTACCTCTTTTCTTGATACCTTTAAGATTATAAAACTTAATCCTGATTTGTTTTAACAACAACCTGGTACGATAAAATCGTTGTTTCATTTTGAATATACCACCATCTGTAATGCATGCTGAGATACAACTTCATCAATCGCCTGAATACGTCCCTTAATAGCGTATTCAATCTGTGTAATCTCTTTCGCATGTGGACGAACCCTCTGATAAATAGCTTCCATATGAGGCTTCATATCTTCTGTTTTGTATCCTTCCTCAAATTCAAGAACTACAAGATGACGCATTGCCTTTGTATCTTCCTCTACCTTTGTAAGGAAGCTGATTGAAAGAATGTCATCATGCTCTTTACCATACTCTAAAAGCTCACTACGAATACCTGTTGTCTCTTCGGATTCCTTTGGAACACCAAGAAGAATTCTCTTGCCTGCAGGAATTTTCTCCTCACGGACATGATTTGTAAACTCATTCTCACCAAATTCGCTCTGATATCCTGGTGTATTTGTAATAGTGTCTAGATATGGAACAGGAAGCGTACATGGTACCTTGTTAAATGGGTTGATAGCGATACCTGAATATACATCACCCTTCTTTAACATAGCGTATACATCCTGGAATGATACAATTTGAGTATGAACCTTCTGTCCATCCTTACTGATTCCCTTCCACTTTCTAAGAGAATCCCAATCTGTAAACAAAGGTAATACCATGCTATCCTTACCCTCTGGTGTTCCAGTGAGCTTGATTTGTGATTTAAGCATATAAAAACCGATTTTAGTATCCTTCTTAATTACAGCTACGCCCTTTTCGTTAATTTCTGGCTCTGTATCCATCTTGATTGGTGTAATGAAATGACCATGGCTTGCCCAATATGCTAATGTACCGTGGAAACCATTATCCTTGCCATAAACAACCATCCCATTGATGATTCCAGCCAATGCAGGATTTTCGATTGATACTCTAGGATCAACCTTATCCTGTGGCTTAAGGTTGGAAATAACAGAATACTTCTTGAGTGAAACTTCATCAGGAAGATTGAGCTGTAAAGATACATGAGTATCTTCTGCCTCATCCACGATAGATGTCTTGTCCTCAATTTTAGCTTCTACAGCCTGAATCTCACAAGCTACAGCTTCTGCACCTGGCTGGTATACATAAACTGTATCGCCCTTCTTAAGATGACCAGCTAACTGACCTGAAACGATACTTCCATTTCCGTCAAGCATTGTTGTAATTCCATCTACTATCACAGAAAATCTTCTGCTTGTATCAATAGTATCTGTTATATCAGAATCTTCTAATCTGATATCTTCAGCTTTACTTTCTTCAACTTGTTCTTTTTTCTTTTTGTCAAATAAACCCATAACATGTTCTCCTACTAATATTACTTACATGTCTAACGACACAGATATCATTATACTAGAAAAACCCGTAAAAAAAAACCTTCCACACATAAAGTGTGAAAGGTTTAATTAATCATTATTTAACTGATGTACTCATTACATAATCGTATGACTCATACCATTCTTTTTCTTCATCCATGTCTGCCTTAACATCATCTAATGAAGCATAGCCATAGTAGTTGTATTTTGTTCCAGATTCAGATTCATACTCTGCTGAGTGATAATCTACACCATAGAAGTTAGAGTAATCACACTCTTTATCTTCATTAATGAATACGTCTGTAATTGAAACAACTGCGTAATATGTAAATGACTCTGAATCACCCTCTTCATCTTCAACATCAGCATTTACTTCAAATACTAAGTATACATAATTGCCGTCACCTTCTTTAGAGAAGAGATATGCGCCAAGATAATCAGCACTGTTAACTGTAGCATTGCCATCAAAGCCAGAATCATACTCAATCTCATCCTGTGCATATGTGATAACTTCAGCAAGGCTCTTTGCATTTAATTCTGAAACATCTGTTACATAATGTCCTAATCCCTCAACAGTATATTCCTTTTCTGTTGCAGAAGGAACTTTGCCGAATCTTTCAGCACAATTTTCTTTTAATTCTTTTTCGCTATATCCTGAAGCATATGTAACTGTAATCTTATCGCCTGTTGATAAGTCATAGTTCTTGCTTAATGAATATGAGTAAGCAGAATATACTTCATCATTGCCAGTTACTTCTACCTTAGCTGTTCCATTTCCGTCGAGACCAGAATATGTTACCTTGATTCCTTCAAATGGATCAAATGATTTTACTTTCTTAAGGCCTTCTACAGTGAACTTCTTGTCCTCAGCCTTGATAGTGACACCATACTTCTTCTTGATAGCGTCTGTCTTAACCTTGTATGAAACCTCAACTTCATCACCGTTTTTAAGCTTATTAGCTGGGTCAACTTCATATTTAATCTTACTATCTACAGCGTATCTCATCCACCAACCGATAAGCTCTTCGTCGCCTTCAAAATCTTCTTCTCTCTCGACTTTTTTCTTATCCTTGAAATCTGTCTTTTCATAGAGGTCTACCCAGAATTGTTCATCGATTTCGACTGTAGCTTTACCCATTGAATCGTATCCATCAAATTCAACTGTAACATAGTCATTAATATTGATTGTGTGCTTTCTAATGTTGAGGAAGATACCTCCAGCAATTAATGCAACGATTACTACAGCTGCAATAATCCAAACATATACTGGAACTTTCTTCATTTTTTCGCTAACTGGAACAGCTGGAGCTACATTTGTAGCTGCTGTGCTAGTAGCTGTTGGCTGTGGTGTAAAGCCAGGTGCCACCTCTGGAACAGACTGCTTAGCGCCACATTCTGTACAGAATGCTGCACCATCATCTATTTTTGCTCCACAATTCTCACAAAACATACTTCAATTCTCCCTAATATTATTTTTACCACATTGAATCAAATGCATCATAGATTGCATTTTGAGTCATCTCTGTAACTAAATCTACAGCCTTGTTGTAACCAATTGCTACAATGATAAATGTAATTACAACTGTAACAATGACAAATACATTGATTGCCTTTGTATTAGAGTTCTTAATAATTGTCTTAAATGCAAGGAATGAATAGATAGTATCTACTACTAACCAAATGATAGCAACTGCAATCTCTCCTACTGGGAATGCCATCTTTGCAAATAAGAAAATAACTAATACAAAAACAATACCAGGAATAGTTGTAACTGAAAATAATGATAATGCGTTAACAAATGTACCTTCAGTATCCTTTGTTAAGTATGCAAAAAGAGCATATACTACCTTAATAGCAACAAGTCCAGCTGTTACTCCCAAACCAATAAGGAATGGTGAATCAGCATACTCCATTAATAAGCTAATGAATAATAATGAAAATGCTGTAAAGATTCCTAAGATAACAAACTCTGCTATCTGTGATGTAGATGTGTAAACCTCTTCAAAAAGCTCTACAGGAGCTGTGAAGAATTTCTTGCATACATCAACAAGCTCTGTACCAACATTTGTTGCTACAGCCTTTGCTGCCTCTGCTGTCTGATTTGGAGCTACGTTTACTGGCTGAGCTGCCTGTGCCCCTTCTGTTGCCTGTGGCTGTGGATTAGCTGCTGCAGCTTGTGCTGCCTGTGCTCCCTCACAGCTACATGTCTGTCCATCTTCTAATTGCGAACCGCAATACTTACAAAATGCCATTTTAAATCCTCCCTTTGATTTATTATTATAGCTTTAAATATTTTCGCAAATCTTAGAAAAAAAAGCAACAAATTACATCAATATTTTTATCTATTGCGCAGAAATATTTAAATGTATAAAATTATTTTGGTAGTTAATCAATAATAATCACATATGGGAGGTTCATATGAGTAAAAAAGGTTTTATTGCAGAATTTAAAGAATTTATTTTACGCGGAAATGTAATGGATATGGCAGTCGGTGTTATCGTAGGTGGCGCTTTCACAGCCATCGTAACATCACTCAACGAAGATATCCTTACACCAATCTTAGGAATCTTTGGTGGCACCGACTTTTCAGAACTCAAGGTTAAGCTTGGCTCAGGCGAAGCAGCCCCTGTTCTTACATACGGCAATTTCATCACAGCCATCATCAACTTCCTCATTACAGCACTTGTAATCTTCTTAATTATCAAGGCTATAAACAGAGGTTCAGAAAGAGCAGCCGCATTATTAAAGCGCAACAAGGAAGAAGCCGAAGCTGCAGCTCCTACCGAAAAAGACTGCCCATATTGCTTCAGCAAAATCCACATCAAGGCAACTCGTTGCCCACACTGCACAGCCCAGCTATAAAAGCCCCAAATACTGTCCCCATTCACAGCTACTTTCGTACAGACGAGGCCCGCATCCACGCCGTAGCCGGCCTTATGCAGGGGCTTGCATTGCATGAATATTGCGTTTTTCTAATGGACCATTTATGCATCTTTATTTACATGTGTCTTTTGCAGGCCTGTACAATTTTGAAAAAAGTTTTTGGGTGGCGGACACACAGCATAATATTATTTGTACTTCTTAGACTGAGGGGAACTTGGTTGATTTTGAAGTGCGCTTAGTAACATAAAAGCAGGTTTTGCAATATATAAGCATGCGCTGCCACGGACGGCAGCGCAAGTGGTCACTTAAAACACGATGTTGAATGTGCCACGGTGATTATATATGCAAAACCTGCTTTGTTATGTTACTTAGCAAACGTAATATGAAACCAAGTGCCCTCAGCCTGAGAAGTACATAAAAAACTTCAGTGTCCGCCACCTGAAAAACATTTTTCAAAATGGTTCATTCCGCAACAAGACACATGTGCGATGCATAAATTTGGTCCATAAGAAAAACAGCAATATTCGCAAAATCGCAAGCCCCTGCATAAGGCCGGCTACGCCGTGGGTGCGGGCAGGCCACTACAATAAAACTGTGAATGGGGACAAAAAATAAAAGCCAGCTTGCGGTCTGCAAACTGGCTTTCTATAACTGATTCTTTGTGTGTTCTAGTTTTTTGATTTGCCTTCTAATTCGGTGATTTTCAAATAATGTCTTAAATAATTTAACTTTGAAGATTAATACTTTCATAACTACTACCTCTCATTCTCACTGATATGTTGCTTATTATGTGAACAATTAGTGAATTACAACTTAAATGTAGCATTATGTGGTCTTAATCTCAACTACTTGGCATAATCATCCATATTTTGGCAAGAAGTTAATTTCTTCACTTTCTGTTATTTTTGGTGAAGAGCTGTTGCTATGGATACTCCCACAAGTTCATTGTATGGGATAATCGTAGCCTGTAGGGCGTGATACAAATCTGACTTGCCTGGCCATACAGTTGTAAGAAGATTATTGTGTTCGTCTAATTGATGGAACCATGAACCATTTTTGTGGTCGAGAACCTTCTCATCTAAGTACTGCATAAAGGCAGCGTAGTCTTTTTTGTATTTCACGTTTCCTGTAACATTGTATAAAACAGCTGATGCATTAATGGCTTCAGCAAGTGTCCAATGCATTCTGTCGTGCACAACAGGCTTGCCAGACCAATCAGTGGTGTAGCATATTCCAGGTGCCCCATCTGCGTTCCAGCCATCTTCTACGGCTCTGTTGTATAGCTTTTCAGCTATCTTGATGTAGTCTTTGGCGTTTTCGTTGTCTGGGTCTTGGTATGTGGATACGGCCCACTGGGTGATAAGTCGTGACCATTCAATTCCATGCCCAGGTGTTGCACCATAAGGCTTAAATTGGTCGTCCGGACGATCCTTGTTGCATTCCAAATCTGGCTTCCAGTCACTTGTGAAATGCTCTGGAATTCTCCAATCATTATCTCTGGCCCATCCTACTATATGGGATATGATACGGCCAGCCCTTACACGGTAGTTTTCGTCGTCCATAGCATCTGCAGCTGCAAGAAAAGCCTCTACAGTGTGCATGTTGGCATTGATGCCTCTGTAATCATCAAGTACTTTAAAGTCTGTATCCCAAGTGTCTACTGAAAGACCGAGTTCATCATCCCAAAAGAACTTATCGTATATACGAAGTGCATCCTTTAGTAATTCTTTGGCGCCTGGGCGACCAGCAAGCATTGCAGATGATGCCGCAAGGATTACAAATGCATGTGCATAGCATTGTTTGCCAGGCAGTATGCCTCCATCTGCTGTGACACCTGCATACCATCCTCCATGTTCAGTGTCATGCAGCTCACCAGTAAGGCCCTTTAAAGCTGCATCAGCAAGCTCCTCGCTGCCCTCATGTCCAAGCATTGTTCCAAGACTGTACACATGGCACATTCGGCTTGTAATCCAGGTCTCACGAGGCCTATCTTTCCATGGTGTTCCATCATCCCCCAAATAATAAGAGCCTCCGCCAGGCGAAGGAAATCTGTGTCCAAAGGACAGCAGATTATTCCTAATCTCCCTAACAAAGGCTTTATTTTCTGCGGAATTCAATTCATATTTACCCATGCCATCCCCCTTTCGCATGTTAATCAATGATTCCTATTTTTTTCAACCCATAATATATTCCATCAGCTTCATTGCTAAAGGTTACGTTTTTAATTCGAGCCTTCAGCTCCTCTGGTGCATTCTCCATTAAAAAAGGGGTTCCCACAGTTTCAAGCATTTCCAAATCATTGTAGTGATCCCCAAATGCAACTGCATCTTTAATATTAATATCCCATTTATTACAAATAAATTCAATACTCTTTCCTTTAGAAATTCCTTTATTCATAATTTCTATGAGTATGTCTGACGAGCGCACTATTGAAAGACATGGGAATTTGTTTTTCAAAGCTTCTTCTATCTCATCAGTTTTGTCAGGATTGCACATGCACAGTAGCTTTCCAACATCTACTCCATCGGCAAGCATATCAACATTGCCCTCGGTGGCTTCAGCTTCCACAATGCTTTCCTCTAAAGCTACTCGTGCATCTGCCCTATTATTCACAATCCATGAATCCATAGAATAGATATTCCACGTGCAATCAAAATTTTCAGCTTCAAGGAATGTAATTATTGCTCTGGCTGTTTCCTTCGAAAATCCATTTGAATAGATAATTTGTCCATCACCATCAATCATCAGTGCCCCGCTATAACAAACGATAGGACAGACAAATTTATATCTTTCAAATATTGGATATACACCAGAAGGACCTCTTGCAGTCACAATTACAAAGGGAATATCCTTGCTCTGCAAACTCTTGATTGCTTCACGTGTACTATCAAGCATTCTATGTTTATTATTTAATAATGTACCATCTACATCACAAAATACGATTCGTTTCATCAACCTCACCTTGTAGATGCTAATGCCTTTACATCATCAAGCTGTGGCATCACTCTGAGAGCACCTTTAACTCTTGTAATAAGAGATGCGGCAGCATTAGCTGTTGTTAACATTTCTTTAAGTTTCGCTTCATCTAAATTATCAACACCGTACTGTAACAAATAGTGGATAACAGTACCGCAGAATGTGTCACCTGCGCCAGTTGTCTCGATTGTTTCATCTGAAAGGAATGGAGCAACTTCAACGATTACTTCGTCCTTGCCCTCTGGCTTGTAATAAGCACGACTTCCATCTTTGCCCATAGACACAGTAATAAGAGGAATATTGAACTTCTCACGAATCTTGTGTACGCCTGCTGTAAAGTCCTCTTCGCCTGTAAGCCACTGAATCTCATTATCAGAAATCTTAAGGTAATCACAATATTCCATTCCCTTGAGAATCTGCTCTTTTGCTTCATCAAGACTGTTCCATAATGGCTCTCTTAAGTTAGGGTCAAATGTGATAACAGCTCCATTCTTCTTAGCTTCCTCAAGTGCAAATAAAGTAGCCTCTCTTGGCATTTCGTGAGTCATTGAAAGTGTTCCAAAATGGAAAATCTTTGTATTTGCAATTGTCTTTGGATCGATTTCATCCTTGCGAAGCATCATATCTGCGCCTGGATTTCTGTAGAAAGAAAAATCTCTATCGCCATCTGGGAATGTCTCTACAAATGCTAATGTAGTGTGTACGTCCTTATCCATCTTAAGATTGTCTGTCATGATACCAACTTCCTCAAGTGTTCCCTTGAGCTTGCGGCCAAACATATCATCTCCAACCTTACCAATAAAACCAACGCTATGTCCAAATCTCTTTAACATAGCAAGTACATTACATGGGGCCCCACCTGGATTAGCCTCAAACATACTATTTCCCTGTGCTGAAACTCCATTGTTTGTCATGTCAATTAAGAGCTCGCCTAAAGCTACAACATCAATTGTTTTTTCCAAAATTAATATTCCTCCTTAATATATATAAAGGGCAGTGTTTTTGCCACTGCCCCCATTATAACAAAGATTATGAAGAAGAAGTTACTTTAATAGTTCCATTCTTGAAGGATCGTTTGCAAATACTTCCTTTGCATTGTCCTTTGTAACAACTACTGGTGGAAGCTCATAGATAGGTACATCAATTACACCATTGTTTGTTGTTACGTCTGTTGAAGGCATTCCGTTACCTGCCTGAAGTGAATCGATGATTTCGATTGTCTCAGCTACAAGGTCCTCTGTTGGCTTTGCAACTGTTGAGTACTGACGTCCCTGCCATACCCATTCAACTGACTCGTTCTCAGCATCAAGACCAGAAACAACTGGGATGTCCTGACCTGCGTTCTCGCATGCTGTGATACAAGCTCTAGCAATACCATCGTTAGGGCAAAGAACACCATCGATATCCTTATCTGAGTAGTTACCAGCAAGGAGTGAATCCATTCTCTGCTGAGCCTTAGCATTGTCCCAATCCTGTGTAGCGCACTGTGTGAAATCTGTCTGACCAGATACAACTACAAGTGTTCCGTCATCAATCTTTGGCTGAAGAACTGACATAGCACCCTTGAAGAAGTTAGGAGCGTTAGGATCAGCTGGGCCGCCGCCAAAGAGCTCGATGTTGTAAGGAGCCTCACCCTTCTGCTCCTCAAGACCCTGTAATAAAGCCTGTGCCTGAAGTTCACCAGTCTTTACAGAACCGAACTGAACTACACCATCAACACCTGATGTGTTCTCAAGAAGACGGTCATAACCGATTACGTATACGCCAGCTTCTTTAGCCTGCTCAAGTACAGAACCAAGCTGTGATCCATCAACAGGACCTACAACGATAACCTTAGCACCGTTCTCAATCATTGACTCAATCTGCTGTTGCTGCTGAGTTACCTTCTGGTCAGCTGCCTGTACGATTGGATTGTAGCCAGCATCTGTAAGCTGTGCTGTAAACATTTCCTCAGCCTCTTTCCAGTTCTGAGTTCCTAACCATGGAAGAGATACACCGATTGTTGCACCCTCCTCGAATCCTGGCATATCAGCAGTTGTAGCAGCACCATCAGTTGTCTGCTCTGTAGCTGTCTGATCGTCAGTTGTCGCTGTGTCAGTAGTTCCCTCTCTGCTGCCCCCGCAGCCTGCAAATGTAGTAGCCATCATTGTTGCTACCATTGCCATTGACAAAAGCGTTCTTTTTTTCATTTTCCTTCCTCCTTGTTTTTGCACTTACGTGCTTTTTAACTTTTTTATATAAGGCGCAGCGCACTGCGGCCATGCCTTCTAAAAATTAGTTTGCAGATTTTGCTTCTTTACCCCCAAATAATCTGCCAATGATTGAGCTCTTTCCGCTCTTCTTGTTGTATACATCAAATGCAACTGCTGCAAGAAGTACAAATCCTTTGATAACCTGTGTCTTATCAGCACCTACACCCATAAGCATAAGTCCGTTGTTAAGAACAGCCATTACAAGACCACCGACGATAGTTGCAAGAATTGTTCCAACACCACCTGATACTGCAGCACCACCAATGAATACTGATGCGATTGCGTCCATTTCCCAAGATGTACCATCAGCAGGACCTGCTGCTGTTGAACGACCTACGAAAAGGATACCTGCGATTGCTGCAAGTAATGACATGTTTACCATTGTAAGGAAATATGTCATTTTAACATTTACACCTGAAAGAGCTGCTGCTGCTTTGTTACCACCTACTGCATATACGTGACGTCCAAACTTTGTACGCTGTGTAATGATGTGATAGATGATTGTAAGTAAAAGTAAGATAAGTCCTGGTACTGGGAAGGATGTGCCTACACGTCCTGAACCAAATAACCATGTGAAATATCCAATTAAAACTGTCATAAGAGCGATTCTAACAACTACTGCCCAGAATGGATCTTTTGAGCCTGAGCCATTGTCTGAATGCTTGTATTTCTTAAGCTGTGCTACTACGTAACAAACAATACCGATAATACCAAGTAAAAGAGTTGAGTTGTTCATTCCTGTGAATGCTGGGCCCCATTCTGGTAAGTATCCAGAACCAAACCACTTAAGCTGCTCTGGTGCAGGAACTGAAATTGAATGTGAAATCCAAATAACACCACCTCTGAAGATCATCATACCACCAAGTGTTGTGATGAATCCTGGGATACCAAGCTGTGCCAAGAAAAATCCATGCCATGCACCAGCTAAGATACCAATTGCGATTGCGATAAGAACTGCTACCCACCATGGAACATTGTAGTTCTTAGCAACCAGTGCCATAACCATTCCTGAGAAACCGGCTACAGAACCAACTGACAAGTCGATCTGACCAATAACAATTACCATTAACATTCCGAGAGCTAATACAAGTACGTATGCGTTACCTGAAAGCAAGTTCTGGAAGTTTGATGATGTAAGCATTCTTCCACCAGAAATGATATTGAATATAATAATCAGCGCAGCTAACGCAACAACCATAGTGTATTGACGAAGGTCTCCGCCCAATACCTGTTTAATGTATTTCATAATTTATTCCATCCTTTCATATCCACGTATTAGTTTGAAGTGATTGTCATCTTCTTCATCAAGCCTTCCTGATTTGCTTCGCTTGCTGCGAGCTCACCAGTGATAGTACCTTCAAAAATTGTATAAATTCTATCAGCCATACCTAAAAGCTCTGGTAATTCAGATGATACTAAAATTACAGCTTTTCCATCATCAGCTAACTGATGAATGAGTTTGTAAATCTCATATTTTGCACCTACGTCAATTCCTCGAGTAGGCTCGTCAAGAATCAGAATATCAGGTTCTGTGAACATCCATTTTGATAAAACAACCTTCTGCTGATTACCACCTGAAAGAGTAGTAACACCAGCTTCGATATTTGCTGTCTTAATCTTTAATGATTTTCTGTATTCTTCAGCTGCTCTCTTTTCATCATTCAAATCTAAAAGACCATTTTTTGTAATCTTATCTAGATCTGCGGATACAACTGTTGTTCTAATGGAATCTAAAAGATTTAATCCTAAATTCTTTCTATCCTCAGGAACATATGCAATACCGTTTTTAATAGCCGCTTCAACGGATGTAAGCTTTACCTCGCGGCCCTTAATCTTTATCTGACCACTTCTGTAGATTCCATAGTTTCTACCGAAGATTGAACGCATAAGCTCTGTTCTTCCGGCACCCATAAGACCTGCGAATCCAACGATTTCTCCAGCTCTTACATTGAAGCTTGCATTCTTGCAAAGCATTCTGCCTTCAACATCAGGATCTTCAACGTTCCAATTTGATACCTCAAATATTACGTCACCAATCTTTGGCTGATGTTCTGGATAACGGTTTTCGATTGAACGACCAACCATGGCTTTGATGATTTTGTCCTCATCAACCTTTCCAGCTTCTACATCATAGCTCTCAACTGTGTGTCCATCTCTGATAACCGTAACAGCATCAGAAACAGCTGCGATTTCGTTAAGCTTATGAGAAATCATGATACATGTGATTCCCTTGTTCTTAAGCTCAACCATAAGGTTAAGAAGATTCTCTGAATCTGCCTCATTTAAAGCTGATGTTGGCTCATCAAGAATAAGAAGCTTAACATTCTTTGAAAGTGCCTTAGCAATTTCAACAAGCTGCTGTTGTCCAACACCAAGATGCTTTATAAGGATGTCTGGGTTAATTGAAAGACCAACCTTCTGAAGTATTTCATAGGTTCTTCTTTTTTCTTCACCCCAATCAATTAATCCTCTGTTTGCAATCTCGTTACCCATAAAGATGTTCTCTGTAATGGATAATTCAGGAATCATTGTCAACTCCTGGTGGATAATTGCGATTCCAGCACTTTCTGACTCCTTGATGTTTTTGAACTTCATCTCAGCGCCCTTGTAGATGATTTTTCCATCATAAGTGCCGTAAGGATATACTCCAGACAAAACCTTCATCAGTGTAGATTTACCTGCACCATTCTCACCGCATATAGCATGTATAGTGCCTTCCTTCACTGAGAGGTTGACATCATCTAGTGCCTTAACACCTGGAAATTCTTTTGTAATCCCTTGCATCTGTAGGATAAAAGAATTATTCTCCATATTTGTATTACCTCCCTTATATATATACCTGTGCTTTAGTTTGAAACTAAATATTCACTTGGTTTCCTAAGAACTCTATCAGTGGCAATTGCCGCTGCCCCATATAATGTAGGATCAATACTTAATGTTGATATCTCAATTTTGACCCTGTTATGTATCTCTGGTATTGTTCGCTCTTCAACAATCTTTTTGACTGTTGGAAGTATCAGCTCATCTCCCTTCGAAATACTATCTCCTATTACTATTATTTCTGGATCATATGCGTTGATTAATGTTACACAACCCAGCCCTATATAGAATGCTATTTCTTCAACTAGCTTTTTAGCTTTTTCATTACCTTCTCTGGCCGCTTCAAAAACACGGTCACAAGCCTCAACTCTGTTTTTGTATTTTTCATTGAAAAGTTCTGGTAATTCCTCACCGGCTCTTTTCAGAAATGCCATTGTGGAACAATAAAGCTCTAAGCACCCTTTATTACCACATTCACAAGGCAATCCATTGTAATCAATGCTGATATGACCAACCTCACTGGCAATTCCCTGATTTCCCATAAGCAAGCTGTCGTGATCAACAACTCCTGAACCAACGCCTTCGCCTACAAGGAAATATGTAAGTGATGATAATGGTCTGCCATGATTACCGAACCACCATTCTGCAAGTGCTCCTGCATTGGCATCCTGCTCAATAAACACTGGTTTATCAAATTCATTCTTTAATTCATCAATGAAGTTGATGTTATGCCAGCTTGGCATTCTTGTTACCATCGCAATTCGGCCTTCTTTTCTAAGATACGGCCCCGGAAGTGCTAAGCCTATAGCAACAACATTGGAATACTCATCTAAAAGCTTTTGAATCTGGTCTTTCATCTGGCTAAGTACCTTACCCGCATTCTCGTCAAGACCAAATTCTGTCTCGCTTTGTGTGTAAAGCTTTCCAGATATATCAAACACGCCTATTGCAAAAACATGTCTTGCAAACTTAACCCCTATAACAAGATTTTTTTCTGCATTAAGTCGTATTCCTATTGAACGTCTATTTCCACTCCCTTTTACAATACCAACCTCCGAAACAATACCCATATCTATTAGATAGCCTACAAGCTTTGTGATAGATGCTTGAGTAAGTCCCATCATCTTAGCAATCTCAGCTCTACTGCAAATTTCCTTTTGCTGAAGTATTCGAACTATTGCTGAACGATTCATCTCTGTTAAATCAGTAGTATTGTTTCCAGCAACCTCTGTTACTTTTTTCATTAAAGTCACCTCGTAATTGCTTTCAAGTGTTAATCACTTAACACTGTTAACACAATAATGCTAATTGTCTCTAGGGTCAATAGGATTTAGTACTATTTCACAATTTTTGTGAAACATATAAAAATAGGGTGTGCATTTTTTATAAAATCTCTACAATGACTGAATTTTCAGCGTTTTTCAGCATAAATAATCAATCAAATAGTCATTTCTCGCCCCAAAAATCGCTCAAATTCATTCATTTATATGGTTACTCTATGATTATTTCAATCAAAATAATCAAATCTCAATCATCAGAAATAGCATATTGCACAATTCAGCTAAAACGTAAATATGCATTTTTTAGATAATAAAAAATAGGCTACGCCTACTCAACTCCCCTGCCCCTCAATCATGAGGGGTGGGGTTTATCTCTTAGTTCTAGTCTTCTATAATTATCTTATGGGTAACATTCTTCAAGAAATATTCCTAGATAATTACGAAGAATTTATGATGACCACACATCCACGCCAGGCTGTCATTGATAATGTAAACAAGATGATTGAGTGTGGTAATCCTTCTTTTGGTGGTGCCATGTACGGATGTACAAAATGTGGCACTCTTAAATTTGTCCCTTTCAGATGTCACAGTAGATTCTGTCCCACCTGCGGAACCCAGTACTCCGCTAAACGAACTACTGCCATGTCTTTTAAACTTGTCAGAACCACTCATCGCCATTGCGTTTTCACTATCCCCGAAGAACTTAGACAATTCTTTCTTGATGACAGAGATTTGCTAAACTGTCTTTTCTCTTCTGTTCGTTCTGTAGTTTTAGAAATGTTTCATAAAGATAACAAATCTGAATGCTTTACTCCTGGTATGATTTGCGTATTACATACTTTTGGAAGAAGTCTTCAGTGGAACCCTCATATTCACTGCTTAGTAACTGAAGGTGGTGTTGGCAATAACACTGTATGGCGCCCCAAAAAGCACTTTAACTATACATATCTAAGAAATGCTTTTCGAACCGCTCTCTTGAATGAAATGGAAGGAAAAATCGGTCCTTCATTCAAGAAAACAAAAGCATATATCTACAAACACTGTGCTAATGGCTTTTATGTCTATGCAAAACCAAATCAATGTAATCCAAAACAGATTGCCAAATACATTGGCAGATATCTTGGCAGACCTGTTATCTCTACAAAACGAATAGACAGCTATAAAAATGGCATTGTTACCTATCACTATAATCGTCATGAGGATGATAAATTAATGGTAGTAAAACTTCCTGTCATTGATTTCATGAAACTCCTTGCTCAACACATACCAGAAAAGCACTTCAAACAAATCCGATACTATGGCATCTATGCCCGCAATAGGGAACAGGATCATAACATCTTAAAAGCCATACCTAAAGAAAAACATCGTTTTCTTTTGAATAAAACTAAATGGCGCAACTCCATTGCTGCAACATTTGGTTATGACCCAATTCAATGTCCTTGCTGTAAGGAAACAATGACTATACTTGAAATCAAGTATGCTCATCATTCATACACTCTACAGGAACTCTACGAAAGAGCTTGGGCTAAAGCTGGATAGGTTCCTATATCTTTCTCCAAGTGTTAAAATCATTAAAAAGCTTGGAGGTGATTCTTATTAGTAACAACAATCCTGTAGATGAAATAAGAACTAAATATATCCAAAATCCACCTGAAGGAATGACGGCATCTGACATCAAAGCTATGAGCGATGATGATTTATTAGATATGCACTATTTCCTTGAAGATGATGATTTTGATTCAGAAGATGAAGTAGGTGCAGAAGGTTTTTATATCTTCTAAGTAATACTTCTTGTTTTCATGCCCGCCTCCGCGCGGGCCTTTTTAGTTCAAGATTTCTCCGAAGGAGAAATTTCCTATAAAGTAAAAAAGAGTTTCGCTTTGCAAAACTCCAGCAGCTGGCTAAAAAAAAAAGTGCCTCGGATTACCCGAAGCACTTTTGATTAACTATTTAGTTCTCATCAACATATTTCTGAATGTTGCTTGCGTTAGCATAACGCTTAACATCATCACCATCAACAACAACTAATGTAGGAGCCTGCATAACTCCATATTTCTTTGTCATATCTACCTGCTCTTCAGCATCGATAAGGATGTAGTCCTCATCCTCAAGAATTTCCTTTGCTCTAGCACAGTTTGGACATGTCTTTGTTGTGAATAGATACTTAACACCTGTTGTAGGTTCCTCAGAGACTACCTGAAGATTAATCTGTGGCTGCTCTTTCTTTGCTGCTTCAGCCACATGCTTTTCTCCTGCACGGCGGCAAACAGAACCAGCAATATCGTAAAGCTTACGATTCTTGAACTCCTGAGTCTTGCCCTCGTTCCAGTTCTGAACTGGACGATAGTAGCCAGTGATACGGCTATAAACTTCTGCTGTCTTGCCACAGTGTGGACATGTGTAATGCTCACCTGCAATATAACCATGTTCCTTACATACAGAATATGTAGGAGACAATGTGTAATATGGAAGCTTGTAGTTTTCAGCGATCTTACGAACAAGATTTGCTGCAGATTCCCAAGTAGGAAGCTTCTCACCAATGAATGCATGGAATACAGTACCTGATGTATAGAGTGTCTGTAATTCATCCTGAACATCAAGTGCATCAAAGATATCTGATGTGTATTCTACAGGCATGTGTGAGCTGTTAGTGTAGAATGGTGTGTCACCTTCCTTACCAGCTGTGATGATATCAGGGAACTGCTCACGGTCATGCTTTGCAAAACGGTATGTTGTAGACTCTGCTGGTGTAGCCTCAAGGTTGTAAAGATCACCATACATCTCCTGATAATCAGAGAGACGCTCACGCATATGATTCAATACATCCTTTGCAAACTGCTGTGTCTTCTTGCTAGTCATATCTGCGCGAAGCCAATTTGCATTAAGACCTACTTCATTCATACCGATAAGACCGATTGTTGAGAAGTGGTTATTGAATGTTCCAAGGTATCTCTTTGTATAAGGATATAAGCCTTCATCAAGAAGCTTTGTGATAACACCACGTTTAATCTTAAGTGAACGTGCACTGATGTCCATAAGCTTATCAAGACGTGCATAGAAATCTGCCTCGTCAACAGCCTGGTAAGCAATACGTGGAAGGTTGATAGTTACAACACCTACTGAACCAGTGCTCTCACCTGAGCCAAAGAATCCACCTGACTTCTTGCGAAGCTCGCGAAGATCAAGACGAAGACGGCAGCACATAGAACGTACATCGCTTGGCTCCATATCTGAATTGATATAGTTGCTGAAATATGGTGTACCATACTTAGCTGTCATTTCGAATAATAATCTGTTGTTTTCTGTGTCAGACCAATCAAAATCACTTGTAATAGAATATGTAGGGATTGGATACTGGAATCCACGTCCGTTGGCATCACCCTCAATCATTATCTCAAGGAATGCCTTGTTAACCATATCCATTTCCTTCTTGCAGTCCTTGTATTTGAAGTCCTGCTCCTTGCCACCTACGATAGCTGGAAGTTCTGCAAGGTCGTTTGGTACAGTCCAATCCAAAGTAATATTTGAGAATGGAGCCTGTGTACCCCAACGTGAAGGTGTGTTAACACCATATATAAATGCCTCAAGGCACTTTTTAACTTCTTCGTATGAAAGATGATCAGCCTTAACAAATGGTGCAAGATATGTATCAAATGAAGAGAAAGCCTGAGCGCCTGCCCATTCATTCTGCATGATACCAAGGAAGTTTACCATCTGATTGCAAAGAACTGATAAATGCTTTGCAGGAGCTGATGTAATCTTTCCTGTAATTCCACCTAAGCCCTCTTGGATAAGCTGCTTAAGCGACCAACCTGCACAGTATCCTGTAAGCATTGAAAGATCATGAATGTGGATATCTGCATTACGGTGTGCCTGTGCAATCTCCTCATCATAAATCTCTGAAAGCCAGTAATTAGCTGTGATTGCGCCAGAGTTTGAAAGGATAAGTCCACCTACAGAATATGTAACAGTAGAATTTTCCTTTACACGCCAGTCTTCTACCTTAACATAGCTATCTACAACATTCTTGTAATCAAGAACTGTAGACTTCATGTTACGCATCTTTTCACGCTGTTTTCTATATAAAATGTATGCTTTTGCAACATCTGTATAGCCAGTCTGCTCTAAAACGTTTTCAACTGAATCCTGAATATCTTCAACTGAAATCTTTCCATCTTTAATCTTTGTCTGGAAATCTGCTGATACTCTAAGTGACAATAAGCCGATAATATCGTCATTGTATTCTTTCTTTGTAGCTTCAAAAGCCTTAGCAATGGCATCATTAATTTTACCTAAATTAAATTCAGCGATTTCTCCATCTCTTTTTACAACATCAAACAATTTTTCTCACCAATTTCCTTTCTCTAGTATCCTCAAATTGTGTCAAAAAAGGACTCCCCTTCACCTTTTTGTTGTCGCGACATTTTGTTCATCTAAGGTACTTTCGACTTGATTATATGTTATCAAAATGTAGGGTATTATTCAATGAACAAAAACTATATATAGTGTTTTTCGTCATTATTACCTAAATTTATATTTGTTATTTGAATATTTTCTAGGTAGATTTACGCTTCAACCTATACAATATTTTGTGTTTCCGCAGAAAATGGACACACTATATTTAGTGTGTCCATTTATTGTTAAATTCAGTATTTATCTGGTTTGCAGGAAGATAAGTTCCTTTGCCGCAGCCTCATCATTTGGATAATCCTCAACATATTGTGTCAAGAAATCCTTCGCTTCTGAGTACCTATCCAGCTTTTCAAGTGCTGCAACCTGTCCCTTCATAAGTTCAGCCATATTGTCTATTGAATCAAGACTCAACCCTGCTTGATAATACCCTAGAGCATTTTCATAATTGCCATTTGCCATCTCAATGTCACCAAGAGTAGCAAGTGCACCGCTAGTAACATCGTCAGATTTAGCATATTCCTCTAGCAATGCTTTAGCTGAATCATAATCTCCCTCATCCTGATAAAGCTTTGCAAGATATAACTTTGCTTCTACAATATCTTTATCCACTGCTTTTTGAAGATTTGTTTTGGCCTCTGAAGTCTTGCCAAGCATGTAGTAGATTCTTCCTTTATAATATGTGCCATTAGCACTCTTGTCTGAAATATCTAAGGCATTATTCAGATATACAAGCCCCTGATCAGTGTAACCTAGGGAATTAAGATTCTCATAAATCTGTATATATAATAGGTAGTTCTTTTTATCTACGGCAACGGCTGCATCGTAATCAGTGATAGCTTCACCAATTTCTCCCTCGCCGGCATAAATACTACCACGCAAGAAATAGGCCTCGTAATTATCCTCATCGTATCGAATTAAATAGGTGTATGTCTTAACAGCATCGTCAAAAAGACCTGCTGAATATTGTGCTGCCGCCTTGTAGTAATTGATATCTATCTCCAAGTCAGTAACTTTACCAATGGATTTGCCTAGAGCCTGATTAAATAAATCAATAGCCCCTTCATAATCTCCTGCTTCCATCGCAGCCACACCTTCGTCACGTAAGGCTACTTCTTTTTCATTATATTTACCACAACCAGCTAAACTGGATGCTATACATAAAGTTAACAGTAATGTGATTAATCGTTTTCTCATAGAAATTATTTTATCAAAGTAAGAAACCTTTGTGTAGATTAAATATTGAGTTATATTGTGTTATAATGTGACTCAAATAATAAAGGAGACTAACAATTTGGACACACACCTGTTAATTAGATTTATAGTTCTTATATTACTGTTGATTCTTTCAGCTTTCTTCTCATCAGCAGAGACAGCTCTTACCACAGTCAACAAAATCAAACTAAAAACAATGGAGGATGATGGCAACAAAAAAGCTGCCGGTGTACTAAAGGTTATCTCACGTCCTAAGAAAATGCTTTCTGCAATATTAATAGGAAACAATATCGTTAACCTATCAGCATCATCACTAGCAACAACACTTGCAATAGACATTTTTGGAAGTGTTGGGGCAGGTATTGCGACAGGTATTCTTACATTATTAATATTGATTTTTGGTGAGATTACTCCTAAATCTTTAGCCACTACCTACTCTACAAGCCTAAGTTTTGTCTTCGCACCTGTGATTGGCGGCTTGATGTGGATTCTTACTCCAGCGATTACAATCATCAACTTCCTATCAGGTCTTATCATCAGGCTGTTTGGAATTGATCCAGATTTTAAAGACGATTCTATCACTGAAGAAGAAATCAGAACCATGGTTGATGTTAGTCATAAAAATGGTGAAATTGAAGGTGACGAACGCACAATGATTCACAAAGTATTTGATTTTTCAGATGCCTGTGCGAAGGAAGTAATGATTCCACGTATTGATATGACCATGGTAGATGCTGATATTTCTTATCAGGATTTGATAACAGTCTTCAAGGAAGATATGTATACAAGAATTCCTGTATGCACTCCTGATACAGAAAGTGTTATTGGAATTGTCAACATGAAGGATTTCCTGGGACTTAATCCAGGGGATGATTTCAACATTAACAATTATATCCGCGAAGTGTATTTTACATACGAAATGAAAAACGTTTCAGATCTTTTTGATGAAATGCGCGAGGAATCTGCTACTGTTTCTATTGTTTTAGATGAATATGGCGATTTAGCCGGTATGATCACTATGGAAGATCTGCTTGAAGAAATCGTTGGTGAAATTCGAGATGAATATGACGAGGACGAAGAAGATCCTATAATCAAACTAAGTCCAAGAGAATATCAGGTCTTAGGCTCAATGAATCTTGAAGATTTGTGTGATATTATTCCTCTTGGCTTTACCAGTGAAGATTATGACACCATTGGCGGTTACATAGTAGGTGCTTTCGATCATTTTCCTAATGCAGGTGAGACTTATGTATCTGAAAACGGCGCCATAATCCGAGTGCTTTCCGTGGATAAAAAGCGTATCACAAAGCTTAGAATCAAACTACCTGCTCAAGATATTGAGCAGTAAATAAAGCAATATTTATAATTAGACCCATTGCCCCAGCGATTTGATATAGCTGCTTGCATCTAAATGCTGGTGCATGGGTTAATTTTTTTGTCTGTTTTTGCCATGCAAGATTTCCGTCACATCCAAATTCATTTACACGAGCTAATTCATGTTGCTGAAGAATGAACCATATTACACTTATTGTATTAACAACAATAAATATAACCAGACTTATTTCACTTTTCAGTTCATTATATAACGCAAGGTTAAGTCCACAGAATATTATCTTCTCAAAAAATACAATGAATCTGTTTCGAATAATAATCCCCTTCACCTCTTTAAGTGCATTTCCCCAGTTATCCACAGCGCTATTAAGCTGCTCTATTATTACATTCCTATCAAATTTCTTTATTATAGCTTCATGTGATATATAAATTGGATAGCAGCCTATCTTACTTTCTATGTATTCAAAACCTCTTGATAAATCACCATAAATCATGCCTTTGAACACAATCCGCTGCAAAGCCTTATGCTTTTTACTTCCAAGAAAGCTCATATATACATCTCTCAACAGCTTGTCTAAAGGGCTGCCCTTACGTAAAAAGTAATTAATTCGCTGTAAATAAAGCTTTCTCAGATAAAATAAGCGAGCCTCTTTAAACCATCTAAAAATAGATATGCACAACGAAATAAGCTCTGCAACAATCCACAAAGCAAAGCAATAAATAAGTGTATTAAGTTCCATAAATATTGGGAAATAGTAAAAAATAAAATAACGACACGAAAAAACGTGTCGTTATAATAGCATGATAATTAAAAAATATCAAGAATAGTAATTAGTGTGTCTGAGGTTCTGGATACTCAACACCGAAAGTCTCAACTGTAACTTTCTTCATCTTCTGCTCTGTTACTGGACGATCAGACCAATCTGTCTCTGTCTCAGCAATCTTGTTTACAACATCCATACCCTCGATAACTTTACCGAATGCAGCATAATCACCATCAAGATGTGGGCTAGTCTTGTGCATAATAAAGAACTGACTTCCAGCTGAGTTAGGCATCATTGTACGAGCCATAGATAACACGCCTGGCTCATGCTTTAAATCATTCTTGAAGCCATTGCTAGAAAACTCACCATCGATTGAATAACCAGGGCCGCCCATTCCTGTTCCATCTGGATCTCCACCCTGAAGCATAAAGCCATTGATTACTCTGTGGAAGATTACTCCATCGTAGAAATTGTGGTTAATAAGGCTGATAAAGTTGTTTACTGTGTTTGGAGCGATTTCAGGATAAAGCTCAGCTTTCATGATATCGCCATTCTCCATTTCGATTGTAACTATTGGATTCTGTGCCATTTTAATTCTCCTTTAATACTTTAATCCGCCTGTTACACTCTCAATCCTGAGATATTGCTCCGTCGAGCTGGAGAAAGCTCTCCTTGAGCAACACTCAGAGATTGATAGCTACAGGCTCATCTAAATTTATAATTTCTCTAATATCTCTTTCGCACTAACGAGGTACTCGTTTTCTACGTCAAAGATACGACCGCCATCGGCTGCTGTAGCAAATTTGCGATCCATTGGGAGCTTTCCGATAACTGGTACATTTAGCTCACCTGCAACTTCGTCTATGTGGCTCTCGCCAAAGATTTCGATCTTCTTTCCACAATCAGGGCAAGCAATGTATGAATAGTTTTCCACAAGGCCAAGTACTGGTATATGCATCATATCTGCCATATTGTATGCCTTTTTAACTATCATCTGTACAAGCTCCTGTGGACTTGTTACGATTACAATTCCATCCACTGGAAGTGACTGAAAGCATGTAAGTGGAACATCTCCTGTTCCAGGTGGCATATCAACAAATAAATAATCAATATCCCCCCACTGTACATCTGTCCAGAATTGCTTTACAACACCTGCAACAACAGGACCTCTCCAGATAACAGGCTGCTCTTCATCATCAAGAATAAGATTAACAGACATAATCTTTGTTCCATCCTCTGCAACCTCTGGAAGCATAACGCCTTCTGCATTTGCTGCAGCTGGACCATGTACACCAAACATCTTTGGAATTGATGGACCAGTAATATCAGCATCTAAAATACCTACTGAATAACCAGCTCTAGCCATAACGCCAGCAAGTGATGATGTAACAAGTGACTTACCAACACCACCCTTACCTGAAACGATTCCTATTACATGTTTTATATTTGAATTCTTATTTGGTTCTTCAATAAATGATGTGTTTCTTGTGCCATTTTGTGCTGAAGCATGTGATGGACATCCTTCGCAAGAACCTCTACTACATGAGCTTGCTGAAGCACATGATTCGTTTTCTGCCATTTTAAACCTCCTATTTTACAAATAATACCGGGAATTATTATATCATAAATCCTCTGTTTGTACCGTCTAATTATGAATCATATTGAAAAAAGCCTATAAATATAGGATTTTTACGCTTGTTGTTATACGATTCAACCTGCATCGCTACTTATCCACAATTTCCACAATGATATTTTTATAGTTGAGGATAACTTCTTTTTTCCACATAGATTATATGTTGATAAAAAATAACTCCAGTAAACAAACCGCGTATTTACTGGAGTTATCGGCATTTTTTATATTAGTGATTCGAATATCAACAACTTAAGTTTTCCCCAAAAGTTATCCACATATGTAAATAACTCGGAATATTTCCACAATTCACTCTTAATATATCTTTTGAACTTTCCTATCATAGGTAAGAAGTCCATTTAACTCATCTTCTATATCAGTAGCCTGTGTGAATACAGCTCCACTTAACCCTTCTGCCTCAAGAGAACTAATCTTTTCCATTAAGGCATCATATGCATCTTGCAAATCCTTAGGTTGATTGTATCGCTTATATCCATACATGGCCTCTCTTTTCACATGGTTACCAACCTTAAGAGAAAAACCACCATATTCAGATATTACATATGGACGCTCCCCTGGCTTTACCTTAAGCTCTTCAAAGTATTTATGCTCTGAGTATACATCCCCACAGCCTTCATGAAACCATCCTGAAGCTGAATCATAAGGTCTGGTATCATCTATCTTTTTTGCAAACTCAAGGCACGATTTTGCATCAAATTGGCCCCATCCCTCGTTAAACAAGCACCACTGACCAATGCTGGGAACGTTTTTAAGCTGCTTTATAATCTCCTCACATTCCTTGAACCATACCTCTTTGGAACGTGCAGTATTACGTCCCGTAAACTGAAGAAATAATCGGTTCTTATCCTTTGTATTTCCAAATGGCCTAACAACTGTTGGGATGTGGCAAATCATGTTCATATTGTACTTTGTGCCGCCATTAACAATATCCTGCCATACAATCATACCGATTCTGTCACAGTGAAAATACCACCTCATAGGCTCCAGCTTGCAATGCTTTCTTATCATATTAAAGCCCAAGCCCTTGATTGTCTCAATGTCATTTATCATTGCAGCATCAGATGGCGGTGTCATTAAGCTTTCTGGATAATATCCCTGATCCAACACCCCATTCATAAAATATGGCTTGTGATTTAAAGTGAGTCTAGGAATACCATTTTCATCCTTGCCAACACCAAAATGCCTCATGGCAAAATACGTGGAAAAATTATCTTTCCCATAACTAATATTTAAAAAATAGAGAATTGGACTATCTGGAGTCCACAGCTTATACTGGTTAAGATAAACACTAATATATATCTTATCTTCAAGGATTTTATCGACCTTAAACTCTTTTATTAAATCCTGATTAGATGAAATAACATCTACTTTTCCCTTTACTTCAGATACTTTTAAAATGATATCAACCTTATCAGCATCTATATCAGGTGTTATCCTCATATCAGTAACATATGCTTCCGGAACCCATTCCATCCACACTGTCTGCCAGATGCCACTTTGTGCTGTGTACCACATGCCGCTAGGCTCTATAGTTTGTTTTCCTCTGGCATAACCGACTTCATCTGTGTAGTCTCTAACCTTTACTTTTAGCTCGTTATTTCCCTCTACAACGTAGTCTGTTATATCAAATGA
This sequence comes from Pseudobutyrivibrio sp. MD2005, assembly GCF_000621865.1. Taxonomy (GTDB): domain Bacteria; phylum Bacillota; class Clostridia; order Lachnospirales; family Lachnospiraceae; genus Pseudobutyrivibrio. The sequence continues at coordinate 40,935 of NZ_JHXE01000020.1, forward strand.
GAATGCAGTGTATCCACCCTCATGCATACCTATATTTACCCCATTCATAGAAACATGAGCCACTTGATCAACTGCTCCAAAATGAAGAATAAGGCGCTTGCTTTTCTTTAGCTTAGTCAGACAAAAAACCTTTGTATATTCTAATGTATCTTCAGGCTTGATAGGACTACAGCCCACACCAGATAGCTTTGTCTCAGGCGAAAACGGTACTTCTATTTTCCCAATAGACGATGCATGCCCCTTTTCATCTATGATTCTATAGTCCCATTTCCCATTTAAATTTATATATGAATTACGTTGAAGCTGTGGCCTTGGATATTCCTGCAAGCCCTCATATTTGTAGTCTGTGGAAATATCGTAAGTCGCTGCATTTTTATTTGGTTTTGCAAGAGCCCCAATCATTTCCTTCCAATACATATATGTCCTCCAATCAAGCTATTTTTTTCATTATATCCTGATTTAAATTCTTACTTCAGACGCTTTACGACGCACCCAGTCTCTATAAACAACCACAAGGCATATGCTATGTACTGAAAGTGTCAACAGCCAACTGCCTGGGTAAGAGAAAAACAAAACACCTTCTGTTTTATGGAACTGAAAATAGGTTGCTATCCAAATTAATCGTGTGACACAGGCTCCTAAAAGAGACACTATCATAGGAACTGTAGAACGTCCAAGACCACGCAATCCTCCTGTTAGTGTATCCATGATTCCACAAAGGAAATATGGGCAACAAACCCAGAAAAGACGCAGTGTTCCAGCCACAATAGCAGCTTTACTATCGGTATAGATTCCAAGAAGCGGTTCTGCGAAAATGTATGCCAAATTTCCTAGAACTACACCTAAAACAGTTACTATGCCAAGGCATTCGAATACTACTTTTCTAACTCTCTTTTCGTCACCAGCTCCAAAATTCTGGCCTACAAATGTAACACATGTCTGTGAGACAGAATTCATAGATACATATACAAAGCCCTCTATACTAGCTGCAGCCGATGAACCAGCGATTACCGCTGTTCCAAAGGAGTTAATTGCTGACTGGATTACTACATTTGATAATGAGAATACAGTGCCCTGTATTCCAGCAGGCAATCCAATTCTTATAATACGATTTAATATTTTCTTATCGATACCTACTTTATTTAATTCAAGCTTCAGCGCCTCTTCCTGCTTCATGAAAAAGGCAACAAGCATAGCGCAAGATATATAATTAGATGTAACAGTTGCTATCGCAACTCCTGCAACTCCCATCTTAAATATAATTACCAAAATAAGATTCAGAATAACGTTAACTATTCCTGCAACTGTCAAAAATGCAAGGGGATGTGTAGTATCTCCTGCTGCTCTTAGAATAGATGCCAGAAAATTGTATAACATAATTGCAGGCATTGCTAAAAAATATAGCCTTACATAGAGTGCTGCCAAGTCAATAACGTCCTCAGGAGAGCCCATAATCTCCAAAATAGGCCTTGCAAGGAATAATCCTATAAATATTAGCAGTACACCACAAATAAGGGAAAATGCAGTGCTTGTGTGGACTGTTCGCTTAACATCTTTGAATTGACCTGCGCCATAAAACTGCGCCGCACATACATTGGCACCTACAGACATACCTATGAATAAGTTAGTCATGAGATTGATAAGGGCTGATGTGGAACCGACTGCCGCCAGAGAAGCTTCACCAGCAAATCTTCCCACAACAATAACATCAGCTGCATTGAATAGTAGCTGTAAAACCCCCGATAAGATTATCGGAACTGTAAAAAATATGAGTTTACCCAAGAGTGGACCATGGGTCATATCGAGTTTCTTTGATTTATTCATATTCTGATTGTATCACTTTATTTATATATACACAAAAGATTGTTAAAAACTAAGGGCGAGCCCATTTGGACTCGCCCTTTAAAAAATTAAAGAAAGAAATTATAGGAAAAATCTAGTCATAAATGAATAGATATTGCCTCATTTTTAAGGAGACAATCCCATTTAAAGTTCACCTTCGGTGAAGGGATTGTCGAATTTCACGATTTTTCTTCGTAAACTCGATAAATCGTGAAATTTAATTCTGAGCTGCAAGCTCAGCCTTGATAGCCTCTGTAAGAGCTGGAACGATCTTGTTAAGATCTCCAACGATACCGTAATCAGCTACATCAAAGATAGGAGCTGTCTCATCCTTGTTGATAGCGATGATGATATCAGACTCTTCCATACCTGCTGTATGCTGGATAGCACCAGAGATACCGATTGCGAAATATACGTTAGGACGAACAGTCTTACCTGTCTGACCTACCTGAAGATCCTTTGGCTTCCAGCCTGAATCTACAACTGCACGTGAGCATGATACTGTACCACCAAGAACCTCTGCAAGATCCTCAAGCATCTTGAAGTTCTCTGCAGAACCAACACCACGACCACCAGAAACAAGAATCTTAGCATCCATGATATCTGCTGTTGTAGATACGTTCTTTACGATGTTAAGGATTTCTACGAATCTGTTGTTTACTGTAAGCTCAGGGTTGAAGTTGATAACTTCTGCCTTGCGGCCTGGCTGCTTCTCAAGCTTCTGCATAACACCTGGACGAACTGTAGCCATCTGTGGACGGTTGTCTGGGCATGCGATTGTAGCGATTGTGTTACCACCGAATGCTGGACGAGTCATAAGAAGCTGATTGTGCTTCTGTTCCTGACCTTCTCTAGCCTGAAGTGGGAAATCACCAATCTCAAGTGATGTACAGTCAGCTGTAAGACCTGTCTGAACTCTAGCTGAAACTGTAGGGCCAAGATCACGACCGATAGCTGTTGCACCAACGAGCATGATTTCTGGCTTGTACTCATTAATATAAGCTGTAAGAGCCTGAGCATATGGCTCTGTACGATATGTCTCAAGTTCCTTATTGTCGATAAGAACTACCTTATCAGCGCCGTACTCGCCAAGCTTATCAGCAAGAGCTGAGATATCGTGACCAAGTACTACTGCTGTTACGTCTGTTCCTAATTTTTCTGCAAGCTCATGTGCCTTGCCGATAAGTTCGAAGGCAATTGAGCTAAGTTTATTATCAACCTGCTGAGCGAATATTGCTACGCCCTTGTATTCTTCTAATGACATTATGTTTGCCTCCTCTTATTAAATTACATGCTTTTCTTTAAGCTTGCCAACGATATATTCTACTGATTCCTTAGGATCAAGAGCAACCTTCTCGCCTGCTCCCTTACGAACCTTATCAGAAGCCTTTGCGATCTTTGTTGGAGAACCAGCAAGACCGATGTTAGCATCATCAAGATCTGTGAGGTCATCACGGCCCCAAACTGTTACTTCCTTGTCATATGCATCAAAGATGCCGCCTGGAGTCATGTAACGTGGCTCATTTAACTCTGAAAGTGCAGTAATAAGGCAAGGCATCTGAGCCTTTACTTCATGATATCTGTCCTCATACTGACGCTTAACGATAACGCTGTTACCCTCTACCTTGATATCCTCAGCATAAGAGATAACTGGAAGTGCAAGATGCTCAGCAATCTGTGGACCAACCTGAGCTGTATCACCATCGATAGCCTGACGACCTGTGATAATAAGATCGTAATCAAGCTTCTTTACTGCAGCTGCAACTGTTGAAGATGTAGCCCATGTATCAGCACCACCAAGGCGTCTATCTGTAACAAGAACTGCCTCATCAGCACCCATAGCAAGTGCTTCACGGAGCATATCATCAGCCTTTGGAAGTCCCATTGTAAGAACTGTAACCTTTGCACCTGTCTCATCCTTGATTCTAAGAGCAGCCTCAAGACCTGCCTTATCATCTGGGTTCATAATTGCGAGCATTGATGCTCTATCAAGAGTTCCATCTGGGTTGAACTTTACGCCGCCCTTTGTGTCAGGAACCTGTTTAATACATACTACGATATTCATGTATTTAATCTCCTTTTTTCACACGATAATAAACTAACTATTTAAGCATAGCGCCAGAGATAACGAGTCTCTGAACCTCAGATGTACCTTCGTAGATTTCTGTGATCTTAGCATCACGCATCATACGCTCAACATCGTACTCTCTTGTGTAACCATAACCACCGTGAAGCTGTACAGCCTTTGTAGTAACAGCCATAGCTGCCTCAGCTGCGAAAAGCTTAGCCTCAGCTGCCTCAATAGAGTAGCTTGTCTTGTGATCTTCCATGTACTGATCCTTTGTGCAAGCAGCCTTGTAAACAAGGTACTTAGCAGCATCCATACGAGCCTTCATATCAGCAAGCTGGAATGCTGTGTTCTGGAATGCAGCGATTGGACGACCAAACTGCTTTCTTTCCTTTACGAAATCGATTGTTGCATCGATTGAGCCCTCGCCAATACCAAGAGCCTGAGCAGCGATACCAATACGTCCACCATCAAGTGTGTGCATAGCGATACCAAAGCCCTTTCCTCTAGGTCCAAGGATGTTCTCCTTTGGAATACGGCAATCCTGGAAGATAAGCTCGTATGTAGAAGAAGCACGGATACCCATCTTCTTCTCCTTTGTACCAAATGTAAATCCTGGTGTATCTTTCTCAACGATGAAAGCTGAGAACTTCTTAGACTTACGTCCTCTAGCATCCTCAACGATGTCTGTTACAGCGAAGATGATGTAGATATCAGCTTCCTTACCGTTTGTGATGAAGCACTTAGAACCGTTAAGTACCCAAGAATCTCCATCTTCCTCAGCTCTACACTGAGCGCCCTGTGCATCTGTACCAGCACCTGGCTCTGTAAGTGCGAAAGCACCAAGCTTCTTACCACTTGCAAGTGGAACTAAGAACTTCTGCTTCTGCTCTTCTGTACCGTATGTAAGAATAGGATCGCAGCAAAGTGATGTATGCGCTGAAACGATAACACCTGTTGTACCGCAAACCTTTGAAAGTTCCTCTACGCACATGATGTATGTAAGAATATCACATCCCTGTCCGCCGTACTCCTTTGGAATTGGAATACCCATGAAACCGTACTTCATCATCTTCTCAACGTTTTCACGTGGGAACTGCTCTGTCTCATCAATTTCCTGAGCCATTGGCTTAACTTCATTCAAAGCGAACTCTCTGAATAACTGTCTAGCCATCTCATGCTTCTTATCTAATGTAAAATCCATGATCTGAATCTCCTTAATTTTATTCGCAATCCATTGCACTATAGTTTTTCTCCCGTCTGTTACAGCTACAAGCCTAATGAATTCTCCGCTCGACAACATGTCTCGCGTAAGAATTATTAGAGCTTGTTGCTTACAGACTATTAAGACTCTATGAGCAATGGATTAATATAAACTGACTTTAGCCTTATCTGGCTTGGTTACGTAACGAATTACATTGCATCTACTGCTGTCTTTGTACGATCTGCGTTGTATACGTAGAATCCCTTACCAGACTTGCAACCAAGGTTACCACCACGAACCATCTTACGAAGAAGTGGGCAAGCACGATACTTGCTGTCACCTGTCTCGTTGTAAAGAACGTCCATGATAGCAAGGCAGATATCAAGACCGATGAAATCGCCGAGCTCAAGTGGTCCCATTGGGTGGTTAGCACCAAGCTTCATAGCAGCATCGATACCAGCGATATCAGAAACACCTTCCATCTTGATGAATGCAGCTTCGTTGATCATTGGGATAAGGATACGGTTTACTACGAAACCAGCAGCCTCGTTAACCTGTACTGGAGTCTTGTTGATTTCCTTAGAAATCTCAACGATTCTATCAACTGTCTCCTGTGGAGTGTTAACACCAGCGATAACCTCAACAAGCTTCATTCTATCAGCAGGGTTGAAGAAGTGCATACCGATCATTGGACGGTTAAGACCATTTCCAATCTCTGTGATTGAAAGTGAAGATGTGTTTGAAGCGAAGATGCACTCAGGCTTAGCGATCTCGTCAAGCTCCTTGAATGTTGTCTTCTTAACTTCCATGTTCTCGAAAGCAGCCTCAACGATAAGGTCACAATCCTTGCAAAGGTCTTCCTTGAGACCTGGAGTGATCTTAGCGAGGATAGCATCTACTGCTGCCTGCTCCATCTTTCCTTTTTCAACAAGTCTTGCATAACCCTTAGCAATCTTGTCCTTTCCGCCTTCAGCCCACTCCTGCTTAATATCGCAAAGAGCTACTTCATAACCATCAACCATAGCAAATGCCTTAGCAATGCCCTGGCCCATTGTACCTGCGCCAATTACGCCTACCTTCATTTTTAGTTCCTCCTAATATTTTTAGTCCGAGCCAGTTAATTAAGTCTTTCTCTCGCCTGTTACATTCACAAGCCTAATATTTCTCCGCTCAGCGTGGAATGCTTCGCTTGAGAAATATAAGAGCTTGAGAATTACAGGCTATTTGAACCTACATTTACTGCCTCTCGCTTAAATTTTAAAGTGTATCGAATAATTAAATATTCTAAATGGATGCTTATCGTCTTAACGATAACGATTAGCCTTCGTACTTCTCGATAATTGTAGCGCAACCCATACCGCCACCGATGCAAAGAGTAGCAAGACCCTTCTTGTACTCTGGGTTGTGAATCATATCGTAAATAAGTGTTACAAGGATACGAGCACCTGAAGCTCCTACTGGATGTCCAAGAGCGATAGCACCACCGTTTGGATTGAGCTTGTTAAGGTCGAAGCCAAGCTCCTTACCAACTGCTACAGACTGTGCTGCAAATGCCTCGTTAGCCTCATATACATCAAGATCATCAATTGTAAGACCAGCCTTAGCAAGAGCCTTCTTTGTTGCTGGAACAGGACCGATACCCATGATTTCTGGAGCACATCCGCCAAGAGCACCAGCTACGAATGTAACGAGTGGCTTAACACCAAGTTCCTTAGCCTTCTCCTCAGACATAACTACGAGTGCTGCAGCACCATCGTTGATACCTGAAGCATTACCAGCTGTAACAACTCCGTTTGGATATAAAGCCTTAAGCTTAGCAAGACCTTCCATTGTTGTACCAGGTCTTGGGCCTTCATCTGTATCGAAAAGAACTGTTTCCTTCTTCTTCTTGATTTCAACAGGAACGATCTCGTCCTTGAATGCACCAGATTCGATAGCTGCACAAGCTTTGTTCTGTGAGTTAACTGCGAACTCATCAAGCTCTTCTCTTGTAAGCTTCCACTGCTCAGCGATGTTATCAGCTGTCTTGATCATGTGGTAGTCATTGTATGCATCCCAAAGAGCATCCTTAACCATTGTATCTACTAAAGCACCCTGGCTGTTTGATGGCCAAGTCATTCTGTAACCAAAACGTCCATTTGGAAGTGCGAATGGTGCAAGTGACATATTCTCCATACCACCTGCTACTACTACATCAGCATCACCTGCGATAATCATCTGTGCTGCCTGGTTAACACAGTTAAGACCAGAACCACAAACAACGTTTGTTGTAACTGCTGTTGTCTCGTTTGGAAGACCAGCCTTGATAGCTGCCTGACGAGCAACGTTCTGTCCTAAACCAGCCTGGATAACGCATCCCATATATACGTGCTCTACGTCCTCTGGCTTGATTCCAGCTCTCTTAACTGCTTCCTTGATTACGATAGCACCTAAGTCTGCTGCTGGAGTGTTGCTAAGTGATCCGCCCATTGTACCAATGGCTGTTCTACATGCGCTAGCAATAACTACTTTTTTTCCCATGTTTTTCTTTCTCCTTTTAAGAAATACTTTTTTGTTTTGGCGTTATTTAGTCAGATTATTTTAACAAGAAACGATATCTACTAACCGTTTGTGCAATGTATATAAAAATGCATCTCTCAAACTGTTAATTTTTTAACGAACCTTGGTAAAAAAAATAAACCTCACTACGCCGCCGATGTGAAAATGGTACCATATCTAGTCAGTGATTTCAAATAAAATTTTTGTCAGAAAAGGGCTTGACTACGAACTTGTCAGAATATTCCCATCAGGTTTAGTCAATTCTCTAATACCGCTTGTTAAATAATTATCAAGAAACATTGATTTTTCGTCTCCACGGAAACTTTGGCATCTATTTTCAGTTTTCGAATTGTGTCTATTCCGGTGAAAATTCTAGTTAAATTCTTAACAAGCTTTTTTCTATATATTTCACAAAAGAAACAGCACTTGGAAAATGGTTATTTCCAAGTGCTGTTATAAGTCTTTTTATGGTCTTACTCTAATGGAATTACAATACAATTGCTGTCTCAAGAGCAAGCTTCATCATCTCTGTAAATGACTTCTGACGATCCTCTGCTGGAATCTCCTCTGAAGTAACAAATGAATCAGAAATTGTAAGCATACATGTGGCATTCTTGCCAAGCATATTTGCATTGTTGAAAAGAGCAAAGCTTTCCATTTCTACGCAGTCACATCCGCAACGCTCTTTAACTGCTTTCCAGCCGCCCATTTCAGGTGCTGTGTAGAACTGATCTGCAGAATGAACCTTTGCAAGCTTAGCATCAATGCCAAGCTCCTTAGCCTTTGCAATTGCAATGTCATTAATCTTCTTGCTTGGGTAAAGAGTCTTATCCTCTACTCCATTTGTATACTTTGCAAAAGTGCTGTCTGAATAAGCACTTTCAGAAATAACTACGTCTAAAACATTTAATTTATCTGTGTAGCTTCCAGCTGAACCAATACGAATGATGTTTTCAACATCATAGAACTCATAAAGCTCGTATGAGTAAATACCAATTGAAGGCATTCCCATACCACTAGCCATAACTGAAACTGGAACTCCCTTGTATGTGCCTGTAAAACCTAAACAGTTACGAACTGTATTAACACATTTTACATCCTCCAAAAAATTCTCAGCTACGAATTTTGCACGTAATGGATCGCCAGGCATAAGGACTGTCTTTGCGAAATCACCCTTCTTGGCTTCATTATGTGGTGTTGCCATAGTTTTTCCTCCTTTATTAATTATTATAGTTATAGAAATAATGGGCATTTAATACAGTGCCCGATGTTCTATCAAGAAATCCTGACTGACCTGCATCTACCTGTGATTGATGCAATGCCTGCGCATAAGTATAAGTACAGAAGAACAACGCGTCAGTGTTGGTATTGCCGGCAATAGCCTGCGATGCGGCATATTGGCACGCACTATTTGGTCCCTCAGCTAAAATGATTGCCACTCGACCAGATGTAACAGGTGCAAACTGCCCAGAAGAATAGATTACTCCTGATACAGTGTTAGGGAATCTTGAGCTAGCAACTCTGTTCATAACAACTGAACCTACTGCTAATCTACCAGCATCTCCCTGATTGGCTGCCTCAGCCTGAATCAATGCTGCAAGCAAAAGTGTCTCTTCATCTGTTGTGCTGTAGCCACCAGAGTATCCACCTCGCTCACCAGCAAGCTTTTCAGCTAAAGCCACCTGCGCATCCTGATACTGTTTTTGAATTCTTTTCTCGTATGATTTTGCCTCTTCCAGCTGTTTCTCCAATTCCTCTATTGCAGCTTGTGTATCTGCGATTTGAGAATTAGTAGTGTTTAACGCTGTAGAAGTATTATTTACTAATGTTCCAAGCTGATTTTTCTTTGACTTCAGGTTGCTTTGATATGCGCTAAGCTCATCGCTCTTCTCCTCAATAGCAGCTTTTGTCTCTTCCAGCTTTGCCTCTGTCTCTTCAAACTTTTTTACAGCCGCTTGATCATAAGCTGTAATTTGAGACATATATTCTAAACGCTGCAAAAACTCTGAAATGGAACCACATTCCAGATAATTTACAAGTGTGTTTGTCGATTTATTCTCATACATATACTGGATGCGAAGCTTCATTGATTCTTTTTGCTCATCGAGGCTCGCTTGTGTTTTTTTGAGCTCCTCATTCAATAAATCAATGTCAGCCTCTACTTCAGCTATGTCCTCCTCTGTGGATGATATTTCGCCAACTACAGAGGTTATTTGATTATTAAGATTTGAAATTTGCCCCGAAAGACTATCCGCCTGCTCCTCAAGTTGTCCCTTGGCGTCTTCTACCTGCTTCTTAGTATCGTTAATTTCATTAACCGCATTAGACGCTTTTTCAGACTCTTCCTTAAGCCTATCAACTTCAGACTGTGATGCCTGTGCAGATGTGCTATAGATACACACCGCCGCCAGAATCAGCATAGCAAGGCAGCCCCTTATTTTTTTCATAAATTCTCCTATCGGCAAGAGCTGCTGATTGATTCTACCGCAACAGCACCGCCACGAGTCACCTCTATTTTCTTAAATCTAGATTTTAAAAGCGTGATTAACTCATTATTTTTTCTCTCTGTAAGTGTACATTGAAACAAAACTGAATCAACCCCAATATCTACGATTTTAACATTTCCACCCTGGTCAAAAACTTCAGCTATCTGAAAAGCTTCAGTCTTACCTTCATTGTTAAGGTTAAATACCTTAGCAAAAAGGATTTCTTTCATATGTATTGGCATGGTAGTAAGGTCGATAACCTTGATTACTTCAACCATAGCATTTAGCTGCTTTTTAATCTGTTCAAAGGTTGTATCATCGGCCTTAACTGATATTGTCATTCTAGAGACATCTTCCCTTTCTGTTGTACCAACTGTAAGCGTCTGCAAATTATATGATTTAGCAGAAAAAAGGCCTGATACCTTAGCCAAAACACCGACCTGATTTTCAACGTATAAAGCAATCCATCTATTTTTCATCTTTTCTACCTCAAAATCATTTCACTAAGTGGAGTACCGCTCTTTACCATAGGAAGCACTAAATCGTCTGGAGAAACAGCAAAGTCCAGTACTGTTGGCCCCTCTGTATTTGCCTTTGCATCCTCAAGGGCTGCTACTACTCCTTCGGAATCCATCACTCTAATAGCCTTACAATTGTAGCTGTATGCCCATTTCAAGAAATCAGGATAGTAGTTTCCATCCTCAGCAGATAAATCTGTGATTTCGTATCGCTTACCATAAAACAGCTGCTGCATTTGGCGAACCATGCCCAGATTGGCATTGTTAAATATGCATATAACTATTGGTGTTTTAACAGACATAGCCGTTGCCATCTCCTGCATATTCATTTGGAAACCTCCATCGCCTGTAATTAAAACAACAGGCTTCTTAGGATTTCCGATTGCAGCGCCAATAGCTGCCGGGAATCCAAATCCCATAGTTCCCAATCCGCCAGATGTAATAAACTCCTGATCTTTGTTAAGCTTAATAAACTGGGATGCCCACATCTGATGTTGACCTACATCAGTAACTATATTCGCATCAGGGAACACCCTATTAATTCCTTCACAGATTTCCTGAGGTGAGATGCCTATTTTTGAATTAGGCATACTTAATGGGTGTTCTTCTTCCCATTCGTTTATCTTAGCCAACCATTTTTCTGTATTGATTTTTTCTGCATACTCCACCAAACGTTCCAAAGCTATGCCTGCATCCGCAGTAACTGGAACGTCAACTGAAACGTTTCGAGATATTGATGCTGATGCAATATCAACATGGACGATTTTGGCCTTTGGCGCAAATTCATCCAACTCACCAGTAATTCTATCATTAAATCGTGTTCCAATTGAGAACAAAACATCACATTCTGTTACTGCCTTATTTGCAGCAAACCTACCGTGCATTCCACAGTTTCCAACAAACAATGGATGATTCTCAGGCATAACGCCCTTACCCATAACAGTAGTTGTCACAGGCACATTCATCTTCTCTGCAAATTCTAAGAGCCTATCCTGAGCACCTGAAATTCTAACGCCACCGCCTGCTAAAATAAGTGGACGTTTTGCATTCTTCAGAAGACGATATGCTTTTTTGAGCTGACCAATGTGAACAGTCTCATTCGGATGATATCCTCGAATATCTACATGATTTGGATATTCTGGATTTCCAGTCATAACCTGTATATCCTTAGGAATATCAATAAGTACAGGACCTGGCTTTCCTGTAGATGCAATTTGAAAGCCCATTTTGATTATCTTGCCCATATCATCACGCTCGCGAACTGTAACACCGTATTTGGTGATAGAGCGTGTCATTCCTACGATATCAACTTCTTGGAACGCATCATTACCTATAAGGTGAAGTGGCACCTGTCCTGTAAAAATGACCATAGGAATGCTGTCGTAATAAGCATCTGCTATTCCGGTAATAGTGTTAGTAGCGCCAGGGCCTGAAGTAACCAGTACCACCGCAGTCTTGCCCGTAGCTCGAGCGTATCCTTCTGCCTCGTGCACAAGCGCTTGCTCGTGACGACCTAAGACCACCTTTATATCCTCGGTCTTGTATAGCTCGTCCACAATATCTGTAATCATACCGCCAGGATATGCAAATATTGTATCTACGCCTTCTTCCTTTAATGCTTTAACAAACAGTTTCCTTCCAGTAATATTAAGTGCCATTCTACGTACCTCAAAGTTGTTTAATTAACTAACGTGCCTGTGTATATGTCCTAAAATAAAACTCTATGTCATAATATGTCTGCTCCTCAGATTCCTCTGCAAGCTTCCATTTTGAATTGTCATCCAAATTTGGAAAATAGGTATCTGCATCATATGCGTAATCAACATATGTAACAAATGCTCTATCACATTCATCCAGCATCATTCTATAAATGCTTTCGCCACCAATGATAAAAATATCATCGTTATTATATTTTGTTAATTCTGCATTTAATTCCTCTTTTGAATGAACAACTATCGCATCCTTAACCTGATAATTATTATCTCTTGTAAGAACGATGTTAACTCTATTTTTCAGAGGCTTACCATTTGGAAAGCTCTCTAATGTCTTTCGGCCCATTACAACGACTTTGCCTGATGTGGTCTCCCTGAAAAACTTCATATCATCTGGGATGCTCACCAGCAATTTATTATCTTTGCCTATAGCCCAATTTCTATCTACTGCAACAATTAAATTCATCTAAACTCCTCTCATCGGCCCTCCAAGAATCTCAAGCTCCCGTAGGGCACCCTCCCAGTAAACTGGGTCCCTCCTTATATGCATATTAAACAGCGATAGGTATGTTACGGATTTGTTCGCCGGCTTCGTATCCCTCTACGATAAGATCATCAGTTGTAAAATCGTAGAAGTTTTTGACGTCAGGATTGAGACGAACCTTTGGAGCCGGAAGCTCTGGACGACTCAACAACTCCTTAATTGCATCAACATGTCTATCATAGATATGTGCGTCAGCAATAACGTGTACCAACTGACCTGGTATCATATCATTTACCTGAGCAACCATCATAAGGAGAATTGCATACTGGCAAACATTCCAGTTGTTAGCCGCAAGGATATCCTGCGAACGCTGATTTAGCACCATGTTAAGTACCAGCTTATCTGAATTTTTATCCTTAGTGACATTATAAGTAGCTGAATAACAGCATGGATCCAAATGTCCTGTAGCAAGATCATGGAACTGATATAGATTGGTCATGATTCTACGAGAGTAAGGAGTCTCTTTTAGCTGCTTAAGAACATAATCCATCTGATCAATCATTTCGCCCTTAAACTGGAATTTTTCTCCTACTACGTATCCATAGGCAGTTCCAATTGAACCATTCTCATCAGCCCACTCATCCCAGATATGTGGCTTTAAATCTTTGATGTTGTTTGATTTACGCTGATATATCCATAGGATTTCATCCATAGCTGATTTGAGAGCCGTTTTTCTAAGAGTAAGTGCTGGAAACTCCTCTCTCAAATCATATTTATTAACAACACCAAACTGCTTAATTGTATAGGCTTTTTCGCCTGTATCCTGCCAGATTGGACGGACAATTTCGTCCTTTGTATCTGTGCCATTCTCTAAGATATCACGGCACATATTCTTAAAAATTATGTCGGCTTTACTCATAAAACCTCTCCTTCGTAAAACTTGATTATATTGTAAACTTCTATATATCTACACTTAATCTATGTTATATTCCTTATAAATTTTACCACAACATATTGTGGGATTGAATAGTAAATTTACTATTTTTAGATTACCAGGAACTAAAAGGCTTTATTCTTGAAAAAAGAGTCTGATTGAGTTACTATATCTTGTAGTTATGATAATTAGGCTGCTCCAACGGAAATATATCAGCCTAGTTTTAGGAGAAGAAATGAGTCAACAAAAAGTCGATCAGAAGAAATATGATAGAGTTCATCGTAAGTCTTTAGTTAGAAAGAAAAAGATAGAAGAGACAATGAGCATCATCTGTGTTGCAGTAATCGGTCTTTTTATAGTAGGTTGGATTGGTTTTTCAATTTACACAAAGATTCAGGCTGCCGCTGCAGAAAATGTAACATACGAGTATTACGATATCGATACCACAGCTATTGAGGATTATTTCTCAACATTAAATAATTAAAGCAAAGGAACCAAGCATTTCGCTGGTTCCTTTTTCTTTACGGCCTATCAAGCTTATGTAAAACTATCTTCTTTTGAGTTATTTCAAAACTGGTTCGGCTGCCAACCACCTCTCTGCAGTAATCCAAAGTTTTTTGCATTTTATTAGCCATTTCATGTATAGCCTCATCAATCGAATCATCGTTGGTATAATAGTACAAATTAAAATCGTTCTTTGTCATTCGCATTGATTTCACGGCATTTAACTTTTTATTCTCGAATATTTCCACCTCATCAGTCAGTGTATCTATATCGTATAATACAAGTGGATTTCTACTTGCTACAACGTCTACCTCATCTGCCAATCTGACCAGTGCTGCCAAATAAGGCATATGTACAATATTTCCATTAGGTAATTTCAGCTCTGCAGGATACTCTTTTTCACTGTATAAATCAGTCTTTCTATGACCTCGCACCGTCTGCTTTATGGCAAATAAATGCTCTTTTGAAGGTATATCAAACAAATCATGATACTTCTCTATAAACAATGCGCTAAACTCATTATGTTTTTTCCTAATAAAATCAGCTTTTGTTGCATCTGGATTCTTACCAAAGAAATCATCTGTATCCAGAATTTTCTTAAACTCCTCATAATCGCTTTCACTTACGCCCATGCCTACATCATGCAAGAAGCAGGAAACCAAAAGTATATAGATTTCATCTGCGTTGAGTTTATTAATCTGGGACTCGCCTATCGCTCTGTTGCAGGAATCTATAACATTAAGAGTATGAAACTCTGAATGATCCGTATACTCAGGGAATATCAGCTTATATTTTGAAAGGATATTTTGAGTCGAAAAAACTGTATCTCTATAAATATTATGAAGGTTCTTATCCCGTTCTTTCAATGTCCTTTCAAGAAGATAATCCAATCTCTTTTTTTCAATAAGATTCTCATCTTTTATTGTTATTGTAAGAACATTCAAGCCCAACATGTTCTGATAAGCAACATCATCCGCAATGTTATAAACCATTCTTATGCCGATATTATCTGCATCACTATCTGCCGCAATCATTTCTGCCATTTCAGACGGGTTAAATGGTTTACAATCATCTTTTATTCGAAGAACAACTTCTCCAGGCTTAAAAATCACCATGCTGTTTAGCAAATGATTTTTCTTATCTAATCCAAAACCATGTTCCACTACATTGGCACACATCTCCTCCAAACAAAGTGCAGCATAGTAAGATGTTTTCTTATCTAATTCATTATCCTCGCAAAACTTCTGAGTTTTAGCTGATGACAGAGAAACATCTTCCAGATTGTGTATTGCCACATCCAATCTATGATCATCTTGAATACCAAAATCCGGCTTAAGCAACATGCACTCATCGATAGTTTTAGGAAATCTGCGCCAGAAAATAATGCAATATATTACAGCTGTCAATATCGTAGCTACGACACCTATAACGTTAGACAGCCATACGCCCAATGCCCCCATAATCGGCGCAAGTATTGCAGATGGAATAACCATTGAGAAAAATCCATCAAAAACAGAGACAAAGTTAACGTAAATCTTATGATCCAGGGCCTGCAAATAATTAGTGATAAGCTGGCACAATAATACAAGAGGAACAATCATCGCATAAATCATTATCAACTGATGAGTGTACTGATATACGATAGAGTTCTTGTCTGCAAAAAATATCGATGTGATATAAGATGACAACGACAGAACAACCGCCGCAAATGCTACTGAGGCTATCATTCCCTTAGTCAAAACAATTCTTATTGTTGCTCGCATTGAGAGCTTATCTTCTTCTCCAATAAATACGCTAGTAAGCATTCTAACAACAGAGCCATTTCCTAAGCAAAAGGCTATCATGAAGCCGTTTATCATGCTATAGGCAGACATTGCAGATAGACCATCATTTCCAACATAAACAAGAAGAATCCTGTTAATAACTACACCTCGAACTGCCAAGCAGAAAACAAGAAGTGCCCCTGGAAATCCTATTTTTATCATATCCCATAAATCCGACCATACAATATCGTTTATACGATATTTAAACTGTGCCTGGGATGTGAAATAATATGGAGCCAAAATCAGGAAATAAACCCAGTTACTCAAAGATGTAGCCAAAGCCAATCCCCAAATGCCCCAATTGAATACTGCAACAAAGGCAATATCAAATGCAACATTTGATATGATCATTCCTGCGACGCCAATATATCCAAGAGTATTTTTTCTCTCTAATTGCAAAAATGCCGCAAGCTGTTGTGAAAGAAGCATTGGCAACAGGCCAATTGCATATCCAACAATATAATTAATCAATCCTGCCTCAAGCTGATCACTTGCTCCTAAAATATGGGCAAGCATTTTCGGAACTGTCAGCCATACAATAGTTGCAACTGCACCAATTGTGAATGTTGTTGAAATATTGAGTGTGAACACTCCGCCTGTTCTTTTCACATCACCCTTACCAATATATTTTCCACATAAGACAGTAGTTCCGCCTAAAATGACAGAACTTACAGCAGTCATCACATTAACCATCGGAAAATATAGACCAACAACTCCCACAGACATTGCATCTATAAAATGACCTGCCACCGCGCCATCAACAATAGAATTGATTGACCCCATAGCGCATACTAATATCTGTACAGGAAGCAAAGAAAAAAACAGTCTTGAAATCATTTGATTGTCATTCTTTTTCATAATCATCTACCTTCATTTTTTATGTTCAAAAGTCCAAATTTCAACAATTGTCTATTATTTATTTAAACAAATATTTATGTCCAAACCATGGTCTTTCTGTGAAATTAGAAAGAGTGTAATTTATACGGTTTTAAGATATACTTAACCTATTAATATAAAGGTGGTTTTAACATGAAATTAGAAAATAAAAATGGTGTATCTTTTCTTACATTTGATTCCTTCAAAAATGCTGGTATTAAGCATGGATTTTCTACTCGAATAGGCGGTGTAAGCGAAGGTGTATTTGATTCGTTAAACTTAGGCTTTAATAGAGGTGATTCAGATGATAATGTTCGTGAGAATTATCATCGAATCGCAGATGCTTTGGATATGAACTACGACCGCATGTGTCTTTCAAAACAGACTCATACTACAAATGTAATTGTCGTAGATGAAAAAGATGCTGGCAACGGGCTTACAAAACCGCTCCCTTATGATGATGTGGATGGACTGATCACCAATGTAAAGGACATGCCACTTGTAACATTTTATGCAGACTGTGTCCCACTATTTTTCTACGATCCCGTCAAAGAAGTAGTTGCCCTTTCTCACTCTGGCTGGCGTGGAACTGTTGGCAAGATTGGCAAAGTTACTATCGAAAAAATGCAAGCTGAATTTGGCTGCGATAAAAATGACATCTTATGTGGAATCGCTCCAAGTATTTGCCGTGATTGTTATGAAGTAAGCGCTGATGTTGCAGAAGAATTTATCAAAGCTTTTGGCGAGGAACATAAAACTGAGTTACTCCGACCATCTACATTTAACCCAGATGACAAAGACAAATACATGCTAGACTTATGGTCAGCTTGCCGCTTAGTATTTCTTGAGGCAGGCATCCCTGAAAACCATATCGAGACTACTGATTATTGCACACGCTGTAACCCTAAGCTATTTTATTCTCACAGAATCATGGGTGCCAATAGAGGTAGCTTAGCTGCTTTTATTTCTCTTTAATTTCAAAAGCCTCTACCGCTTAGTAGCAGTAGAGGCTTTATTTGTAGCACGCAATAAAATAGATTCCATCATTTCCTCAGCATATTTACTTTACGCGTAAATCTATGTCCTCTATATTATACATGACTAAAGGCTCATTATTATATACTATAGCAACCTTTGTCGTATTAGGATGCAAGTACGCTTTTGTTATTAATACCTCTTCATTACTCATAGATAAATCCCTATAAGACATTAATGTCAAGTTTATTATTTCTCCATTGATAGAATAATCAATATAAACCCCACCTATACTTCTATAAAAAGGCAAATCAGTTGTAACAATGAAATTTTCACCATCAAACTGCAATGCTTGTATTTGCTTAGCTGAAGATATATCCGTCCACCTTGTTTTGTATAATGTAAATCCTAATAATATGACAAGTAGCGCCAAACAAATATATACAATTTTAAGTTTTTTGCTGAGAGATTTTCGTTGTACTGTATCAGTAGATATTTTTTCCACTACTACTGTATCCCCTTTTAACAATGTATCAAGTGAAATATCTAATATCTCTGATAGCGTCACTATAACCTGTAAGTCGGGGTAGTTTCTTTCAATCTCCCAATTTGAAATGGCTGAACGTGAAACTCCTATTTTTTCTGCAAGTGCTTCTTGACTCATATTTAATTCAGTACGTCTCTGCTTAATTTGACTTCCAACACTCATTATTCCCACCTCCTAGATTTACATTAACGTTTTAGCGTTGAAAGTACAATAAAAACAAGCTAATTGGGCATGTCACAATTTGTGACACGCAAGGATATCCCCAAACAATACATGCCCGATACTAAAGATATTAAAATCTTTCTATCCAATATTTGCCTTATAAATCTTGATTCATCTGTGAATCTACTGTTGTAGCTAAATTTATTATTCAAACTGCAAGATTTACTAGTCTATTTATATTAGATTTTGTAATTTTTCCTAGTTTACGGGATATCTCATGGAGTATCCTTCTTTTTCCGTAGTGATTAGTCCGGTGGACACCTCTGCGCAGCAGAAGCACCGACCGAGCCGGCAGGCGAGACCTTGTAACGACAAAAACAGTACCGCAAATACGATATTACCTTTCATTGTTGTCGAATTTAAATCAAAACAACATTCTTTTAAACCAGTTATTAACACTCTTACTCCAAGCTAAAAATCTACTTATTGCACTTTGTTTTAATGCGCTGTGCTTATTCTTGTCAACCGTTTGTAGAATACTGTCATTAATAGAGTGTATCTTATAATCATAAGTCTCTATCACCGATAGAGCCGGCCTTATTTTAATTCGTTTACAATAATTATTTTGTATATGGTATCCCCCTAGAAATTGTCTTGTACCATCTGTAAGTCTTTTATAATTATTATGTCTAAGCTGAACGTTTCCATCATTATCAAGAGATATAATTCTCCAGGTATCTTCTTTATATTTGATTGTCAATGTTCTTTCGAATATAGAAGTTGTCATCTTGTTAGTGACATATATCTCTCTAAGAACTTTAGCGCTTAAAAATGTATTATCGAAAAATGTGCAATATCTTTTATAGTTTTTAGGATCTTTAGCGCCAAGCCTAAGATACGCTTTGATAGCACAGCCCCTACACTGCGATAGTTTTTCATCATATTCATTCAAACATATAATATCTCTATCAGGATATTTTTGTAAAAGCTTACATGTTTTATCATGTATTGAATTATCAGTAATCAATTTTAAAAACTTGACTCTCTCATCGCTCAATACTCTATGCCGCCAATTACTTTCTAAAAAGACACCTCGATCACTATTATTTATCTTGTTCACCACACACTCCCTTATATACCATTGGTATATTGATTGTATGTTATTCCATTGGTATAATCAATACTAAATTCAGGGGGGCATTATTGATGGCAGGATTAAATATAAAAAGATTAATTGAATGTAGAGAAAAAAATGGAATCACTAAAATGGAAGCTGCAAAGAGAATGCAACTTTCTCAACCAGCATATTTAAGATACGAGTCCGGCGAAAGAACTCCTTCAATTCAAACGATAAATGTAATTGCAAATGTCCTACATACGTCAGTTGAATATTTAACCAATCAGACCGACGATCCAAGTCCTGTATCTTATACAATATATAAGGCATCTGATCCTGAATTATTCGAGCTAATTAGTCAATGCAAAGATAATGAACGTAATATGATAAAAAGGATTCTTGCATATGCAAATAACTTATATGCTACGAAGAATAGCTGACATATTGACCATTCTAAAAGACTTACTTGAATAAACATGGGCATAGAAACGAAATTATTGATTGAATTGCTCTTTAATGCAAAAATGAGGCCATCCAAATGGATGACCTCATTTTCTGCATTAAAAGAGCGCGAGACGGGACTCGAATCGCATTCCTTATCCTAAAATACTGATAGAAAGGGGATTCTAGCACCGCTATTTGCTTAGGGAACACCTAAGGGGTCACCTGAAAAATCTAAATTGCAAAGTCATCATCATCAGATGCCTGTAGTTGCATCAACATGCTATGCTGCTGCCCGATGTTAGCAACATCAAAAGCTTTAATGCAAGTAGATGCCCAAGGAAAAAAATTTCTCAACTCATCAACTAATACTAAAATATCCGTTTCCAGAAGTTTTTCTTTAGAATTGTAAACAGATCCTTGTCTATGTATATACCCATGTTTTGTCATGAAACCTCTTATGTCACGATATGCAGTTCTATAATCTTTATAAAATTCTTGAAGTTTCTTTGTATCCAAATCAAACTCAATTGATTTATAGTGTTTTCTTTTGGCCATAACTAAGCCGCCTTAAATCCGAAGTATTCTACTAAATCTTCTTCGTCAAAGTCATCTGGTGTATCACTATCTTCATTATTGCAAAGAAGCCAAATCGAAATATTCTGAACAAACCATTCTTGCTTTTTTAAGCCGTTAAGTATAATGCCTAGGTTTGGATAATCAGAGCTTGAATCTGTTCCAGAGTAAACATGTCTTCCATTTTCGAGACTCAAAGAGAAACCTCGCTTAGAAAAAATAGTATTTAACTTTTCATACAAGACGTTTATGTTAAGCACATTATCTTTTTGAATTTTTTCTTCGTTTAAACATATAATCATTTTATACATATCAATCACCATCAATATTTTATAGTTACAAATAGATTATATCATGATTTCAATTAAAAAATATTACTATCTTTTCACATAACTTTTCAGCGATACAGTGCAATGAAAACAACGAATGTACCCCAGTTGTACCCCTTTTATAAGAATTCCTTACACTTTATTTTCTTTAAAAATTCTTTCTTCAAATCTCTTTTAGAATGAAATACTTTGATTTCTGATTCAGATAAAGAATTAGCATCAGATTTTATTTGAAGTAGCTCTAATGTACAAAGCATATCAGCAACTTGGAGCAGTTTATATTTACCCTGAGATACCTCAAGTTTACGTTCATATGAAACAATTGTTTTACCTAATGATTCTTGTAGCACAGAGGCTAATTGTTTTTGTCCATTGTCGTAGTACAAAACAACTCTATCAAACGATGAAAAATATTCATAATGTTCATTGATGAATCTTTCAAGTAACACAGCGGCTCTAGCTTTTAATTCATCTTCTGTTTTATATTCTTTTCTTTCGATAACAAAGTTTCTATACTGGATTGGAGCATTTTTGGCAAAATAAAATAGCTTGGTAAAGATTGTTCTTCTCTCATTTGGAGATAAGTTGCAATAAACATATTCACGTCTTATCAAGGGTAACGTGTGAACTACATGGTTAAAGTACCCCAGATTAGCCATCTCTGTGTTGAACTTTTTAATATTATCTTCGATATTAAATTCTTGTTCATGGAAAACTAAAGAAAAAATATACTGAGGAGCATATTTCGAATTGTAATCTCCAAAGTCGCCAGACTCATCGACAAAGATGCTTAGTTCTTTCATAATTTCTCCCAAAGAAAATGGCGGGGAGTCCCCCCGCCGATTAGGTTGGACCTTGACATTTCTGCCAGCCCAAATGCTAATTAAATGATAACAGATTTGTACGTAAAGTCAAGACACGTAGTCTATTCTTAAAATTCTCTAAATAGATCATCATAGGAAACATTTAATGCCGTCTTAAGTTTTTCTAACGTTTCAAATTTTATCGATGAGGTTTCATTATTGTATATCTTATTAAAATTTTGATAGCTCATCGGTTCCATTTTCTTGAAAAGCTAGTATTTACTATGATCTTGCTCTTTTAGTATTTCATCAATCCTTAATCGGAGCATATGAGTGTCCTCCCTTTTTATGAATTGATTATAGAATTTCTCTAATTCACAGATAATTCACTTATGGATTAAATAATCTATACATCAGCTATAGTAGTCATTGCATAAGGAGGAAACATCACGATTTCTCATTGCAAGCTCGATAAAATCATACGGGAAGACGCAGCATTATATGTGCTTCGCACGGCTGCGTCGTGGCAAACAGGTTCCTCCCACTAAAGTGGGTCCCTCCTATGTGCATTTCGTCCCGTCTCGATTGAAGTGCTCTTTAATGCAAAAATGAGGCCATCCAAATGGATGACCTCATTTTCTGCATTAAAAGAGCGCGAGACGGGACTCGAACCCGCGACCTCCACCTTGGCAAGGTGGCGCTCCACCAACTGAGCCACTCGCGCAAATTGCTGTTGTTCTCAACAACAATGGTTATTTTATAAGATAAATACCCTTTAGTCAATACTAAAAAATAAAGTTGCAAAGCTTCTTCATTATTGAATGATTTTCAGAAAACTTCATTTTCCTAGTTTATTTACATCCAGCTATAATCTCCTCCCGTAACAGCCAACGAAAGAAGCGCATCCATTCTCTCCACTTCCTCTACACCTTTCACAACCTGCAAAAGCTTCGCTGTTTCTTTTACAACTGGCATCTCTTCATCTGGTCCAATTTCCATATCAGGCTCTTTCCCACAATAAGGGCAAACTAAACTAGGCCCCACTTGAACAGATAAAAATCTATTTGAACACTCACTACATTCATAAAATCCAGCAAGTGATGTTTCTTCTGGTACGTAGTACATATAATTCCTCCTCAACAAACTTCACTGGTAACAATAATAACATCTATAGCAAAGAATGAAAACATATTCTATATCATTTAGTCACATCCCTTATCTAAAAAACAGATAGAAGTGGAATTCTTTATTGTCTTCAAGATTTCCTCCATTAAGATGAGCTGGCAATCAAGCCAGCTCATATATTTTTACTGATTCTTAGGCACATATATAACGCATGTAACTGTGCCATCTTGATTTAGGGTATATGTCTCAATAACTAAGTCTTTCATTCCATCTTCTGATGAAGAATAACTAAAGTTCTCACTCATTCCAATCTTTCCATCTGGGAACAAATCCTTCATGTTCCAAAAGTAGCTTCCTGAATCGCCATTAGGCATCACATATTCATAGTTAATATACCCATCTTTATCTGGCTTTACAGTCTTTCTGGTTGATTCTACAGGTGTAGCATAGTCATCTATATTATCTACAGTAAGCTTAGACATAAACGCCTCTACTTCTATATCTGTTGGCGTTTCTTGTATATCTTCTGCAACAGGGTTGTCAACTTTTTCAATAATAGCCTCGGCTGCATCCTTATCTGCTTTTGATGGGTCCATTGGAAGTACAAATAATGCATTGACACCATCATAATTTCCATTTCTTGATATTTTTCCCGTGTCAGTATCATATATATAAGCATCAGAATTGTAGAATGTGCCATCGGAAACACCTAAATATATTTCTCTGTCCGCAAAAGCTTCTATGTTTTCAACTTCCATAACACGATATTGAATTCCATCTTCAACAACAGCTAAATATCCACCTGCATTCAATGTAAAAATATTATATCTGCTTGGGTTATATCCCTGGATATATGGAGAAACAAGAAAATCATCTTCACCATAACTATCACTTGAAGCATCTGGCATTGCAGAGCCATCTGTTTTACTTATTCCTACGACCGCATAAGTATTATCACTAACAACTTGTCCATCAAATGTTACCAAATGATCAGATAATTCTTTACCAGAAATCAAGCCAATCATAGCAATATCATATCCACCACAGGATTGTGTTTCGCCACCTGCCCAGTCACCTTGTTTATCAAAGGCTTCTGCAAGTTTTGTATCACCAATCTTATTTGCCACATCTCTTGCTGAAAGATATTTCCATGCTGCATAAGCTGTTCCTGACAGAATTAAAACCATGCAAAGGCAAGCTGCTGCAACCATACCTCTATTCACACCTTTAAATTTTACTATTTTATTTTTCGATGAATAACTAGCACAACCTACTATTAAACGATCATCAACGCCATTCATTGCTAAAAATAATTCGTCTCTTTTCATGATGCTAAATACCCCTCCTTGACAAGTTTATTTTGCAGCTTTCCCCTAAGTCTACCTAGAGTTACAGAAACATTGTTTTTTGACATATCAAATTTCTTCGAAATCGATGATAAATCTTCTGCATAAAAGTACCTACTCAGGAATATATATGCTTCCTTCTCAGGTAAGCTATTTACAAAATCTTTAACAATAACCGCCAGTTCATTCCCAAGAATTTCTTGCTCCACATTGTTGTGATCAGGAATGCATTCCTCCAGTTCTTCTAGAACTTCTTCAACAGCCCCATGACCACGTTTTTTTGACGTTAAGCTCCGATATCGATCAAAAGCTAATTCACGTGTGATTTTTGCAAGAAATGCTTTGAAGATTTTTGGTCGTGTGGGTGGTATTTTATTCCAAGCCTTCAAGTATGTATCATTGACGCATTCCTCTACATCTAGCTCATCTTTTAATATATTTCCTGCTATTTTTCCGCAATAATTACCATACTTATCATCGGTTTCTATAATGGCCATTTCATCTCGTCTGAAATATAAGTCTATTATCTCTTCGTCTCTCATGTTTCCCCCCTTGTTGTTTTATTTGTAAGCGCCTTACATCTATATAGCCGAAAAAAATATTAAAAAGTTACAGGATTTTATAAAAGATTAAATGTCTCGCGCTCGACGGGATTAAGGAAACATCACGATTTCTCATCGCAAGCTCGATAAATCGTGATAGGTCGTCCCGTCTCGATTGAAGTGCTCTTTTAGTATAAAAATAGGACCACCCATAAATGGATGATCCTATTTTTATACTAAAAGAGCGCGAGACGGGACTCGAACCCGCGACCTCCACCTTGGCAAGGTGGCGCTCCACCAACTGAGCCACTCGCGCAATTTGCTGGCTTTTTCGAGCTCCGCGAAAAAAACGGCAACACGCTTTACCAACTATATATCAATTTCAAATCGTCATTTCCTAACGACAATAGTCATTCTATTGGATATGTACCGATAAGTCAAGCTAAATAAAAAAGTTGCAAAGAACCCCTACATTCTCATCTTTTTTCAGAAAATTTTAAAATAGCTGTTTCTCCCCGCTATTAAGAGTATAATTATGAAAAACAAACATACGAGGTGACGTGCAATATGCAATTATATAATGGAAGACCACAAAATACTGATGGCAGACTAGACAAAGAAATTCGTACATACGATTATCTAGATAAGCTTGGCATCCAATATGACCGCGTTGATCATGAAGCTTCCGAAACTATGGAAGCGTGTAAAGCCGCAGATGAAGCCCTTGGTGTAGAGATGTGCAAAAACCTAATGCTCTGCAATCGACAGAAAACTGCGTTCTATTTACTACTAATGCCAGGAGATAAAAAATTCAAAACAAAGGAACTCTCCTCTCAGATTAATTCTGCAAGACTTTCCTTTGCAGATGCAGAAGATATGATAAAGTATTTAGATATCACTCCAGGTTCCTTGAGTATTATGGGTTTGATTAATGACAAGGATAATGCTGTTAAACTTCTACTAGATGAGGATATTTTAAAAGATGAATATATCGGCTGTCACCCTTGCATCAATACTTCCAGTCTAAAGATACTGACAAAAGATATCGTTGAAACTTTTATTCCATCAACAAATCATGGATATACAATTGTTAATTTAAAAGGCGAAAAATGAAAACAAGAGAAGAAGCACTTTCTTATGGACTAACATTTCCATACACATATCAAGAGGCCCCTTTCCACGATCCAAACTGGCAACTTATAAGAGTTAAACCTAGCAAAAAAGCTTTTCTATGGAGTTATGAAAAGGATGGCTATATCTGTTTGAATCTAAAATGCGATCCAGAATGGAGAGATTTTTGGCGACGCACTTACGATGCAGTTCAGCCCGGTTATCATCAGAATAAAGAGCACTGGAATACTGTCGTTTTGGATGGCTCAATTCCTGATGAAGATATCAAACGAATGATTGCAGAAAGCTACGACTTAGTTACTGATTCTCCTTCAAAACGTATATACGAAGCGGTTAAACAGATTCCAAAAGGAAAAGTTGCAACCTATGCACAAGTCGCAGCTATGGCTGGCAATCCCAAAATGTGCCGAGCCGTTGGAAATGCTCTACACAAAAATCCTGATTTCGAAAATATCCCATGCTATCGAGTTGTTAATTCCAAAGGCGAATTAGCCGGCGAATACGCTTTTGGTGGAGCCTGGGCTCAAAAAGAATTACTAGAAGCCGATGGCATAGAAGTCATCAAAGGAAAAGTCGATTTGAAAAAATATGGTTTGGATTAAGCTTTATCTCTATTAATCTTTTTCACTTTGCTTGCTTGATATGTTCCATAACAAACAGTAAGAAGCCATACTACCAAAATAACCAACTTTGCCTTCCCCTTGGGATCTTCTGATTTAGCAAATATCGCTACCGCCAGTATAAGCGGAACAATAATAAAATATGCCGCCCAGACAATCTTCCCTATATAGTTAAAAACAGGATTTGTGTATATCATAAATCCCCATGGCAACGTAGTGACAATATTGTCATAGTTTAGCGCGACGGCGATACTATCGATAAACTCCTCAGCAGGTGCAAAACGAACACCCTGCTGTTCTTCCTCAGCAACATAATCAAATAGACTTAACATATCTTCCACTGATTTGCTATTATCGCCAAGCGCTTTCTGACATAATTTCATTGACGCATAGATTTTAGCTTGTTCCTCTTCTAGAGTTTCAACCTGTTTTTCTAATGCTTCTTCAACGGAAGTTTCTTCCTTTAGAATATCTGAAATTGTTTCAATTGACATTCCCATCTTTCGCAAAACAATTATCTGTTTTATATCGTTTATATCATCTTCAGTATAATTTCTATATTTGCTTTCCTTATCTCTCGCCGGTCCAATAAGCCCCTTCTTTTCGTAAAAACGAATATTGCTTATTGATATTCCAAGAATTTCAGATGCTTCTCCTATTTTCATCTACATAGCTCCTTGCCACTCTTATTATTTCCTTAGGATACTTTAAATATTCTAACAGCGCTATCGCATTTTTACTACTAGAAATACCCATATGTATCTTATAGTCAAAAATAATCTCATCAGCCTCTATTTTACTATCAAAATGATAATTGTCATATCCTTCCGCTTCTGTCAGTTCTACATCATGAGTTGCCAAAAGAAGATACACTTTTTTATCAGCCAAGTATTCCAAAATTGCTTTTGAAGCAGCGATTCTTTCTTGTGTATTTGTGCCCTTCAAAATTTCATCTATCACAATCAAAAGCGGTTCTTTACTATATGCAACTTCTTCTATGATTCGCTTAATATAGCTTGCTTCACGATAATAGTAACTTTCTCCAGTTTGTACATCGTCACGAAGAGCCATACAGGTCATCACACGCATCTTCGGCATTGAAAATTCTGATGCCGTACAGGTACCTATAGACTTTCCAAGTATGACATTGATTGCTACAGCTTTCATAAAGGTAGATTTTCCTGCTGCATTCGGCCCAGTTATAATCAACTTATTTTTCAGCGAAAAATCATTTCTAACAGAGTTAGCCAGCAAAGGATGTGCCATATTTTTCATTTCTGGATAGTTAGATTCAGTCGGCTTGCACCAGCACTCTAGTCCCTTTCGATACTCTTCCACTGATATAGCTATATCAAGTCGGCCAATCAGAGTCATCAAACTGGATATGTCTTCTTTTTGCTGTGCCAACTTTTTAATTGCAATGTTGTAAATTGCTATATCATACAAAAGTACGCCATATAAATAATCTAAAAGAAGTGAGCTCAAATCACCAACAATATTAGCGCGATGCCTCGAAACTACTCCTATTAGAATGCGGTTTACCCCTTTCAAATTCTGAAGTGCCTGACGCTCTTTATCCGTAACGTATTTACGAATTGAAGAATTTTTATTAAATTGATAAGCAACAGAATATATTTCTTTAAATAACGTCAATGTATTTAAGTATATTTCATATTTCTGTTTAACCATGAAATAAAATGAAAAATTTATTACCACATTAATTCCCAAAACTGCATATATATAACCGCTATGTGTGATAAGGGCTAGCATTCCAAAGATTACTAGCGTAGCTTGCAATACATAAATCAAGAATCCATTTTCAATCAACATCATTTCACTATCCTGTAATATTTCATACAGGTAATAATTCTCCTGCCGCTTTCCTATTCTTCCAATTCTTGATATTAGGTAGTTTTTAATTTTAGCATTCGACGAAATCTCTTCTGTCGTATCATCTAAAAATTCATTCTCATTACAATGAAGATTATGATATAACAACTGCTCTCCTATAAAACTTTTTGTGTGATTCACCTTAATAAACACTTCATCCATCTGGAGGTCATTCCAAGTGATTTCATCAACCTGACCACCCCCAATTCTGTCATGCATTCTTCTAATATACTGTATTTCATTTGACATAAAAAAATCCTCCTATTTGAGGAGGATTCTAAAGTATGAACCTGGTTTAGAGTCAAGTATTTTCTATGAAATTGCCTGCAGAAAGGAGGCGAGACCTCGAACATTTTTTAACTAAGAAAATTGGAATTGTGATGATTGTGCTCACTATTTTAGCATCGCTTCTACAGCGTGTCGTTTCATACTTGCGTTGCATAACTTTCTAGATAAAAACACCACTCGTGTAGCATCCACTTTGGATTAGCCACCTTTTCTCTGACTTGGCTAATCTATTTCTCTTTTATTATTTTGATTAGCCACTTCTTCTCTGACTTGACTAATCTATTTCTCGTTTATTCTTCTGATTAG
>NZ_JHXE01000021.1 GCF_000621865.1 Pseudobutyrivibrio sp. MD2005
TAAAAGAGGCTCCGCCAATTTACGAAAAACCCTCTTTCAGGTAATGGATGTACTCATCAAAACCATGCCACAGGACGATCCTGTTTATCAGTTCTTAGATAAGAAACGGGCACAAGGCAAGCCTTACTATGTCTATATGACAGCCGGTGCAAACAAGTTTCTAAGAATCTACTATGGACGAGTGAAAGAATACTTAGCCACTCTTCCAGAATCGAATTAATCTCAATCAATAAAACTATTCAGACCAGCACTGGTTGTGGTGGTCTTATTTTGATACCTTCTTTTCAACCTGTATAAAAATTTCATTGTTCTTTAATTTAGCCTTGACTTTTTATTTGCAGGCTATTTAGCCGCATTTGCAGCTTTTTTCTCTTTATTGTCCAGATACATGCAATTGTTTCTACACAGATTTGGCTAATTGCATGTATATCAATAGTTGTCTCACCATACATGTAATCACAATAGCGCCATTTTACACTTTTGCATGTATCCTTCTTAATCTTTGATTCACACATGCAATTTCCATACATGCAACTGGCACTAGTGCATGTACCAGGCACTTTTAATGATGTAAACATGCATTTTGCTCGTGGTACGCATAGCCAATTGCATGTATCTGCTTTTTTTATGAGCATATGCATGCAATCTTATATCAAACGTCACTGCTCAGTGCATGTACATAAATATTATTATTTTTAATACATACATTTTCTCATGTTTACCACTCACCCTTACACTTAGACTTTATTTCAGCTTCTCAATAGCTAAATCCCTCCAAAATCTATGCAGGAAATATTGCATGTAACACACTATAAAAATTCTAATACATGCAATTTCACATTAATTCATACCCTAAATTGCATGTTACCTTTCAGATTGTATTTAATGCATGCAATTGCTAGGAATAATCAAAAATATATTTCCAGCAAATAAATATTCTAATATAGATATTTGCAATAGGATTATTAATAGCTTGCAAAAGCAACTAATCAGAGACAGTTTTCAAATTTGGAGATTATTTTAGGATGTAGCTTAAAACTTGTGACCTGACCACGCCAGGCAATATTTTTTGCAGAAAATATTGGTCTTTGTCCGGTTTTTGTTTTTCTGCTGAGCATTACATTATTTTGTCAGCAAAAAGTCATAGATTCCTGAGAATATCAGTTATATTGGCGCAGGACATTAGACACTATGCCAAAAGGCATAATTCCACACTCCAATTAACTGATATCTACAAAAACCTATTCTTATGTCTCGTAAATTTGGGAAAACACGGCGAAATTAATAACTTTGCCGCAAAAGTGATATGTTAAAAAATCTTTCAAAACTCATTGAGTACTATAACGGTTGAGAAATTATTTGTCAATAAGTTTTTTTCAAGGAACTAATTCACATAAAAAATCCCCAAGGACAACAATAGTCCTTGGGGATAAGATTCTATGACTTCTTGTGGGCTACTTAAGGAAAACGCCCACAAGAACTTGGCTTCGCCAAGCAACATTTTCTTTCAGAAAATATTGGTCCATTTCCGGTTCTTGTTTTTCTGAGGAAAAACAAAAACCTATTCATTCAAAAAAGCCTGTAATTCTTCAGGTGTGCCAAGCACATGCACTCTCTCTGGTGCGATGTCAGAAATGTAAATCTCGCCGCCTTTTGAAAGAAGATAATCATATAAAGGTGCAACGTATTTTTCACCATTAACTAAATCCTGAGTCTTACTGTAGTACTCGTTATATAAATCCTCGTATAAGCCGCAAGTCTTGAAATAGTATGCGCCTAGTGTACAGTAATTAGAAATGCGCTGCTTTTCTTTGATTTCCACAACCTTTCCAGCATCATCAAGTCTCACAAAGCTCCAGTGATCACCTTCTGCCTGGAAGCAAGGGATAAAGCCATCTCCTTTGAGCTCAGCTGAATTCATTTCGCCAGCCTCTACATAAGTATCAATGTTGTAGATAAGTAATGCATTATCGCGGCTCCAGAATTCAGCAGCTTTCATGGCTGTAGTAGCCTGGCCATCTGTAAGGTAATCTAAAATGATTACGTGATACTTTTCAATGCCAAGCTCCTGGCACTTAGACTCAATAAAGCCCTTTACATCATTTTCTTCATCAGCCATTGCTATAAACACGTACTGATTAACATCTGCCTTGTAGCCCTCTAAGCTGATCAAAGACCACTCGAATAATGTCTTGCCCTTAGCCTCAATCATGTATTTAGGCACATTGTATCCTGCTTTTCTAAAACGAGAGCCAAGGCCGCCCATAGTAATAACTACATCAATTTTTCCCATAATAAAACCTCCCTACTGCTGTCTAGAACCCTCACAAATCTTTTCCAATTCCTCTGGTGAGTACTTCAAAAACTCGTCTGGTCTAACAGTTCTGTCATCTACATAAAAGCCTTTATGGCCTGGCCAAACCTTGCCGTATACGATTTCATCGTATGGGATATCCCACTTTGCAAGCCACTCGTTTAGTACTGCTGCAGTGTGCTTGTTGATAAGGCCAAGGTTGCCATTGTATGTGTTCATGTTGCGAGATGTGTAAAGCACGATGCGTGCGCCGTTTTCCTTGTAGTATCTGAGCTTCTCGATCATTTCTGGGAATGGTACAAGATCCTCATAGCGCTCATCCTTTTTCTTAATAGGACAAAGTGTGCCATCAATATCAAACACGAAAGAATAATCCTTAAACATCTGCTTCTATCTCCTTTAAAATTCTATCTACATTCAAAATAAAGCCAAAGACTTTGTGTGGGTTGTCAATGTGCAATGGAAGCATAGATAGGAATAATGACGCTTCGTATATACGAACTGTCAAATAATCAAATCCATTTTCCTGAACCTTATCTCTGAAGATTCTCATGTACTGAGCATTATCAAATGGAATCTCTAAATCATAAGAGAAATCCTCTGCGATTCTGATATCAAACAATCCATTGTTGAAGAAATCGTATTTACCACATACTGAATGACTTAGCTTTGCTATGTCATAGTATGGGTTAGTCCACAAATCCTCTTCCTTGCTGGCGCCCTTAGGATCAATAAACTTAAGGGTCTGAGTCGATTTATTATATAACGTATTTGCGAAGCATGGGTCGCCATGGCCTATTACCATTTCTCTAGGATACTTGTTTCTTGCTTCAATCTTTTCTTTCAAAGCAAAATATCTGTTAACCAAGCCATCGATTGTAATATCTGTATGCCCTGCAAGAAGGCGTTCAATCTGCTCATAATCTGGAAGCTTCTTTAAATCAGCAATACGGTCATTTACTTTGTCGATATAAAGAGCATCGGCGCAAGCCTGATACTGGCTGTCATCACAAGCCTTTGAATGACGACATTTAAAGAAGTAAAAATATTTGTCCATCAATGATTCAAACTCTGATTCATCCATAGAGCCGTGAACCCATTTGATAGCAAGGTCTGTCATGTGGAGGCGTTCCATTGTGTAGCTGGCAGCCTCATCTGTCTCTTGATAATTGAAAGGCATTACAAACCAGTACTTCATATCCTCTGGAAGGAGATGATAGAAATCGTACTCTGCCTTAATCTTCTTTTTGTTTGTAGAGCTCTTTACAAGAGTGTATTCGTTGCCCTTTAAGCTATTAAAATATCTGGAATCAAAATTGCCTGTAACACACTGGATGAAATTCATGATAATTCCAATATCTACCATGCCTTCTATCTCAAAGTGCTCTTCGCATTCCTTTGCCAAATCCCATGGCTTACGGCCAGCAATGATATTCTTGCAGAATGCGATGTAGCTTTCTAAGTTAGGAAATAATACTGCTACAGCCCTGTTACCAGCAAGAGCTGCAAATGGCTCATCTATAAATGAAAGCTTCTCAAAAGAAAGCTTAGCAGCTGCCGCATCACTGAAGATATAGTTTGAAAAGCAGTGGATTAAGCGGACATCCTGGCCATTATAAACCTCAAGCTGCTTTTCCAAATCAGCATACTCAAATACAGAATGAACCTTCTTCCAAACTACATCTGAAAAGATGCGCTCCATCTCATCCTTATAGTATTCCTCAAGGCAGCGCTTTTTAACTACGACATCAGCAAAGCCCTTTTCTCCAATAATATCAGCGATTACCTCGCTCTTTCTTCCTGTATCATCATAAATAACTATTGTCTTCATGCTAATTCCTTTCACCCTTGGCTGTGCCGCAGGCCTTTACCAAAAGATAAATCACAATCATTAGAATAACGCTTATCAAAATAAACTGCTTTAGCTCTGGCGACTGTGTGCCGCTTAAAGCTGAGCGTAAATACTCGGAAATCTTAGGTGTTAATGCTCCTGCATCATTTATCTTGCTCATAATCACAATGCTTCCGATTTCCACTATCCATGCAAGTAAAGATAGGACATATAATATGATGCCTCGACCTCGTGACACATTTGCAATCTCTTCGTAGACCAGATTAGTCTTATCTAAAAAGTGTAACACCGCGATTTTGTGAGGTGTAGCCTTTGCTCTAAGCAAATATTTCTTCCAGTATGAATACAGGCCTGGGAATACAATGAAAATCACTAAGGCTGCAACAATAAATACAACAAGCAGATATACTAGCGGGATTATCGGCTGGCCGCTGTAAAGCCACATGGCAATTATCATTGTTACAAGTGCGATAGTATCCATAAATCTGTCAAGCAGCACTGTGATTACACCTTTTAAGATGTTGTTAATCTGATAGCCGTAGCAATACATCCTAAAAAGCTCGCCCAACTTAAATGGAAGCAGTATGCTGACAGGTGTTACCTTACAATAAATCTTAGCGTAGCTAGATGCACTAAGACCTGCGCCATAAAGCGCCAAATACAATCTGAATGCTTTTAGAAAATGCACTATCACAACCGTAGCTGTAACTATAAGTATGTTAGTCACATCAACGCTTTCAGACAAGCTTGAAATATTATAGTTGTAAAAAAAGATTAGTGCTGCCGCAAACAACACTAAAATATTTATTAAATTATAGACGAAAGATTTTCTATTCATCACTCCACCACTACTACTCGTTTGTATAAATCACCTGAGCTGTGTAATCCTCGATTACTCTATCTCTATGCTCTTCTGTAACAAACTTTTTCTTGTTGATAATAAAAGAACCCAAAAGCTTCAAGACAACCATAGCCTGGTTTACCATCTTTACGTTAGAAACCTGGTCGTCCTCACGCCAAATTATTGGGAAAAACTTTACCTTATGCTTGTAAAATGCCTGTCCCATAACCATGCAATAGTTGAATACCAGGTTGTCTTTATATTTAAAATAAAACTTATCCTTAAGGATGTTTACATTGTACATGTTGAGGCCTGAGCCCAAGTCATAAACCTTGTAACCGCAACCAATTGAAAACAGCATGTTGTAAACTTTGTTACCAAATGTTCTAAAGCTTGAATAGCCCTGAAGCTTAGAACCTTTCATAAAACGAGCGCCAAGGAAGCAATCATACTTCTCATATTCCTTGTTCTTAAGATAAGGCAAGATGTTTGAAATATCCCCCTGATCATCACCGTGAAGAAGGATGACATAATCAAAGTCATGCTCCATTGCATACTTAAAAGCTACCTTGTGGGAGCCGCCAAGTCCATAGTTATCATCATTTCTAAAAAGTGAAACCTTTACCGGCAGCTTCTTATCGTTAAGATAATCCTGAACCACCTGCTCGCCATTATCAGTAGAACGATTGTTAATAATGATTACCTCTGAAAGGTAAGAACATACCTCATCTGTAAGCTGACCAAGCACTCTTGTAATCTGCTTTTCGCAATTGTACATAGGTATAAATAATAGAATTTTATTTTCCATGGAAATCTCCTGATTTATTTGATTTTTATCCTAAACACAGATAATATATTTTTATATGTGTGCCTTGATTTACACGTTGGCATACATAGATATATTACAATATTTATCAGAGGATTGCCACCTTGAAAATACTTATGATTAATGTGGTTTGCGGCATTCGAAGCACAGGGCGCATCTGTACAGATATCGCAAAAGGCTTGGAGCAGCAGGGCCACGAGGTAAAAATAGCATATGGACGTGAACATGTGCCTGCCGAATTCCAGCGTTTTGCGGTAAAAATTGGAAGCTCTTTTGATGTGAAGCTGCACGGACTTAAGGCCAGATTACTTGATGGAATGGGACTTGGCAGTAAGAAAGCTACTGAAGATTTTGTTGCTTGGGTAAAGGAATATGATCCTGATGTGATTCATCTTCACAACATACATGGGTACTATATCAATTATCCTGTGCTTTTCGATTATCTAAAGGACTGTGGTAAAAAGATTATCTGGACCATGCATGATTGTTGGAGCTTTACAGGACACTGCATGTATTTCAATTACGAAAACTGTGAGAAATATAAAAGTGGCTGTGGCAACTGCCCGCAAAATGGAGTGTATCCAAAGCGAATTGGGCCTGATAAATCTGCTAGAAATTATTCGTTGAAGAAGCTGTATTTTACTGGTATTCCAAACCTTACGATTGTAACCCCTTCCTATTGGTTGGAAGGCTTAGTTAAGCAATCTTACATGGCTGAATATCCTGTCACCACTATTCACAATGGAGTGGTTTTAGATACATTCAAACCTACTGAAAGCAACATATTATCGCGTCTCGGAATTTCTGATAAAAAAGTGATTCTTGGCGTTGCTGCTGTTTGGGATCGAAGAAAGGGTATGGCTGATTTTATAGAACTTGCAGATATGCTTGATGATTCTTATAGAGTGGTTTTAGTAGGATTATCAAAAGAGCATATTGCTTCACTTCCCGCAAACATAATCGGCATCGAGCGTACTGATTCTGTTAAGGAACTTGTGGAGCTTTACTCTGCGGCCTATGTATTTGTGAATGCTACATATGAAGATAATTATCCTACCACAAATCTGGAGGCTATTGCCTGTGGCACACCTGTGATTACCTATGATACTGGTGGAAGCCCTGAAAGTGCTGGGTTTTATGGGATGACTCTGAAAGAAAAATCAGCGAAAGCTATCTATGATGCGCTGGGAAAAATTTCAGAGGTGGAGCCTGTTTCAGATTATATGGAGAAAATTTCTAATGATAGAGCTATAAATGAATATTTGAAGGTGATTGTGAATGGGGAATAATAACCCTCATCAGTCACCTAAGGTAACAGCTTCTCCCTTGAAAGGGAGAAGCCTTTTTTATTACTCTACTTCTCTAAGTTTTAGCATCTTTATATCTTTTATCTTTGGCATTGCAATCACTTCATCGTTCTGCTGCACCTTGATTGTGACATAATCATGGTTGTTCAAAAGCCAGCCTCTTGCTGCACCAAGTGGAAGAAGAAGCTTGCCTTCATCCATGTCGCAAGTCATTGAGATTTCCTCTCCTGCTTCATTTGTCCATGCAACAGTGACAGCCATTCCATCATTGTAAATCTTCTTCATCAAAAATCTTACAATGCTGTTTTTGTACTGGTCGTAGAATACTGGGTCGTGATAGCTGTATAAGCTGTAATCGTAATTATCATCCACGCCTTCAAATTCTATGTACATGAAATCTGCTTCATCACCATCAAATTCTTCTGCGAAATCAAGCTCTACTCCTTCACCATCTTCCTCCACAGAATAATCGAAATTCTTCTCAGTAAATACTGGCATCAGAGTCTCTAGTGATGAGCCAAATGAGCCTGCTACAGCCCCAATCTCATCTGCTTCCGTAGAAAGGTTTAGGCTGATGTTTTTATTCTGCTCCAGGATTTCTTCCTTTGAAACACTGCCATCGTTAGGGAAGAATAATCTGGCATCATTATCAAACACGTAATCTCCGGATGTCACAAGCCAATGATAGAAGTAATAATTTCTAAATGGGCTGATATTCATACCCACGATAGTATCGTTGTTTCTAATAACCTCTACCGTCTCTTCAACCGCGCCATAGCCTTTGATTGTGTTGAGGATTTCCATGGCAGAATCGCCCTTCATATTGCAAAGGTAATAAAGGCCAAAGCTATCCACGATTCCTAAGTAAGATCTATCCTTATCAAGGGTGTTCATGTAGTCATTGATATGGCTAATGTATTCGTATGAATCCGTTGCCAGGAAGCATTCGCCCAAGCGAGGCTCATTGTTTGCAACATACACATAACCCTCGGGAACTGTGTAACTTGCTTCCAACTTTTCATCGGCACCAGCACCAAAGAAGGCTTCACCTGCAACTGCTGATGTGATAAATATCGTAAATGCGAATATCCAAAGTGCATTTTTTGATTTATAAAAATATCTTGCAATCAATATGATAAGCACTACAACTGCTGCGCGAATAACGCCATCGCTACGTGAATAAATATCATAATAATCAAAGCGAACTACCGTATAGCTAAATGAAATCAGCATCATCAGCGCAATAGAAATTGCGATAAATGCCGCCTCTGGATTGGCAATCTTTAGCTTCCATTTTTCCAGTGTAGCATTACCGCTTCTCAAAAACAGAGCCACTGAAATCCAAATGATTGCAATCATAATCAAATAAGAAAACAGATAATATGCAATCAATCTGACTGGTACATTTGAAATATATGGTAGAAAACCATCTGCAACCGCCTGACCAAAACGGGCTACTCCATCTGCAAAAATAGTCTGGGAACCCATAGCAAGCATATGCTTTGCTGTGCCGATAAGCCAGCCCAATCCACACAAGACAGGAATACAGCACACGCCCCACCAAGCCCAGAATTTTACAGTCTTAACATCCTTTAAAAGCTGACCTGATTTTGCATAAGTGTATATCTGCCAGATACCAAGTGGCAAAAATCCAAAGCACACTGCTGCACCAAACACTGGATAATATAGTGCGTGAACAAAGCTTGTTAAGAACCATGCCTTTAGCCAAAGATTCTTTTTAGCAATAAGTGCAGGCCATGTCAAAAGCAGGATAATTGGAACGATTAGCGCCACACGGTTGTAATCTGTAACCATGAATACCAGCGAAATCACCAGCACCCATTCGGCCTTAAGCTGACGTCTTAACAAAAATACAATAACGAATATGATTGCAAGGTAAAACAGATTGGTCGAGAGGAAGTAAAATCCTCCATAGCCTAAACCAAACACCTTAAAGAAAAGCCCATGAATGATTGAGTACATTCCTGAAACAGGGATGTATTCGCTAAAGGCCTTCTGTCCCAGCTCAAACATCTGTGAATAGCCAATAAGGTTTTCAAATGGATGATGCAAATCGCTAAGCATAATCGAGCCTGTGCCACTAAAGCGATTAAACGCCATGATGCTTACGCAAGCACCGAAGCATAGCACATCGGACAGATTTTGTGGACTGTTCCATGCTTTTTTAATCTTAATGACAGCCTCTAGCACAAAGCCAGCAACAATCACAAGAATCAATAATGTCACACGTGATGAAATGTGGATGTGCATCGTCTCGCCATTATATATATAATCAGACATGAGATACACAAGAAGTGTAAGTGGCACCAAAAGCTGCGCTATCAAGATTGATCTAAGGTTCGCCACATCATCATTACACACAAGTGTAATCACGGCTGTGATTAGTAGCGCTATGATTGCAACCACTGTGATGCTAATTTCAAATTTCGCGCCAGCAAAAACCAAACCTCGGTATGCACCTAAAACTGCGTATACACAGATGAAAAATAGCGCCAGCGTATTTACTGCCTTTGTCCTATCCTTTATGAAAACCACCGCAGTCAAAACAAGTGCCGCAACCGTAATGGCATTTACACTTTTATAAATAACAAGATTTGTAACAAATGACACCAC
Organism: Pseudobutyrivibrio sp. MD2005; assembly: GCF_000621865.1. Lineage (GTDB taxonomy): Bacteria > Bacillota > Clostridia > Lachnospirales > Lachnospiraceae > Pseudobutyrivibrio. The sequence continues at coordinate 9,775 of NZ_JHXE01000021.1, forward strand.
AAGGCCCACGCATATAATATCAATTCCGCTGAGCTTTCTTTCGGCATCTGATACAGCTCCCCATTTACTCTTTAGGAATATAAATCCATAAATCAAAATCCCAATCAGAGAAAAGATATAAAACAGGCTGCGCTCTGCGCTTTTGTTGCTGCCATCCATGGCCGTGTACTCAACAACAACATCGGTAAATTCCTGATTAGTATTGCCAGTAAGTGCAGTGTACACAAGAATTGCAACAGCCCCTAATATCAGCATTACACCCAGTGTGATGATTCGTTTTTTGGTTGTGTCCGTTTGTATATTCATTTTAATTTTCCTTAATACATATTTTAGATTCCTATTGATTATATACTAAAAAACGTTTAGTTACATCAATTAATCTTTTAAAATACCACGGTCACTTTTGTGCCTGAATTAAGCTGGCTTTCAATTTCTATTTCGGCCTCATGAATGTCTGCGATGTGTTTTACAATTGCAAGGCCCAGTCCTGTTCCACCCCCAGCCTTCGAGCGGCTTTTATCAACCCTGTAGAATCTTTCGAATACTCGGTCTATGTCATCGCTTGGAATTCCTATTCCGTTGTCCTCCACAGATAGATATTTGCATCCATCTAATTCGTATATACGAATCAACACTTTTCCACCTTCATCCGTGTAGCGGATAGAGTTTTGCACAAGATTATCAAGTAGTTCACCAAGCAGATTTGGTATTCCACCTACTATTGTGGATGTTCCCTCTAGCTGCAAATCTATGTTTTTTGCTGCGGCTGCCTCCGCGTGTTCTGCTAATGATTCCTTGGCGATTTGATACAAATCGACCTTTTCAAACTGCGCTGCCAGTTCTGGAGTATCAAGCTTTGAAAGCTTTATTATGTCATCTATTAAATTAAGCATTCTGCTTGCGTTTCTATCTATTTCATGAGAAAAATGTGTAATCCTTTCAGCATCCAATTCGCCCCCTTCAATAAGCTGGGCATAGCCAGATATGGCTGTAAGTGGAGTCTTAAGCTCATGACTGGCATTGGTTGAAAAGTCCTGCATCTTTTTTGCTGATTCAAGCACCTGCTCATGCTGCTTTCGTATCTTACTCATAAATGGCTCCAGCTCTGGATAAGGAGCCTCAACATATTCATCATCAAGCTTTCCTGCCACCGCATCGATTGGTGCTATCAGCTTCTTTGTCAAAAGCTTTGTGATGATAATTCCAATATATGAAATGATTATGACAATGGCCGCACTAAACGGCAACGCCATGCCAAGAACCATGAATATGCTATCTATTTCTTTTGAGATTCTTAGAATCTTACCATCATTTAAAGTGATTGCGTAGTAATAATCTACATGGCCCACAGTATCGGATTTACGGATTTTTTCACCCCAGCCATTTTCCTTAGCCTTTTTGATTTCCGGTCTATCGGCGTGATTTTCCATAAGGCCTGCTCGTACTGTGTTGTCAAATAATACGGTGCCCTCTGCATCAAGTAAGGTCACTCTTAGCTTTGTTCCACTAAGCTTAGGATTATTTTCAAGCTTTGTAATATCAGCATCATCAAAGAATTCTGTATCCTTGAATATCTGCGCTGTAACCTGCATATCCTCATGAACCTGCTTTTCAAAAAGGGTATAAAATGCCAGCGCGCAGCACAGGGTTGATAATAGCGTTGTCAGTATAATAAGCACTATAAATCTGCTGAAAATCTTCTTTTCCATAAAGCCTCCTAGCGGCCTAATCTACCACATATCCAACATTTCTAACTGTTCTTATTCTGGCGCCATAATCGCCAAGTTTGCTTCGCAATGTCTTGATATGCATATCAAGTGTGCGGGATTCCAATTCATAATCCATGCCCCAAATCCTATCCATTATCTGGCTTCGCTTTAGGACAATCCCTCTGTTCATAACCAAATATTTTAATAGCTCATACTCTTTATATGTAAGCTCAACCGGCTTATCTGCAATAGTTACCTGGTGCTTCATATCATCTAAAATCAATTCGTCTATACGAATTATCACTGCCTCATCTTCTAAGGTTCTGCGAAGTAGCGCCTTCACTCTCGAAATAAGCTCCATCACCGAAAATGGCTTTTTGATATAATCATCAGCTCCATTATCAAGACCTCTTACCAAATCAAGCTCGGAAGTCTTGGCAGTCACCATTATTACCGGAATATTCTTAGTAATTTCACTGGCGCGAAGCTGCCTTACAATCTCATTTCCACTCTCATCTGGAAGCATTATATCAAGCAATACCAAATCCGGAATTTTCTTTTCCAAATACTCAAAAAAGCCTGCTCCGTCAGGGAAGCTTTTAGCAGTAAATCCTGCATTCCCAAGAGCAAACTCTTCTATTTCTCTGATGTTATCATCATCCTCAACAATATAAATTAAAGCCATCTATCCTCCTTTCTCCTATGCCTTCAGCTGCGCCGTGGCTTTCGAAGCGGGTTTATAATCATCCCTGACTGAGCTACTCGCCAAGCTAACAAGCTGATTTGCAAAAGGATAAAGCAAAAGTGTACAGCCTATATTAAAAACTGAATGTATCGCAGCTACTGCCACAGGGCTAGCGACCTGCTGCATAAAACCAAATTTCATAAATAGATTAGCAGTATAGAAAACTACCACAAACACTGCTGTTCCAATCAAATTGAAATACAGATGTATCATCGATGCCCTTTTTGCATTTTTGGTCGCTCCTACAGAAGATAATAGGGCTGTCGCGCAGGTGCCAATATTTTGCCCTAAAACTATAGGAATCACCGAAGCAAAGCTGACATTTCCTGCCATGCAAAGGGCCTGCAGGATTCCCACCGATGCTGATGAGCTTTGAATGACAGCTGTGAAAATCATGCCTACAACTATTCCAAAAATCGGATTTGATACTGCTAAAAGAACAGCTGAAAATGTCTCGCTTTCCGCCAGTGGATGCATGGCTGTGCTCATTGTTTCCATGCCGTGCATTAGGATTCCAAAGCCTATACAAATGCCACCGATGTGAAGCTTTTTAGCATTTTCTTTTGCAGTCATATATAGTATTACGCCTATCAGCGCTATCACCGGAGCAAACGAAGAAGGCTTAAGCATCTTTATCAAAAATGCATCGCTCTCTATCCCCGATAGAGACAGTATCCACGATGTCAATGTGGTGCCGATGTTTGCACCCATTATAATACCTACTGCCTGCCTTAGATTCATTATACCTGAATTTACAAAGCCCACAACCATAACTGTTGTGGCTGACGAAGACTGAATCACCGCCGTAACTGCAGCACCTAACAACACTGACTGATACGTTTTGCCAGTGAGCCTTGCCAGAATTCTCTCTAGCTTTCCTGATGCTATCTTCTCTAAGCTCTCTCCCATGAATTTCATGCCAAATAGGAATAGCGCAAGGCCACCTAATAATGATATTACTGAAAATATACTCATCTCATTCCCCTTTAATTTATGTCATCTAATAATCGCGTAAGCCATGGCAAGTCCGTACATTACAAGCATAATCACTCCTTCTGTCTTGTTAAGCTTATGCTCCGTAAATGCGAATAACCATGTGATGATTGTGACAATTAATAGGATGAATAGGTCGTAAACTGATGCTACATTTACATATATTGGTGTGATAATTGCGGATACCCCTAAAATGAACAGCAGATTAAATATGTTTGATCCCAATACATTTCCTAATGCTATTCCAATCTGCCCTTTTCTTGTAGCAACCACCGAAGTTACAAGTTCTGGGAGAGATGTTCCAATGGCTACAATAGTAAGTCCTATTAGTGTCTCTGACATTCCTGCCATGAGTGCTAGAGCTTTAGCACTATTAACAACTGTTTTGCCACCTAGGATAATCATTATCACTCCTGCTATCAGATACAGCACACACTTCTTATTAGGGATTGTTTTTACACCTTCATATTCTTCATCCTCCTTTCCTTGTGCTTTCATGAAGATGTAAATGATGTACATTACATATCCGCCTAACAGCATTGCACCACCTAGCCCTGAGATTCTTGCTACATTCTTTGTAGTAATATCTCCTATCGCCGGGATTTTTCCTACAATCGTAAATCCTGCTATTCCTACAAACAGCAGCACTGTGGAAATTGTTGTGACCGCAAAGTCCCTTTTGATTATCGTCTTTTCCACAATTATCGGCGACATCACAGCACATATGCCAAGGATTCCTAGTAAGTTGAAGGTATTTGATCCAATAATGTTACTTAATGCTATCTCACTAGAACCTTCGGCCGCTGCAGAAAGACTCACTGCAAGCTCTGGTGCACTGGTGCCACAGGCCACAATTGTCAGGCCTATTATCAACGGATTCACTCTGAAGTTTTTCGCCAAGGCGGCACTGCCATCCACAAAATAATTTGCGCCTTTTACAAGCAATGCGAAACCTACCATCAAAAATATAATTGTCATAATCATCATGATTTGATGATAAATGGGGAATGTAAAGAGTATGTAAAATAGATATTTATTTGAATCACACTGTTTTCTTAGAGCAAATGCCACTAATCAATCTAGGAATCTCTTGTCGCATCCATTGCTCCGATTCTATATTCTATGATTTTGCATGTATCTAATGTTTTATTATTATTTACATGCAATGTTTGCAGCTCAGATTTGCTTCTTTGCATGTATCTGAAATAAATCTATAGTATACATGCAATTTCTCCCAGACTCATTTCTATCTTTGCATGTATTGTGAATTATTTTTTTATTGTACATGCAATACAACCACTTTTGCTTTGATATATTGCATGTATTTTTACTCTATTTATTGTGATACATGCAAAATTTAATTTCACCCTGCTTCACATTGCATGTATGTGCACACATTATAATCATATACATGCAATCAGGACTAAATAGTAGCACTGAGATAGCAAAAAGCCCTGCCGCACTGGCAGAGCTTTTGTTATCTTTTTGCTTTTATTTAACTGGTTTAATCATAAGGCTATCTGTGATGACCGATTTCTTAGAGAATTTCAATGTACAGTAGCCAATAATACTAAAGACTACAGCGCCGATGAGATTGACCAGCAAATCCTTCATGGTATCGATGATTCCTATATCAAGATATCCTCCGGCCACTGTGTATGATTTGCCATCAGCAGTGTTGATTACAGTATCTGTGATATTTCCGATGAAATAAGGCAAGCCACTATTTTCCGGGTCGAGAGTAACCGAGCCAATGTTATTAACAATGAAATCCTTTTGCATATCCACAAAGAAAAGCTGATCCATTGTGAATTCAAAGAATTCCCACAGCACTCCTATTGTCATAGAAAAACAAAAGGCCACCAAAGTCAGATAAAATGGCGACAGATTGATGTTATCGCTGCCGCGGTTGAGCAAGTATACCAGCGAAAATCCTATGGCGGCACACAAGAATCCATTCATGGTGTGAAGCATTGTATCCCAACCGGGAATCTTTACATAATAGTGATCAACTTCGCCAAGTATTTCTGCTGCGTAGGTAAACCCAAATATGATAGCCTGAAAAAGTGCAGGAAACTCTATCTTCATTTTCTGCTGCAAAAACGCAGGCATCAAAAACAGTAGCAAGGATAAGACGCATATTGCTGCACTTTCATAATTCCTAGTTAGAATGCATCTCACAAGAGTGAGGATAACCAAGCCACGCAGGATTAGGTAAAATATGAAAGTCCTTTTGTTCTTTTTATAGCTGTCCACCAGGGAATTCTTGTAGTCTATAATTTTCATCAGGTTTCGCCTTCCTAGATTGTATCTTCTTCAAAATCGAAATCTCTAAACAAAAACTTGCGACAGGCAAGAAGTATCGCTATGCAGACAATTCTAACCAAAGTTTCAAGTGGAGCCTCGTGTCCTACTACAAGCCCTCTTGCGATTGCAAATATCAGCACTTCCACAACCGTGTTCATAGAGTGCTTTATCAGCATTCGAATGAACTCAATGACAATTACTGCATTGAAAGCCGTGAGCAATATATCCTCAACATAAACATCAAATGCCAGCTCTGTCATGGAAAGCACATGAATGCCCAACTGAATACAGCTGTAGCCTACTCCTATAAGCAATATGGCAGCCACCACTTTTTCAAGGAAGCTTGGCATTTTTAGTATTATATCGTGGATACGATCGAATGATTTTCGCATGTTCTACCTCGTAATCTTTTCAAAATCTGCTTTCGGATGCTTGCATATTGGACAGATAAAATCATCAGGAAGCTCTTCTCCCACCCATTCGTATCCGCAGATGCGGCAGCGCCAGATTGTTTCGCCCTTTGGAGTGGTGCCAACGGCCTCTGGCTTTGGCTTGATGTTGTCCTGATAGTAGCTATATGTACAAGAAGGTGCGGCTGCCAGCACTTCCATCGCTGTTGGCTCGCAAACAAATAGAGTGTGGGAGCCCAAATCTACTGTTTCTTTTACCTTAAGAGAAAAATAGGCATTAGTGCCAGATGTGATATATGGGATGCCATTTTCTGCAGTAGCATAATTTGCCGCAGGATAATCTGCAAACTTGTCCACATCTCTTCCTGACTGGAAGCCAAAATGCTTGAACAAGTCAAAGCTAGCCTCTTCACTAATGACCGAAACATTAAGAACACCTGTAGCTTTTACCATGTCGTGTGTGTAATTGGCTTTATTTATCGCTACTGTGATTGTGTTTGGCTCTGATGCAGCCTGAATTGCAGTGTTGATGATACAGCCGTTTATCTTTTCCCCCTGAACGGCCGTGCATACAAATAGTCCATAAGAAAGCTTGTACATAGCTTTAGTGTCCATTTTCCCCATAGTGACCCCTCCTTTTGTGCGATATTAGTATTTATTATATTCTATATTTTTGTGTAAAAAATATCTATAGATTCTTTCTTTTCTACAAATCAGCATCAACTAATTCTAGCAGTTCTTCAGCAGCCTTCTCATTCTCAATCCTGATTAGATTATCCCAAACATCAGCTTTTCCAAGTAAATTCATTCCGCCGTGCCAAACAATATTTCTATCTATCACAGCAAAATGTTCATTTTCCTTTTTCTCTAATCTGACATATATTCCCGCCTGACGCATTTCATCATGCATGGCATATAAATCTATCACATCTCCATAGCCGACCTCTTCTGGCGATAAAGTTATTACTGTTATTTCGACTCCCGCTTCTTGTCTTGCTTTCACAAGCTCAACCATCCTTTCGACTTTATCGGCTCGTAAAAGTGGGCTTGAAATCACTATTTCTTTATTAGCTTCAACTAAATCTCTCGCAAATGTTTCATAATAATCTTTATTGTCAAATATCATATTTGTCTTTTGTTTATCCGTCCTAATATCAGAAATAATTTTGTATCCAAGTCTTTTATATGTATGCAGCCTACTTCTATATTGTCGATTAAAAAATTTTATATGAGAATCCACATAATCATAAACTATTACCTCATTTTTCCCATCACAGGCTCTGCTAAGTCGTCCAACATATTGCGTTAATTTCCCTTCAAATTTAACCGGTGCAGCAAGCATCAGTGTATCTAATCTTGGACAATTAAAACCTTCTCCAACCATTGAACCTGTAGCAATGACAATAACAGATTCATCTGAAGGTATTTTATCTAACTCAAGTTTAACACGATTGTTTTCTTTTGCAGATTGGTCTCCATATATCAATAATACATGTTTTGCATGACCACTTAGTGCTTTCTCTAAAATTTCCACATGTTTCTTTCTCTTTACAAGTATAAGCGTAGTTCTGCCCTCTTTTACACATAAATCAACATCGGTTACAATCTGATTAGTTCTATCTACTGACGATACAATCAACTCATCCGCTTCATGTATAGTTAAATCTTTTCCTGATATGTTTACAACTCTTGTAAATCGTGGGTATACGAATCGCTCTATTCCTTGTGCTTCAGCTTGTTCCTTTGGTGTATATTCATGTCGTATTGGCCCTAAAAGCATATAATTTATTTGTTCGAGTTTATCACTTCTCTGAGGTGTTGCAGATACGCCATATACGTATTTTGATTTTACTTTATTCAATACTGCTGTAGCCTGGTTAGATGCGGCATGATGACACTCATCCATTATTACCAAGCCATAGTCATTTATCCTGTCAAAGAATTGCCCCTTCTTATATGCAGACCCAACCATTGCAATATCAATTATCCCTGTGGTCTTGTCTACACCAGATGATAATGTACCAATTACTAAGTCACGCCTTTTTTCGCGACCGGTTTTTGTGTAATATACAGGCGGTTTTTCATCCACAATTAAAAACCTGTTTAGCTCATCCACCCATTGTTGTAAAAGACTTGCGCTTTCTATAAGAATTAATGTATTTACTTTACGTTTTGATATGATATACGCAGAAACTACCGTTTTTCCAAAAGCAGTAGCAGCACTTAGTATTCCTTCGTCATATTTTAATAAATTATCCATCGCAACCTTTTGCTCGGGTTTAAGTTGTCCATTAAAACTCACTCTGATTGGTTTACCAATCTGACGATTGTCTTCGATATCATATTCAATTCCTGCCTGCTTGCATTTATCAATAATTTTATCTTTTAATCCACGAGGAACTCTAATAAATCCATTTTCATCTTTTCCTAAATATATAGTTCTAAAGTTGTAATAATTAGAATGACCAAGACGCTTGTTTTTATAGAATTCTGGATTATCTATAGTAGCCAATCTTCTGATACAATTCGCTAAACGTGGCATTATGTTTAAAGTATCAACATATATGCCATCTTCTTGAACCATATGTAATGTACCACCAACAACATCCGCTTTGATTAATCTATCTTCTTGCTGCCATGGTTTTAGTTCGCCCCTCCTCAATATTACTTTATTGATTAGCGATGTACCCAACCATTCTTGTAGATATTTTTCAATCTCAGATTTCGATATTTTTCTTGCGCTTAACAAGGCTTGCCACTGATCACTATATGCATTCCAATTCTCATCAACAAATGCACTATTGCCATCCTTCAATGCTTGTCCTTGCAACGGCAGAGCTACAAGATTCCCTAGTTTACTCAATACATCTTGCGAAGGATACATTCTATCGTAAAATTTAAAAGATGTAAGATTAACCTCTGATGCCCCTTTTTCCAATAATGCAAATCCAAAATTTCGGGCTAGACTTGCCGGAACTTGCTCATTGAATAATATCCATACATGGGCACCTCTACCAGACCTAGAACGCTCCACCAGGGCATCAATACCGCATTGTTTACATATTTCTCGAAGTGAATCGACTTCTGTCTTCCATTCCTCATTAGTATTCGCATCATCATTTTTATAAGAGTCCTTTGCATGATTATCAAAGTCAAACACTAAAAAACGACACACATCCCCCGGTAATAAAGGATATGCGCCGATAACGTCTGTACAATCTTCTCTTTTTCCAATTAAGTGATTTAATATGATATTTGCATTAAGCCTCTCCCATCTTTTACCAGGACAATCTTCGTCACAAAATACCTTCTCTCCTGCAGCCTTCGGACAAACAGCTGCATCCCATCTATTCTTACACTGAGGAAAATATCCACCATTCTTCCCTCTTCTGGCATAAACATCCTCACGTCCCCAAAATCTACCATAGAATTCTTTCGCCATTTGCAAAGTAGGATTCATTGGTATGATTCTTGCGCCTTGATCCTCGTCATATTCGTCAGATACATCGTTCGTTGAAATTGTTATGTTATCAGTGATTTCAATGTTATTTGAATGCAAAAGAGCCTTAAGCTCTTTATTCTCGCGCTGCAAATTTCTTATTATTCTGCGTAATGTATCTAGGGTATGGCTTGATGGGTTAAACATAATTTAATAGTTTCTCCGTTTCCTTATTTTGATTGCCAGACATTTCACGTTCTAATTCTGCATAATACAATCTCTATCTTTGTTTTTCAATAAAGTTGGAAAATCTTGGTAAGAGTAAGCTAATGTAACCATATTTTGAAGTATCTATAAGGCCTTTTTTATCTAATCTATCACGATATGTAGAAAACAAACTTGATGACATATCTATTTTTTCTCTCAAGTCTTTAATTTTCATTTCTTCTTTTCCCTCTAAGCCAAGCAATACATTTCGATCCGTTTCAGATAGCCCTGACCATATTTTCTGATAAACATACTCTTCTAAATATTGTTCATATTCAGGCATTACCTGTTTTAGTGATTTCTCAGGATTTTTCCATTTAACATACCCTAAAACTTGATAAGCAAATGCATATCCTTTTGTCTCATCCGCCATTTCCTTTGCATATTTATTGTCAATTTTGAAAATCGTTTTATAGCTTTCGACAATTGCTCCCGTATTCAACGGTGAAATATGAATCTTTGGAGCACGATATAAAAATGTTAATGATTTCTCATTCTGCAACTGATATATATTTTCATATAGTCCAGTCATTAAAATGTATATTTCTAATTCTTTTCTAATGTATATCTGAAAAGAGTGAGCTAGAATTCGCATTGATTTATTGTTCGTAACTTCATCCAATAAAACTAGCACTTTTTTACCTTCCTTTTTCAGAAGATCAAGCATAGTTTCAATAGCCGTATCTATGCTTGTAAATTGCTGACCGCCTTCAACACTAATACCTAATCCAAAGAATGATAAATCAATCTTTGCTTTTGTAAAAATCAAATGATTTTCCGGTAAATTATATAACTTAGCTGCTAATTGCTCTAGCAGATCAAGTTCTGGATTAAGCTCAATAATTATCCACTTTTTATTCTCCGATAACTGTTTTGCAATACTAGTCATTAATACTGTCTTACCAGCACCTCTTACTCCTGTAATCATGTACATCATACAATTAGCTGGTTCAGCAGTAAAATTTTCCACTACTTCATTAGTCTGCTCAAGTCGCGAAATATATGTTAATGGTTGTTTTCCGAAAGATAATGTAAATGGATTGCTCATTATGTTCCCTCTATAACTTTCAATTTCTTCTATAACTCTCTATAACTTTTTCTTTATTCTATAACTTTCTATAACTTTAGTCAAATATGCCTGTAACAGCTAGAACTATAATAATAAATCACTTTGTATTCACATACGAGGAAACCTATAGAACTATAGAAATAGAGATTTTTTTACTTAATATTAGACAGGTGATATATTTTGAGGCAATAAGAACACTTTTGAGAATTATAAAATTTCTCATTGCATGTATCTTTATATAAATCATTTAATCCATGCAACCCACTTCAGACTAATCTATGTAATTGCATGTTTTAAGTATACACTGCGCTAAAACATGTAATATCAATGATAAATCAGAGCACAATTGCATGTATGTTTGTGAGATACATTTGATACATGCAAAAAAACAAAATCCTTTCTTTGAAATTACATGTATCTCAAAGAAAAAGCCTGCCATACGTGCAATGAGTCCAGTATACCGTTTGCGGCTAAATTATAAGCTAATTCTTTCCAAAAAGTCTTCAGCATTTGTAATATAAGAATTAGTATTTTTTCTAGAATCACTTACATGCACTTTTCCTGATTCTGCCTTGATAGTGACATAACTTCCATCAGGTCTATATATCTTCATTTCTTCGGTAGAATGTTCAAGAAACTCAAATGGATTGTCCATTTTCTTAAGCCTATTTATATCTCGCTCTAACATATAAAATTCTATTTCTGTAATATCACGAGGCTTCTTCAATGCCTTATTTCTTGATGAACCATCCTTATTTTTTAATCGATCTGAAAACACTACATCGGACCTCATGTCATCCAGCAACTCTTCTATTCCTTTAATATTTGAAATTGGAATTCCCACCAAAACACCTTCTACGATTTTACGATATTCTGCTAAAGAGATTTCTTTGCTCATACATTCCTTGCTAGCATTCTGTTCGTAGGTAATGCCATCAGCATATTTTAATTTATAGATATAATCAAATTTCATTTATATTTTCCTTTACATTATCAAACATTTTTTCTCAAAAAAATCAAGCTGTAGCAACAGTGCCACAGCCTGATTATACACTATATGTTTTTTCCAAAAACATATCTTTTGTTTTGCTTAGACTGTTCTGCGTCAATCCCAAAGTTTTAAAGCTCTAATTCTCTATCAGCTCCGCACCAACTAAATCATAATCCTCAAGCTTAACACTTCTGATAGTAAAATCATCATAGATATTGTAATAATAAGTATTTGTAGCCGCAGAAAATCCACCTGTGTAAATAGTCTTTTCATATGCTCCATCTGCCATTTGGGCGGCCCCATCTATCATTGCAACACCTGCTAATGTGTGGAAAAGTCTAGCGACGTTTTCTTCTTCTGTTGATTTCTTAGGATAGTGAGTGTTTAAGTAAGCAGCTCTTACAAATCTGGATGTGGAATAATAATCTCCTGGGATGCCTCTCATTAGCGAGCCTGAGCCAAAAGGCGCAAGCTTTGCAGATTCCCAAATAACTTCAGCTGGCATGTCACTTGCGAGATTCATATAGTTTCGAAGATTCTCTCGATGCCAATTAAAACCAGGCTGATTTGCCAACACATCCACATCATTATCGTATATTTCCAGTCCTTCCGATGTGTATTCTACAACGATACTTCCTGTCTTATCACCTATTAACCAATGTAGCATGGAAACTGGATATTTATCATTTATAGGTTTTGCTATTATAGCCACGTTTTGCAAAGACTTTTTCACTTCGTCAAGTGTAGCAAACTGAGATGCTATCCACATAGGGAACTCATAAGCTGCAATATTAGTCTTGCCTTCAATCTGCTCTGGCTCATAGCTTGCATAACCTGGGAAATTCAGACCTGCTATAGCAAGTCCCGCTTCATTTCCACAATCGAAGTACAAAGGAATATTATTCTCAATAATTCCCATACCTATTGTGGCATGCTTAATGTTTAGCATGCCTTGAAAAGCTGAGTTTAGCTGGTACCCTCTAGGTGTAATCAAGACCTTCTGGCCATACCCCACTGACCAGTCTAGATTCCTACCAAAGTACATGTTGCCATTTTTGTCATTAAACCTGATTCCTGTACACATTTTCTCCTCCCATATAAAGGTATATCCCCTGACATACTGAATAGCAGATTTTCTGCCATCAATAGCATCAGGGGATATAAACCTCTTGCTGTATAATCCTGTAAATAAGATATCAGGAATAATTATATCTGACAATACAAAAGTAATGAATTTTACACAACGTTCACAATTAATTTTTCCTAGAAATCTTTACTAGCCGCAGCACTTTTTATATTTCTTTCCCGAGCCACATGGACAAGGATCATTTGGATACACCTTATCAACCAGCCACTATTATTAAGACACTAATTATCTACAATAACAGAATCTATGCATCGTTTATCCTTATCTGTTGAAAAATTCAGACCTACCTTTATGATTTTGTAGCCCGCAAGTGTCTTATCATAATATTTCTGATCGTACTTTTTATCATTAATTTGAGCCATCGCTTCTTCAGCGGTCTTATCAATTTTACACTCTATGACATATATATTTTTACCAGCTTCTAATACTGCATCTATCCTTCCAGTATTTGTCATACTTTCAGCATCAAGTACCATACCGCACATCTTAAATGTCAAATACATTAATGACTGATAGTATTTTTCATATTTTAATTGAATAGCATATGGTATACTTGCAAAAAGTCCATTTAAAACTTTTATCATCTTATCAACATCACCATCATAGGCTGCATTTTGAATATTAGATGCTATAGAGTTTATTTCTACTATAGACTTATCTAAATACACAGATGCCAAATCTGTTTCAAAAGACATTTGTACTTCTTTGTTAGGATACACCAATTTGTATGTAGGCATATTACTACGCTCATCTCTATCACCAATGGTTAGGTATCCTGTTTGAAACAACAATTGTGTTATCGTTTGCACATCCACACTATTCTCACTAAGCGCCATTAAATCAAAAGAGTTGAATGATATGTCTGTAACCAACGCATTTTGTATACTCTCAAGAGTAATTTTCTGTTTTCTAGCGTAGTTTACTAGCATTACTGGTGTTGCTGTTCCATACCAATAATTTCCAAAAGTATAGTTTTCTGTGAAGAAGCGTCCAACAGACACTGGATTGTATACTTTTACACCGTCAAAAGTAAATTTAAATCCATCATACCAAGAGGCCAATTCTTCAATCATTTCATCAATAGAATAGCTATTCTTTTCCGCAGCTGCAATAATATATTCATTAAAATTATATCTTAACTCATCTTCATTATATCCAACTGCATCAGAATATTTTTCGCTTCTAGAGATGTCTATTAGGTTGTTTAATTTACTAAAAATGGATACCTGACTAGCTTTAGTGATTCCCGTGATAAAAACAAAGCGTTCCATGGATTCGTATCCTTTTATCATCTGATAAAAAGCTTCCATAGTTCTGCTAATAAGTTTTACACCTTTTCCATCTTCCAAATTATTTGTGATAGGCCTGTCATATTCATCCACAAGTATAACAACACCTTTTGAATACTTGTTATACAATGCCTTTATTAATTCACCAAACATTATTGCTGGTGAGCTACCTGCAATTTCTACATCATAGCTCTTAGCGATTCCAGTCATTTCAAGCTTGAGCCACTCTTCCAGATTTGCGACAGTTGAACTATCACTTCGTCCGAAATCTATATGTATTACTGGATATTCCTCCCAAGAATAGTCTTTATCACTGATATACAACTCCTTAAATAACTCTTTTTCAGCCTTAAATACTGCCTCTAGAGTACTCACTGTCAAACTTTTCCCAAAGCGACGTGGGCGCGAAAAGAAAAATTGTCCAAATGGCTCTTTCACCATCTCGTATATATATTTAGTTTTATCCACATATAAATAATCTGATTCAATAATATTCTTGAATGTAGATATTGATGTGCTTATTCTTTTCATAAAGCTAACTATTCCTCTTCAGTTTATCAATGGGCAATATCGCCTTTACATTATAGCACATATCAACATTTTATTTTACATCTCTTCCCATATAAAGGTATATCACCTGACATACTGAATACTATTTTAATAACAATACATATCCTCTCCCGTAATCAAACGCGATTCCTTTGACTCAAATTCAAAGCCGTTTATTGTAATGGGGGCAGGCACCAATGTTCCTTCTAAAATCCTATCTTCTTCAACTCATCGAGCATTGCCGATCTCCTACGATATTCCTTCTTTAAATTATTAGCTAATTCAGTAGCTTTTACTCGTCCAACTTCTGAAAAGCTCATAGTTTTCAAATATTTAGCAATGCTTCTATATGCTTTTCTTTCGCATGCGTGCTCCATACTGTCTTCAATATAAGTTGCATACAAATGAATCACTCTATCTGGAACTTCTTTTGACAATACTTTTAGGTATTTATCCAGAATATAAACATTAGTGTACTCTTCTATTGTATCCATTAATTGTTCAAATTTATGCTCCTCAACGAGGAGGTCATATAACACATGGCTATCACAATTTCTCTCAATTATTAAATCTGCAAAATCATCCCAACCTTCCAACTGTCGCTCTTGATATAATGACTTCAATTCTTTAAACTGAGTTACATCTGATTGTTTACAATTTAAAAGATTGAATTTTAGTTCTATAAAATAATCCTCATCTTTTCCAGTTAATTTATATAGCTCAATCAATTTTTTGCTATACCTAGTCAACAAGGATTCATCACATGCATCTAGCTTCTTACTTTTAATAAGCAAATCAATCGCTGCTTCATATGCTTTAGCTTCTATATATTCTTTAATCTTTCTAATTCTCACAACAGAGAATTGCATATGCTTTTCACAATACTCATCAACATCTTCCTTCGTCATACCCAGGCTTTGCATATACGCTATTCTCTTATCAATTAAACTAATTCTTCCTTCTGTAATAGTATATATGTACCCACACTCATTCGAAGTACCACGAGCCTCTATTTCCGCATCCAGTTCTTTAATAAAAGCTATGATTTCCTCTGGTGAAGCTAATTCTGTATCACGAAATTCTAAAAGATACTCTTCTACCCAATCTAGTAAATATCCCTCCTTATATGAAAAAAACCAACCCTTAATTTTCGCCTTGGCATCATCGTCAGCCTGCTGATATATATTTTTCCATATTGAATAGCATTTTTCGGCCACAATACCCAAACCACCATCCGAGTCGTCCATATCTATTGAGCCTATCAAAATAAAAATCTTATTAGTCAATTCAAATGCAGGTTTCAATGCCCCTTTAGCAATAATCATATCAACCCTATCCTCTAAAAAATGTCTTAGAGAACAGCAAAAATCAAATGCATGATTCCAATCAACATATCCACGATAACAATTTTCATTTACAATATCATCTATCTCTTGACGCAATTCCTGTAGTTGCTTTGCATCTATGTTAAAAGCATGTTTTAGTTTTAAAGATGTTCTAAGCTGCGAATCATGAATAAGAATATTAGTTAATAATAATTGCTTTTCTTCCTCTGGAATTATTGATAACAAGTGACTTACATCTTCTGCTACCATTTCCTTGTTTTTCATGAAACCTGTTAAATAATCTGATTCCAGCTCATAATCGTCAACGCTATCCTCATTGCCAAAGCATTTATATAACACTGCAGCCATATGTTTGCAATTATTCCCGTCTGCAGCATATGGACAGCTGCACTCCATGCTAAGAATATTGCCATCTTCAATATCGATTACCACATCATAAGCTTCACTGCCTTCAACACAAGCTTCTATTCTATGTTCATCAATATTATTAATTCTAACCCTCTCATCCGTATAATAATCGTATCCACGCTCAAGAATGCGAGATTTAAACAGTCTTTCCCATTCCACCATTAAATCAGCTCCATTATTTCCCCAATAGTTTCATTACAACGTTCTGGAACTCTTCACTGAACTCATCGAAGTTTTCCTCTGTAATCACACATTCTTTAATTAATGTTGCAGTGTCATACTCCATATCAGCTTTACGTAATTCTAGTAAAACTCCAGGTTTACGTGAATCTTTCTTTATCTTTTCCTTTAATCCCCAAAATTTTTCAGATGCGTCACATTTCTCTGTAGAAAGATACTCTATATATTCACATATCAACTTTTCCATATAAGCTTCTTGCCACTCTGCGACTTTTGTTTGGAATAAGTTCCAGTCCTGCTTTCTTATGTCCATAATTATCTCACCAGCCTTAAATTGAAGCCTTATAAACACAACATATCATTTATAAGCTATCATTCTTGTTTTCTACAATTCTGTACCCTTTTGCAGAATTCCCACATACTCTGCAAACCTATATTTTTTATATCTTTTTTTCTCCGGAGTATCATCAACCAATATTCCTAATTTGACAAACTCATTACAAACGGTAGCTCCTGTAGGTTCAGATACATTCAATAACTCAGAAACTTGCTTTTTAGAAACAATCGGGTATTCAAATAACAAATCTAACAACCTTTGATAACTACTATTTCCATTGTCTACATTATATAAAACTTCTGAGTATTTTTTCTTTAATGACAAAATAGCCTTTGCTGAACTTGTTGCTTCATCTGAAGTCACTGCTACCCCTTGAAGAAAAAACTTAATCCAAATTTCCCAATCACCGTCGAATCTCACCTTATTTAAACATTCATAATACTCGCTACGATTTTGTTTAAAATAATAACTTATATAAAGCAATGGTTGAGTAAGTATTCTCTTTTGGCAAAGCCAAAACGTAATTAATAATCTTCCCATTCTACCATTACCATCTAAGAATGGATGAATAGTTTCGAACTGAGCATGAATCAAGGCTATCTTTATCAATGCAGGAATATGATCATCTTCATAAAAAAAGTTTTCCAACGCACTCATGGACTTAAGCATCTCAGTTGGTGAAGGTGGAATGAACGATGCGTTTTCAAGCGTGCACCCAGCAGGGCCTATCCAATTTTGACTTTTGCGAAATTCACCTGGATTCTTAGTTGAACCTCTAACATTTGTCAACAATATCTGATGTATTTCTCTTATCAAACGCAAACTGAATGGCAATGATTCGAGTCGATCAAGACCATACGTTATTGCATTTACGTAATTTACTACTTCCTTTATATTATCAGGCTCATAATCTGGTCCCTTCTCATCTTGAGTATTCAAGATATCAATCATTGATGCTTGTGTACCTTCAATTTGAGAACTTAATACGGCCTATTTTTCACATACATCGCCACAAACAACTCTGGATTTGGTAGTATTTCGGTTATCCCATCCAACTGCCCCAGCTTTCTGTCTGCCTGAGAAAGTAAATCTTGTATTTCAATACCTCACTCTAACTTAAACAATTTTTACTTATATTTATAATATTTCTTTTAAGCAAAAAAACAACCGATTTTTTTGCTTAAAAATCAGTTGTTTCTTCTAAGAAAAATATACTTTAGTTAAATCTTTACTCTAAGCACCTAGATATCCTCAACAGCTCACCACTCTACCAACCACAAGGCATCCCAAGCTTACCCAAGAAAGTCTCCACCTCCATACTCATAGCCTCAGCTCTATTCCTCGATGACTTGATATATACTTTGCCAAGAGCTGACCGTATATTTATATAAGATCCATCTTCACGATAAATCTTCATCTCTTCCGCAGGATTATCAAAGATTCCAAGAGGATTATTCATCTTATACAATAACTCTGAAATACCTTCAATTTTTGAAATTGCTGTCCCCGATAGAACTCCGCTAACAACTTTGCGATACTCTTCATCTGAAGCCTCTATACCCATCTGCTCTTTTGCCGGATTCTGTGTATATGTCTTCCCGTTAGAATACTTCAAACTGTATGTATAATTAAATCTCATTGATTAAACCTCTGCAATCAATCATTATTTCAACTATAGGCTATTGGGAATTATTATGTGACCATTCCTATCCACCAAAAGCTAAATAACTTTTAATAACTGAATAAGCTTGTGTCCATCATTTTTAGATTCTCTGGTAGAAAACCGTTTAAATGAATTTTCTTTCTCATAAAAATCCAACAATTGCGGCTTATCTTCGGCCTCTAGAAAACAAACTGTCCCACCTGCCATATGTTGTAACATCTTAATTGTATCGATAGCTGCATGCAATAATTGTCTACCTTCAATCTTTTCATTCGCATTATCCGAAAAGTTCTTTCCGAGTTGGGCAATAAGGTAAGCAGACAATGTATATGTATTACTTTCCTCATCCAAATCACTAACTCTACTTATCTTTCATTTTACATTATTACTAAAAACCTCAGCATTCACACAAATAGGTTTTATAGCTAGTGTAAAATATCCAACTAGAGACGCATCCGCATTAAGAAAGACCAAATATGTAACTGACTGATTTTTCTTTGTGAAATCAATAGAACTATTTTTTAGAAACCGCTCTACATCAGGATTTTTTGTACATGAAAACTCGGAGAGGATCTCTGATAATTCGTCCTCTCCGAGCCCGCCATCATTTCCATCTGATAGATACTCGCGGATGTTAATTACAGTAACACCATTAAGCATTTATTTTTTCCTTTTCATCATAAATTTCTTCACGTCATCTAATCCGCTCAGATGAGACACTTTCATATCAGGTGCCTGATTTACTTTCAGCGACTCCTGATATGACTCTTCTATTGCATTTGCGAACATATCAACTTGTTTTTTACCAGAAACAACAAAGTTCTTTGTAATACTTGAAGTTGCCATCTCAAACACCTCCTATTAAATTTCTTCCATTACATTAAGTGGCAATAATCCACTCTACATCTTTATAATAACCTCTAAAGTGTTTTTTATGTTTCTTTTCATAAAATTATAACAAATTCTTCACACTTTTTCCACATTTTATCTTTCTTCCCAAATGCTACAAATTCTTTCTATATTGTTTATCGGCATATATGTATAAAATACTTAACTTTATACTATATAGCTTCAATTAGCAAAATGTTTATTACAAATACCAAACAAAACCTATCACGACAACCCCGCAAGTATGCTTCTCATCCTGTTTTCCTGCTCAATTCTTTTAATCTCTTCTGCCTTTTTCTTTTCAATCCTTCGCTTCTCTTCAGCAGCTATCGCTCTTCGTCTAGAATTGCATTCGTAATTTGAAGTTGCAAACCAATCTTCATCGATTTTACTATCCAACTCAAAAACCAAATAACCGCCCTCATAATCTATGCGCTTAACACTATAAGAGCATTCCTCATTATCCTCCATTTCATAAACGCTCTCTTCTAACTCTTTAGCTTGTCTAGCACTTATTGCATTTTTAGCCATCAAAGCCAACTCATTAAGGATTTTAGATTCTGGATATAATCTATCATCCGGTGATTGCTGAAATAACTTTACAAACAATTCATCTAAAAACGCATACTCACTATTCACATCAGCTATTGTCTTGTATCCTGCTGCCTGTGGAACCTCTTTTGTGAACATTTCATTTAAAATCAATCCTGCAGCATATATATCTGACTGATAGCAAGCTTCTCCACCTATCTTCTTCTGTTCAGGTGATGCATACATATAATTTGCCATGCGCTCACCCTTCTTAGTCTCCCCCCTTCCGGAGTCCCCATAAACGCCTCCATGGTGGCCGAAGTCTCGGAGCTGATGCCCTCCTTCTTCACCACCGACTTCACCGTATCAATCAAAATACCCGTTCCTGATTGTGGGAGAGTAGGCTACAAGCATAAAAAAACAATATATACTTCCAATTGTGTTCATCCATTCATTAAGCATCTTTTCACCTATTTTTTAACTTCCACAACACATTATAATCATAATCAGCAGGACCTATTACTGGCTTAATAATATCATCGTCTGCATCAGCTTTTATTTCCATTACATTAAACCCCGCTTTTTCGAGTAATTCCTTTGAATCCATCCCAAATACTCGAAGGTGATCATTTTGCCCGAAATTAATTATTCTATCCTCTTTCGTTATAATACTGCTGTCCTCGTAAACTGTAGCCAATTTAGGATCAACAGGAAAAGATAGTATTGCAAAGCCATCTGGCTTAATAATTCTACGAAGTTCATCCAACGCTTTAGCATAATTCTCTACATGCTCTAAAACATGATTACAAATGATAATGTCGAAGGAATCACTTGCCAGCCCAGTTGCTTGAATATCAATTTGTAAATCAGCCTTTCCAAATAAATCTGCTGTAGTACTTGAAATACCATTTCTACTCATCCACATTTTCACTGACTTTTCCTGTGCAAAATACAGAATTCTTTTTCCTTCTAAATCTGTTTTATGTTTTTCAAAGTACGAGACCAAAATTCTGTGTCTTGGCAAAGAACCACACACAGGGCAAATGACATACTGATCAATCTTATGATATCTTTTGAAATCATAAAGAGACGGAGTTTTATCATAGTTTCCTTTTGTAAATTTTCTAAGATGAGTATCACAACAAGGACAATAAAAAGGCAATACAGAACCCTTTATCATACTGTACAACCTTATAAGAATTGTCCGAATTATCCTTTTTATTTTTCCTAATATTCTTCTAACTAAACCCACAAAAAAATCCATATCCAAATCTTTCCTTACGTAATATATGCAGATGCCATAAACAATTACCTCTGCAATAACAGTAGTTATTGCAGCACCAACAATAGAAAGCTTAGGGATTAATACCAAATTAGCTATAAAATTAAATATTGCTCCCCATATTTCTGCAATCAAAAGTCTGCTTTCTTTACCTGCAGGAATAAGAACCTGTCCTCCTAAGATATTACTAGCCCCAATCGGGAGCAAGGATAAAAGTAAAATCCTGAATACTAACGTAGCTCCTTCATATGCGTTGCCTCCTACTATAAAAAGCAGCTCTTTTGCAAAAATTATGCATATAACCGCAACAATAGTTTGAGTTAATGACACAAGTGCAATTGTTTTCGTAGCAAGAGATTCAAATTGACTTCTTTTCTCCTCTTTCCACAGTGAAGTAGCTGTAGGCAAAATTGCATTCCAAACTATTCCACCTGTCAAGGCTAAAACAGATTTTGCCTTGGCGGCGATGCTATATAAGCCTATCTCATAATTAGATTTCATAAAACCAAGCATCGTAAGATCCAAGCTGCTGTAAACTGACACTGCAAAGGACATCATAAAAAACATAAGAAGTGGCTTAAAATGTGTAGTGTTTATATGATAATCAAATCTTACATCCACATAACGGTGGGCCATAATAAAATATATAAGACCGCTACCATAAGAGGTTATAACTGATAAGAATGCATATAAAGACACCTGGTCTGGAGTTTTAATAAACAGGATAATACACAAAAAAGAAATTAGCTTGCAGAGGAAACTGACTAACGCCAAAAAGCGAAACTTTTCCAATCCTCTATAAAGCCATTCGCATCCAAACATCTGAAAAAAAATGGAACTTCCATATATTAGCAACATGAATGCATTAGTTTTTAATTTGGGTACCATCAATATAGATAATCCCAATAAGAGTATACTTATAATAGAAAGTATTACTTTAATACTCCATAACTCATTAAATACCAGACTAAGTTCCCTTCGGTTATCTCGTTTGCTGGCACATAATCGAATGGCATAAATAGGCATTCCAAGTTCTGCAAACATGATAAAATATCCAACAAAAGATGACGCAAAAGAAATCTGGCCAAATGCCTGCGGTGCCAACACTCTTGAGACATACATCAGTGTAAAAAAGGAAAAGACATATGGCGTTACACTCATAATGGCATTGAGAGAAATGTTGGATAATATTTTATGTTTCATCTATAAGCCACCTTTAAATACACTAATCTAAATGGCCTGTAGATTTTATAAACAAATGTGAACAGAAAAGCAGGTAAATTGAGTGCTAAATGGGTTGCAGCCCTAAGTCGTACTCCGCAATTTTTTATATCAATATCTTCAGACTCATTTTTGATTTTATTTTTTACCAAGGCAATGCACCTTTTTTTATCATTTATTCTTGAGCCTGCTATTTTTATAAAAATAGAAATCATATGCCTATATCTGACCAAAGCAGCTTGATTTATGTCTCTTTCCTTAAAAATCCCAGAATTGTTTGATGCAACAAATTCATAATAATGGTCAAATGCAGAAAGAAAATCAATCACATTATCATATGAATAACATCTGGAAATGCTGCCATTTCTTTCTCTATACAAAACCAATGGTTCGTCAATAACATAAATAGAATCAGCCATACTCAGTAGAGGAAGCACGATGTCTCTATCCTCAAAATTCTGACCCTCTCTGAATCGTAAATTATCCCAAATATGCCTTTTATAAATTTTATTCCATGCAGCGGGTGCGATTTTTCCTTCCAGCTGCAGACGTGCAGCTTCTTGTTTACTATACAAACCAGCATGGGCATGAATTATATTTTTTTTCCTTCCAAGCGATGTGCTCCCCATGTTTTTATTACATTCACATCTAATATAATTACACTCAACTATGTCAGCATTATTTTCTATCATAGCTTCATGCATTTTAGATAACATATCCGTCTCAAATGCATCATCAGGGTCCAAAAAAGAAATGATTTCGCCTTTGCAAATATCAAGCCCTGCATTTCTGGCGGCACTTAGTCCAGCATTATTTTGATGAATGACCATAATGTTATTATATTTATTAAAGTATTCATCACATATTACGTCTGAACTATCTGTAGATCCATCATCCACAAGAATGATTTCTATGTCCTTATATGTCTGATTAAGAACACTATCTATGGCCTCTCTCAAATATTTTTCCACATTATAAACTGGGATAATAACGCTAATCACTTAAATTTCTCCCCTACAACAACAGAATTTTAACTCGCTTTTTATATTATATATTTTTTCAATATAAAAGAAATAGCAACAATTATTCTGTTGATAATCTTAGACACCTACAAAATAATAAAAAACAAGGTTCCTTACAATCCCAGAACCTTGCCTTCATATTATCCTTATTCAAAACATGCCCTTACAACTTCAATAATCCTATCCTGTTGTTCAGCAGTCATCTTATTATCACTTGGCAGACATAAACCTCTCGCAAAAATATCGCTACCTCTATCTAGGAGCTTGCCATCTGCGCCAAGTACTCCGCCTGCAATGTAAGCATTGGTAACAGCTCTACCATTTCCTTCTCTAGTGATGAATGGATTTAATCTGTAGATTGGCTGCATATGCATTGGCTTCCAGATTGGACGACCTTCTGCATTGATGCTTGCGATAGCATTTAAGATTTCTGTAGGGCAGCTCTTGCCGTGCTCTGGAGTAAAGAGAACATCCTGCTCTCCGCGTACCTGTGGGCACATAGCGTCAGCATCGATAATCATGCATGACAACCAGTAGTTTGGCTCACTGTTTTCAAAATCAACAGGATTCATCTGAACTGGTAATCCCTTGAAACCTTCACGATATCTTTCATAAATAGCTTTCTTCTGAGCGATATGCTCCTCTAAATGAGGGAACTGGCCGCGAACAACGCCTGCAATAACATTGCTCATGCGATAATTGTAACCAAGCTCCTCATGCTGATACCAACTAGCAGCTTCTCTAGCCTGTGTAGACCACTTACGAACCTTTTCAGCTGCGTCTTTGTCATTTGTGAGGAAACATCCACCAGCGGAGCCAGTAATAATCTTGTTTCCATTGAATGAAATAGTGTTGTAAGAACCAAATGAACCAGTCTGAATGCCCTTATATGTAGCGCCAAGCGACTCAGCTGCATCTTCAACAAGGATTGCTCCATGCTTTTTAATGATAGCATTTATCTCGTCAATCTTTCCAGGTGTACCATAAAGATGTGCACATACTACAACCTTTACATCTGGATAGATTTCAAATGCCTTTTCAAGTGCCACTGGATCCATGTTCCAAGTGTCATCCTCAGTATCAATGAATACTGGAATACCACCTTCATATACAACAGGGTTTACTGTGGCATCGAATGTCATATCAGTACATAAGACATGATGGCCTTCTAATGCTCCATGGCCGACCATAGGCATACCATAAGCTTCGATTCCTGCAAGTTTCATTGAAAGATGAAGAGATGCTGTACCCGCCGAAAGTGCTACTGCATATTTCACACCGACCTTTTCAGCTGCCAATCTCTCAACTTCATTTATGTTAGCACCTACCGTAGACATCCAGTTGGTGTCATAAGCTTCCTGCACATATTTGATTTCCTCACCATGCATTGTAGGCGATGAAAGCCAAATTTTATCTTCAAACTTTTCTATGTTCCTCGTGTACATTTATAATCCTCTTTTCTTACGAATGTTGATATAATTTTACTACATTTCTGTATTATAGCACATATCTACATTTAAAAAATAGACACAAAAAAGACGTCTACTATCAATATAGACGCCTTTCTTTGTCCTCCATGCGATTTCAAAGTCGGATGCGACCTACCACAATCTCATACATGAGACTCCATATTTCTATGTGTCCGATTCCTCTATAGTTATATTTTACTCATTGCTGCATCTAAAATTTCCAATCTATTCTTATCCATAGCAAATTCTCTATCTAGTTTTAGTAATATAAATCACATCATCATACATAAGTCTATATATAGGAACATCTGGCGCGAATACATCATATGTTATTGAATCAATAAGTTCATCATTTTGATTATCTACCAAAACAATATTAAATCCTCTCCATTTCACTGCATATTGCTCTCCATCAATAATAATATCTACTGTATTTCCGGTATTATATGTTGCACTCTTAACATTAACATCATGGTTATTAATTTGAGTCTCATATGATATGGCATTATCTCCCCCTATTTCTTGATACTCCACTTCCCCTCTACTATATATGCCTATAAATGAATTATAATTAGTTTCTGTCGAAAACTCCATGCCATCAAATCCTAATGCTCTAAATGCCTCTAAATCCTGTTCATCAACATATGGCGCAGCAATATCTTTGACCGCAATTATCGCTGTACAATCCATTTCTCCAATTTTATTTAAATATTCCGCCAAAGTAATATTACCTATAATTATATTACTTCTTTTTAAGCGATTATCATCATTTAGCAGTTTATGTATAGACATTCCAGTACCAATAAATAGACCAATGGTCAGCAAAATAACAATGCTTATCCCTATGATTTTTTTCTTAAACATTAAGTAATTACCAGACACCGGATATATATATCTAATCTTTATAGCTTTGAAACTATCTCTTATATTTATTATTTTTATGTCACTTTCAAATACATCATTGTAAGCAATATCTGCGCAAATCATCCCATATATCATTAGCCCTAATGAAAAGATATATTTACTCGTAATTGCTGATGATTCAAACATGAATTGATAATTATAAAGAATAAAAGCTATAATCAATATATATTCGGTAACGTATTTATCTTTGTGGCAAACCATTTTGCAAAAACAGTATAATGACCACAATTCGAATGCAAATAAAAGTCCAAACACCACCATTCCATAATCTCGTGCAAAATCGAGCCACATACAATGGGATGTCCTAATCCCAAGATAGTTTTCCTTAGATGCGATCCATTGTAAACCTGTTTTCATCCCCAATTGCATTCTAAGAGCTTCTTTAATAAATACCAATCTACCATCTTGAATTCTTGAAGCAAACAGTATACCTATACAGGTCGTACTTAGAAGTGCAACAATAATCTTACTCATTCTAGTTGTATATAATAGAATTCCTACTATTATTGAAATTGGTATAATCCAAAGTGCTTCAAAAACACTTTTATCAACGGTATTTCCAGTTAGTATTTCTGTATACAAGCCAAACTTATAGAATTCAGAGTTAATAGATAGCCTGTACATATTAATTACAATTAAAGTACTTAAGATACCGACGATTATCAAAATAGCAAATTGATATTTTTTTCTATTAAGAACTCCGCCCAATAAATATCCACATACAGGTATCACAAACGGCATCAAAAGACTCAAACGATTATTCCACCAATCTACATATGAACTAGAGATAAGTGCCATTGTTAATAATCCTAAACCAAAAAACAAATATCTCTTGCGATTAGATACTCTTACACAATTTATTCTAAAATTCTTTGGACTTTCAATCACATTTTGTATTCCACTAATTAATCCACATACAAAGAAGAAAAAAAGCGTCAAATCGTGATTTTGAATATATATAGGCTCATACATTCCAAATATAAACATTGCAATTTCTGAAGCAAATGCAAAGTACAATATAGGATATTGATTTCCATTCTTAAATACAATTCGAATCCCACAAACCAATGTTAGTAGTATAAATACTACGATTAATAGAAACACAATTATGTCATAGTATCTAGCGTATTCTATCCATGTATTATGGACAGTAGGCAATGAATTTATATCCGATAAATCCCAGCCACCCTTCTTTAGATAAAATGCACGCGATATTCCCAGAATCCACATCCTCAAGCGGACATTATTAATCACTCCACCATTTCTACTTAAGAAAGAATTATTATATAAGTCTCTAATACCTAATACATTCTCGCAGAATAATTGCTGGAATATAACTATAAATAATATTATTGTGGTTAGCGCGATAAAGAATTTTATCCTAGTATCTATAGAAAAAGTTTTGAAATGGGCTAACACATATACACATGCCATAAAAGCATATATCAGAATTAGCATAGCTGGAAGTGTTCTACCACCAAATAGAAGATTTAAGGTAACACAAAATATCGTTGCTAATAGTATGCCCCAAAACAACTTTTTATTTTTTTTTCGCATTATAGTAGCATAGAACAATGCGCTTATTATCATAATAAAGCCATTATTCCAATTATTACGCGTACCGTCAGTTGCTGCATCCCAAAACGAACGCCAAATTGCATCTGGATCATTATAGGCTAAATCACAGTACATGGTATATCCATAATAATTTAGCAATCCTTGTATGTACATACCAATCGAGATGATTAGTAGTATTAGAAGTACACGTCTCGATATATATTTTTTGTCATTTCCCACACTTACTTTGCCAAGTAAATACACAGATGGAACCGTCCAAGCATATGCCAATACATTATACTCTTCGGCTTGTCCCTCTAGTAATATATGTTGATTTAAGCCTATTAAAAAATATCCCAAAAATAAAACGAAAAATGAAAAATCAAATAATCCTATTCCATCACCGCAAGCTACAACCTTAGCTATTAATAATGCTATAATAATTGGTAAAAATTTAGGTCCATCTATTATTCCATAACCATATCTTAGAGAAAAAAAGAATAAACATGCAAAAAGAAGACTATCAGATAGCCTGTTAAATGTAGTATAAAAATAATTTTTCTTTTCTTGCATATTTATCATAATCTAATTACCTATTGTTCATATTTATATTCTTGTAGTATTATTCACCTGATATCACTGTTACTAATCTCATAAGTTATCACCAGCTCGCCCTCGTAGCCTGTCACGATTGCTCCCATCATTATGTCATCAATGGGGGCACTTGCTCAGCACCTTCCATTCTTTTTTTTTACAATTATGATATCTTCACCCTAAATTATGTCATAATCAGCAACGCATCTTAACAAGTCAAATATTATTAGACCCCAAACCAGACACTCACTCGAAGTCTTGAGCGAAGCTTTCTACAGAAAACTCTGAAATTATTAAAAACTATTATTTATATTCATTTGTGCCATTCTCGCCATGGGAAAGCACTAATGTTTGATATTAAAATATAATTACTCACAAGTAATATTTATGCTATGTCCTTTTTCAAATAAAATCAAAATTTTTTCAATTGTATTTATATATATAGCCCAAATGCCCCAACTAATCATATAAATCACAAGACCATTTCCCAATATATGCATCACCATCAAAACCGCATTTTCTGTTGCAATATATTCCATATTAATTAATGTAAAAAAATCTCTATGAATCAAAAACATGACAATTACTGATCTTGAGAGGTGGTTTATAAAATATGACTTAAATTTAAATTTTCTAAACAATTCAAACCATAAAACCGCAATCCATATAACAAGCGGATTGCAATATGCCCAAATAGTCCATCTTCCACCTTCATGCAACAATTCCGCTCCAACTGTTAAAAAAAATAACAAAACAACACAAACCCCAAATTTTAACAGCAAGTTGGTAAACTTTTTTTCTTGTCCGTATCTTCTAATATAAATTCCCACACTAAACATTAAAAAATAGTTAACAACAGAATAACCGCTAGCTGCTCCATCAACTGTAACAGTCCAAAGTGTAGAAATTGATAGTTGGAAAATATCATTTATTATATAGAAAAATGTCGGTATAATTGAAAATAGAATTATCTCAATAATCAACAGTCTCTTCATCTGTTCACGGGACAATTTTCCAGTCATAAACCCTATAAAAGGTGAAAATATATAAACAGTCAGGTATAAATTAATAAACTGATTGGATGGAACTATAGACTTAAGAAATGTTACAAGTTCAAACACTCCACCACTTATATATAATCCAGTAAAATATCGAATAAACTTAAAGAAAGAAACCATAAAAAGTAGATTAACAGCCTTCCAAATAGACACCGTGTGTCTCTCTGACATAAAATATCCCGAAATCAACATAAACAGATTAACCGAACCAATAAAGAAACATTCAAGAAGATACAACGTTCCTGTATTTACCCCCTCCGACTGTGATATTATCCCCCCATTTTGATGGAGAATGAATACCCCGATAATAGAAATTATTCTTAATAATTCAATATTTGAATCTCTCTTAATTGCATGTTGCATTGTGTTGTTATCACTCCTTGTTAATCACTCGAAACTGTATTATCAAATCCATAAACTTAAATAGTTCGTAAGCACCTAATAGAAAGGATACTTTTATAATAGCATTCGCAGCAATAAGTATACTCAATATACGTAAGCCCTCAATCACCAGTACCTTACAATTCTCCCATGCTCATGAGATGATAACCCCAAATACTTTTTAGGGAGGACATCTCATGAAAACTACTAAAGTTATTCACCAAGCAAAACTAACTAATTGGGCTAATCTCATTTGCGAGCAACAATTCAGTGGAATGAAAGTAACTAAATTTTGTGAAACTCGCTCAATCTCAAAGTCTCAATTCTACTATTGGAAGCGACGTCTTACAGAGCAGTTCGTAGAATCTCAACTTCCAGATATTGTTTCTATTAGTTCAACAGTTCCGGACAACAGTTGTACAACTTTTAAAAGTTGTGCAACACATACTACCATTTCCGCACTGTCTACACTAAAGCTAACCATCAACGACATCACAATCGAAATAACAGAAGACACATCCGACTTTCTATTATCAAAGGTCATTAAGACGGTGCGTCATGCTTAAGGATGCTGATTTCAATTACTTTCCTGCTGTCTATGTTGTTTGTGGTTAAACTGACATGCGCTACGGAATTGACTCCCTTGCCGCCATCATTGAACGTAAGTATAAGGTCAATCTATTTGTTCCCAACACCTTGTTCCTGTTCTGTGGCAGACAATGAAGTAAAATCAAAGGTCTCTCTTATGGGAAGGTGATGGTTTTCTGCTCCTATATAAACGAGTAGATTGTGGTTTCATCACTTGGCCTAGAACAAGTGATGAATTACGCCAACTTCGTCCAGAGCAGTTCAAATGGTTGATGCAAGGCTTCGCCATTGATCGTAAGCGCTTAGTATTACCCCGTAGGATATGAATAAAGGCATCCTTTCGGATGCCAGACATTCAACATATGGAGCATTTTACTCCATTTTATATAGCGCATGCTTCTCGAGTAGCTTTGCTCCATGGAGCTAACTGCTCTAGTTTCTCGTCTGACCAATCAGCACTCGGACGACTCTCGAGAAGATACTCAAGATATTTTTCAGGATCTATGTCATTAGCCTTTGCGGTTTCAATCAGTGAGTAGATTACCATGCTGGCATTAGCACCATCCTGGCTATCACTAAATAACCAATTCTTCCTGCCCATTACAACAGGACGAATTGCATTTTCACTTAGATTATTGCTAAGGCTGCAAGCTCCATCCTTAAGATAGTTCTTTAGGTATGGTCGGCATCCGTTGGTATAGTTAATCGCTTTGATTATACTATCGCCAGTCTTAGGAGTAAGTCCATCAAGCCACGCCAAGAAAGCATCTATCACAGGCTCTTGCTCCTTGAGACGACGCTTATAAATCTGTTTAACTGAAAGCCCCTTCTCTTTATAGGTTCTTTCGTAACTAAACAGCTTATCGCAGTATAAAAGGCCTTGTACCGCTGGATGAGTGTAATCCGTTTCATGACCTTTAGGAATGGCTCTTAGCCAATACCTTCTGATGTGTGCCCAGCAGGCACATCGATTGGCATCAGGTACTTTATTGTAACCTTTGTAGCCATCAGTCATAAGGAAATATCCTTCGGGAGCATCCTTCAAGAAGTCTGCCGCATTGGCACCTTTTCTTGTTGGTGCATAGTTGAAAAGGATTATTGGAACTCCTCGGTCTTCGCCAGTTCGAAATACCCATACATAGGATTTCGACTGTGGTCTTCGTTCAGGTTCTTTTAAAACCTGGATAGGAGTTTCATCAGCCATGAGGAACATCCTCTTGCATAGCTTTTGATGAAGGTAATCATACATGTGAACCATATAATCCTGTGAACAGGTAATAATCCAGTTCGCCATGGTAGCTCTGCTAATCTTGGCACCGAGATGCAAGAAATCCTGTTCCTGCCTGTATAGCGGACAAGCCATGACATACTTGTAATACATCACATGTGCCGCAAGGCCTGAAGAAACATAACTACCCTCAATCAATGCAGCTTTACATTTATCATAGGCAAAGTAAGTTTCTGCTTCCTTTTCGGCGTTAGGACAACAATACGTCCTAGCCACGTACTCAATTCTCTCCAAGCTAGGCTTGTGATAGATTACCTCAGTACGAACTACCTTTGTTCCAATAGGAACCATTACACTACCGCATTCAGGGCATTTACGTTCTTCCTCTGGAAGTTCATCAACAGGAACCTGTGTGGTTTTGATGTTCTCAAAGATTTCATTATAGGTAGCCTTTGGCTTACGTTTACGAGTGTGAGCTTTAACCTCGATAATCTCAGGCTCAACTGGAACTGCAGGCTTATCATCTTCATCAGTTGCATCAAAGAGACTGAGCTGACCAGGAATATCGTTTTTACGAATCTCACTGGTAGAACCAAACAGCTTATTCTTAAGATAATCAAGCTGTGCCTGAAGATTTGCTATAACCTGGTCCTTTTCATCAATCCTAGCATTACGCTCATCGATAGACTTTTGAAGCGACATAATAAGCGATGTCTGAGTGTTGATTGTATTATTCAGTTGTAAAATTGTATCCCTCAGATCCCTGAGTTGGATATCATTTGCACCTGACATTTACCTGTTAAAACTCCTTTTTCTGATACATTTATTATACCAGATTTAGGAGTAAAAACCCAGTAAAATCAAGGCTTTTAGGCACTTTTTATTGCCTTTGGTTGCTCGATATCCAGCCCTGACATTAACCAGTCAAACTGTCGCCAGGTAATGGTTTTGACCTCGTTTTTATTACGTGGCCATTTGTATTTACCAAGCTTGTAATCGAGCCTTTTATATAAAAGCACAAAACCATCTTTTTCATGATACAGTGCTTTTATCCTGTCATTGCGCTTACCACAAAAGAGGTAAAGCGATTTGGTATTTTCTGCATCGAGTTCGAGCAGATCTTTAATTACGGCACACAGTCCATCTATGGACTTGCGCATATCTGTGTAACCACAGATGATATATATGTTATCTGCTGAGGAGATATCACCAATCATAGGCAACCTCCCAGGCAGGTCATAACCTGAGATAATAACTTTGGATTAACATCATTGAAAACTTTTATCGATGCCTGTCCTATAGTTATTTCGATGGCACAATTGTTTGATGGAAGCTGCTGAACCACTGGTGGCTTTTCAGCAGGAAGTTCATCGACAATTTCAAGTTTCACGATATCTGGTTTTGAGTCAAGATGGTAATCTTCGGCATATGTTCTATCAGGAACATTAGCTCCATCTCGTTTCAACTGTTTTACCCAGCTATAAAAGGTGCTGCTTTGGATATCGTGCTTCTTGCACCACATGTAATCGGATAAGCCACTGTTGCGACATTCCATTACCATGTCAAACTTTTGTTGCTTAGTAAATTTGCTTCGCATAATAACAACCTCCATGTGTAGTGAAACACTCCACTTTGAATATCCTATTCGATATGGAGTAAAACGCTCCATATGAACGAACTATAACGAATAGTAATTGGAGTGAAATGCTCCATATGTTTAGTTGTTATTATTATTTCAAAAGCACCGCTGTTAGTCACGACGGTGGATTACTAAGCGCTTACCTTCTTTTGTATAATTTTCGTTCATTGTTAATCTTATCCTTTCAAAATATGCCATATAAATGGCTGTGATTATTCGCAAACCACAGCCACATTATACACTATTCTTTAATGTTATGGAACAGATGAATTATCTATATATTATTTAGGCTCTTTCCACTTTGGCTCCACCCCTTCTGGCGTCCCGGTAAAAGCTTCCATAGTTGCTGATGTTTCTGAGCTAATTCCTTCCTTTTTTATTACAGATTTTACTGTATCTATTATTATATGTATATCAACTGCAAGTGAAACATGGCGTGTATACCACACATCCATAGCAAACTTATCTTCCCATGATACACTATTGCGACCATGTGCCTGCGCATATCCCGTTAAACCTGGCCGAACATCATGTCTGTGCCGTTGTTCCACATTGTATAATGGTACATACTGTACCAAAAGTGGACGTGGCCCAATGATTGCCATATCCCCCATGAGAATGTTGAACAACTCTGGCAGTTCATCCAATGATGTACTACGAAGAAATCGCCCATATTTATTTAATCGAATTTCATCAGGTAATAATTGCCCCGAAACATCCTTTCGATTATCCATTGTTCTAAATTTAATTAGTTTAAAAATCTTTTCACCTTTACCTGGACGTTGTTGCATAAAGAAAGGATTTCCACTCATGAAAATAATTCCAAGTATAATTAATACCAAAAATATTGGAGATAATAATATTATTCCTATGAATGATAATATAAAATCAATTAGCCTCTTAAAGAACTTTGCATACATACACTTAATATCTCCGTTACGTCATTAACAACTTTTACTCCCGCAACATATTCATCCCCCTGATAATACAATCCATCTGTATTCTTAACCCAGATAGCCTTCATTCCCAGTTGCTTTGGTGCTTGGAAATCTTTGTTCAAATTATCACCAACATAAACCATTGATTCAAATGGAATACGCCATCTATTTTGCATAATTCTAAAGGAAATATCATTTGGTTTACGGAATTGGACTCCTCCAAGTTCATCAGTGATTATGATATCATCTACTAGCTTAGAGAACCCTAATGCTTCAATTTTATTCTTCTGCCCATCTACTCTGCCATCAGTGATGATTCCAATCTTGATTCCCGCGTCTTTAAGCGCCTGAAGCGTATCAATAACTCCATCATATAAATGAATATCGGGCTTATGTTCTCTATATACTCTTAGACATGCTTCTTTCTCATCAGAACAACCAATCTCCGATAAGTATGAATCAATTGCTGGCTTACCAGCTTCAAAATAACACCACATCTTATCAGTAACACCACTAACACCTATATAATTCTCTACAGCACAATATCCAGAACGAACATATTCTTTTTCAGAATATAAAGTGTCATCTAGGTCAAAAACTACACCCTTAATATCATATTTATCACCAGGTGAAATACAAACACTATCATCGAAACGGCTATACACCGCACCATCTTCCATAACTCCTGTATACTCATCTACCTGATTGCCCAATACTAGCTTTAATAAAGCTTCCGCAGAACGAGCCCCAGCGTTCATTGATAACGGTGCACCACCACCAAATCTGGGATTAATCTCTATATAATAATTTTCACCCGTCACTTCATCCCGAATCAGTTGTACAGTAATTGGACCGCATGGCTTGAATCCAGCAATAATCTTTTTGCTTTCCTCTATCATAGTTTCATCCATGTAAATCCGTGTTTTTAACACCTCGCCTGCACGAACTTGGATTCTTTCACGAGGTGTAATATAGATTGGGTTTCCATCAAAATCACAGAAAATGTCTATTGTATATTCCCGCCCAGAAATAAAGGGTTGAATAATATAGTCATCAACTTGATTAGCATACACTTCTAGTTCTTGCTCATCCTCAACTTTAAAGGCATTTATACTACTGCTACCATCTTTAGGCTTGATAAAGCAAGGATATCTATCATTATACTTCTTGTAGTCATTATATGTCTTTGGCGCTTTTACTCCGCAACTTTCAAAAAAAACACCTGTATTGTTCTTATCTCTGCAAATCAGTATTTTATCAGGCTTACTTATTAAAACCTTTGTCCCCACTTCAGCAAACCTATCGGAGTTATGCGATAAAACTAACAAATCCGTATCAATAGTAGGAATTAATAAATCTATCCTATCTTGCTTACAAATTCGCAACAGCTCATTAATATAGTTTGCATCTTTCATTCCACAAATTTTTCTCGTATAATCGCAATAAGCTAAAGCAGGCGCTGTCCCAGCCATATCAGCTCCATATATTTTTAGATTCATACCTAGGCATAACGCAGCCTGTCTAAATGCCTTTAATAATTCAATTCTTCGGCCTACTCCTGTAAATAATATATTAATCTCTCTCATGCTTTCAATTCCATTCAAATCAGGATTATTAATTATCTCCAATTATGTATTATCATACACCTGTTCCACAAACAATGATTTATCGATTTCTATATATTAAATTTTTAGCTAACGAAATCTATTGTTATGTAATTTTTATTCCTACATATTAATCAAACAAATCACCTTATTCTATAGACATTTATAAAAATGCTACACCTATATCACAATAGCCAGTTCTTTTCGGAACTGACTATATTCCACCAAATATATTATTTATCCGGCTTCTTTTCCAACATCTCCCTCACATAATCCGTAGTCATAATCTTATCTACTGTCCCCTGTACATCCAATCTCTGGGTATTATGAGAAGTATACGCCTCGTTTGCCATAGTCTGAACCTGACCATCTACGAAGAACTTGTCGTAGTTGAGGTCACGTCCATCAGGAAGAACACGGTAGTAGTTGCCCATATCGATTGAGCGAACACACTCTTCGTTTGTCATAAGTGTCTCGAAAAGCTTCTCTCCATGACGTGTGCCGATAATCTTTGTGCCTGTATCTCCAAAGAGCTGCTGAACAGCCTTTGCCAAATCGCCGATTGTAGAAGCATCTGACTTCTGAACAAATAAGTCGCCTGGCTCGCCGTGCTCAAATGCAAACATAACAAGAGCGACTGCCTCGTCAAGATTCATAAGGAAACGAGTCATGCTTGGGTCTGTGATTGTGATAGGATTTCCTGCTTTGATCTGGTCGATGAAAAGAGGAATAACCGATCCACGAGAGCACATAACGTTACCGTAACGTGTACAACAGATTGTTGTCTTGCCTGCTGCTACACGAGCGTTTGCTCCGATAACTTTCTCCATCATAGCCTTTGAAATACCCATGGCATTGATTGGGTATGCTGCCTTGTCAGTTGAAAGACAAACTACACGCTGAACGCCAGCCTCTACAGCTGCATGCAAAACATTATCAGTGCCCTCAACATTTGTACGAACAGCCTCCATTGGGAAGAACTCACATGAAGGAACCTGCTTGAGTGCTGCTGCATGGAAAATGAAATCAACACCTGGCATAGCATCCTGAACAGAGCGCATGTTTCTAACATCACCGATGTAGAATTTTACCTTGCCTGCAAGGTCAGGGTGCTCAGCCTGAAGCTGATGTCTCATATCATCCTGCTTTTTCTCGTCACGTGAGAAAATGCGGATCTCTTTTAAATCTGAATCTAAAAAATGTTTAAGCACTGTGGAACCAAAAGAACCTGTTCCTCCTGTAATCATTAAAGTTTTATCTTTAAATAATTCACAATTCATTTCTAAAATTTCCTCCAAACCATCTTATTAACAATACCTGTGTATGACTGAATGATTTTAACAACCTTTGTAGATACATTCTCTTCTACATAATCAGGTACTGGAATGCCGTAGTCGCCATTTTCGTTCATGTCGATGGCTGTTGTTACTGCCTGAAGCAATGACTTTTCATCGATGCCGGCAATGATGAAGCATGCCTTATCGA
This sequence comes from Pseudobutyrivibrio sp. MD2005, assembly GCF_000621865.1. GTDB lineage: Bacteria > Bacillota > Clostridia > Lachnospirales > Lachnospiraceae > Pseudobutyrivibrio. The sequence goes on from NZ_JHXE01000021.1 coordinate 47,033, forward strand.
GAGCCTCTGGTCTCTCAGTAGATGTACGAATGCATACCGCTGGGAATGGCTTTCCAATGCTTGTAAAGAAGCTTGACTCCTCAGGAAGTGTACCTGAGTCTGATACTACTGCAAATGCATTCATCTGCAAGTGGTTGTAATCGTGGAAGCCAAGTGGCTCATGCATTCTCACACGTGGGTCGAGCTTGAAGCCTGTAGCCTCAAGGCGCTTACGAGAACGTGGGTGACAGCTGTAAAGAATTGGCATGTCATACTTTTCTGCAAGCTTGTTGATTGCTGTGAAAAGTGATGTGAAATTCTTTTCTGTATCAGTATTCTCCTCGCGGTGTGCAGAAAGGAGAATGTATTTCTTTGGCTCAAGTCCAAGCTTATCAAGAACATCGCTGGCCTCAATAGCCTCAAGGTTCTCGTGAAGAACCTCTGCCATTGGAGAACCTGTCACATATGTACGCTCCTTTGGAAGACCGCACTCAGCCAAGTAGCGGCGTGCATGCTCTGAGTAAGCCATGTTTACATCAGAAATGATATCTACGATACGACGATTTGTCTCCTCTGGAAGACACTCATCCTTGCATCTGTTTCCAGCTTCCATGTGGAAAATTGGAATATGAAGACGCTTTGCGGCGATTGCTGAAAGGCATGAGTTTGTGTCGCCGAGAATCAAGAGAGCGTCTGGCTGTATCTCAACCATAAGCTCGTATGAACGAGCAATAATATTGCCAACAGTTTGACCAAGATTGTCACCAACTGCATCCATGTAAACTTCAGGATCATCAAGCTGCAAATCCTTGAAGAATACACCATTTAAATTGTAATCGTAGTTCTGTCCTGTGTGGGCTAAAACGCAGTCGAAGTACTTGCGGCACTTCTTAATTACTGCAGCCAATCTAATAATCTCAGGACGAGTTCCTACTATAATAAGTAACTTAAGTTTTCCATTGTATTTAATCATTTCCAATCTTTACGAATAATCGAATAACCTTTCCCAACGATAATATTAGAGTATGCATAGCAAATGCAAACATTGTTATTATTAATAAATACAATAATATTACCTTTGAATTTAACCTATCGAATAAAACTGGTATAACATACAATCTTACAAAATTGTGATTCAAGTATATTGAATACGATAGTGCACTAAACATGGATATTACCCTATTTCCATTGACAATTTCATAATTAAAAGAACAAAATACACCAATTGCTATTAGTATTGTATATATGTAATTATAGTATCCACCATTGTGCATTGATAATATACATACAATAGACAACGCTATAAAACCGACTATTCCATATAGTGTTTTACTTTTAATTTCTACTTTTTTACTTAACTCATGTAAGAGAATTCCAATTCCCATTTCAGTAAATCCACGTATCATCTTTAAACTAAGAACTTCACATAAATACTCATCCTCTGTGAAATTTCCATATTTCTTAAATGATATAGTATAAAAAAACATAATTAAAAGTGGAATAATTACTTCGCATAGTAATTTCTTATTAATTCTATATAATGAATATAAGATTAGTCCACAGAATAGCATTACGCTAATATACCAAGTTGGAATATTGGCCATATTTTTATAATCTCCCCCCCATGGCCAATAATGAATCATCAACAATTCTTTGTACCCATACAATAAAAACCAGTCCTTATAGAAGCCAATATTCCAATTATTTGTACTATTCCAAAGAACACTGTATCGTATAGCAAACGAACATAACAAAAACGCAGCAACATACTCTGGAAAAAGTCTTTTTATTCTCAAAGCAGTATATTCATAAGCACTATAATTTGTTTTTTCTGCCTTTTCTGCTAACAAATAACCACTTACAATAAAAAAGAATTCCACACCTATCATCCAAAAATTTGGAACAGCATATCTATTATACAAGTGATGAATAGCTATTTGGTATGTAAAAATCACACGCCAAAAAGATATCAAATTTGTTTTTGTAATTCTATTTAGCATCATTCTCTCCAGATATTTTGTTCTTTCCTTTGTAAAAAGCAATATACACGCACACTAATTTATAAAAGAATAACAATAAAAATGATATGACAAAAACAGTAAATGCTTTAAAATTTCCCCAAAACCACTCTATATGTAACCTTATAACCAGCCATTCATTTATCAATTCTCCTATCGGTTGATGAACTAAATATATCCCAAAAGAGAACGTATTACCCAGCCAAAATAATAAATCTTTACCCGAAACAAAAGGATATTTTATACACAAAACAAACAGTCCTATTGCCATAAAAAAATTCCCCACAAAATACCCTTGATAAACCAAAATTCCAAGTCTATCAAGAAAACTTAGTTCTAAAACTGGTAATACTATTCCCAAAATAATAAACATTACGCACGTAATATTACTAATTCTAACAACCGAAGAAACATTTCTTTTTATTACAACACCAAGAAATACAAACGGAATACCTCGGGTAAAAAAATTACCTGTAAACAACAATTCATCGCCCCATATACCATATAACTCAGTAAATACAGAATTAATAAATAAGAAAAAAATAGATAATGGTAGGCATAGTTCTACTAATCTATTCTTACACAAAAAGTATAATATAATGTACGTATATACCAAAGCTGATATATACCAAATAGGTCCACCGAGCTCAAATGGCCAAGTATTATCAACAATAATCTCAAATATACTTGTTCTTTTTAGCCAATCCACTATTCCAATAAAATTTCCGTATTTCAACTTCCAATCCAAAATACTTAATAGTGAATAAATCACTGCGGCTTTCATATAAATGATAGTGTATTTTTTTATTCTTTGCTTTAATTTTTTTTGAAATACAACTAAATCACTATCATATACAAAGTAGCCCGACACAATAAAGAAAAACGGCACAGCATACATTAAGATTGCATGTATTTTTTCCCCTAATATTCCTTCAAAACCAAAATGAATAGCACAAACGCAAAAGCACGTAATTCCACGTGCTTTCTCAATTGATAAATTAATATTTTCATTTTTACTCAATTTTTTCACAACAGTTAAACACCTCAGTGAAAATAAAATCTCTCAGCAATCTTAAACCATCATCAAATGAATATGCCCATATTTGCGGCATTTCACGTGATAAAAATGTTGACATTGCTTCCATAAATGAATATGCTCCTGAATTTTCGAATACAAGTATATCACCTTCCAAAAGATTAGTGTACTCCACATCTCGACATATCACATCTTCTGTTGAACAAATACTTCCACATATTGTCCATTTTTCAGTTTTGACTTCACTATTAACCTTATTATTAATATGAATATGAGTGTGAAACGGAATTTTCATACTCCTAATCTGTCCATCGTAATGTAGATGATTCATACCACCATCTACAATAGCGTAATTTACACCATTATTTTGCTTACTATCTACTACCTTTGTAAAATAGTAGCCACAGTTCGCCGCAAAATACCGTCCCATCTCTATAGTTAGATTAGTCACTTCAGCCAATGACAGCAATGCTGGCAAGATTTCTTCCAAAGCTACTGCACCACTTTTTTGATCTCGAAAGTATTCAACGCCTAAGCCAGTTCCATACTCCACATTTCTTATTTCAAAACCATATTCATTATGTATCTTAAAGCAAAAACCTTTTAAATACTCTATTTCTCGATTTATAACCGAATAACCTCTTTTTTGAGTACCAGTAAAGTAATGTATACCTACTATATCAATCGATGAATAAGAATTTCTATCCTTTATTATCTGAATTACGTCAACTTCATCCATTCCAAATTGTGTATCAGCAGATATTCTAAGAAGAACCTTTATTATATCATTATTCTTTTTACCAATCTCTTCAATATATTTAAGGTGATTAAAACTCTCAATAGTGAAAAGTCGTACTCCACTATCGTAGGCAAATTCTACTTCTTCCAACCTTTTATTAACACCAGAATACAAAATTTTATTTACTGGCAACTTATTCTTAATACATATATGAAGTTCCCCTAAAGAACACACTTCAAATTTATCAAATGCATTTTCCGCTCGAAAAAACGGATTTATCAAAAAAGGATTTGCCTTGACTGAAAAACATATCCCAATCTTTTCACCCAAATATCCCCTTGTTTCTTTTGCTCTATTTAAAAATTCAGACCTATCAAAAACATAAGAAGGAGTTTTTATACCTTTATTTATACTATTTAACTTCTCTACATCAATCATTTTTTAACTCCTTTTTTTATCCACCATCTGTTATAACTAATTACTAGTTAGATAGTATATCAATTAATTTCGTCATATTTTTTATTGAATTAAAATTCTCTGCTGTCAAATATTTGGGCTTAATATCAATATCAAATTCCTTATTCAATTCTTCTACAATAGTAATTACATCGAAGGAATCTAAAATTCCGTCAGTAATTAACTTTTCTTCAACCAAAAAATTTATATCTGGCCTAACATCCTCCAAGATTTGTAATAGTTTTTCCATATTTCATCCTCCTCTAAATAACTAATTTTTGAACTGCTTTAATATCTATTTTCCCATTTGGGAGATGCGGTATCTCCTCAATTTTCTCAACGGACCTTGGAACCATAAAAGAAGGTACATTATTTCTAAAAAACAATATAATGTCCTTTTTCTCAACTTCTCCACTATACACAAAATGTAGTATAGATTTATCATTATCATATACAGCTACACACTCCTGTACCCCTTCAATTTTTTTCCCATATAGTTCAATTTCTTCCAACTCAATACGATGTCCAAAATGTTTTACTTGCCTATCTTTTCTTCCACAAAAAAATAGCATACCAGCCTCATCATATCGGCCAAGGTCCCCTGTTTTATATATAATTTCTCGATACTTATCATTTAACGGGTTTTGTATAAAATACTCATCCGACAATACCTTATCTCCAAAATACCCAAGTGTAACGCCCAAGCCAGAAACGCATATTTCGCCGATTGATCCATCCTCGGTTTTAGTTCCGTCTTCATTTATTAACAAGATGTTATAATTACTATATGGTATTCCGATAGGAAGCACTGTATTGGCTGAGGCTTTTTCTTTAACCACATAGTATGTACAAGACGCCGTTGCTTCAGTAGGTCCATATTGATTTATAAACGATGCCGTTGGAAAGCGTGTCTGCCAAGCCTCTAACACACGCCCAGGTAATATTGAGCCTGAAAACAAAACTTTCTTAATATTATTTGATCTTATCTCCTCCAATAAACCACTTTTATATGTCATCTCCAATCCAGCAGCGCTCCAACAAAGAACTGTTATTCCTTGCTTATCTATTCTTGCCGCCAATTCAGATGCCATAGCAAATTCATTCTTAGGAATAATAACTGTCGTTGCACCAGTAAATAATGGCAAATATATATCTCTAATTGCCGCTATGTAATCAAGCGGCGATTGATTTCCTAATATATCTTCTTCAGACAAATTTAACACCTCATTAACGGCATCTATGTAGTTTATCAACGCTAAATGTGAGGTTATAACCCCCTTCGGTCTCCCTGTAGAGCCCGATGTAAAAATAGTATATAATGGCATCATTGGATTCATTTTTTTGTTCATGTCATTTATCAATAATGGTTCCAACCGCGCCTCAATCAAGTCTTCTATAACAAGAACATTCCCAACGAAATTAAGTTTTTCAATATCACCCAACAATTCTCTATTAGTTAATAATATAGCGGATTTAGTAGCACCAATAATCTGATTAATTCTATTTTCATTAAGAGTAGAATCTATAGGAACATAGTAATTACCAGATTTAACTATTCCTAAATATGCAACTGGTGTGTATACATTACGTTTTGATAAAACTAAAATCGGGCAGTTAAAACATCCCATTTGAATAATCCTGGATGCTATCTTTGATGTCATAACTTCCAAATCATCAAAACTAACTGAATTCTCATTATCAATATACGCTATTTTTTTTCCATATTTCTTTATTGATTTTTCAATAATACTTACTACTGAATTAAGCACAGAACAAGACCTCCTATCTAATTATTCCAATAGCTTTTCTAAGCATTTTATATAACGGTCTTAATACCGCTTTAATTCTAGATTTGAAAATATACAATTTCAAAATCCTTATATAGTCTTTAGGAAGCGATGATATGTAGCTATCAATTTTATCCATATTCTCATAATCATTTCTACTATTCCTGTATAATAATAAAATAGCATCCGTCAAAATATTATACTCTAAATCTTCTTGCGTAGATGAATAGTTATTTTTCAAATATTCTATCTCTTCATAAACTGCCTTTTTTATATCAACATCATAGTTTGCCGAAGGTGCCACTTCTTTTATTTTGTCATTATTTAATGTAAAACCGGGTATCTTATCATAATTCATTTCAACATATTTCCCATAATGTAGCATTTTCAGGATATTCAAATCGCCCTCAATCACTACAGGTGATTTGTTAACTATACTCCCTATTATATTGTATATATCACGGTATACTACAGTCTTGTCGTCAGAAATATGATAGCATTCTCCATACACAGACTCATTGCCAAACAACTCTACAACCGCATCCCCAAATGTACTTGTATGACACATTGCGTGTGGAAATAGTCCATCATAATTCAATACCGGCTTATTGTTAATTATTCTGTTTACTAAAGTCCATTCATTTTTTCTACTACCAAATCCTACAGGAATTCTTTTTTCCCCAAAAGTCATGGTAGGTCGAACTATGGTCCAATTAAAAGAATAATTATCACCTTCATCAAAAAGATATAATTCAGCTTCACGCTTATTTCTTCCATAGGTCCATTTCAAATCATCAAGCTTTATATTTCTTTCTTCAGAAACATTCTCATCTGGATGCATATAAACCGCATCTGTAGAAATATAAATAAAATGACTACAATGCCCATCTACTAGTCTTGTATCGCGAATAAGCTCTTCCTTCTTAACAACTAAAGTATCAACGATTACATCAAAATCTTCATTTACTATCGAAATCAAAAAATCATCATTTTTCCAATCTCCTTGAATTCCCTTCGCACCAAGTTTTTTGTAATAATCTGTAATATTTCTTCTGCTTAATATATATACATCATGACCTTTTTTACATGCTGCTTCTGTAATTGCTCCTCCTATTATTCCCATACCACCAACAACTAGAATTCGCATTTTCCTTTTTTCCTTTCCTTTTTTAAACTAAAAATATCATTTCTTTCATTTTTATCAAACACAAACCAATAGGCTATCAATCCATAGGTAAATACAAATATTAGAATCTGCAATATATAGGCTGCAATCGAATTAAAGGATATATATTTAATTACAAAATACGCAATTGCCCAACATGGTATAGTATATATAATTATTTTGCACGTGTTAGCCCAATAATGTTTTATATTGATTCCTATTGCATATTTGTAATATGTATTCATAAATATACCCGTCCCTAACAACATAGCAACTGCGGTTCCAACCGCAGCACCAATTGGACCCATATATATAATAAGCGGAATACTTATCAAAACATTTCCAATATCAATCAATAAATAAACTACGGATCTTGCTCTATGCTTATTAACCGCTCGCTGAATCTCTATTCCAATATTTTGCGACAACGCGATAATTAATGACGCCATAAGCGTAATTGCAATATAATATGAATCATCATACCCTTTTCCAATCCATAATTCATAAAATATCTTTCCCCATAGAACAAATCCCATAAAAGCCATATATAAAATAGCAAACTGGATTTTACCAACTTTAGTAAAAATCTTAGTCAATTTATCACTATCTTCTCCACTATCGACAATCCTATAAATTGTAGGTACAAATATTGCTGAAATTGGAGCGGCAACAGAATAAAACATTTGACTAATCTTTCCTCCCATAGTATATGTAGTCACGGAATCTGTACCACATATTCTCCCAATAAGATAATTATCAATATTTGTGCTACTAAGCAAATCTAAAACCTGGTTTAAAAAAATAAAAAATGTAAACCCTCCAATTTCTTTCATCAAGTTCCAATCAAATGATTTAAATGAAAACGGCATTGCTAGCTTTTTTATGTTATAAACACAATTTATAGAAAAATCTACTAATGCTGACATTAGTATTGCTATCGAAACCGCCACAGGATTTTTCATAATTAAAACAAGAACAATCTGCAAAACCGGAGAAATTATATCTATGAACAAAACAACACTCTTTTGAAAAACAAATCTTTCATGAGCTGTTGTATTGCAAACAAATATGCTTTTAGGAAACGTCAATGCCATATTAATTGATAATATGATAACCATAATAAATGCCTCTCTATGATTATTATCATCAATTGCATTTCCAAATACTGCATCAATATTATAGCTAATTAATAATCCTAAAATAATACATGCCACCGACATTAATAAAAAAGCCAGCATAAACATGCCATTCAACCTAGCAATACCTTCATGATTATTTTGTGATTTGTATCTAGAAAAAAATCTGATGTATGATGCAGAAAATCCAAATCCTAACAAACTCAAATACGATACTGTTGATGAAATCATCTGAAATAGCCCGTATTCGGCTTTTCCTAATTGCCTTAACAAAAAAGGGGTGACAAAAAAAACTACTGCAAATTGTAAAATCATTGTGCAATAAGAAATCACCACTGCCAATTTCTTGTTTGCTTCATTCCGCATCTTTCATACCACCTGTTATAATTATCACCATTCAACATTCTCCATAACGCATTTTGCTGGATTACCCAAAACAGAACTACGCGCTTTAACATCTCTTACTATAGTTGAATTAATACCGCAAATCGCTCCGTCACCTATTGTTAATCCCTTTACAATGCTTACCCCTGTACATAGCCAAACATGATTGCCTATTATTAGAGGTCTCCCTTTAATCTTTTCGTTAAACTTAGTTGGATGAAAATTACTGTCGTATATAACTACATTTCTCCCCATATCAACTCCATCTCCAAGTTCTATTCTATTAGAGCACACAATTACAGCGCCATAATTTGTATCAGTCTTCCCAACTTTTAACAGCGCCCCTTTTAATATATCAATAGAACTATTGGCTGCGACTCGAACTCTGCCGTTAATTTCCATTACCCCACCAGAGTAGATATGTATGTAGGTCTCTTCATTAGATTTTTTATGTTTAAAATCATTAAAAAAAACATTTGCATGAACTATCAGTTTTGCTCCTTCATCCATCACAATTCTGCTTCCTTTATATGGAAATATATATCTCCTATTGTCCCTAGTTACTTTTTTACATAGAAAATTGTAATAAACAAAAGAAATTTTATCAATTTTCATCAACAATTCGATTATCTTTAATAATTTTTCTTTTCTTTTTTTCATTTTGAACATTCTAACATTTCCATATTTCTTATGAATCTCTCTGATAGAATCTGATTCAAGATCTTTATAAAATCTTTCTCGTCCCTCTTTGTATGGAAGTTGACCATTTAAGCAATGATTCCCCTTTTTTATCTCCCATATATCTCTCTTTTCCACAACAAGTGACTCTTTTATTGAATTAAAAAAACTGATACCCTTTTCACTACTTAATAAAACAACAGATACGCCATTTATACGATCTTCGTTCGTAACTCCGTTTATTCCCCAAAAATCGCCTAGAGTTACATCCGTAACTCTCTCTGATGTTCTATACTGACATTCAAAGCAAGACTCTCTTGTTACATAATCATCAATTTGCAACATATATTCATATGGATCATCATCCTTATTAATATAATAACTCTCGCCATTTTTAAAATTGAACCTAGTTCCAAACTTTGTCCAACCTATACTCTTTTCTTTATATTGTATAAAATCAATTTCAGAATTATACTTTCGTTCTAATTCAACAACTCTCTTAGCGTGATATAATTGTGAGGTGTATCCTCTACAAATAAAATCAACACATAACAATTCTTGATATTTTTTCCCCAAAAATGATAGCAATGCAGCATTAGAACATGACGTGCCTACAAACATTACTTTTTCATGTCTATCTAATAGCTCCTTAATCTTTACAAATATATCATTCATCTCTGGTTGAAAATATTTTGATTGTGTAATCAAATCTAGTTTATCCAATGAATTAACAATTATATATTCTGCATTCTTATAGTTATCACACCATGCAACACCACATACATATCCACCTTGTTCTATAAAGCACTTTGATAGTTCATAACATACTCCACCTGACGTACATTTTCTACGTTGCGCCGTATTTTTGCTCCATGCGGAATAAACAATTGGATATGAATTCTTTTCTACTGCACAGCCCACTGCTGGACATTTTTTTTCGCATAGATGACAGTCTATACATTTTTCGATATTAACAACTGGTAGTCTAAATCCATTTTGAATTTTAAATTCAATTGCTCCAGTGGGACAAATCTGGCCACACATAGTACACCCAGTGCATAATTTTTCAGTTATATCTATCATTACATATACCTCATCACTTATTCTGTTCTAATGATTTGTTATTTTGAGTCATTATACTATCATATAAATATCTTAATGACGTTCTCTTCAATAGATTGTATTCATGTCGTACAATTGTATAATCAATATTTTGCATCGACTTAATATAATCAATATTAAAATCTTTCTCTTCATGTATAAAATGATTTTCTGTTCCAAATAACTGCGTTAGCGATATCATTCTGTTGTTCATTTCTTTATGTTCACTTCTACCAAAACATACAAATTGTGTTTCGAAAATATGCGAGAACACACTTGCATGAAAGCTATCAGTGAATACAATTCTAGCATATTTAATATAACTCAAAAAATCCTCAACTGTAGTGTCAAATAATTGCATATCTCCAAAACCTAAATCAACAGATTCCACTCTCCCTTGCATGTGAGGTATTGTTATGATTTCAATATTATGTTCGCATGCATATGCTTTTGCTAAATCTCTGATTCTTTTATCTCTTCCTAAAAAATAGCAGAACATATATGGCTTATCATTCTTTTTGTTTGATACTATATCTTCCCAATCTTGCCTATCTAAAATCAGTGTCGGATCTAAAACCCACTTAACAGCCTGCTTCATAGATTTTGACAATTGGTCTTTTATATCATTTTCTCTAACAGAAATAGCAGTATAACTCTCTGTCTTTTCTTTTATATAATCTATCTCCTTTTTTGTTAGAAACGATTTGCCTGTACTAGCTGCATACGCAATTTTTTTAATACCATTCGGAACAAAATCCAAAAAATACGCAGGCCAGTCTCCATGCCACACTTGATCTGAGCCAGTTATAAAAACATCATAATCTAACACACATGATTTTATATTACGCTCACCAAACACATTTTTTGAATGTGGTACCAGTTTTTTAGCGTCTTTAACTATTATTTTTGTTCTACGATTTATTTTATATTGTACATATATGTTTATGGGGTTTTTCATAATGGGCAAATAACGATTCAATCTCATTTTCAATCTTCTCTTAGCCGAAAAAGCCGAGTAATGATTATAACATATTTGTTCTGAATCTATTCCCATTTTTTTTATTGCTTCAGTCAATGCATACGCTTGTAGTATTCCACCATAATTCGATGAATTATAATACATTGTTATAATACCAATCTTCATTTTTTTATCCTATCTAAATCTTATTTAAAAAACCTTATCCGTTCCATTCATCTTTTCTATCGCTAATAACGGAATCACTAATGTACTTAACCACATATGTGGATGTGATATAACTGGATTGATTATAAACATAATTAACAAAGTGAAAACTTCAAATATATAAAAGCGTTTTTCATATGGATACTTTATTAATTTAATCTTTCTATACATCGTGATAATAACAATGGTTATAACAATAATCCCCAAAAAACCTACCGTTCCCAATATATCACAAAAATCACTGTGAAATCCAATTTCCACCAATGGATTCTTTTCTTGACTAAAATATCTACCAAAAGGATTACGTACAAATGTATTAATACTTCTTGAATACCTTTCAAATCTAGCACCAGCATCGCCATCAGTATCTTTCAATATGAATAAATTATATAAATTCTTTACCCTAAGGGCCAACATATCCATCTTTGTGTTACAAATAATTCCATATAACCACATTAGTATCTTTGCTTTCCCAAGCCATAATATTGAAAACAACAATGTGAACGGTATCATTTTAGCAATCATACGTTTATATGTATCATTTATAAACACAAAGAACAGTAAACACATCATCAGTAGCACTGCAAACATTAACTGCGAAAACACAACGCAAACAATACTAGATAGTAGTGTTAAGAAAATCAAAAATTCCTTCTTCATTTTCAACATGTATAATAACGTTCCACAAAAAAAAGCTATTCCAAAGAGCGCATTCCATCCAGCCATATTAAGACTTCGATAATAGTTTTGCCAATATGAATTCACATCATCAGCCACTTGACCAAGAGTTCTAATTGCTGTTGGATAATGAATCAATCCTAATACAGTTGTTAACGTAGTTATTAGTATAACGATCGTGTAAAATCTGAGATATTTCGATGATACTTTTAATTTTTTATCTAGAATTAATAGTGCGCAAACATAAAATTCCACACTAACCGCTGCTGGAAATATATACGATGAAAAACTCAATTTTGCTGACCACGAATAACTGTAATATACAATTTCAAAAAAAATCAATCCGACAAAACCAAATAGATATATAGAACCTTTTTTTACTAAACCCAACATAAAAGACATTATTGCTATTAACAATAATGGCTTTCTTATAATATTCGGTATTAATATTGTAATTGGTATATTATATAATATAGTAAACACATACAACGAAAACACTATTAATGTATCACTCGCAATTGAAATCTTTGTTTTTTCATTTATTTTAAAACGGAACACAATTCACCTCTATTTATTTTGTCTAAACTGTTGTTAATCAGAATATACTTTCACATATTAACCATTATTTATGATGTTTTTTATTATCTCTACAGTATGATTAACACCTGTTATTGCATCAAATAAACCTTCCCAACCAATTTCAATTAGTTCTGAGCTATCCAGAGAAGAATTAGCCATAGGATTAAAACCTTTTTTTTCATCGCTTGATGGTATTTCATAAGATATATTGCTTGCTGTTTGTAATGTCATTATTTCTGCCAATCTTCTTATACTAATAATTGAATCAGGATTTGAAATATTATAAGCACTTCCTTTTTTTCCATCTAACAAAACCTTTAATATTGCTGATGCACAATCTAAACAATAGCAATAACTTCTAATCTGCTGGCCATCGCTTTTCATAATAATATCTCTCCCCCTTGCCACATCATATGCCCACAAGGACGAAACTCTCATATCTCCTTCTCTAGCTGTCGGACCATAAATGTGTCCAGGTCGGACTATTACCGAATCCGTTCCATATTCATCATAATACGAAGCGCATAATGTCTCCGCAGCACATTTACCAATTGAATATGCATTTCGTGGGTTTAATACATCAATTCCACCATAATTATTTATTCTTATAGGATTACTAGATTTATTTTCACCATACACCTCTGATGACGAAATAAGAAGTAGCCGTTTTGCTTTATTATCTCTCACGTAATCCAGCAACTTTTTTACGCCAAAAATATTACTCATCAAAGTCTCAACCGGTTCTTTAATAATTATATTAGGTGAAGCATTGCTTGCACCATGAATTATATAATCAATTTTATTAGGCATTATTATATTTTTTGTAGAATCATATTCTACTACATGAAAATAACTACATTTACAATATAAACCAAATCGATTTGTAATATTCTTTATGTTTCTTCCCGCAGCATATATATTAATGTTTTTTTCATGTGTCTCATTCCATCTAATTAATACATCTATAACTGCAGAGCATATTAATCCAGTTGCTCCTGTAATAAATATATTATGATTTTCAAATTTGGCTATTTCAGGAAATCTACCAATTATTACATCCAAATCATTTATCCACAGCTCATTTTTATATATATTCATTTCTAATTCTCAATCTTCCTACCTTTAATTAGTAAACCATTCCATCAATAAAACCGTTAAACTCTTTTTTAATTATCTCATAATCGTGGTATTTTCTACTCATTAAATAGTTATTTTCTCCTAATAATATCATCACCTCTTTATGGTTATATGCATACTCTATACAATCAGCTAAATCATATGAATCATTAGGTCTAAATGTAAGAGCGTTATACCCTTCTATGAAATACTCTCTCGTCTCATGAAAATCAGATATTATTACAGGTTTTTTAAAATATCCAGCCTCAATACATGGCCTCGGTTGATGAACCTTTGTTGACGGAAAAATAACCAAATCACAGTCATCTATCAATGGATAGATATTTTTTTGTTGACCAACAAACTCAATATTGTTTAATACAATCGTTTTCCTGTAAGCTTTCCTTAACCTTATCAAATGTCTACAATAAATGGGATTGTATAAATGTATTAAGATATTTTTTAATGAAAACCTTCTAACTTCGAATCGCCCAGCTACAATAAGTCTAACCTTGTCATTTACCTTCGTCATTGCCTCAAGAGCAATCTCAGCCCCTTTCAGTCTTGAAGACCCACCCATATATAATACTTTCATTATACCATCTGGTTTACCATGTTTTTTCAAGACATTATCCACACATAAATCTTCCTGAGGAACGCAATCTGGAAGTACCACAACTTTCCTTCCAGAATTGATATCTAATTTTTTTCGCTCATATTCACACAAAAATGCAACACCACTCATTTTCTCTAATAGATTACGATACAATCTTATTTGAAACTTATTCGTTAAAGTCTCACGATCAATGACAGCACATTTTGTATTTAATCCACCAATGACTGCAACAGAGCATACAATAGAATTAAAAACTATCAAATCAGGTTCAACTTCATTAATCTCGTCACAAAATCTTTTTATTCCAAACAACGATTTTATAGACGTTAGTGACGCCTTAGATATTATAGGACTCGCACCTGAGAATAAATTCAAATGCGGCACTACACTTATTTCCTTCACCCTGATATTATCTTTATTAAATTCTACCTCCAATAATCTGCCTTTAGGAACACATATTATCACCTCATAGCGTTCACATAGCATATTTGCCATATCTATTAATGATTTCGTTCCTCCTCCAAGCTCTCCTGTATGATGTACAAGTGCTACACATTTCATTTTAAAATCAATCCTCTTAATATTTAACTATGTCCCGATTTAAGATACGTGCTAATAATATTTGCGGTGTAATCAGGCGAATTACTTTCAAACATTTCTTTAATTGTATCAAAACCAATTCTCTTCTCTTTTGACGAACATATAAAGTCTACAACACGATTTACATTTAACTCAAGGTCATCCTCAGGATAAATAATGCATACTAGACCATATTTTTTTAAATAGGATATTGCACTATCATTATTTCCCCCGCTAACATGAATTATTGGTTTACCTATCGAAATGTATTCCAATATTTTAGATGGAAGTGACCTGTCCTCACCCGATAGTTTATTTCCAATACTAAGCAATATATCAGCTTTATTTTGTTGTTGTACAACCTCTTCTGGGGTAACATACCCCATTGCTTTTATCAAACCATTGCTTGTTTTTTCTTCATGTCTTAGTATATCTTCGCAATTCCCTCGCGAATAAAACTCGCCTACAATATCAATATGTTGCCCTACGGAATTCAATATTTTCAATAAATATTCAGGATTCCTTATATCTTTTAATAAAGTACCAAAATATGAACAAATAATTTTTTCTCCACTATTATTTTTTTCTGAATGAGGGAAAGGCACCAAATTAGGTATATCTGAATAACATGATTTTTCTTCATATTTAGCATACCTTTTCTTCTTATAATAACTACGATTACATTCCATATGAATAATTAAATCGGCTGCATCAAATGCCTTCTTCTCGATTCTATTAACTCGATATCTTAAAAGCTGCTTAATAAATCCATTATTCTGAGGGTTATTTGATATAGAATCTAACTCATAAAAAACTAATTTTTTTAATCCTATGCTAGAAATAATAGTATCAACTGGTAGGGCGACTGCAATCACCGCATCATAATTATTTATCAAATCTAATTCAATTATTTTTTTTCTATATTTCGAGTTTAACTCATATTTAAAATATCTTGGCCACCTATAAGCTACTGATGCTTTATTAAAAAAATGGATAAGTCTATTTTCAATTGTTGTGTTCAATAATCCCTCACCAGCACCTATAGAATAAACCGTTCCACATTCATTTGATTCTACTACACCTTCTTCACCAGTATATTGAAGAACATCACTTTTTATCCCTAAAGCAAGTAAAGAATCCCTAACTCTTTTTACACAAATCTCGCATACTTTTGGAACTGGTGCATATTGTCTTACTAGAAATAATAATTTGTATTCTTTATCCTTTTGCATTATCAACCCATATTTCCCATATTTTTAATTTTATTATTTTAACCAATCTGAACGTTTTGCTACCAACAAAGCCTTGAAAATATCGATATCCTCAACAGTTGTTAGCTTTATATTTTTTTCTGATCCAGCCGAAAAATAAACCTTTTTTCCCATTTCAATCATGAGCGTACATGATGCAACAGAGTTTGTTATACCACTTTCCAATGCATCTCGGTGCAATTGGCATATGTCTCCTATCCTAAATGCCTGCGGGGTTTGTGTTCTTTTTAATCTGTCTCTCGGATAGCTGCCAACTGAAATCTCTCCATCCTCTGTTTCAATCATCGCTTCTGCACATGGAATAACCGTTACCGCATTACCATGTTCTCTAGCCACTCGAATATTATCTGATATTATTTCAGCACTAACCATTGGTCTAATTGCATCGTGTATAAGAACTAAATCTTCAGCATCATAATGTTTTTCTAATTTCATAACACCGTTACGTATTGAATCTTGACCATTTTTGCCGCCTGGAATTACATATTGTAACTTGGTTATATTAAATTGCTTTGCGTAAGCACGTAAAACCTGTTCCCATCCTTCGATGCATACAACCGCAATTGCATCGATTTCTGGATGTTTCTCAAAAGCCTCCAAAGTGTACACTATAACAGGTCTTTCATTTACCGTAAGAAACTGTTTTGGAATATCCTGATTCATTCTATTACCAGATCCACCCGCAATTAATAATGCAACATTTGACATTTGCTCTACCTCCCTTTTAATACTCTTTATAACTTTTATATGGATTTATTTTAATATATGTATGATGTACCACTTGCTGTTCCCTTGGTGGAAGTCGCATATAATCACCATATCTTTTTGACATGTACTTCTCTGGTTCTGTCGCTCCGTTAAAATACATGCCTTCAAACTCTAGCAACTTTGGCTCGCCAAACCATTCTTTAGGATAAGATATTGCAGTAAACATGGTAATATCTTGCCCATAATAATCCAATATCTCATCTCCTTTTACAGAAGCAAGTCTTTTCTCTAGTTTTTCTATTTTAGCCAACCTCTTCTTTTCAGAATAAAAGCCAAGTACAATTTTTGACATTTTCGCGGTCACACCACCATGATTTACAGGTGGTCTATTATTAACAAGAACCTTTAGTAAATTAGACCGTAATATATCAATTAGCCTTATAATTCTATTATTTGAACATTCATAATACGGGTAAACATCAACATATATCCCTTTATGGGTCTTCAAATCCACCTCATCGGCCTCGATGCAAGTAGTATCTTCATCCCTAATTCTCATAGCAATTGAACGATAATCTCTATCTGTTTCTCTACTCTGCACAAAATACTTATCTCCAAAATCAGATTGAAGTCCAATTAGCTTTTTCGCATCAGCATAAGGCATTAATATATCTATATCGTCATCCCAAGGTATAAACCCTTTATGGCGTAGTGCTCCTATACATGTACCAAATGCAAGATAATATCTCAAATCATTCTTTTTACATACATTATCTATTTTTTTTAAAATTTCTAATTGAACTTTTCGTACATCATTACGTATTATTTCATCATTATTTATCATTACGAATTTCTCCTCTTTATTAACCATAATTTGCTCTAACTGCAAAACATATATCTAGTTAAGTAAGATTTTTGCTATCAAATGACCACAATTCTATAACCGCTATAATCATTCCACTAATAATTAAGCCAATCAGCCAAAAATATCTACGTCCATAAGCATTTGGTTCCATAGAATAGTATATATTTATACTTAAAAATGCTGGAATCAAAAAATATTTTACAGTATTCCCAATACCTTTCTTAATCATTAAAATAACAGCATCTTTTATGATCAATAATCTAAACAAAACCAATGCAATGTACACTGTGATATCATAAGCTCTCCCATATTCAAGCAATAAACTATGCGAAATACTATAATTATATACAATGGTTTCATACTTAGCCCAATCATCAGTGGGATATCGCAGCATTGCCTGAAAAGCGTCCTGATTTATAACAAATCGATCATTCTTTAGTATTCCACCCCCAGTGGCCCAATTACTGAGAAGATACTTATCATACATCACATTCCAGTTTTTATAGAAGGCCAGTATAACTAAAGCCACACATCTAATTACTGCTACAATTACAATTCGATATAAGTTTCTTCTCTTCCTGTCAGCAGTTCTATACTTATCGAAAAAGAACAGAACAAGAAATAAAAGCACATTTACAGGCAACAGTATTCTATTTTCTCTACCTGTGGTCTCAATATCACAATGTTGAATTATCAAATTTACTAGGATAATTAGCCCAAGAATGCTAATATGTTTTCTAGCACGATATAGCATGTATCCACAAGAGGCTGTTATCAGAATAAACCCTAGCTCATATGTACATCTACTCTCAATAAGTCCACTTACCCAATAGCTTTCCCATGAGTGTGTATGAAGGCCTCCATTTTCAGGCTCGAACTGAAAATTTTTGTAAAAATCCATTGCCGAAGCAATAAACATTCCAAAGGCCAATGAAAAAAAAACACATTCAACTCTTTGTGAAACAACTTTAGAGTCAACTCCAACAATAGCCTTTCCTATTATATAACCCGCAGGCAATATCCATGCATACGGAATATTGGAATAATCCTGATTATGATAGTCCACCACCGCCACCAAGCACATTGTCTGACACAATAAAGCCAGCGCAAAATCAAACTTAATTTCTCTCCCATAATAAACCTTCCTAACGGAATAATATAACGCTACCACAAGCATTACTATTGCAAAGAAATTAAAATCTGAAAACCAATTAACGGTTTTTATCTCTCCAAATCTGTACTTGTAGCTCAGATTCCACCATGCATGAAACATCGAGCCCACGAACAATGTTGTGCAAACCATTGCGAAAAAAAATCCCTCGACAGTAGGGGATGTGATAAATCTTTGGAATACGCTATATATTTTGTTGTTTGATTTATTGTATGTAACAAATCTCTTTTCTTCCATAATATGTCTATACTAATAATTCCTTAATACAAATAAAGAGATTATAACATATTATTGAAAAAATGTATAATCTCTTATATAACAAGTCAACACCAATTATGTTTATATAGGCAAAAGCATCTAATCTTCGTCCTTCCAAAATGGTACTCTCACTTTATTTAGTAGCCCCGACATTGAATATGATGAAACTAAATTCTTCAGATTTTCTTCATCACATTCTGGTCCACATGTAATTGATTTTCTCTCCCCTATATAATCATTTGGTAAATCATATGCAATTGCATACTCTTTATCTTTATCTAAATTTCTAAACACTTCATCTTTTAACGTAACAAGAATCCTAACCTCATCCTCGCCTGCCCAACTACACTCTTTAACTCCAAATATATGCTTAGACTCATATTTTTCTAATTCTACTTTTGAAAACCTTGTATTACTCATGTTATGAATTCTTATTTCTGCATAGTTGCTATCACAATACCTATGATAGTACAATATATCGCCAACAACTACATCACAGTCATTCTTACAGATATCACAAACTTTTTCTCCATTTTTCTTATTTACAACGGATAGATTATTCTTTTCTTTGATGCTATTTATTATGTCATGAGAAATAGATATCCTAACGCCCTTTCCCTTGTTGTACTGTTGACCGCCGAATTCTAATTACCTCAGACGACAAGTCTGCGACAATCTGAAGTCTAAGGCCATCTCCTTTAGCTCTTACTATGCGTCGTTTTAAGCGACACTTTTTTTATTGTATTGTTTTACAAAAATTATTATCCTTATCTTATAAGTTCTACGTAACTGTAAACAAAAAAGAAGGGAGCCTCCCCGACCAAAGTTTGGCTCTCCTTCCTCTCAAAAAACCACGGACACCATTTGGTATACCGTGCCACACTGTTATGATAAGAGTTAACGCCAAGCTTGGCAAGATAATTTCTTGTAAAATTTCTGATGCTAAAATTTCTGATATCGACTTGTTTAATGCTTCTTTATCCCTTGTAGATCTGTCAGAAGAAATCTGCTCAAATCCTAAATGCCACGCCAAGGGCTGTTGCCGTATGCACGCCTCTTATACAAGAGACATCATTTCTTTTTATCACGGCAAACGTCAGGAATCACAAGTGGTAATCCCTCGCGTTTACTGTGAGTCTTGCGGTAAAACTCATGCTCTTATTCCT
>NZ_JHXE01000022.1 GCF_000621865.1 Pseudobutyrivibrio sp. MD2005
TTGCTTCGTTCGACTTGCATGTGTTAAGCACGCCGCCAGCGTTCATCCTGAGCCAGGATCAAACTCTCATGTTAAAAAGTTTAATTCCGAATCAGTATAAAACTGACTTGTTTACTAATAAAGGTTTCGTTTCATTAAGAAACTTAAATGAATTTCAAGGATACATGTTTTAAAAACTTGTATTAATTCAAGGTTTGTTTCACTGTTCAGTTATCAATCTTCGCTTTGTTGTTGTCTTCAGCAGCAACTCGTTTATACTACCACGACGCCAGCTGTTTGTCAACAACTTTTTTTTGAATCTTCTTTCGAAAATTCATTGCTTTTCTCTTTCGAGTCAGCTTTAAAATAGTATCATCTAGAAGCTTGTTTGTCAAGCACTATTTACTATTTTTTATTGCTGTTTCAGTGAGCATCCCTCACGCGACAGCTTGTATATAATATCAAAAGCCACTGCTTCATGTCAACATCTTTTTCTTAATTTTTCCATCTATTTGCAATCACCTTTTATAGAGGCAATGTGGAAATAAAAAAGCCTTCAGGCTAAACCTGAAGGCTTTAACGGAGAGGGTGGGATTCGAACCCACGCGCCCTTGCGGACAAACGGTTTTCAAGACCGCCTCGTTATGACCACTTCGATACCTCTCCATGGAAGTTTAGTTCTCTCGAACACGAATAGTATAATATCATCTGAGCATTCGTATGTCAACAGAAATCCATAAGTTTTTTGTAAAAATCTAGAATTCAGAAAATTACGACGATAGCCTAATTTTAGCGACGACTTCTAAGGATAGCTTCGCCAAAAGCAGCGTCCTC
The DNA here is from genome assembly GCF_000621865.1 of Pseudobutyrivibrio sp. MD2005. Classification (GTDB taxonomy): domain Bacteria; phylum Bacillota; class Clostridia; order Lachnospirales; family Lachnospiraceae; genus Pseudobutyrivibrio. The sequence goes on from NZ_JHXE01000022.1 coordinate 814, forward strand.
TGGAGTGGTTACTTTTATGTTTGTATAAGAGCCTTGTATCATATGTACATCGTGATCTGTAGCAAGTTCCACAATCATTGCATCATCTGTAATTGTGGTATCAGCATTAGGAATCACTTTATCATATGCTCCACGAATAAGATTATATTCAAAGCATTGAGGAGTCTGCACAATCCACACATTGCTTCTATCAGGCGTATCCAACACTTTTCTATGGTCGTCAGTGAGCTTAACTGTATCTTTTGTAGGCATACCAACAACACAGGACTCATATAAAGCTACCGCAGACATGCATCTATGTATAATGTCTACAGAAACAAATGCTCTTGCACAATCATGAATAAGAACATAACCATCATTTATCGCCTTTAATCCAGCATATACAGAATCATATCGTTCTTCTCCACCTTCTACAATTGCAATGCACTTATCAATATGATATCTCTCGATAATTTCCTTACGACATTTTTCTACATCTCCAGGCGCAACCACAAGTACTATTTGAGTTACTTTGCTCTCCTGAAAAGTGCGCAGACAATGAGACATAAGAGGAGCGCCACCTATATTCATATATTGCTTTGGAATCTCCTGTTCCATTCTTTTGCCGCTGCCTGCTGCAAGTACAATCGCCGTGAATTTATTCATATTATCTTTCTCCTAATTTAAGGTTAGGTATTGCGTTTAAATCCCATCCATCAAACTTGCCTGCTAAATATTCATAATAAGCTGCTGCACCTATCATCGCCGCATTATCCGTGCAAAGAATTGGAGATGGATGATAAAACTTCACACCTTTGCCTTCGCACATCTTTTCCATTGCAGCTCTGAGAGTTTGATTAGATGCAACTCCACCTGCAATAGCAAATTTATCCATGCCAAATTCATCTATTGCCATAGCAGCATGTTCGCACAAAGTATCAATTACAGTTTGCTGGAAAGAAGCAGCTATATCTTTATCATTGATAGCCTCCCCTTTCATCTGCGCACCATTAATATAATTTAAAACCTGAGATTTTAAACCGCTAAATGAAAAATCATACACGCCATCAGACACTTTTGGTCTGGTAAATTGGATAGCAAATGGATCACCTTCGTGGGCAGCTTTTTCTATCTTAGGTCCACCTGGATAGCCCAAGCCTATAGCTCTGGCAACCTTATCAAAAGCTTCTCCAGCTGCATCATCTCTGGTACGTCCTAATATTTCGTATTTACCATAATCAACAACACGCACCAAATGTGTATGACCACCAGAAACAACGAGACATAAAAATGGCGGTTTTAATTCCTTATTTTCGATGTAATTAGCGCTAATATGACCTTCTATATGATGAACACCAATAAGAGGCTTGCCAGTAGCAAAAGCTATAGCCTTCGCCTCAGCAACCCCCACCAAAAGAGCACCAACTAATCCAGGACCATAAGTAACTGCTATGGCATCCATATCCTCTAATCCCATATCAGCTTCTTCCAATGCCTGTTCAATAACCTGATTGATTCGTTCTATATGCTTTCTAGAAGCAATTTCAGGTACTACTCCACCATACAGTGTATGTAAAGGTATCTGTGTAGATATAACATTGCTTCTAACATCTCTTCCATTTACAACAACAGCAGCAGCTGTTTCATCACAAGAGCTTTCTATTGCAAGTATTTTAATTTCTTTAGTATCCATTTATTTCATCCTCTGTGGATAATCTCCATGTAAGGATTTTCCAATTGCCATTAGCATCTTTTCTAAGGCAAAAATCCTCATAGGTTCTATCGTATGAGCTTCCCTCTCTGATAAAGTAATATGTAGAGAGAAAAGCACAATCATTTCCATTAACTTTCTTATATTGTACTTCGTTGGAATCGCTTACTGAACTAGAAACGATAGTTCTGGAGCGATTTCGATAATCTTCGATTTCTAATGAGAGCGAGGCAAGATAAGTGTCCTTTGGATTATATTGTAGCAGTTCATCATCCATAAGCATTCTAGCTTGATCAGCCATCTTCTCTAGCTCACCTTGAGTATATTCTTCTGAATAATACGCAGCAATAATACGATTGTACCATTTAACTACAGCTCGCGGTGTAGCTGGATAATCCTTCACAAAATTCTTTGAGATAATAGCCTGCACTTCAGACAACTCAACATTATCTTGCGATGAGGTGGCATCGTTTCGGCGTGACAAGTAAGTATAGTACCCCACAATCAGAGATACCATACAGATAATTGCTATTCCAATACGCAACACCTTTTTCATACTACTCCTCCGAAAAATCTAGCTCTAAAAACTTTCCGTCCTCTCCCAAATAGGCTTGCTGAAAAATATCGCAAACCGCTTTCATATACTTTTTATGCCCAGTCATTGATGGAGAAAAATGTGTAAGCCACAATTCGCCAACATTAGCATCCTTAGCCACTTTTGCAGCCTCATAAAAAGTCATATGCTTATTCTGTCTCGCCTTTGCAAGCTTTTCTTCTTCTGCGTACATGCCTTCGCATATTAGCAAGTCTGACTCGCTGGCAGCATCAACAAGAGATTTTGTAGGTCGTGTATCTGTACAATAAGTGACCTTAAGCCCCTTTCTTGCCTGCCCCATAACCATATCTGGCGTATAGGTTTTGCCTTCATGCTCTACCGTATTTCCCTTTTGAAGCGGATTCCATAGAGTAACAGGAAGCCCAAGACTCTTGGCTTTTTCTACATCAAACCTGCCCTTTCTTGGAATGCTAACCGAATATCCATAGCACAAAACATTATGGTTAACCTTAAATGCATGAACATGGTATCCCATTATTTCAAACTCTTCATCATCTGATGTAAGCTCGTGAAATTTAATTTCAAAAGGAAGCTCTGGCGCAATAACTCTAAGCGAATTAACCACTCGCGTCAGCCCCTTTGGACCGATTATTGTGATAGGTTCAGTCCTATCTGAATTGCCCATCGATAAAAGAAATCCAGGCAATCCACTAATGTGATCGGCATGATAATGAGTAAAGCAAATGATTGAAATAGGATTAGGCGAAAAGCCTGCCTCTCTCAGGGCAACCTGTGTGCCTTCACCACAATCTATTAGCAAACCCTCGCCATTAAATCTAAGTAGGCAAGAGGTAAGCCATCTATTAGGAAGCGGCATCATGCCTGCCGTTCCCAACAAACAAACATCTAACATCTATAAATCCTTTCAAGTATGACTCTCGCTTGTTATGTATTATTCTTCCAGATGAAGCGACATGCAAATTGCATCTTCTATCGGATCCGAATAAAAATACTTACGCTTTCCGATTTCTTCGAAGCCTATGCGAGAGTATAATGCCTGGGCCGCGGTATTGCTAACGCGAACCTCTAGAAATATGGTGTCTACTTTATGAGCCTTCAGCTGTCTGATAGCTTCGTTCATAAGGCTTTTTCCTACACCTCTTTTGCGATAACTTTCTGCAACAACAATATCCGGAAGCTCGCATTCAGGTGGAGTAAGATAAAACACTGCAAATCCAGCTATATTATCACCATCTGCCGCCACCATTATAAATGCATGGTCTGAGTTGATTGCTTCAAGATAATTATCTTTATTCCAAGGGCTGCTCATTGAAGCCACCTCTATGGCAACTATCGCATCAACATCAGCCTCTGTCGCAAACCTATATGTAAAAGCCATTAAGCCTTTCCTTCCTTTTCAAGACGTTCGCGTTCTGCCTGCGAAAGCCTTAAGTACTCTGGACGATGCTCTGCCGCTGTCTCACACTCACCATTCTTATAGTAAATGCTTCCTAAAGTTGCGACGCTTGCTGCATGCTGCTTATTAATATGAGCTGGTGCAAATCTGTATGGCACTTTAATCAAGTCTGAAATTAAATCCTTGAATACCGGAACACCATCGCCTAAAAATGTAACAGGCTGCCCATTTTTATTAATTTCATCAGCAATTTCATGAAAATCTACAGCGCACTGTTCTCTGATTGTATTAAATGAACCATCATCTAAAAATGAATATAATCCTGTGTAAACCTGGCCACGTCTAGCATCCATAATAGGACAAATTGTGCCAGCCTGTCCCCAAAGGTTGAATGCAAGGGCATCAACTGTTGGAACAGATATGATAGGACATCCTAATGAAAGTCCTAATCCTTTGGCTGTAGCTGAAGCAATTCTAAGGCCCGTAAAAGACCCTGGCCCTGCTGCAACTGCAATTGCATCTATGGTATTAAGATCCAAATCAATCATCTTGCCAAGAGCATCAAGCATTGGCAACAATGTCTGGGAATGAGTCTTTTTGTAACCTGTAGTGTATTCTCCTATTAAATTATCATCTTCAACAACGGCAACAGATGCTACAAGACCTGAACCGTCGATTCCTAATATCTTCATTATAGCTATATATGTTCTACCGTAATTTTACGGTAATCAAATCCTTTTTCTAAATTTTTCTCTATTGTAACTTTGGTGTAATGCTCCGGCAAAATCTCTTCGATTAGATTTGCCCACTCAATAAGTGATACACCATCGCCATAAACATAATCCTCATATCCTATTTCATCCATTTCTTCGATATCGCCTATACGATATACATCAAAATGATAAAATGGAAGCCGTCCGGTATCGTAGACCTGAACGATTGTAAATGTAGGGCTGCAAATTGGCTCGTCGATTTCTAGGCCCGTAGCAAAACCTTGCGTAAAAACAGTCTTGCCCACTCCAAGGTCGCCAATAAGCGTAAACACTTGCCCTGGATTTGCTGCACTTGCAAGCTTTTTGCCAAGTGCTTCTGTTTCTTCTGGTGAATTTGTTTCTATTATTTCTATCATTTTATCTGTAATTTAAAATCCTCTACATGTGATTTAATGAACTCTTTAATATTATCGTATTGTCCTGCTATATCTTCCATTGGAACAATATATGCATTAATTCTGTTGCTGTATATAAGCAGATATTCTTTCCAGGTTGAGACCTTATAGATGTACTCCCATGGCAATTCTGCTGCATCTTCTACAGCTGGCGATGAAATCTCGATTCCATCTTCCTTAAGCTCGTAATTGAGTGGATGCTGAAAAACCTCCTGCTGCATCTGAGCTTTAACCCTAAGTTTTAAACTCATAGGAATATACATGACGAAAATCATTGCCAATAATGGATACATAACTTTATAGATTGTAGATAAGGCTTCAAATCGCAATATCCAAACAACTATAAGTAGTACAAAAAGGACAATAGAAAAAATTCCCTGTGTTCCAGTGTAAGCATGATGTAAATTGAATCTATAGAGATCCTGTTCTTTGATTTTAGTGCTAAATTTAATATTTTGCTCCATGTTTCATAAATCTCCCAATTATTTATTATATTAACACATTTTCGCTGATAATAGAATTCCTATTGCCATTAACACAATAAAAAACCGCAAATACAAAAGGAGTGAGTCGAAACCCCTAACGACTCACTCCCTATTAATACATTTCTCCTAAAAAGCACATTCATGTTACTTTCTCTAACTGAATATGAGTATAGGAGAATTGTTCATAATTGTCAATGCAATAAGCATTCTATTGATACATTTTGTACAATTACTACAATTTTGATATTCCGTTTCTGTTGATGTTTACAACAAGACTGGGTTATTTTTTATCTTTATTGACGTTATGCTTCATAGTTAAAGCTATACGACCCTTTTTCTCATCTACAGAAAGAACCTCAACATCAACGATATCTCCAACCGAAACTACTTCGAGAGGATGCTTGATATATCTATCTGTCATCTGAGAAATATGGACAAGGCCATCCTGATGCACTCCGATATCTACAAATGCACCAAAATCGATAACATTTCTAACTGTACCTTTAAGCTGCATTCCAGGCTTTAAGTCCTTCATCTCAAGAACGTCGCTCTTAAGAATTGGACGTGGCATATCCTCACGTGGATCACGACCTGGCTTCTCAAGCTCCTTGATGATATCCTCAAGTGTCATCTCGCCAATACCAAGCTCTGTGGACAAGGCTTTGATATCCTGAATACTCTTGTGGATATCTTTTAAAGTGCCAGCCGCAATATCTTTTGTATCAAATCCAAGCTTTTCCAAAAGTGCTTTAGCTGCATCGTAGCTTTCTGGGTGAACAGCAGTAGCGTCTAATGGATTACGGCCTCCAATGATACGCATGAAACCTGCGCACTGTTCAAATGCTTTTGGTCCAAGCTTTGGCACTTTCTTAAGCTCTGCTCGAGAATTAAAACGACCATTTGATTCTCTGTATTCAACAATGTTCTTTGCAATAGTCTTATTGATACCAGAAACATATTCTAATAGAGATGCTGAGGCAGTATTAAGATCTACACCAACTGCATTAACGCAAGTCTCTACAACACCAGCAAGTGTCTCATCAAGCTTCTTTTGATTCATATCGTGCTGATACTGACCAACACCCACAGACTTTGGATCAATCTTTACAAGCTCAGCAAGCGGATCCTGAAGACGGCGTGCCATAGATGTAGCTGAACGCTGTCCTACATCAAAGTTAGGGAATTCCTCAGTAGCAAACTTACTAGCAGAGTACACTGATGCTCCAGCCTCATTTACAATGACATACTCTACCTTCTCAGGAATCTCCTTTAACATATCTACGATAATCTGCTCAGACTCACGGCTGGCAGTACCATTTCCAAGAGAGATTAATGATACATTGTATTTCTTAATAAGGGCTTTAATTACTTTTTTAGTTTCTTCAACCTTATTCTGTGGCGCAGTTGGATATACAACTGTTGTATCTAATACCTTTCCTGTGGCATCTACGATAGCGATTTTACATCCTGTACGGAAAGCTGGATCCCAGCCAAGTACGTTGCGGCCTGCGATTGGAGGCTGCATAAGAAGCTGTGTAAGGTTCTTGCCGAACACCTTGATAGCTCCATCTTCCGCTGTTTCTGTAAGGTTTCCTCTAATTTCATTTTCGATAGATGGTGCGATAAGTCTAGTGTAAGCATCCTCGATTGTTGTTGTTAATGCCTGATTCGTATTTACGTTATCACGGCTGATAACCTTCTTTTCAAGGTAGCGTAAAATATCTTCTACAGGTGCTTCGATGCTAACCTTAAGGATCTTTTCCTTTTCACCACGGTTAAGCGCAAGAATACGATGGCCTGGAAGCTTAGCAATTGCTTCATCATAATCGTAATAGTTTTCGTATACTGATTCAGCTTCAGCATCCTTTGCCTTTGAAATGATTCGACCGTTTTTAAATGTCTTTTCTCTAATCCAAGTACGATAATCAGCATCATCAGAGATAGCTTCGGCAATAATGTCGCAAGCGCCTGCAATAGCTTCCTCTGGAGTGTTAACTTCTTTTTCTGGATTGATAAATGCCTTGGCTTCTTCCTCAAGTGACTTATCTGTCATCTGAAGAATGATAATATTAGCTAGTGGCTCTAAGCCCTTTTCCTTTGCAATAGTTGCACGTGTACGTCTCTTTGGACGATAAGGACGATATAAATCATCAACAGCGACCTGTGTTGTCGCCTCAAGAATAGCCTTCTTAAGCTCTTCTGTGAGTTTTCCCTGCTCTTCAATAGAAGCAAGGCATGTTGCTTTTTTCTCTTCCAGATTACGTAAATACGTTAATCTCTCGGCAAGAGTACGAAGCTGCTCATCATTAAGCCCGCCAGTAGCTTCCTTTCTATATCTTGAAATAAAAGGAACTGTATTTCCTTCATCTAATAATTTAACTGCTGCATCTACCTGCGCAACGCGCACTTGTAATTCTGATGCAATCTGTTTTGTAATGTCCATGTTGTAACTCTCTTTCTTTATAATTGAACCCTTTGATAAGTATATTCAAATTATGTATATAATTGCAAGTACAAAGAAGCTCACGGACAAAATCCGTGAGCTTCTTGACCCTCATCAGTCACCTGCGGTGACAGCTTCTCCCATAGGGAGAAGCCTTAGATTGCTTCTACATTACGTGTTGCAACAACATCTACGCCTGTGCCGCAGACATTTTTTACAACAACATCACCGATATGAACTGGCGCGTTCATAACTGCTGCATCAATCTCTTTCATTACAGCATTAATTTTATCCTTTGGGATATTGCTTGCTGTCTTGACTGATACGCGAGGTTTATCTCCACCTAAAACAATTGATGTTGAGGTAACTGTTCTCTCTGGATGTGTAACCTCATTTTTAGCGTAGTTTTCGCCAATCTTACAAGTGTTTCCCGTTACAGATAAAACTTCGCCATTTTCTAATTCTACTGTTATCTGGCACCCCATTGGGCAGCCGATACAGGTTAATTCTCTCTTTTCCATTATCTTCGCCCTCCTTTATTCTGCTTCAATCTTTACTGTAATCTTTTTTAGGTCTGGCTTTTCCTCAAGCTTATTCTTAAGCAGAATTACTTGCTCCATTTCGCCAGGTGCCATGATTCTCTTTTTATTGTGCATGACCCTTTCGTCATCAAAATAAACGCTGACATAAGAATCTTTATATACAGCACCAACTCTAAATCTGACAGTAAGCTTATCGTCCATTCTTCCAATATCGATAGTAGATGGAACTGTGTAACGAGCTCCCTCTGTTGCAACGATTTCGATTTCGGCTCCAGAGTTCTCAGAAAGCTCGCCCTTTATAAACTTAGCTGCGTTTTGACCTGCTCTATCAGCTTCCTCTGATACATAGTCAACAAGGTCATGCACATGAAGAACATTTCCACAAGCAAATACACCAGGTATATTTGTTTCAAGTGATTCATTTACAACTGGGCCGCTTGTAATAGGGCTCATTTCAACACCGGCATTTCTTGAAAGCTCGTTCTCAGGAATAAGGCCGCAAGAAAGAAGCAATGTATCACATGTGTATCTTTCTTCTGTTCCTGGAATTGGCTTGCCATGATTATCAACCTCAGCAATAGTAACAGCTGAAAGATGCTCTTTGCCCTCAATATCCACTACAGTGTGACTAAGCTTAAGAGGAATACCAAAGTCATCTAAGCACTGTACAATATTTCTCTTTAATCCACCTGAGTAAGGCATAAGCTCTGCAACAACCTTAACCTTTGCGCCCTCAAGTGTCATACGGCGTGCCATGATAAGTCCAATGTCACCAGAACCAAGTATTACCACTTCACGGCCAGGCATATAGCCTTCAATGTTTACAAGACGCTGTGCTGTACCTGCTGAAAAGATTCCTGCTGGTCTGTAGCCAGGGATATTTAACGCTCCACGTGGACGCTCGCGACATCCCATTGCAAGAATAACAGCTCCTGCTTTAATCTGATACATTCCATCTTCACGGCTCATAGCGGTAACAACTCTATCTTCAGAGATATCCATTACCATTGTATTGAGCTTATATTCAATTTTTGCATCGAGGACTTTCTCGATAAAACGATATGCATATTCTGGTCCTGTGAGCTCTTCCTTGAAAGTGTGAAGACCAAAACCATTATGTATGCACTGATTTAAAATTCCACCTAACTCTTTATCTCTTTCAAGAATAAGAATTTTATCTACACCGGCATTTCTTGCTGAAACCGCAGCTGCAAGACCAGCAGGGCCTCCGCCTACAATTACAATATCATAATTAAGCATTACTGATTGCCTCCCTTCTGATTTTTGGTGCGCTCCATTACAATATTTGAATGGCCACCACTCTTTGTAATCTCCTCATAAGGAAGACCTAATTCTCTGTGTAATATTTCCATAGTCTTTGGTGAGCAGAAGCCGGCCTGGCATCTTCCCATTCCAGCACGAGTTCTTCTCTTAACTCCATCTAAAGAACGTGCCCCCAAAGGTCTATGAATTGCATCTAAAATTTCACCCTCTGATATAGATTCGCAGCGGCAAATAATGTTACCATAGGCTGGATTTTTCTTAATTAATTCATTTCTTTCTTCAACTGATAGATCTGATGGGTTCATTACATCTTTTCTAGTGCTAATCCAATTAGCTTTGTTTGTAAGACCCATCATATCCTTTAACATATTTCCTACCATCTCGCCAATAGCTGGGCTAGATGTTAGTCCCGGAGACTCGATAGCTGCACAATCGATAAAGTGTGGCGCACCATCTACTTCCCCAATGATAAACTCATGTCTTGCCTCGTGAGCACGAAGGCCTGCAAAGGATGTAATAACCTTTCTCATAGGAAGATTCTTTACGTGATCATTAGCCTTTGCAATTAAGTCGCCAATACCAGCTGCTGTTGTGTTTGTTCCTTCTTTATCATCAATATCAATAGCAGTTGGGCCGACGATAAGATTGCCATGGACAGTAGGTGATACAAGTACACCCTTACCAAGGTTTGTTGGCTGCGGGAATATTGTGTGACTTACATGGGTTCCAACTTCTTTATCTAAGAGGCAATAATCTCCACGTCTTGGGATGATTTCGATTTTATCGTCATCCTTGCTTACCATATTATGAATTACACCTGAATAAACACCTGCTGCATTGACAACATATCTTGTAACATACTCGCCATTATTTGTGCGAATATGCCATAATCCATCTTCATCCGAACAAATATCTTCTACCTTTGTATTAAATCTAAAATCTACTCCATTTACATTAGCATTCTCTGCCATTGCTATATTTAATTTGAATGGACAGATAATACCGCCAGTTGGTGCATATAATGCTCCTTCTACGTTATCTGAAAGATTTGGCTCCATCTCAAGAGCCTCCTCGCGGCTTAAAATCTTTAAGCCTTTAACTCCATTTTTAACGCCTCGATCATAAAGATCTTTAAGGCCATCTAAAGCTTCTTTGTGGATGCAAACAACCATGGAACCATTTCTCTTGAACGGAATGTCCAAATCTCGGCATAGGTCATCCATCATTTCATTTCCACGTACATTTAGTTTTGCCATCAGAGAACCAGCAGCTGCATCAAATCCTGCATGAACAATTGCAGAATTAGCTTTCGAAGTTCCTTCGCAAACATCCTCACATTTTTCTAAAACGCAGACATTTGTCTCATAACGTGAAAGCTCTCTCGCAATTGCGCTGCCAGAAACGCCTGCGCCTATGATTATGACATCATACAACATAGTTTTTTCTCCTACCTTTTACTTTTATTTACTGTTAAAAAAGGAGTCGGTAACTAAACGCATCTCATCATGCGTTCAATACCGACTCCAATCCTCAGTGTATACAATAGTTCAGTTTTAAATGGTTCCAGTATTGAATACTGAAATACGATTATTAAGATTGATTCCTTGAATCAAATTAGCCAAACATCTGAGCTGCTGCAAGAGCATTGTAAAGAAGGGCTGCAACTACACCACCACAAATAGGTGCAACTGCTGGAATCCATCCATAGCTCCAGTTGCCATCTTTCTTACCAAAGTTTGGTGCTAAAAGAAGGTATGCAATACGAGGAGCTGTATCTCTTGCTGCATTCATTGCGTATCCTGTAAGACCACCAAATGAAGCACCGCATGCAACGATTACACCATATACAAGTATCCATGAAACATTAGACTCGCCTGCTGCTCCAGGAATAAGTGAAAGTGTAAATACAAGAATAAATGTTGCTACAAACTCTGAAAGGAAGTTAAGGCACTGATTTGGAATAGAAGCTGATGTACAGAAGCATCCTCTTACTACTGCATCATCTGCTGTTTCCTTAATGTGGTCGTGATAAAGAACCAAAAGGATTGCAGCGCCTACAAAACCGCCAAGCATCTGAGCTACGATCTGGCCTGGTACTGTGCTCCAGTCACCAGTTCTGATAGCTGCACCAATTGTAACTGCAGGGTTAAATGCAGAACCGCAACCTGCAAATCTGCTCATTGCAAATGCAGGAACCATAACAGCCATTCCCCAACCAATAAGGATGTGAACTGCTCCGCCGCCCTTAAAGCCTGACTTATTCAAATTAACGTTACAGCAAACACCATCACCAAGTAGAACAAGAATAATCGTACCAATAAACTCGCCTAAATAAACTGACATAAAAATTTCCCCCTTACTTAAAATATAATATTTATAAGCACCCAATAAATATAACATGCTCCCGCAGGCCACCTTCCATACTCGGGCAAGGGAACTCCCCTAAAGGGGCACCCTCCTTCCCCGGCATGGAGCCTTCCTGCTCGCGCTTGCCAACTTTCCGAAGGGTGCTTATTGTTCAATTTTTTAACGACCTATTCCTTAGCCCATCCACGAGTAGATGCTACAGCCTTTGACCAGCCCTTAATAGCTGCTGTTCTGTCTGCATCTGTCATCTCTGGCTTGAACTCTCTATCAACTGCCCAGTTCTTAATAACATCTTCTTTGCTCTTCCAATATCCAACTGCAAGTCCTGCCAAATAAGCAGCACCCATAGCTGTTGTCTCAACACAGCTTGGACGAAGAACGTCAGTATTGATGATATCTGACTGGAACTGCATCAAGAAGTTGTTGTTTGATGCACCACCATCGACCTTTAATGCTGTAAGGTGCTTACCTGAATCAAGCTCCATAGCATGAAGAACGTCGTATGTCTGATAAGCAAGAGACTCAAGTGTTGCTCTGATGATGTGATATTTATTAACACCACGAGTAAGACCTGTGATTGCTCCTCTTGCGTATGGATCCCAGTATGGAGCTCCAAGTCCTGTAAATGCAGGTACAACGTAGCAACCATTTGTATCCTTAACACGAGTAGCAAAGTATTCTGAATCTGGTGAAGAATCAACAATCTTTAATTCATCACGGAGCCACTGAATAGCAGCACCAGCAACGTATACAGAACCTTCAAGTGCGTATGTAACCTTACCATCTAATCCCCAAGCGATGGTTGTAAGAAGATCGTTCTTAGAGAAGATTGGCTTCTCACCTGTGTTCATAAGCATGAAGCAACCTGTACCATATGTATTCTTTGCTTCGCCTTCGTTGTAGCATGTCTGTCCGAAAAGAGCTGCCTGCTGATCACCAGCAGCACCAGCGATACGGATAGGACCACCAAAGAACTCTGGATCTGTTTCGCCATAGATGCAGCTTGAAGGCTTAGCCTCTGGAAGCATGCTCTTTGGAATATCAAGAATCTGGCAAAGCTCATCATCCCATTCAAGAGTGTTGATATTGAATAATAATGTTCTAGATGCATTTGAGTAATCTGTAACATGTACTTTGCCCTTTGTGAGCTTGTAGATTAACCAAGAATCTACAGTACCGAAGCATAACTCGCCTTTTTCAGCTCTCTCTCTAGCACCCTCAACGTTATCAAGGATCCAACGGATCTTTGTACCTGAGAAATATGGATCGAACTTAAGACCTGTCTTCTGCTGGAACTTCTCAACAATTCCAGGAATCTTGCCCTTCATCTGCTCTGCAAAATCTGCAGTACGACGGCACTGCCATACGATAGCATGGTGAATTGGCTGGCCTGTAGCTCTGTCCCAAACAATAACTGTTTCACGCTGGTTAGTAATACCGATTGCCGCAATATCGTCCGCTGTAGCGCCAACCTTTTGCATTGCTAAACGTGCTACTGAAAGCTGTGTCTGCCAAATTTCGTTAGCATCATGCTCAACCCAACCTGGCTGTGGGAAATACTGTGTAAATTCCTTCTGTGCAACAGAGCACATCTCTCCTTTTTCATTAAAAAGGATACATCTGTTACTTGTTGTTCCGGCATCTAGAGCCATTACGTATTTTGCCATTATTACTCCTCCTTTTTCTTTGCCTTTGGCATTGGCTAGTTACTTAGGAGCAGGTAATGCAACTAAAGCTGCCATACATCCTCATTGGTGGTAGATACGGCAAGCACCCCATTATTTAGTGCATTCATAACATCATCTCTGTCCGTTATAAGACCTCCCGCTAAAACTGGAACTCGGCTCACATCATTTACTCTTTTAATAATTTTAGGAAGCACGATTCCTGGCAGAATTTCAATGACATCTGGCTGCGATACTCCATGGCGATCTTGTTTTTCAATATTGACAAGAGCCATACTGTCGATAACGAAGTATCTAAGCACTGTATATAAACCCAACTCCTTTGCCCTTCCGATGAGATTCCCCTTAGTAGTGATAATACCATCAGCCAAGGTATTATTCTTAATGAAGTCCACAGAGATTTCTTTTGTGTTATTCAGACCTGTAATCAAATCCAAATGAACCATAGCAACTTTGCCAACTGCTTTGATTTGGCTAACTATTTCTGGGATAGTACAAACATCTCCATATAAGATGAAGATAATTTCACAATCCGTTTCAATAGCATGCTGTAACCCCTGGTCATCCTTAATGGCTGCAATAACTGGATTAACCTCCAGCTTTTCGATGAATTCTCTGTGCATTATTTATACTCCTTCATTTTCTACCCTTTAGGCACAAAAAAAGAACATGCCTATAGAACAAAGAGCTCACCTCTTATAATCACAGCCACATTCTCATCTCTCACGGGCATTTATTAACTTTGTAATTACATACTACATCACTTTTGGGTAAATATCAACATATTTTTTTCACATTTCCACCACCATATGTACATAATTACTTATTAGTAAAGTTGTGCATATGTCACAGTGCTAGTAATATTAGACAATAGCGCAGTGTTTACAGCCTATTTTATCAAACAGTTTATGTAATATTTTCATAATAAAGAAAAAAGCGACATGCCACTAATGACATGTCGCATAATCTATTATTTTATTTCTGTGCTGAGATTATCGCATCATACAATTCATCGTACTCTTCGAAAGCTGGATACTGTGGATAATCTTTCTTTATTGAATCAGTTGTTCTGAAAAGGAATCCAGCAGCTGATGCTTCTATCATCGCAAGATCATTAAAGCTATCGCCACTTGCAATTGTCTCAAATCCGCATGACTGTAATGCTCTAACTGTTGTCAGCTTGCTCTTCTCACAGCGCATTTTATAACCTGTGATTTCACCAGACTCTGAAACTACTAATTCATTACAGAAGATGGTTGGCATCCCAAGCTTTTCCATAAGAGGACCTGCAAATTGAGAGAATGTGTCACTGATGATAATAACCTGTCCCTGTGCTCTAAGCTTATCCAAAAACTCTTTAGCCCCTGGCAATGGATCAATAGTTGCTATTGTGTCTTGAATCTCTTTCAATCCAAGTCCATGCTCCTTAAGAATGTTGATACGATAATTCATTAACTTATCGTAATCTGGTTCGTCTCTGGTAGTCTTTTTTAACTCTGGAATGCCTGATGCTTCAGCAAATGCAATCCAAATCTCTGGTACTAAAACGCCCTCTAAATCCAAGCAAGTAATATACATAACAATCTCCTTACAAAAACGCCAAACTAATTAGTAAAATCTGATAACAGAAATAACTCCGCCAAGTGCAGTCTTACGCTCGTTGAACTCTGATTCTGTCATTTCCGCTGTGATGAATCCTGTCTCGTCGTCTAAATCTAAGTCAGTGTACTTAACTTCTTCAAATTCATTCTCGATATTTGACTGAAGTGCTGATGTACGAACGAAATATTTATATTTCTGTTCAGATGGATTAGAAAGCTCAAGCTTTTCATTTGCCCATCCAATTCTTACATGCTTATCTACATTTCTAGCTAAAAATACTAAATCGCCTACTACTGCTGATGCTGTAGGAAGTGCACCTGCGCCAGCGCCGTAGTACATAGATTCTCCAAGCATATTTCCGCGAACTGATACAGCATTCATAACACCAGATACATGGTAAAGCATCTGATCAGGCTTTACTAAAAATGGAGCTACGCGGCATGAATATGTATCGCCAACCTTAGTGCTCTTGGCAATAAGCTTGATGCTATAGCCCATTGATTTTGCATATTTGAAATCTGTTGAAGAAATCTTGCTGATTCCTTCTGTAGGGATTTCTGTATAATCAACATTCTTTCCTGCAACAAGAGATGTAAGAATAGCAATCTTTCTGCAGCTGTCATGTCCCTCAACATCTGCTGTAGGATCTTTTTCTGCATAACCTAATGACTGAGCCTCTGCAAGAATCTGAGCATATTCGCTACCAAACTGCTCCATGTTTGTAAGCATATAGTTTGTTGTGCCATTACATATAGCAGCTATTTCTTCAATAACATCACCTGTAAGACAAGCTGTGAGTGTACGAATAATAGGAATACCGCCGCCAACAGCCGCTTCAAATACAAAGTTAACATCGTTATCCTTTGCAATTTTCATAAGTTCAGCGCCCTTGTCTGCAACAAGTGCTTTGTTAGATGTTGTGACAGATTTTCCTGCTTCCAACATCGCCTTAACAAAAGTAAATGCAGGCTCAACTCCACCCATTGTTTCAACAACGAGTTTTATCTCTTTATCTTTAGCAATCTCCTTATAATCCTTTACAAAACAATTTGCATGAGGATCATCAGGGAATTCTCTTAAATCAAGAATATACTTAATTTCTAAAGCTTCACCTAATCTCTCTTTGATTATGTCCTTATTTGTGTCAAGAACCTTTGCTACACCGGAACCGATTGTTCCATAGCCCATTATTGCTACTTTCATGCTGTCACTCCCTTGCTAATATTTTTACGTAATGGACACCTTCTACATTTTCAACTGCGGTAACTAACTCGGTGAAATCACCCGAATCTTCCAAAACATCTACAGAAAGTGTGAGTGTTGCAAAACCTCCAACAGGCACACTTTGGTGAATAGTCAAGATATTAACGCGGAAATGGGCAATCTCATCTAACACTCTTGATAAAATACCTGGCTCATCTTCAAGCTGGATAACCATATTTATAGTCTTTCCTTTAGTGTCCTCGTGGAAAGGGAATATGTCATCCTTATATTTATAGAAAGAACTGCGGCTAATCCCCACCTGTTCTGTAGCTTCCTGAACAGACGCGCACTTTCCTGTAGCAAGTAGCTTATTAGCTGCCACTACTTTAAGCAAAACTTCCGGTACGGCCTTTTCTTTAATTACAAAATAAGTAGTTTTCTCTGCCATAATTCCTCCATGAGTGTCTTTCCTGCAAATACATTTGTATTTGCTCAGAAGATAATATCATTTATTCTGCACTAATGCAAGCTATTAAATCAGGTTATTTTTATATTTGTGCAATAATTTTAAGTTTGTTAAGACTAAGTTGATTTAGATAGGGCTAATCATTATAATTATTATAAAACAACTAATAATAAATATCAGGAGAATTATTAATCATGAAATCTCTTTCAAAATCAATTTTAGCTGGATTCTCTATTGGGCTTGGTGGTCTTATTTTTCTTTCAGTTGATGACAAAGTGAATGGTTCCGCATTATTTAGCATTGGACTATTTCTAGTTCTCACTATGAGCCTAAACTTATTCACTGGAAAAGTGTGTTATACAATCGATAAAAATGGACCTTCTATTACAGACATGATTTCTATTTGGATAGGAAATTTTATCGGTACTTTTATTCTTGCTTTTATTATCAAAAATACACGTGCTTATCCAGCACTTTTCGAAAAAGCAAAAGGACTTTGCGATATTAAGAATAGCGACTCTTATCTAAGCCTTTTCTTGCTTGGAGTTCTTTGTAACATTTTTATCTACATTGCTGTGGATGAATTCAAAAATAATCAACATATGATTGGAAAATATATGTCGATTATTCTTGGGGTAATGGGATTTATATTAGCTGGAACAGAGCACTGCGTCGCAGACATGTTTTATTACAATTTAACATTCACTTACTCCAGCGATATGCTTATAAGGCTCCTTATTATTACTGCCGGAAACTCCGTAGGAGGCATTTGCATTAACTACGCTTTCAAATCAATTAAATAGCAAAATAAAAAAGAGTCATGGTGCCATGACTCTTTTTTAGAGAGTTTATTGAACTAATTCACTTAAAGACTTATAAAAATCAGGGTATTCTTTTTTCACCTTGATAGGCTTGCCTTCCTGATTTAAAAATGCATGGCTTGTAGTGCCAACACATACAACCTTCCCTTCCTCATTTCTCATTTCGTAAGAAAGGAAAAGCTTCACACCTTTGAATTCCTTAACACCTACAGTAATGTATATATCTTCTGCAAAACGGGTAGAAACTTTGTAGTCGCAGGTTACACTAAGCACAGGTGATACCATACCCATTTCCTCCAGTTTGTCAAAAGGCCATCCCGCTTGTGCCAAGAAATCGATTCTAGCCTCTTCCATCCATCTAATATAGTTGGAATGATGTGTAATCCCCATCTTATCAGTTTCATAATAGTGAACTGTATGTTTATATTCTTTGAATGCCATATTTTCTCCTATAGGTAACACCGTCACATCAATAATTACTTATTCAATCTCTTTAAATCATTTCTTTCAAGAACAATAAGAAGTAAATCATCTGCTTGTAATGCCTCTTCCGGATTAAGAATCTTCCAACTTGAACCACGCTTTAATGCAATTACATTAGCTTTATAATTCTTTCTGACGTTCAATTCCATCATGTTTTTGCCAACCCACTTAGCAAGAGGATTTATTTCAATCATACATAGATTTCCATCAACTTTAAAGTAATCCAAGAATGTATCTGATGAAAGAATTCTAGCTGATTGCTCTCCGCCGTACTCCTCTGGAACAATTACCTTATTTGCACCAATCTTTTTAAGAATCAGAGTCATTCTGTCTGATGAACTTTTAGCAACAATAAGTGGAACTCCGTGCTCTTTGGCTACAGCTACAGCCATGATACTAGCCGCAAGGTTACCAGCCATTGCAACAGCAACTATATCCATATTTTTTAAGCCAAGAGAAACAACTTCATCTTCATTTGTAATATCAGCGCAGATGGCAGTAGTGCAGTAGCCATTCATTTCTTTAAGTTTATCCTGGTCCTGGTCAACAACAAGTACATCAGCCCCCATATCGTACATATTCTTAGCTAAGCTGATTCCATATTTTCCAAGGCCTAATACCGCAATCGATTTTTTCATATTATCTCCTATCCTACAAAGAAGCTTCCTTCTAAATATCTACATTTATCATTTTTATGTCTTTTTCCTGCAAAAAAGATTGCAAGAGAAATAGGTCCTATTCTGCCTAAATACATGGCAACAATTATGATAATTCTTCCGATAGTATTAAGATTTCCAGTAAGACCTCTAGTAAGACCAACTGTTGCCGAAGCACTTATAACTTCGTACAATCCATCCTGCAAGCCGATTGTATTGGTAGATATAAGTGCAAGAGTAAGAACAACGATTGTAAATGCCGCAACAGATACAATTACAGTAGCCTTTCTCATACTTTCCTCGGTAACTCTTCGTTCAAATACAATAGTCTGATTATCATCACGAATATAAGAAATGATATTGAGCAATGATAAATATATTGTTACCGTTTTGACTCCACCTGCAGTACCTATTGGAGAACCTCCAATAAACATCAAAAGGTACGAAGTTACACAAGAAACATCCGTCATTTTTTCCTGAGCAAAAGACGAAAATCCTGCGGTTCTAAATGTAATTGATTCAAACAAGCTATTTATTATTTTATCATATAGAGAATACTCGCCTATTGTGTTTGGATTTTTGTATTCAGCCAAAAATACCATAATTGCACCAATCATTATCAATGCAAGGGTTACGCTCAATACCAGCTTAGTATGTTCATTAAATCTTTTTATTATCACCCATGGGTTATACCGCTTTTTGATTCCGTATTTTATCTTTTCAGACATATCGAACCAAACAACGTATCCTAAGCCACCCATAACAATAAGAAACATGGTTGTAGCCATCACTAATGTGTTTGACGAATAATCACTTAAGCTTGTATCTCCAAACACATCTATTCCTGCGTTACAAAAAGCTGAAATAGATGTAAAAATCGAATACCATACACCTTTTATTGCTCCGTATTCTGGTACGAATACTATAGAGTAAAGAACTGCGCCAAAGGTTTCCACTTTAGCCACATCTTTAAAAATCCTGATAAGCAGCCTCAGTACACCAACATCAGTTTGAAGATTCAATGAATCCTGCAGCATTTTTCTATCTGCAATAGAGAACTTCTTTTGAGTGATAAGCATAATCATTGATACTACAGTGATTACACCTAATCCACCTATTTGTATTAATAACAGGATGATAATCTGTCCAAATAAGCTGTACTCCGTAGAAATGTTTACAACGGTCAATCCTGTAACGCAGGTAGACGTTGTTGAAGTAAATAAAGATGTAATGAAACCAGACCAACTACCATCATATGATGATACTGGTAACATCAAAATAAGCCCTCCTACCACAATCGTAATAAGAAAGCTTAATGGTATTAAGTGAATCGATGAAAGCTTTAACGATTTCATTAATATATATTCTCCCGATAAATCAGTTTTTCATCATAACTCCCACATTACATCAATGCTAATCAGCATCCATTGCCCCTCTATCTGGGCATCCCAGTGAAAGCCATTTTAAATATGCATTCATAAATGGAGTAAGTTTGCCATCTAATACCGCATCTGCATTGCCAGATTCCTCGCCTGTTCGCAAATCCTTAACCATTTTATATGGTTGCAATACATAAGAACGGATTTGATTGCCCCATCCGATATCAGAGACTTCGCCTCTAATGCCACTTGCCTTAGCAGCATTTTCTTCTTGCTTTAACAGAAGAAGTTTGGTCTTCAACATCTGCATGGCTTTATCTTTATTCTGATGCTGGCTTCGTTCGTTCTGACAAGTAACTACAATTCCTGTAGGGAAATGTGTGATTCGAATAGCTGAACTTGTCTTATTGATATGCTGACCACCAGCGCCTGAAGAACGATATGTATCTATACGGATATCTTCATCCCTAATTTCAACATCTACATCTTCTTCTATATCTGGCATAACATCGCAAGATGCAAATGATGTCTGTCTCTTGCCTTGGGCATTAAATGGAGAAATACGTACCAAGCGATGTATACCTTTTTCAGACTTCATATATCCGTAGGCATTCTCACCCACAACTTCGAAGGTAACAGACTGAATTCCAGCCTCATCGCCTTCCTGATAATCAAGCTCTTCAACTGTGAATCCTGCATCCGATGCCCAACGGCTGTACATTCGATATAGCATAGCCGCCCAATCGCAGGCTTCTACACCACCTGCTCCAGAATGCAATGTAACAATCGCACTATCGGCATCATACTCACCTGAAAGCAGTGTCTTCATTCGAAGAGTTTCTAAATCGTTTTCAAATTCTTCAATGAGAAGAGCAACAGTATCTACAATTTCCTGGTCCTCTTCTTCATTGCCAAGCTCAATATAATCTTCTATTTCTTTGTAGAGATCCTCAAGCTTATCTATTACAGCAACATCATCTTTCATAGATTTCAGTTCTTTCATTTTTGCTGATGATTGTGCTGCATCTGTCCAGAAATCTGGAGCTTCCATCTCGCGCTCCAATTCCTCTATACGCGCCTTTTTAGCTGCGACGTCAAAGTGAATCCCTCACTTCCGTCATAGAATTTTTCTGCGACACAAGTCGCTGTTTGAACTGATCAAGTTCTATCACGAAATCACCTCTTTTCTTATTTCACACATGCTTGTAGAAAGTTTATTCCTTAGATAATACCTCTAAAGCCTTTTGAATCTGATTATCTAAATCTACACTATACTCATCATCTTCGCCACCTAAAAACTCGAACTCGAGCTCAATATCTGGTGTGATTCCCTTACCGTGGATGCACTCTCCACTAGGTGTATAGTATGTTTGAGTTGTAAGCTTAATTGCAGAACCATCTTTAAGTGGGATAGTAGATTGAACTACGCCCTTTCCGTAAGTGGTTGTTCCAATTATAGTACCATAATCAAAATCTCTCAATGCTCCTGTAAAGATTTCAGCCGCTGAAGCTGTGTTCTCATTTACAAGCACAACCATTGGAATATCTTTATGAGTATCGGCATCTGATGTGAAATCTTCTCTTGTGCCTTCCTTATCCATGGTATACACTACTGTTCCTTCAGGAAGCAAATAATCAAGCATCTTTACTACTGAATCAACAAGTCCACCGCCATCATTTCTCATATCAAAAATAACCGAAGTCATTCCCTGCTTTTCCAAATCCTCGTATGCTTTTACGAAATCGTCATATGTATGTTCTGCAAACTGAGATACCTGGATATAACCAACATTACCATCAAGCATCTGGTAAGCTACAGTTGGTGCAGATATTGTGTCTCTAGTGCATGTGACATCAAACTTCTCACCATCACGCTCAATCACAAGGGCAACATCTGTACCTTCCTCACCTCTTACGTGCTGAACAAATTCATCAAGATTTTCGTCTATTGCAAGATTACCATCTGCAGAAACAATACTATCGCCTTCTTTCAAGCCAGCCTTTTCTGCAGGACTGTCTTCGTACACCTTTGTAATAGTAACTGCACCTGTGTCGGTGTTCTTCTGAAGCATAGCTCCGATACCTGCATAGTTGCCAGTAAGTGTGCTCATCAAATCCTCATACTCTTCTGGTGTATAGTATTCAGAATATGGATCATTCAAGCCTTCAACCAAACCGGCATATATGCCGTCAATCATATCCTGATCTTCTACATCCTTATAATAATAGTTTTCAATAATGTAGATTAAAAGCTCAAGCTTACTGCTTGAATCCCCCTT
Organism: Pseudobutyrivibrio sp. MD2005; assembly: GCF_000621865.1. Classification (GTDB taxonomy): domain Bacteria; phylum Bacillota; class Clostridia; order Lachnospirales; family Lachnospiraceae; genus Pseudobutyrivibrio. The sequence goes on from NZ_JHXE01000022.1 coordinate 23,340, forward strand.
TAATAAATCCTTATCATCAATATCTTTATTGATAGCCTGCATTATGTCCTGAGAAGATTCTTCTATAGCCTTTTGCTCGCTGTTTTTTACAAATAGCATTCCAGCCACCGCAAGACCAGCGCCCACCATAGCGCCTAGAACTACGCCTAGAACTACAGGCCACTTTTTTGATTTAGGCTTAATTTCAGGTGAATAAAAGTTTTCCATTTCAGTGTTCATTATTCTGCCTTTCTAATTATCTCTAATACTGATGAAAGTGCCAAAGCTTTCGCTAAGGCACTCCCCAATCAATCATATTAACTACACTCTAAGATGCTTGTGTAATGTCACCCTAGAACCAATCCAACCAATTCCAATACCAAGCACTAATGAAATAGGTACTAAGGTTCTAAAAATTGTTTCAACTGGAATAAAGTTTACCATGTTGCTAAGGAAGTTAAATTCGTTAGCTGCATAGCTAATAACTTTTCCGTAGATAAAATATAACAATATAAGTGGAATAGCCGAACCGATAAGACCAATAAATACACCTTCGACAACAAATGGCTGTCTTACGAATGCATCCTTAGCTCCTATAAGCTTCATAATAGCTATCTCTTCTCGTCTAACAGAAATACCAACCATAACTGTGTTGCTAATCAAGAAAACTGATACCGCAAGAAGTATGATGACAATAGCCATAGATACAATTGTGATTGCTCTATTTATATCTGTAAGTGTCTTTGCAGCAACTTCTGATTTATTAACCTGGCGAACACCATCCAATCCTTCAAGGAATGACACTAAAGTGGATTGCATCGCTACATCAGAAAGATAAATCTCGTAGTTCGCTGAATTTGCAAGTGGATTATCATCTGCAAATCCTGCTGCTAAAGCTTCGTTGCCTCCAAAGTATTCCTCCTGATATTCTGCCCAAGCGTCTTCTGCCGATACAAAATCATAGCTGGCAACTTCAGGTCTTTTTGATATTTCACCACCGATTTCTTCGATGCGAGCTTGCGATATTCCCTCATCAAAAAATACTGTAACTGCAACGCCTTCCTCTGCAGTCTTAACCATAGCCTGGAAGTTGGTTCCTAACGAATAAAATATACCAAACAAGAAAATACAAGCTGTCATTGTGGCAATTGATGCAAGAGAAAACATCTTGTTTCTCCACACATTTTTTAATCCCTGGCCGATGTTGTAGATGTGGGTACTAATCTTCATATTCTTCACCTCCAACATCACTCACTACCACGCCATTTTTAATAGTGATTACTCTCTTATTCATGGCTCTAACTATTTCCATGTTATGAGTAACAACAAGGACAGTAGTACCACGCTGATTGATTTCATCTAACAGCTTCATGATTTCCCATGTATTATCGCTATCAAGGTTTCCAGTAGGCTCATCAGCTAAAATGATTTTAGGATCATTTACTAGAGCCCTTGCAATAGCTACACGCTGTTGCTCACCACCTGAAAGCTGGCTAGGTCTTGATTTATATTTAGCAGCAAGTCCTACTAGCGAAAGCATCATAGGAACTTTTTTCTTTATTTCGCGATTAGGTGCTTCAACTACCTTCATAGCAAAAGCTATATTTTCATAAACATTACGGTCTGGCAATAAGCGGAAATTTTGGAAAACGACACCAACATTTCTTCTGTATTTAGGCACCTTTTTGTGGGTAACCTTTTTAAGGTCCTGACCATTAATATATATTTTTCCTTTTGTAGGCTCTAATTCTTTAAGTAATAATCGGATGAGAGTAGACTTACCAGAACCACTATCACCAACTATAAACACGAACTCGCCTGGATCAATATGAATAGTCACATCTTCCAAGGCTGGCTTGCCAACCTCATATGACTTACTAACGTGATCTAATCGTATCATTAAAACTTCTCGTCCTCCATATACTTCATGTACTTAACAACCATCAACGCTATTTTAAATGTTATAGCATCCTCAAAAACTCTCAAATCTAGGCCTGTACTCTTCTCTAATTTGTCTAATCTGTACACAAGTGTATTTCTATGAATATACAACTGTCGAGATGTTTCAGATACGTTCAAACTATTTTCGAAGAATTTAGCTATAGTTGTAAGTGTTTCCTCGTCAAAATCATCTGGTGATTTGTTATCAAAAATCTCAGAGATAAACATCTTGCAAAGTGGAATTGGAAGCTGATAAATAAGACGACCAATACCAAGAGCTGAATAGGCAATAATCTTCTTATCGCTAAAGAAAATCTTGCCAACATCCATAGCCATATTAGCTTCCTTGTAAGAACGAGATACTTCTTTAATTTCGCCAACAACTGTACCGTATGATACACGTATGTTTTTTGAATCCTTATCATGGAATGCATCAATAATAACAGCTGCAATCTTTTCTATATCATCGTATGTATCATTCTCGCCAAGCTCTTTGACAACGATTATATTGTGCTCATCAACAGCTGTAACAAAATCCTTTGTCTTGCCGCCAAATACCGAACGAACTCTATCAAGCTCATCGCCATCCTTTTCTGGGCCCACTTCAACAATCATTACCACACGTCTAGCGTTAGTATCAACATGAAGCTTCTTAGAGCGATTGTAGATATCTACAAGAAGAAGATTGTCTAGCAATAAGTTCTTAATGAAGTTATCTTTATCGAATCTTTCCTTGTAAGCAATCATGAGCTCCTGAATATGGAAAGCTGCTATCTTTCCAACAGTAGTAGCCTGCTCATCATCGCCATGAGCTAAAATCACAAACTCCAACTGGGAATCATCAAAGACTTTAAAGAAATGATATCCCAAAGCAACCTGACTATCCGCCTCAGATGCAGCGAAACCTGAAACAGCATCTGAAAGCTGTGCAGTATCAGAAAATGTAGACGCACATACAACTCCGTCAGCGTCAGTAATTGCTAAATCAACCTTTGTAAGCTGATGGAGCCCCTCAATTGTATTCTGCATGATTTGGTTAGAAATCATATGGATTACCTCCTAGATTTATAGTCAATATGAACAATATCAAATGACTTTTTTGCATACAAATTCACATAACCTATGCCCATTTTAATATAAATAACCAAAAATTGGAATACTTATCTCTCTTTTATTTATGCAAATTCACAAATGAAACATATGAATTCTTTTAGATTGAACACCCTATGTTCGTTCAATTTGAATAGTTGTCAGATAATATACAGAATTTTTCACAGATGATTTAACCTTTTAAAGTCAAGTTTTTTTGTCAATTTTGCAAGTTTTGTAGATATAATCCAAAACCTATGTTCACGGTTTTTGTGGATAACTTTTCGATTTTACTCAATTTTTCTGTGGATAAAGTGGATAAACGGTTTACAAGTCCGATTTTACGTGATAATTCTGTGAAATCCTGTTGAAAAAATATTTCATATCCACAATTCCTTTAATTATATTTCATTTTAACTTATAGATTTTTTGTGCACTTTTTAAATTTTTCGCCCATAAACGATTTGAGTAGTTTTCTGACAATTGTTCATATATTAATGAAATATTATCGTTATCCTCTTCACTTCTACTATGTCGTTTTACATAACGTTTTTAGGGCATAAAAATAGCGCCGCATAACACGGCGCTTTTATAGTCTTTAGAAAATTCTTCTGATTGCAAGAATGTTCTTGTAGTTAACATTTGAATATGTGATACCAGTCTTGTATGTAGACGCATGTAAAAGCTGTCCATTACCAGCGTAAATACCTACGTGACCTGAGTAGCAAACGATATCACCTGGCTGCATCTCATCATAAGATACGCCATAACCAACACTACGAAGTGCGCTAGATGAATGAGGTAAGCTAACACCAAATGCTGAATAGCAGCTCATTACGAATCCTGAACAGTCTGTTCCGTTTGTAAGTGATGTACCACCATATACATATGGATTACCAACAAACTGTGAACCATATGATACTACAGCGCTTCCGTCAGATCCTGATGGAGCTGAGTAGCTCTTGCTTGATGAAGAAGATGATGATGACTCGCTTGAGCTTGATGAAGACTCTGATGACTTAGAGTTCTTAGCTGCTGCAGTAGCTTTTTCTGCTGCTTCCTTAGCTGCAATTCTGTCTGCCTCTTCCTTAGCAAGACGAGCTTCTTCGTGCTCTCTAGATTCAGCTACTGTAAATTCTGTAGAAATATCAACGTAATCTGTGCTGATATAACCATCTCCAGCGTTACATGTAACCTTTACCCAACCTGAATCTTCCATAGACTCATCTATAATAGTAAGATCATCTCCAAGTGGAAGTAAATCGATTACATCTGAATCTGTAGTAGCTTCCTCTCTAACGTAAAGAGTTGTGGTAGTAACTGTAGCAACTCGTCTAGACATTTCCTTTGCAAGTTCTTCGTTACCCTGAACTACATACTCGCTCTTTACATAACCTGTAACATCACCTGATGTAATGCAAAGCCATGTACCATCCTCTGCTTCAACTGTCTCAGAAACAGTAGCTGCAGACTTGTTATAAAGCTTACCTACGTAATCGCTATCCGATGAAGCACTTTCACGGATATATACGTAATTATCAACCTGAGCGATTGCTATATTTGCGTATGGATTTTCTGCTGTAGCAACCCACTCTGTCTCATTCTCAGCAAGCTGAGTCTCAGTAGAGATAGATGTTGCACTAGCAAGCATATCGTTAACTGAAAGCTGTGCACCTGCAAATGCTGTATAGTTAGTAGTCTCTAAAACACCAGTAGTGCTAGAAATTGCGCTGGCACCAGATGTGGCGCTTGCTGCATCTGAGCAAAGTGAAATGCTAGATGCGACTACACATGCAGCTATTGTATAACTGACAGCTTTTGTTAGTTTTAAATTCATTATGTAAAAAAACCTCCAAATTTGTTACAAACTTATTACAACTGTTGACATTATATAATCTAATAGCATTGATGTCAAGCATGACTTTAGCCGCCTTTTCTCAGGCTTTTATATATCTAAATTTGTAACATTTTAGTAATTACTGATTTATAGTTGTTTTTGTATAGAGAAAATTGCATTGGCCCCATCTGCTGTAGCCGTAATAACCTGCCTTAATTGCTTTGTCCTGACATCTCCTGCTGCATAAATGCCAGCCTTAGATGTCTCGCAGTTTTCGCCTGCAATAATATATCCTCTTGAGTCTAGCTCAGGAAGCCCTTCAATCTTTGCTGTGTTAGGCTCTGTGCCGACAGCTATGAAAACTCCCTCAACTGCAAGATCTCGTTCTTCGCCCGTTTTTACATTCTTAATATGAAGAGAATTTACTGAATCTTCTCCATTAATTGATTCAACAACAGTGTCATAGATAATATCAATATTATCAACTGCCTTGACATGATTCTGCAAAACCATAGCTCCACGGAACTCATCTCTTCTGTGAATCAAGTGAACTTTTGTGCAAAAGCGCGACAAGTATAATGCATCTTCCAAGGCAACATCTCCGCCACCTACAACAGCAACCTCTTTTTCCTTAAAGAAAGCCCCATCACATGTAGCGCAATAAGATACTCCTACACCAGAAAGCTCTTCCTCACCTGGACATCCAAGCTTTTTATTGGAAGCTCCAGTGGCAATAATTACAGACTTTGCTGTAAACGTAGCTTTTTTGGTGACAAGCTCTTTTGTATCACCTTTATCTATAATAGAAGAAACTTTTCCTCTGGCAAACTCAACACCTAATTTCTCACAGTGATTCTTCATCGCCTCTGCAAGCCCTTCGCCTGAAGCCCCAGGAAAGCCCGGATAATTATCTATTTCATAGGTGTTAAGGATCTGGCCACCACTAATAGAACTTGTATCTAATATGAGAGTAGAAAGTCCTGCACGTTTGCCATAGATACCTGCTGTAAGTCCAGCTGGCCCTGCCCCTATTATTATTACATCATAAATCATAATTATTCTCCGATTTATATTCCTAATTATTTGATGGCGATAGCCTCAGCCTCAAGTAAAACATCCTTTGGAATACGTGCTACTTCGATGCAAGAGCGAGCTGGGAATGGCTCTGGGAAGTACTTTGCATATACTTCATTGATTGCAGCAAAATCATCCATATTCTTGATGAATACTGTTGTCTTAACTACGTTAGCCATAGATGAGCCAGCCTCCTCTAAAAGGGCGCTCATGCTCTTAAATACTCTATCTGCCTGGGCTGCTGCACCTTCTGGGATTTCGCCTGTAGCTGGATCAACAGGAATAATTCCTGATGTGTAAACCATTCCATTTACTTCAATAGCCTGTGAATAAGGTCCGATTGCTGCTGGTGCTGATGTTGTTGAAATTACTTTTTTCATAAATTATTCCTCCTGAATTTTTCTAATCTTTCCACCTTCCAAGGAAATCTTTCTTTCCTTGTAAAGTCTACCTACAGCTCGTTTAAAAGCTGCCTTTGATAGACCAGTTTCTCTTTTTATAACTTCTGGAGATGCCTTCTCTGTAAATGGAAGAACTCCAGCATAGCTATCAATTAAATCTAATAATGCTTCAGCATCATTATCCATCTGAATATAGGCCTTATCTCTGATTGTAACATCACATTTTCCATCCTCTTTGATTCCTGTGATACGAACCATGATTATATCGCCTATACGATATTTGCTTGTATCTTCGTGTCTTGGAATCATCGCAGAATACTTATCCTCAAGTGCTACAAATGTTCCAAAATCATGACCAAATTCATATATTCTAGCTTCTACTTCGTCTCCTACCTGATATGGTGGCTTAGTAGATAAAAGCTCGTAAATACCCTTCATGCTAGCGCAGAGTCTTTCACTTTTATCAATATATACTCTGACTAATATTTCATCATCCTCAGATGGCTGTCTTGTCATTTCCTTAAAAGGAAGGAATAAATCTTTTTCAAGACCCCAATCTAAGAAAGCACCTACTTTATTTAACTGGCTTACTCTAAGGACACCCATCTGGCCCAATGTAAGCTTTGGTGTAGCTGTAGTCGCAATTAATCGATCCTTTGAATCCTTGTAGACAAAAACATTGATTTCATCACCAATGGATGTATTCTCAGGAACCTGTTTCTTAGGTAGAAGAACACGCTGTGCACCATCAGAAAGGTATACACCAAATTCTACTCTTTTTTCTATTTTAAGTGTTTGCATTTCGCCTAAATTCATTATTTGTACTCCACTATCGTATAAATCTCGTCTTCTTTTTTTAGAACTACCTGATAGCCTGTCTCTAATTCTACCAAATAGACATCTAATTCATCAAATAACAATGCCGCCTTTTTATAATTAACATCAATCTCTGAAAAATCTTCTTTAGGAAGATAGCTTCTCGTTAAATCAATATAGAAGGAATTGTTCATGTGGCCATTTGTATCTATCAGATGTTCATTAACCACAAACTTACCAACCTTTTTTCCTGGATTAGTATAACGTAGTTTTGGACGTCTAAAATCATATTCTGGACGATTACCATCATCAGGATATGCATTTTCTATTTCCTCATTGATTCTGGCAGGCTTAGTGTGAATCAAATCCATAAGCACCCACAAAGAATCAGCATATATAAGAAGCTCACCAGATTCTGTTGATATAGTGTACACTCGCCTAGCCATCATTCCACGCACCTGATATGGGTATGTAGAAATAACAATCTTTTCCATATATTTAGGAAGGCGATTAATGTGAATCTCGTAGCTAGTAACAAACCAGCCCAGATTAAGAGCTGATAAATAACTAACTCCTACTCCTACTTCATCTGAATGAAAACAACTGCAGTCCTGCATATAATTAACAAGACTATAATATGTAAGATTAAGATTTGCATCAACTTCGCTATAACTCACCCTATCGATATATTGATACATAAAATCCCTCACCTTCTAAATAACCAACTAAAGAATATTCTAATAAAAGAAAAAGACCTAAGCAAGTGTTTTGCTTAGGTCTAGCTGGCCCACAAGGATTCGAACCTTGAAATGACGGAGTCAGAGTCCGTTGCCTTACCATTTGGCGATGGGCCATCGTGTTGATTTATCGCGTCAACGAATGCTATTATAGGGCATGATTTTGAAAAACGCAAGTACTTTTTTGAAATTTTTTTCGATTTTTTTCAAATTATTTTTCGGACAGCCATTTTCCCTAGAAAATAAGGGCTTTTCAGCCCTTAAAACTTTAATAATTTTCCTTCTAAAATGTCATATTTGATTGGATCGTCCCAAATAACCGTTGCTCTACCTGCTGTTTTATCTGCAAGATTTTTATTGAAATCATCAACCATATCAAGTGGCACTACACTTTCTATAGTAACATTGGCTTCAAAAACTGTATTAAGTATGGGAAGATTTTTTTCTCTAAGAACATATTCAATCTTTCCATAGTCATTGTAGTCGGTAGATATGTTGCAGCATTTTCCCTCTTTTGGTTCTAAAAGCTGACAAGCTTTCAAGCCTTCTTGAACAGCTCCCTGATATGCCCTAACAAGGCCACCGGTTCCAAGTAATACTCCTCCAAAATATCTGGTTACTACAACAACGCAATTGTGAATGTTCTCACGAAGCAATACATCAAGCATAGGACGTCCTGCTGTCTGTGCAGGCTCTCCATCATCATTGCATCGTGTTATTTCATTATTGTTTCCAATGACAAATGCCGAGCAGTTATGTCTGGCATCCCAGTATTCCTTTTTCTTGGCGTTAATAAAATTAACCGCCTCTTCTTCTGTGTTAACGGGGTGGATACTAGCAATAAATCGCGATTTTTTCTCTTCTATTTCGCCAATTCCGCCCTTATAAACTATTTTAAAGCTCTTATTTTCCATAGGTTTATTATAATTGATAATTTTGGTATAATGAAGTCTAAATTGGAGGTTATTATGAATTACGGAAAAGAAAATGCAGCTAAGCAATCCGCTCAGCTACAGGGGAAGCGAAAGCGAAAGCACCGCAGCGCCGGGCTTGCTATCATTCGTCTTTCACTTATTTGTATCATCTCTGTAGTGCTTGCTGGCGGAATATTTGCTTACCTCTATGCAAAGAATTTGATTGACCAGCTTCCGGATGTTTCAACAATAGATATTTCGCCTACCGGTTATATGAGTACGGTATACGACTCCGACGGAAACGAAATAGAAACACTGGCGTCTACTGGAGCCAACAGAACTTACGTTACACTAGACAATATTCCACTAGATTTACAACATGCGTTTGTTGCAATCGAAGATGCTCGTTTTTACGAACACAACGGTATTGATCCACAAGGTATTGTAAGAGCAGGTATGACTGGTATCTTAAATGGTTTTCATTTTTCACAGGGTGCCAGTACACTTACCCAACAGTTATTAAAGAATAACTACTTCACCACCTGGACATCTGAACACACAAAGATGGACAGTATCAATCGAAAGATTCAAGAGCAGTACCTAGCTGTACAATTAGAGAAAATCGTTTCAAAGGATACTATCCTGGAAAACTATCTAAACAGTATTAACTTAGGTCAGAATACACTTGGTGTTGAGGCTGCCGCAGAAAGATATTTCAATAAATCAGTTTCAGATTTATCACTTTCTGAATGTGCAGTTATTGCAGGAATTACACAGAATCCTACAAAATACAATCCAATATCTCATCCTGAAGATAATGCTAAGCGTAGAAAAAAAGTGCTAAACAACATGCTTGAACAAGGTTACATCACTCAAAGCGCTTACGAAGAAGCTCTTGCAGATGATGTTTATGATCGAATTCAGGTACTTAACACTGAACAAACTACAACATCTACTTCTTATTTTGTAGATGCACTTACAGATGAGATTATCACTGATTTGCAGGATAGATTAGGTTATACAGAAACAGAAGCATATTCGCTCTTATATTCTGGTGGCTTATCAATTTATTCAACACAAGACACTGCTATTCAGGATATTGTTCAAGAAGAAATTAATAACACAGATAATTACAACGGTATTGAAAAAGTATCATTTTCTTACAGACTAACAATCAATAAGTCAGATGGTTCTACAGCTAATTATTCTGACACAACAATGCTTTCTTATTATCAGGCAAGCAACAAGAGCTACACTCTTGAGTTTGATAGTCAGGAAGAGGCTGAAGCAGCCATTGAAGCTTATAAAGAAGCTGTTATGGAGCCTGGCGATGAAGTTGGTGGCGAATCAGTCACATTCACCTTACAGCCACAGGCAGCCATGACTATCATAGATCAATCTACTGGTCATGTTGTTGCAATGGTTGGTGGACGAGGCGACAAGACAGCAGCCAAAACTCTTAATAGAGCTACCGGTATTACTCGTCAGCCTGGTTCAACATTCAAGGTAATCGCTTGTTATGCTGCAGCGTTAGATGCAGGCGGTATGACACTTGCTTCAGTTGAAAACGATCATCCTACTACTTATTCGGATGGTACATCGCTTAAGAACTACAATAATAAATATCTTGGTTGGACAAACATAAGAACTGCCATCACCAACTCAATCAACGTAGTTACAGTTGAGGTTATGGCTGATATTGGCACAGGCTTAGGTTTCCAATATGCCAAGGATTTAGGAATAACAACTTTGACAGATGGCGATAACAACCAGGCCCTTGCACTTGGTGGTATCACAAATGGTGTAACAAACTTAGACTTAACTGCAGCCTATGCAACTATTGCAAACGGTGGTGAGTATAACACTCCTATCTTCTACACAACAGTTGTAGATCATCAGGGAAATATCATTCTCGACAACAGAGAGAACTCTTCAAGAAGAGTATTAAAAGAAACTACTGCATGGCTTCTTACAAGTGCCATGGAAGATGTTATGACAAAGGGTACTGGTACAGCAGCTAATTTTGATGGCATGGCTGTAGCCGGCAAATCAGGTACTACAACAAAGAATCGTGACACAGTCTTTGCAGGATTCACACCTTACTATACAGGCGTTATTTGGGGTGGATATGACGATAATACACCTCAAAACTATACAACTTACTCTAAAGTAATTTGGAAGGCTGTAATGAGCAGAATTCACGAGAATTTGGCATACAAGGATTTTGTTAAGCCAGCCGATATTGTAGCTGTTCAAGTTTGTAGTAAATCTGGAAAATTAGCAGTTAACGGAGTATGTGACCACGATCCAAGAGGCTCGATGGTATACACCGAATACTTCGAAAAAGGCACAGAGCCAACAGAATATTGCGATAAGCATTATTTAGGCTATGTATGTACAGAAACTCATATGTTTGCCAATTCTGAGTGCCCTCAATACGGAGGTGTATTTATAGTTGGCGGCGCTGCAGGTTCTGCTGATGAACCATATTCAGTCAATGCTTCAACTTTCGGACAGTATTGTCCAATTCATGGTGGCACACCGATGCCTAACTCAGGCGCTGTCGGTGGTGGAGGTACATCAACCGTAACCGAAGGAACAGTCGAAGTTATTGGCGGAACGCCTTAAATAAAAAAAGACTAGCAAAATCTGCTGGCCTCAGAATGTAGAATAAAGGATGCTGCAAAACCAAGTTTTGCAGCATCCTTTCCTTTTTTCTTAAAGCCAAGTTTTGCGAGAAGATTCTGCATTACTTTATTATCAGTATGAGTGTCTACTCTTAAATGATTGCACTGGCGCTCTACTAAATACCTTAATTTGTTCTCCTCATTATCTTGTGAGTCGATACAATTAACTCGATTCATTAAAAGGGATAAAGTAGAATCTTATATGCTAAAAATCAATTACTTCAAATAAAAATCTTATATTATTATCTGTATATTCTATTAATCCTGAAAAATACCAGATATAACAGCACCACTGTATCATTAAAAACAACGCATCACTGTATGTTTCACACTGATTCTCCAGAACTATACTTCCATTGTTTATTAGTATTAATTTCGATGCATCTAATTTAATTTTCACCCCTGAAGGAATAGTTATATTATCATATTTCAAAATCTTTTTAATATCTTTTAGTTCACAGTTATCTTCATACAAAATATCATTTTCTTCCAATATCTTACTGATAATTCTGTTAAAACACTCAGTCTTATGAATATATATATATGAACACAAATAGAAATCATCATATTCATTGTCTGAAAACAGTACTTTCTCATTCCCCATTTCTTTTATATGAAATGTCTTATCTTCCTTTAAAATTTCCCAATATGAATTATTGTCCTTTGTTTGCTCTCTTATGCTCTCGTTATCACTGATAAATTTTATTCCGTCAGTTGTAATTTTCTCTATAAATCCTTTTTCGCTTAGCATTTTATTCACCTAATTTAATAATTCTTACATTCCAAAGACCCATTTATTGTCTCTATTAGCTAGTATATTCGGGGTTACTATATTTCTTAGCTAAAATCATGAATTCTATTACTGTTCAGCGAGCCATTCATCTATATTTTTTCCTCTCACAATTTCTTGTGTCTGCACACTTTTTTTTGACTGCGATATTTCATTTTTTACGATTTTAATCTCTTCTATTTCTTTTCTCGAAATAGTTTTTACATATAAGAATTGTTCTTTTTTCTCAAAGCCATGCAAGTAGGCCAGTTGCTCTGAATCCGTGCAAATCACGTAGGCATTATCCGCCACTGCTTTTTTTGAAATCTTATCAGCAAATATTTCAAAATACACATTCTTAAATTTTAAAAATATATCTTCGCTATATATTGAATCTATTTCATCTTCCGTAACCTTTTTCATAAATAAATCATTATGTTCTTTTCCAAGTATATCTATATAATTAACAAAACCCTTCTTTTTTTCTTGTGATGTAATAATTAATTCATTATTTTTCTTTTTAACTCTGTATTTTGTTCCTTTAAACTCACAATATACAATACTCATATATGGTCCCCATTTCTTAATATAACATTTTTTATCGCAATACTTCTTTGTACTTTTTGACAACATATTCAGTTACATCTCTTTCAGGTATGTACAATATAAATTCTTTATATTTGCTTATCCAATCTTTCCCTCCTTGAAGCAAATCACTCCACTTTTCATCTAATGTTTGTGATAACAATGCTATACTTAATTGAATATTTGATTCCTCTTTAATTCTATTTTTAGTAGTATTCCTATCTTCAGCACTAATTGAATATGCAATAAAAGAATTGATAATATATTCAACTATTATTTTGTCTTGTTTCTCATAATAATATAGTTCAACTTCACTCGAATGAAGCATTAACGATAGAAAATATTTGTCTGTATAGAGTACAATTTCATTCTCTGAAATTTCTGCCAAATGCATATTATATTTTTCAATTATATTTTTAAACTCATAAATAATTATTTCTTTGAAATTCATTTGTAATACTCATCCTCTTTCTAGTTGGCTGAGTCCTGATAATGCCGCAACTTTCACACCTTCTTCTGTTCCTTTTAGGGCTCCATAGGTTGCTTCCTGGTTTTGGGTGTATCCGGCTCTTTCAAACTCTGCCTTGGCATTTCCTCCTGCACTGACTCCATATAATGTTGCACTAGCGCTTAATGATGCCAGCTAATAAAAAGCCAGCTATCCAAATTGAAAAAGTGCACGTATGTAGTTTTTATTTATCAACATACCTGCACTTAAAGATAATCAGTTTTACCCCTAATTAACACACTTTATTATATACTATCCACATTAAGAGAAATATCCTTGTTCCTTTTTTTTAGAACTATAAAATTACCAAAATTAACTTTTTCATATTTTTGCATAACCGTATCTATAAGTTCTATATTTAAATTAACCCAAATATCTATTCCATGAGATTTATTGAAAAGATTTACATTATCATTTTGAAACTCAAAAATAACCTCTTTCCCAATCGCACATAATAAAAAATTGCCGCTTAAGTCTTGGTTTAGAAATATCAAAAACTGATTAATCAAGTTATTATATTCGGTTAAATTATCATATTTTTTTTGATTAAACCATACTGTATAGCATATCCCACTCTCTAGCCTTTCAATATTTATTCCAACAGCACCATCTTCTATTTTTTCTTCTATACAAATTATTTTGTTTCTTAGGAAATAATTTCTAATATCTTCCAAATGAATCTCTATAGAATTCTCATATTCCCAATTATCCATTGCTTCAATAACTTCATATCCATACCTATTTTCTGTTTCTTTATGAATAAACTCTCGTAAAATATCAGGACTCACTTCATCCTTACAAATAATATTTATTTCTACTACTTCGGCCATACCAATCCCCAGAATAAATCATCAGATACACTTAACTAATTGTCTTAATAGTACATCATCACTGTATAAATCCGTGTATGCAGTTTTTCATTTTGCCAATCTAACTCAACGTTTCCTTCCTATAGCAATATCTGCCTCTCTTTGCAATTTCATTGTAAGTGGTCCCATATACCATTTTGCATTTTCTAAAATATTATCCTCATTTCCTAAAATTTCCAAAACTGTTACCGAAAAAATGTTTTTAAATGCCATTTAAAAATATTCTTTTACTTCATTCCATAAATACTCATGAATATCCCCAAATGGTTTATTAAGCTTAATTCTCTCATTATAATCATCAACCCATATATTATAATCTGAAAGGGACCATATCTTGTGTTCAATAATTTCTGATTATTAATCTGTTTATAATATATATTTCCATCCTTTCTAAATCCATCCATAATACTTCTTACATCATTTGAGATTATTTCCCATTCATCTCCATCTCGGACAAGTTTATATGTTTTATTTCTATAATCTAAATACACATTAATTCCTCTAAATAGTTTAAACTCAATCTAAATGATTTCTCCTTTAACATTTGCTATCTTCAAAGGAAATTCACGATAATTAATTTCTATTAATTCACGTATATTTTTTATTCAGTTCTTTTATTATTTCTTCTTTTTGGTTATGCTCTTTTATACAATATGTTTTCAATAATTCTATTTTTTCAGGTTTATTTAATAGCTCATCAGTCGAAACAATAACTCCTACCATCAATAGCATTCCTTCAGCTGCAACCATCACATCAATATCATCATTTACTTTCAAATAAATCTGTTCAAACATGTCGAAACTTTCTTTTGTTCTCTTTATGTCTAGCATGGTTGATATCAGTTGATATTTATTTGAGTCAGTTTTTTCAATATTTTTTAGTATAATATCAATATATTTTGTTTCCCCCGTATTGTTAAAAAGAATTTTTGCAGTTATTATACTTGCATAACTTGGAATTTGATATTTATTAAGATTTTCATCAAGCTTTTCAATCCCTTTATATTCCCTAAGATATGGTAAAAAACCTGACAAAAGATAATTACCATGCTGTCCACCATAATTGTTCCAAATACGCTCCTCAATATATGAACGTTCCGAATCATAGACTTCATTTATAGTACTATAATCATATATAAAATCTCTTTCTTTACCTTTAGAATTTAATATTTGGAGAATATATTTATAAGCGCTACTATTTTCCATTTATCTCTACCTCATTTATTTTTGTAACATACCCCATTATTTTCCTATACAACAGAACTGGTTCTTCTGTGTTTTTCCATACATTACCATAATAATCATTAGGATGAACATAGGTAACTTCGCCTGTCGCACCATGAGCATATTTTCTTGACATTGCTTCCCATATCGGTTTTTGGTCAAAAACATCACCTGTCCCCCATTTATATGGTGGATAAACATCATTTAGTGTTTCCCAACCATTAAGAACTTTACCACCAGGCGTTATTTCCATAACCACTCCATCTATTGATTCAGCATAATTAATTGCAGCATTTAAATCTCCACTCCAAAATACAGCTTTATCCCTTCTTGAAAATGTAGTAAATCCAGATGTTATACCTGCGTTTATTGCCACTTGTTCCAAGTCTACATTTTTGTATGCATTTTCATCATTTAGCACGTTATATCTGATTGTTGGGTCTACTAACGCTTCATCTACAAATTCTATTCCGTATGCAGCTGTTCCAGCTCCCAATGCGCCTACTGGAAGAGAAACACTACTTGTCACCGAGCTAACTCTTCCTAGTGAACTGACTCCTGAAAGTGCAACAACTTTTACTCCTTCTTCTGTTCCTTTTAGCGCTCCATAGGTAGCTGACTGACTTGGTGTATATCCAGCTCTTTCGGACTTTGCTTTGGCATTTCCACCTGCGCTGGTTCCATATAATGAGGCTCTTTGCCCATATTTATCAAAGCTAACAAATCAATATTTATATATGAAATATCGTCTATATGCTATTCATTTTTTTATGTAACCCTGTCTAACTAGTTCTGCTTGGACCTTAGACTTACGTTCTTCTATGTTTAGTTTACTCCATGTGTCATGGGTCACTTCTGATAACTCAAGACTAATCAATCGCTCACCATACTCAGGCATTTCTTCCATGGTTCTCTGACCGCAATTCGGGCATTTTGTGTTTGGAATAGTATCTATTATATCTCCATCAATTTCATCGCAAGTTATTCCATATATGTTTGATACAATTCTTGATATTTTATTCTTATATGTATCATTACTTTCATTTAAGATTAATTCAGTACAAATAACTTTTAATTCATCAGTTATGCCTTCATTTATTAAATCTGCATACGCACATTTGCTACCATCTTTTGTTGAAACTATCCTTTCTCCATATATTGCATCATTCGTAAAATACATAATTCGTTGTGTTCCACATCTTGTACATCTTCCATGTACAACAAAAAGTTTAAATTTCCTAATTTTATTTTTCATAATTAATTTCCTTTCGGCACAACCATTTGTGGTTTCAAAATCTCATCAAAATTATCATATATAACATAATTAATACCTGAGTCTCTGTACGAATTTACTTTTATTACTGTATATCCCTCTTCCAATGCGTTTTCTGCTATTCTTTGACATTCAAGTAGTGTTTATTGCCCTTTGATAAATCCTCTTTCATTCGCAATGTTTATGTCCGTCAAATCTAATACCTTCTGTCCTTCTAAATTCATGTCATATCTTATTGAATATTTAACCTCTGTACCATGATAAGCAAGTTCCGCTACAGTTGTATCTCCATCAGCTGCAACATAGAACCCTTGCCCAAATCTACTTTCTGGACTTGTATAACTAATATCAATTCCATCTAGTACACTTTGTATTTTCTTTGCGCTATTGTCTCCTCCTACAGAATGATATGCTACTGAATCTGTATTATTATAGTTATCCGCATACTCTCTTCCCCTCATCGCATCAACCACATAACTAAATGTGGTAAACCCAGATGTTATACCTGCGTTTATTGCCACTTGTTCCAAGTCTACATTTTTGTATGCATTTTCATCATTTAGAACATTGTATCTGATAGTTGGGTCTATTAATGCTTCATCTACGAACTCTAATCCATATGATGCAGTTGCAACTCCTGCAGCTCCGACAGGTAATGAAACTGAACTTGTCACCGCACCAACTCTTCCTAATGAGCTTATACCAGATAATGCCGCAACTTTAACACCTTCTTCTGTTCCTTTTAGGGCTCCATAAGTAGCCGCCTGGCTAGGAGTGTATCCGGCTCTTTCTGCCTCTGCCTTGGCATTTCCTCCTGCGCTGGTTCCATATAATGTTGCACTAGCGCCTACGGATGCTAACCATACTGGCGCTCCTTGTCCGTATGTTCCAACTGTCATTGCCATTCCAGGTATTGATGCGCCTGTAGCCTTTGCTACATTATATAATGTGGCTTCACCAGTTGATTTTGCACTTTCCATTACATAATAGTCCACGTAATCTTCTATGCCCGTCATTGCTACGCCATCTCTATCATCATTTAAGTTAAAAGCATTTTGTAGTCCTGTTCCTACTTTTTCAAATCCTACACCTACTTCCACTGTGGTTTTTAGTACAATTTTTCCTCCTTCCGAAAAATCACCATCTTCTATGCTTGAAACTAATTCTTTCCCTGCCTGATTTTTAAGTGATGGCGCTAGAAGTTCTATATATTCATCTGCTTTGTCTGTTCCATTTAGACTGTCCTGATAGTATAAATAGTTATATATCTTTTTTTGCTCATCAGTCATGAGAGTCACGCAATACTCTATGCATGGATAAGCTTGATATGTACATCCTTCTGCTGCTTCCAAATCTATCTGGGCCCTGTAAACATTATCATTTATGTATTGGTACATCTGCCTATCATCGGCTTCAGCATTTACATCTTTTTCATATTCATTATGCTTGTTGAAATCACTTTTACTTGTAACCTCTTCAAGCTCACTTTTTCTTACAGCATCTTTTGTCGCTTTTAAATCTGATCTGTATTTTTCAGATACTTCTTCATCTTCTTTTATCAGGTCATACTTTTGTTGTAAGGTTAATCCTTCCTTGTTAAAGATTATGACTTCGTTATAGTCTTTTATTCCACTTTCATGAAATGCATTCCATCTTACTGATATTCCGGCATTTACCTTTTTTGTCGTGATTGAAAATGAAGGTGGCGTCTTACCTGTTTCAACAGCCAAAACCATACTGTTTTGAGACATTTGCAGTAGACTTGTATATGCTTCTTTATCGCCTTTTCCTTTTGCCGATGCAACAAGAAACATTATGCTGGTTTTAGCTGGATCGAGATATGATGCATATAAATCATAGTTTTTGCCTTCACAGTATTTTACTTCACCATTATCTTCTATATTTTTACCCTGACATTCATTTATAAGAAGTATGTCGTAAAGTCTGGATATACTATCCTGATCTTCATTCTTAACAGCTGTTTCATACCACTCACAAACAAGATATGCATCATTAACAGTCCAAAGCGACGCGTTTTTACATAGAATGGTTTTCGCTTTTTCTTCTTTGTATTTACTTTCAAATTCATCTATGTCATCTACATAGGATTCTAGATGATACTCTGGGTGTGTTTCTATGATGAATGATGTCATTCTTTGATTAAGGTCGTCTATCCTACTATCAAGATCTGCTTCCTCTATCAATATTTGAGTCTCAGTGTCAAACTGCACAAGCTTTTGTCTACACTCTTCCAAGTATCCTACTGTCTCATCATCACCACACAGATTCGTAAATGCGGTTCTGCCTGCTGAAAAATCTTGTGTGTTTATAGTTCCATACTTACTGTATTTTTCTTGCAAATCCAGTATCATGTCTTCTACTGCCTTTGCCTGTGTATCATAAGCTTCTGATTTTTCTTTAAAATCATTGTCTATTTTCATTAAATCATCGTAACTGATGTAAGCATCTACTGCACTATCTACTGTAAGGTTAAAATTATCAAGTATTGTTGCATGTAAGCTATCTATGTCATCATGCAGCTTTAAAATATCATTTAAAAGTGTTGTTTCAGTATCACTTAGCATAGTTTTTGCTGCATCTGCATCTTCGCCCATCCATGTGTCCGTAGTTGCTACTGTGTCCATTGCAGTAAAATGCTCATTTGCGTATGTTTCATAAGTTGTAAATGCATCAGACCAATCGCCAAAATACTTATTCGTCGCTGGCACATCAAAAAACTTGCCTGCGTTAAAATCGGTGCATCTGTATATCGTATAATCGATAATACCTGATGCTCTTATTATAGCCGCTGCTATAGCTCCCATTTATTGTCTCCTCTTTATGCTAGTTTCCTACACCTATTACATCACTGACGCCCTGTTTGTATATTGTTAAGCATTTTCTGCATTACAACTTCCGGCGTTTACTGTTTTCCTAGTAATAATCAGTAATATAGATACAACAAAAATAAAAATAGTAGCTCCTGACGAAATCGTATCTACGTATCCGGTCTTTAGATTTCCTACAAAAGATAATCCATATACACCTGCTGCAATGCCCATAATAACAAAAGCTGCAATTTTACTTCCTTTTGCTGCCATAACTGCTAAAACAGCCATAATAATTAAAATGATATTTGCTCCTAATGCTCTAGCTAATGAATATATAATGATTTCCATAATTTGTCCTTTCTTTGTTTATCACTTAATCAGTTTAGTTTAATCTTGATATGTAATCTCAGATGCCGCAGCCTCAGTCTTTTCACGCCAGATAGCTTCTTCCTCTTCCGTCATCACACGGAAGTTTAAGCCATTTTCCTCGCAATACTCCTGTATGTAAGAGCCTTCTGGAGCTACTAGGGTGCCCTCTATAGTACATTTATCTAATCCCTCAACTTCATTCGTTCCAAAAAATGCTTCAACATTTTCTGGGATTCGTACATTTAATCTACATAGCGACTTAGATAAATACATTTTTTTCTCTAAAACATCATTATCTATATCAAATAAGTGGTAATTATATAGATACTTTATCCCTTCTGGAATGATTATTTCATCTATTGAACCATTGTAAAATAGAAGAACATTATCCCCAACTACATAATATTTTTCATCTTCGTGATTTTTAACAAAGTTGGTCCAATTAAAGCTTGAGCCCGATACATACACAACGGATTTAGGAAAGTAGACTTCTTCAAGTCCATTACTAGCATAAGCTCCATGAATTTCCTTCACACCTTCTGGAAATTTAATAGTTTTTAGTTTGGGAGAATGACATATATCTGTATATATAACTTTTGTACCCTCTTCAAAAGCTACGGATTCTATATTTTGACAATATCTTAGATTCACACCCCAACGTTTATCATCTGCATTGTTTTCTATGTAAACACTTGTAATATTATCATTATTCTCTATTCGATCCACGTAATAGACATCTCTACCGAGTAGTTTTGCCGGTAAAACAAACTCACCTTTGCCCTCAAATGAGTCTATGTATATCTTATTAGGTTTGATATTAAAACTACATTTGTAATTACCTACCATACAGGTAAAATCTGTCATTTCGACATTGAATCCTTTTATTTCATACGGCAATACATCAGTGCCATCGCCTCGATAATCTATAAAATAAGCTTTTTTTGTTGTTGGATCAAAATAGTATTTGAAATTTCCTATCCATACTCCAATACCGCAGAACATAATCATTGTTACTAATACTGCTAAACATAGTAAACTAATTATTATCACTAGTACTTTCTTAGTCATTGTCATCTTCACTCACATTAGTTTCTGGATACTCAATCTCATCCACTATCTCATAATCTATATTAAATTCCTTAGCATATTGTTCAGCATAGCTTCCTTTTGTAGTAACTATAGTTGGATGTGACCCAAAGCATCCTTCATCCTTACCTGTAGCAAGTACTTTCATTTCATGCACACTTTCCGGTATATATACTTTTGTATCGCACAATGTCCAGAAAGAAAACAATCCTATCTTTTCAACGGAATCTGGCACATATATCTCAACATAATCCATGTCTTCACCATAACCATCAAAGGCCCCCATTACTGCCGTCACTTGATCTGGTATGACAATTGTAGTGCTATTACCATTGTATTCCTGTAAACTATTATCCGGGTATATTACAAATTCTCCCATTTCTTTTTCAAATGGATTCTTTCTGAATACCTGCGCCCCCAATTTAACGTTGTTTAAATCTGCATCTAGCTTCTCAATTTGATTATTTGCAAATGCTCTATCATCTATTTCTTTTATCGTTTGAGGTAACTTTAAATATCTAATATTACAGTCAGTAAATGCATCTTCTTCTATCAGTTCAACATTTTCAAAATATGGTATTTCACTTAAGCTATCATCTAACTGGAATGCTGAATTGCAAACAGTTCTAACATTTTTTCCTCCCGAAACTCTTTTCAATTTATGATACCCATTAAATGAACAAACATTTATCAAAGTAACAGTATCGGGGATTTCTATTTCTTCTACTATGTCACACCCCTTACATCTTGCTCCTTTTGAATCTGTCTCTGTCACTGGCATAAATAGAAATCTTTCTGGTATTTTAATAATTGCCTTATCATAATCTACCGCCACTGCATAGGTGCCATGGACTTCAAAATATATCCCTTGTGAGGGGCTGTATATCTCTATCGGATGAATAAATGGTAATAAGACAAAGCCAACAATAAGTATAATTATTATTACCGGAATATATTTAATTATTTTCTTTACTTTTTGCATTAGTAGGCTCCTAGTTGATTCGTCTTTTCGAAAATGTTTGTTCCAAGTGTTACACTTTCGTTATCTAAACACATTAGATTTATTCAGCATTTTCAGGATACTCAATCTCATCCACTATCTCGTGGTCAATGTTATATTTTTTAGCAAACGCTTCTGCATAGCTTCCTTTAGTTGTTACAATTGAAGCATTATAGAATGAATACTGCTCTTCATCATCGTAGTAATCGATTTCGATTACGCTATCTGGAATATATACAGTCCCATGATTTGAAAACCATAAGGAACTTGTTGTTATCTTTGTTACTGTACTTGGAACATATATTTTTATATTTTCACTGTCATCGTCAAAATCAAAAAAAGCTCCACTTATCACCGTCACTCCGTTGGGAATAACAATTGTTGTATCATTCCCATTATATTCCTGTAAACTACCGTCGGGATATATTGCAAAGTCGCCCATTTGTTTTTGGAATGGATTATGAAAAAATACCTGTATTCCTAATGTCACATCATTTAAATCTGCATCTAATTTAGAAATATTATTGTATGCAAATGCTTCATCTCCTATTTCTTTTATTGTCTCAGGTAACTTCAAATAAGAAAGACTACAGTCAGTAAATGCATTTTGCTCTATCACCTCGACTTTTTCAAAATTAGGTATTTCTGTTAGAAGTTCATCTGACCGAAAAGCTGAATCACATATTACTCTAATATTCTTCCCACCTGTAACCTTTGTTAATTTGTCACACCCATTGAATGAACATACATCTATCATAGTAACAGTATCTGGTATTTCTATTTCTTCAACTATATCACGCCCTTTACTTCTTACCCCTTTCGTATGTGTTTGTGTTACAGGTCTAAAAAAGAAGCTTTCTGGTATTTTTATAATCGCCTTATCATAATCTACCGCTACTGCATATGTGCCATGTACTTCAAAATAAATCCCTTGTACAGGGCTATATATCTCTATCGGATGAATAAATGGTAATAAGACAAAACCGATAATAAGTACAATTATTATTGCCGGAATATATTTAATTATTTTCTTTACTTTTTGCATTAATAGGCCTCCCAATTAACTAGCCCTATTGAACAGTATTATCCCCTGCGCTGCGCTATAGCCATCTACACATTGGTTCACTCAGCATTTTCTGGATACTCAATCTCATCCACTATCTCATAATCTATATTAAATTCCTTAGCATATTGCTCAGCATAGCTTCCTTTAGTAGTAACTATAGTTGTATGGGGGCCAAAGCATCCATCATCCTTACCCGTAGCAAGTACTTTCATTTCTTGCACACTTTCTGGTATATATACTTTTGTATCGCACAATGTCCAGAAAGAAAGCAATCCTATCTTTTCAACGGATTCTGGCACATATATCTCGACATAATCCATGTCTTCACCATAATCATGAAACGCCCCCATTACCGCTGTTACTTCATCTGGGATGACAATTGTTGAGCTATTACCATTGTATTCCTGTAAACTATTATCTGGGTATATTACAAATTCACCCATTTCTTTTTCAAATGGATTCTTTCTAAATACCTGCGCACCTAATTTAACGTTGTTTAAATCTGCATCTATCTCCTCAATTTGATTATATGCAAATGCTCTATCATCTATTTCTTTTATCGTTTGAGGTAACTTTAAATATCTAATATTACAGTCAGTAAATGCATCTTCTTCTATCAGTTCAACTTTTTCAAAATAAGGTATTTCTGTTAATAGATCATCGGATAGAAAAGCTCTATCACGTATAATTATAACATTTTCGCCTCCTGTAACCTTCTTTAACTTGTTATAGCCCAAAAATGAACATACATCTATCATTGTAACAGAATCGGGTATTTCCACCTCTTCAACTATGTCACACCCTTTACTGCTTACGCCTTTTGTGCTTATTTGCTCTACTGGTCTAAAGAAAAAATGCGTTGGTATTTTTATAATCGCCTTATCATAATCAACTGCAACTGCATAGGTTCCATGGACTTTAAAATAAATTCCTTCGAAAGGATTATAAAGCTCAATCGGATGAATAAATGGTAATAGGACGAATCCAATAATAAGTACAATTATTATTGCCGGAATATATTTTATTATTTTCTTAACTTTTTGCATTAATAGGCCTCCCAATTACTTAATTTTTCCGAAAACGTTTTTCCTACCGCTGCTGTATTATCATATTTTATGTCTATTGATAAGTTATTTTGCAAGAATTTTACAGCATCATCAAATTGGACGTTTGATAAATCATCTATACTTACTTTTCCTGTTTCTCCAGTCCATATACATGTTAGTATTTCTTTCTTTTCTTCTACTGAATATCTATTCCATTCTTTTCCTGACATAAAATTTTTAAAATCATCTTCTGATAATCTATTTATGTATAATGTTACTTCTTTTACATCATCACTATCCACACACATAACCGATAATCCATCTCTTTGCACTATATTCCACTTATAAATAGTTTCTGGATCATAACATCCTATTTTTAATTCATTCCCCCCTGGGAGTCCCTCAACTGAAATACCATCTTGATTCCATTCACACATTAATCTTTCATACTTTTCTTCTACTTCCTTATGCGAACTTACTATGTTTTCACCATCACTACCAATACCAATAATTGTATTCCCTACATCAACAATGTTTTGAAGCTCACCAAATACTGGTACGCAGCCAACAATATCTAATCCTAGTGATGTAATAGAATTGTTATATTCTTTTACAGCTTTATCGTACTCTTCTTTTCTGTATTCATTATCTATTTCTTCTCCACAATATTGTATAGCATAATATTTATATGAGTCTGATTCTTTATTTGTAAGATTAGTATTATTTATCTCGAAATCAATATGAATTCTACCATTAGTTACCGTATATAATGAAATTGAATCTAATTGTGTGTCGTATACATTGACTGTTTTTCTGCGTTCTGATGCTGTAGTTTGCTCAACTAAGTTTTTATACTTTATTTGAACACCTGCTCTTATACCTTCTAGATATGTCATGTAATCATAGTTTTGCTTTTGAGCTGTAAAAAATTTATTTTTTTGTTCTAAATCTTCCTTATCTAAATCGACATATTTTTCAAACAATGTCTGTGAATTTTCTAAAGAATAATTTGTCATAGAATATGCCATTTTAAAGTAATTATTACAATATACCCACTCTCCTTCTATTTTACATTGTGCCCCTACTTCATAATTATTTCTCTCTTCCGCAGATAATGTACAATCATTTCCTAAAAACATTCCATTTGAAAAAGCTAGTAGTTTATTAATGCCATCTTTATTCTCTTTTACAATTTGGTTACCATCAGAATCGATTTCATAATCATAACAATTATCAAACACTTGTAACCCATATATTGAGAATGCCACATTTCCACTATCTGAAAGTTTCTCAGGATTAATTTGCGCCACCTTATAATATTCCTCTTCTGTAGTAGCTTGGCTTAATCCTTGAACCAATTGAATATCTTCGTCTGTGAAAACTGAGTTTGCAAACTCGCATATATCCTCATCTGTCATTCCTATTGCTTTAAGATTCTGATAGCCTTCTTCACCAATTTTCTTATACATATTTACTGACATAAAATCATATGAATTATTATTAGTAGTTATTGTAATTTTAAGCTTTTCATCTACAAGACTAGAGCCTAATCTTATATATGGTTTTTCATAGCCTTTACGCACTTCACCATTATCATAGTATGCTGTCTTAAAGGTCTCTGAAGGCATATTCGCTATTCTTGATAATGTAGAGTATGTTCTTCCTTGAGTTTTCCAATCCACATGTTCAAGTACCTTCGACATTAGCTCCTTATTTACACCAATTTCATATGTAACATTATCTCCACCCCCTGCCTCGGACCTATCTATTTCTTTTGTATAGGTAAATTCTGTCAATGCATGATTCAGCAATTCAGTGTCCTTATTTTTTATTGCTAAATGCATTATCATGCTGATTGATTCACAATCCTCATCACTCCAATTCCCACTTCCTATGTTATTTAGATATGTCATATATCCATAGAAAAATGCTCTATTAACAGTATAATTTGAGCTATCTTTTATGACCTTACTATATATTTCACGCACTTGCTTTGCATCAATAAGCGACCAGGAATATGTATCATTTAATAAAATACTATCTCCACTTACAAATTTACCTACATTGTTTAAATAGGTAAGCTGAAGATATTCAGGATGTTTTTCAACGATGAATGATGCCATTCTTTTATTCAAGTCATCTACTCTGCTGTCTATATTCGCTTCCTCTATCAATATTTGCGTTTCGTTATCGAACTTTATGAGCTTTTGTCTACAGTATGCTAGATATCCTTCTGGCTCATCATCACTGCAAAATTTCGAAAATGCAATTTCGACTGCTAAAGATCCTAATGACTCATCAGGACCACAAAAATTCGCAAATGCAGTTTTACCTGCTGAAAAATCTTGCGTCCTTATATCTCCGTATTTACTGTATTTCTCCTGTAAATCCAGTATCATATCTTCTACTGTCTTTACCTGCGCATTATATGCTTCCGATTTTTCTTTAAAATCATTCTCTATTTTAGTTAAATCGTCGTAACTTATGTATGCCTCTGGGTCACTATCTACAGTGAGTTTAAAGTTTTCAAGTATTGTTGCATGCAAGCTATCTATGTCATCATGCAGCTTTAAAATATCATTTAAAAGTGTTGTTTCAGTATCACTCAGCATAGTTTTTGCTGCATCTGCATCCACGCCCATCCAAGTGTCTGTAGTTGCCACTGCATCCATTGCTACAAAATGCTCATTTGCATAATTCTCAAAATCTGTGAACGAATCAGACCAATCTCCAAAATACTTTCTTGTCGCCGGAACATTAAAAAACTTGCCTGCGTTAATAAAGCTATGTATCGTATAATCGACAATATTGTTGACTATTAAATTACCTAATACACCCATTTGTGTCTCCTCTTTATCCTAATTTGCTACGTCTATCGCATCACCTGATATACTGTCTGCCGTTTGTACGTTGGTTGTGCAATCCGTTATTAATCCTGACACATCAACTGTCATGAAAGTTTTGTATCTGTTTGTCATCTGCTGTACTTGATCTAGTTTTTGATTAAGTAATTCCATTGCATTTGTGCCTTCAGCTGCAGCCTTGCTAATAAAGACTGCATCTTCTATTGTCATAATAGAGGCTGTTTCATTTAAATCATCCAAAAGAAGGTTGAACTCTTCTGGATTGTAGTATTCACCCTGACTACTATCACTATTTACTAAACCTAAATATACATCTGCTTCTGCCATAATTCATATTCTCCATATCTATAAATATTGTTTATTTACCTACTTTTTTATTATGTTATTTGTTTTAATCATCTTCATCATCATCGTCGTCTAGTAAATCGTCAATTTCGTCTTGCAGCTCATCTATTTTAAGTTATTCGCTAACAGATAAGTAAACATACATTTTAGGAATTTAGCGCCCCTTTTACTACTTCTATATTTTTATGTAAATTTCACAAAACACCATCAAATTTTAACAGTTTCTAAATGCTCTTACAATATTTTACGGACATTTTTGGTATTTTTAGTCTCTGTTATGGCAAGTATGGCTTGTCACTATATCTGTAAATGGCTCGACATAGATGATTCTGGCAATGAGCCTACGGATTAAGTCACCGTGACCAAACGGAATAGAAAAAGCTAGGAGATTGTGCAACTCCTAGCTTTTTTAATTCAGCCCATATTCTATTAGTATGATATGTTTATACTATAAAAAATCGTCGCCATTTACTAGGCTTGAAAATAGGCGATAGCTTTCGCTATCGCCTATTTTTTTATTTATTAAACTTCGAATATCATATCTCCATAGCTTGGCATTGGCCATGATTCTTTATCTACAATCATCTCTAATGCATCTACAGGAGCTCTAAGAGCTTCCATAGCTGTAACTACTTCATCATGATAGCAGTTAGCTTTTTCGCAGCTAGAAGCTTTCATAGAGTATACCTTTTCATTTGTTTCTCTAAGTTTTACTAAAGCATCCTTTGCTTCTTTTAAGTAATTAGATACCTTAATGAGAAGCTCCTTCTGAGTGCTTACATCAGCCTCTGGGCATGCGTCTGTAATAGTTCCAATAGAAAGTCCAAGCTCTGTCGCATAGCTTATTACAGCTGGAATTATCTGCTTAGAAGCCATATCAATCATTGTTCTGGCTTCGATATTGATTGACTTAATATACTGCTCATATTCGATTTCTGCTCTTGATTCAAGCTCTACGCGTGAGAATACGCCAAACTTTTCAAACATAGATACTGTTGCATCTGTTGTAAGAGCTGGAATAGCTTCAACAAGTGAATTGATACTTGGCAAGCCACGCTTCTTAGCTTCCTCAATCCACTCATCACCATATCCATTACCATTGAACACGATGCGCTGATGTTCTGTAGCAAGCTTCTTAATCATATCATGGACAGCAATATCAAAATCTGCTGCCTTTTCAAGCTCATCACAAGCTTCGCATAAAGCTTCAGCCATAATTGTATTTAAAACTACATTTGGCTCTCCAACTGAATCCTGAGAACCAACCATTCTGAACTCGAATTTATTTCCAGTAAAGGCAAATGGCGATGTACGGTTTCTGTCTGTAGCATCTTTTCTAAAATCAGGAAGAGTCTTAACACCTGTATCAAGTCTTTCACCCTTCTTAGATTTAGTAGCTGTACCTGTAGAAATAAGCTGAGTCAATACATCCTCAAGCTGCTCTCCAAGATAAACAGAGATGATAACAGGAGGTGCCTCATTTCCACCAAGTCTGTGATCGTTGCCTACGTCTGATGCCGATTCACGAAGCAAATCCGCATGCAAATCTACTGCCTTAAGAACAAGGCACAGTACTAATAAGAACTGAATATTCTCGTGTGGAGAACGTCCTGGCTCAAATAAATTGATGCCATCGTCTGTTACGAGGGACCAGTTATCATGCTTTCCGGAACCATTTACGCCTGCAAATGGCTTCTCATGCAATAAGCACTGAAGGCCATGACGGTTAGCAACCTTTCTAAGTGTCTCCATAATAATCTGATTATGGTCAACAGCAACATTACACTGTGCATAGATAGGAGCAAGCTCGTGCTGAGCTGGCGCTACCTCGTTGTGCTGTGTCTTTGACGAAACACCAAGCTTCCAAAGCTCGATATTTACATCACGCATATATGCTTCGATACGCTCTGGAATAGAACCAAAATAGTGGTCGTCCATTTCCTGACCCTTTGGTGGCATTGCGCCAAAAAGTGTACGGCCAGTGTACATTAAATCCTTACGGGCAAGATACATTTCACGGTCGATAAGGAAGTATTCCTGCTCAGCACCGACAGATGGAATAACTCTCTTTGAAGTAGTATTTCCAAATAATCTAAGTAATCTGATAGCCTGCTCAGAGAGAATCTCCATTGAACGTAAAAGTGGTGTTTTCTGATCCAATGCTTCACCTGTGTATGAGCAAAATGCTGTAGGTATGCAAAGTGTTGCACCTGCTGCGTCCTGTCTTACAAATGCAGGAGATGTTGGATCCCAAGCAGTATATCCTCTTGCTTCAAATGTGGCACGGAGTCCACCTGATGGGAATGAAGAGGCATCTGGTTCGCCCTTAATTAATTCCTTACCAGAAAAGCTCATAAGCACCTTTCCTGATGGCAATGGTGCTGAAATAAATGAATCATGCTTTTCAGCAGTTATGCCTGTAAGAGGCTGGAACCAGTGTGTGTAATGAGTTGCGCCTTTTTCGATAGCCCATTCCTTCATTTCGTGAGCAATAACATCAGCAGTCTCAAGATCAAGCTCCTTGCCCTCTGAAATGGTTTGCTTTAGCTTTTGGTATGTCTTTTTTGGTAGTCGCTCCTGCATTACAGTGTCATTAAAAACATTCTCGCCAAAGATGTCTGCCACATTAAAATATTGTTCCATTATCATGTATCCTTTCCCTTAACATATATAAAGAAAGACAATCAGCAAGCTTCCCCACCGATTGTCTTTCAATAGTTCAACTAAAAGCTAAACCGACATATCGGTTTAGGCCTTTCCAACTGAACCAAAAAGTTCCATTTTCTCTTTTACTGTAGCCTTGATAGCCTCAGCACCTGGAGCAAGAAGCTTACGAGGATCAAATCCCTTACCCTCAAGATCCTTACCTGCTTCAATGTACTTACGTGTAGCATCAGCAAATGAAAGCTGGCACTCTGTATTAACATTGATCTTAGATACGCCAAGCTCGATAGCTTTCTTAATCATATCAGCTGGGATACCTGTACCACCGTGAAGAACGAGTGGCATAGCACCTGTCTTCTGCTGAATAGCATCAAGAACATCAAACTGAAGACCAGCCCAGTTCTCTGGGTACTTTCCGTGGATGTTACCAATACCAGCTGCAAGCATATCTACGCCAAGATCAGCGATGATCTTGCACTCTTCTGGATCAGCGCACTCGCCCATACCAACAACGCCGTCTTCTTCACCACCGATAGAACCAACTTCGCACTCGATTGAAAGACCAAGCTGATGAGCTGCGTTAACAAGCTCAGAAGACTTTGCAAGGTTCTCCTCGAATGGATAGTGTGAACCGTCGAACATGATTGAAGTGAAGCCAGCCTTAATGCACTTATAGCATCCTTCGTATGTACCGTGATCAAGGTGAAGTGCTACAGGAACTGTGATTCCGAGCTCCTCATCCATTGCCTTTACCATAGCAGCTACTGTGCCGAAACCTGTCATGTACTTACCAGCGCCCTCAGATACACCAAGGATAACTGGTGAATTGAGCTCCTGAGCTGTAAGAAGAACAGCCTTTGTCCACTCAAGGTTGTTGATATTGAACTGACCAACAGCATAGTGACCTGCTTTTGCCTTATCAAGCATTTCTTTTGCAGAAACTAACATAATGATTCCTCCATATAAATCGTTTTTGGGCTTCCAAACCCATCTAAGGCAAATTTTAACATAACGTTAATGCCTATTCAATAGCTATTTCTAGTGCGCCGCGTTCATCTTCAATGTAAACTGCGCTATGCTTTCCACCAAATTCACCGTCAAGTGTCCATGGCACTTCCTCACTACAAGTAAGCTTGATAGCCTTAGTCTGGAAAGAATAAACCATAGAAGAATCGGGAATAAGACCTGTCATAAATCCAAGTATTTCGTTTAACTCAATTGGATTTCTTGGCATTTTAATAAGTGTAACCTCAAAAACACCGTCATTTAATCCAATATCACCTCGAATAATACCTTGGAAACCACCTACTGATTTGGAATTGGTAATCATTCCATAGATAAACTCGTCGTATACCACATTACCTTCGTACTCAACCTGCATTCTAAAGGATGGAATATCCCTCAGCTGCTTTGCGCCTTCAATAATGTATGCTGCATGTCCTAGAACATTTTTTAAATCCTGCGATGTCGCATATGAAACTTCTGTAAAAAGACCAAATGCAGCCACATAAACAAATGAATCTGAATTGAAACGACCTATATCACAAGGAAATAGATGCTCAGATACACTAATACGAGCTGCATTTAACATATTCTTATCTATACCAAGTGAATTACCAAAATCATTTGTAGAGCCTGCAGGCAAATACCCTATAGGCTTTCTATCTGATGGATCTAGCTGCATCATACCTGTGACAACTTCATCAAGTGTACCATCTCCACCAGAGCAAATGATTCTATCAAAATCCTTGGCCTGTTCAACTGTTTGTTTTGTAGCATCGCCACCAGCCTGTGTCACATGTACACTAACCTGATAGCCCGCCTTAATCATAATGTCTAGGATGTCAGCAAGATGTTCTTTTATTTGTCCTTTGCCTGAGCGTGGATTTATTATAAATAATAATCTCTTTGACATATATCCCTCTAATATTTTATTTTGTAAGGAAATCTGAAAGTTCAGCTACTGCTTTTTCTTCATCATCTCCAATAGCATCAATAGTAACCTTAGAACCTGATGACAATACCAAACTCATCATCCCCATAATGCTCTTTGCATTAACCTTCTTCTCGTCCATCTCAAAATAGATTGAGCTTCCGAACTGGTTTGCGAGCTGTACTAGGTGTGCTATTGGTGTTGCCTCCATTGAATTTGACATCTGAATAGTAACTTCTTTTTGCATGACGTCCTCCTGAATAACTAAAAAACCTATTGCTGGCTTATCTTAATTCCTCTGCTATCTTTGCCAGCTTTTTCAATCTGTGATTAACACCAGATTTTCCTAAAGGCGGATCCAAGTATTGCCCCAAAGAACCAAGTGGCAAATCAGGATAATCCAACCTAACTTGTGCGATATCTTGCAGCTGAGCAGGAAGGTTATCTAACCCTAACTTCTCATCTATGAGCTTGATGTCTTCAATCTGACGAACTGCTGTGTTGACAGTCTTGCTAATATTAGCTGTCTCGCAATTGACCTTACGATTGATAGTGCCTCTAACTTCTTTGACAACACGTATATTCTCAAGCTCCATGACAGAATGTGCTGCTTCCATAACCCTAAGGATTTCTACTATTTGTGCTCCCTCTTTAAGATATACTACATACTTGCCATTGCGAGTGACCATTTTAGCCCCTACATCAAAAGTATTCATAACTTTGGCAACCTGTGTACCCTGTTCTTTTGTAGCACAAACGATTTCGAAGTGATATCCTTTGTTTGGGTCAGAAAGAGAACCTGCGGCTAAAAACACGCCTCTTATAAATGAACGTTTACAGCAAGTCTGCTGTAGAACTATATCATCTATCTGAGTATCTCCTTCGGACAGCTTTAACATCTGCCTGATATCCTTATAGTCCTCTACTGATAGTAAAGTGACACCTTTTCCTATATTAAGTGTTTTATCTAATAAAGTAAAGACTTTTCTGCTTAATGCATCATCTGAAATGGTTTTGAATTCATCCAACCCCTGCATTAGAAAAATCCCTGCAAGCTCTGCAACCATGCAATGTCTGCTCTTAGGAATCAAAGAAAAAAGCTCTTCTTTTACATTTTTTGAAAATGACAATTATTTCCCTCTCAAAGCATCCTTACCTATATCACGATGCTCAATTTTAAGTCCATAAGACTCATCACCATTTAATGCTTCGAATATTTCATCTGCAAGACACACACTTCTGTGCTTGCCACCTGTACATCCCACAGCAATAACCAGCTGATTCTTTCCTTCTTTAATATAATTAGGAATCAGAAACTTTATAAGATCTACTGTCTTGCTTAAAAACTCCTGAGCCTCATCATATTTAAGAACGAAGTCCTTGATAGGCTGGTCGTTACCCGTGAATGGGCGTAACTCTGTATCATAGTATGGATTCGGCAAAAACCTGACATCAAATACCAAATCTGCATCCTCTGGAATCCCATACTTAAAACCGAAGGAAACAATGGTTACAAACAGACTTTTATAGTCTGCATCATCTACAAATATTTTTTCAAGCTCTTCTTTTAGCTCTCTTGTAAGCAAATGTGTTGTATCGATTACATAATCAGCTTCATCTCGAAGGAAGCCAATTGATTCTCTTTCTTGAACAATTCCTGCAGCAATTCTCTCACGTCCAGACAATGGATGGTTTCTTCTTGTTTCTTTGTATCTTTTTATAAGAACATCATCCTCTGCATCAAGGAAAAGTATGGAAAATTGCTTCGAATCATTGTCTAATTCTTGCAGAATATCCGGCAAAAGCTTCATAGCCCTGCCATTTCTCACATCAATACCAACTACAATTTTTTGGTCGAAGGTGCCGTTTTCAGCTAATTCCACTACACTCTTAAGTAATTGTATAGGCAAATTATCCATGCAGTAATAACCCATATCTTCCAGCATTTTAAATGCTGTACTTTTTCCTGCACCCGACATTCCTGTGAGAATTAATAGCTTCAATTGATGTTCCTCCCGATTATTCTAACCTCTGGAGATAAATGTACTCCAAATTTATCAAATACTTTTGCATCTACATCCTTCATAAGTTGTAATACGTCTGATGCTGTAGCATCTCCTTTATTTACAACAAAGCCACAATGCTTTTCTGAAACCTGAGCACCGCCAACAGCGTATCCTCTCAGGCCAGCATCATCAATTAGCTTACCTGCAAAATATCCTTCCGGTCTTTTGAATGTAGAACCGGCACTAGGGAAATTTAGTGGCTGTTTATCAACACGTTTCTGTCTGTTTTCATCCATAATCTGCCTAATAGCAGCCTTATCTCCCTTTGATAGGTGTAGCTTAGCAGATAATACCAATCCACCATTTTCCATCAAAGCTGAATGACGATATGATAAATCAAGCTCTGCAACCAGCACTTCCTTAATCTGATAATCAGGTGTAAGAATCTGTACAGACTCTATCACATCTTTGATTTCACCACCATAAGCGCCAGCATTCATATATACTGCACCGCCAATTGTGCCAGGAATTCCAGCTGCAAACTCAAGTCCTGTAAGGCTTGCCTCTGCTGCTGCATTTGCAACTTGTGAAAGCAGTGTTCCGGCAGAAGCAATTATATAATCATCTTCTACTGAAATCTGTGCTGATTTCTTACCAATAGAAACAACAACACCTTCAATGCCATCATCAGATACAAGTAAGTTACTGCCATTACCAATAACTATGTATTTTTCATTCCTTTCACCAAGGAACTTTAAGATACCTGCAACATCCTCAGATACCGGGTCAACAAAAATATCTGCTGGACCACCTATCTTGAAGGTTGTGTGCTTTTTCATTGGTTCTTCTGTAAGAATTGTTGACTGAGGAAAGTGACTAGTCAAATCCTCTGCCAGTTTTTTGTAATTATCATTAAGCATACTTTATAAACGCCTCATATCCTAATAGTGCTTCGTATAAATCCACCTTAGAGATAATCTCTGATGGAGCATGCATTGAAAGGACAGCAACGCCCGAATCAATAACCTGCATATTGTAGTTGCCCATGATGTAAGCGATTGTTCCGCCGCCACCCTGATCTACTTTACCAAGCTCTGCAGTCTGCCAGAATACATTATCTGTATCCATAATATTTCTAACTTCACCAACATATTCAGCGGAAGCGTCATTAGAGCCGCTCTTTCCTCTTGCTCCGGTGTACTTGTTGAATACAAGACCTCTGCCAAGATAAGCTGAATTATTCTTTTCAAATACAGATGCATAGTTTGGATCAAAACCAGCTGATACATCAGATGATAAAACTTTAGAATTTGTAAGAGCTCTACGAAGTTTTAATTCAGAATACTCTCCCATGCAATTGTAAAGTTCAGCTAAAGTGTTTTCGAAGAATCTAGACTGCATTCCTGTTGCACCTACAGATCCGATTTCTTCTTTATCTACAAGAAGTGCACACGCTGTTTTCTTTAACTTCTTTGTAGTATTTAAAAGGGCCATAAATGAAGGGTAAGCACATACTCTATCATCATGTCCATATCCGATAATCATAGAACGGTCGAAGCCGAAGTCTCGAGCAGGACCAGCAGGAACAACTTCTATTTCTGCTGAAATAAAATCTTCTTCCTCTATTTCGTACTTTTCCTTGATGAGCTTAAGAACATTGTTCTTAACTGCGTCCTTTTCTTTTTTGTTTTCCTCATCAAATCCTGGGATGCTGCCAATAATGACATTGAGGTCTTCACCTTCTACAACCTTAGCACCCTTTTTATCCATTTGATCTGCTGCAAGATGGATAAGCAAATCGGAAATACCAAATACTGGATCTGCTGGATCCTCTCCGACATTTACGTTAATAACTTCACCTGTCTTTTTAACGATTACACCATGAAGCGCAAGTGGTATTGTAACCCACTGATATTTTTTAATACCGCCATAGTAATGAGTATCAAGAAATGCTATATCTGAATCTTCGTAAAGAGGATTCTGCTTTAAATCCATTCTTGGGCTGTCAATATGTGCGCCTAAGATGTTAAGACCTGCATCTAAGCTCTCTGTTCCAATATTGAAAACAGCCATCATCTTTCCTTTGTTAACGGCATAAACCTTATCGCCAGCCTTAAGAGTCTTGCCCTCAGCGATAACATCATTAAGATCTAAATAACCTGCTTCTTTTGCCTTTTCAACAAAAAATGCAACGCATTCTCTTTCTGTTTTACAAGCAGAAAGAAACTGTCTATACTCCTCACCAAAGGCCATAACCTTCTTTAAATCCTTTTCTGAAGTGTATTTACTCCATGCGTTCTTACGTTCCATAATACTAAAAATCTCCTGTCTAACTATTTATATTATCCTGAACTCGTCTATAAAGCTCCTCAGCAGCGTTATAGCCCATCTTCTTTTGACGATGGTTAACAGCAGCTGTCTCGCAAATGATAGCGAGGTTTCTACCTGGTCTGATTGGCAATGAATGACATGTAACATCTATTCCGAGGATGTTCATATACTCATCGGTCATACCAAGACGGTCATATTCTTTTTCTTTTGTCCAATCCTCAAGCTTAATAACTAAATCGATTCTCTGCTCGTCCTTAACAGCCTCAACACCGTAGAGAGATTTAACATCAATGATGCCGATACCTCTAAGCTCGATAAGATACTGTGTGATTGAAGGAGCGCGACCATATAGGCTCTCGCTGTTTGGACGACGAATTTCGACAACATCATCTGATACTAATCTGTGGCCTCTTCGGATAAGCTCAAGAGCAGCCTCAGACTTACCTATTCCTGACTCACCTGTGATAAGCAAGCCTTCGCCGTATACGTCAACCAAAACACCATGAATAGTGGTGTAAGGTGCGAAATCCATATTCAAAGAAAAGATTAAAGCAGCCATAAATTCGGATGTGCTTCGATCTGTTCCAAGAATTGGTATCTTTGCTTTTGTAGCTTCATCTATAAGAACCTGTGCTGGTTTTTCACCTCTACAAAAAATTACACAAGGAATCTCGTAAGAGAATAATTTTGAAAAGCTTTCTGCTTTTTCAGCATCAGTCTTTTTAGATAGATATGCTGATTCAACATTTCCTATTACTTGAATTCTACTAGGCTCAAAATGCTCATAGAAGCCATGTAGCTGTAATGCAGGTCTGTTGACATCTGCAACAGTAACATGAGCATCATCTAAATTGAGCTCAGTAGTATAATTAACCAGATTAAAACGCTCTTGAATTGTGGATACTGTAACAAAATTGTTATTGGCCATAGGCACCTCCCCATACTAATAAAGTCTCAGATTATTGTAGCTCATTTTTAGAAGAATTAACAGGGTGAAAGTAATTATAAACATTCTCGGCAGCCTCCCTGCTCATGGACTCTGTGTCCATCAAATCTTCTATGGAAGCCTCTGCCATTTTTTCAGCAGAAACATATTTCTTCATTAACGCTTTTCTTCGCTTTGGACCTATACCATTTATGTCATCAAGGAAGCTGTGTACCTGTCCTTTGCTTCTAAGACTTCTATGGTATTCTATAGCAAAGCGGTGAGCCTCATCCTGAAGTCTTGTGATAAGCTGAAATCCCTCTGAATGAGTATCGATTGGAAGCTCCTGATCCTTATAGTACAAGCCTCTGGTTCTATGATGATCATCCTTGACCATACCTGCGATTGGAATATGAAGCCCAAGCTCTGCTATAACTTGCTCAGCAATGTGAACCTGTCCCTTACCACCATCCATCATGATAATATCCGGGAATTTAGTGAAGCTATCTTCAATTACTCCACCATTCTCTTCAAGCTCTTCTATGCCATGTGAAAAACGCCTTTTAAGCACCTCGTGCATAGATGCATAGTCATTCGGTCCCTCTACTGTTTTAATTTTGAATTTACGGTAATCTGAGCGCTTAGGCTTGCCCTTTTCAAAGACAACCATAGATCCAACAGACTGAAAACCAGATATATTCGAAATATCATAGGCTTCCATTCTACTTGCTCCCGGAAGATTAAGAATATCAGCAATTTCCTTCATTGCTCCAATAGTTCTTCCTTCTTCTTTTTTGATTTTCTCTCTATCCTGATCTAAAACCATCTGGGCATTCTTTGCAGCCAACTCAACAAGCTTATGTTTGGCGCCAGCCTTAGGAGTTTTAAGATATACTCTTGAACCCTTTTTGTTTGTAAGCCAGGTCTCTATCAAGTTAGCTTCAGATAAATCAAACTGAACAAACACTTCCCTTGGGATAAAAGGTGTGCCGGTATAATAGTCCTTGATAAAATACTCTATCAGTTCCTCATCAGTGTCGTCGACTCTCACGTTGATAAAGAAATGG
The DNA here is from genome assembly GCF_000621865.1 of Pseudobutyrivibrio sp. MD2005. Taxonomy (GTDB): domain Bacteria; phylum Bacillota; class Clostridia; order Lachnospirales; family Lachnospiraceae; genus Pseudobutyrivibrio. The sequence continues at coordinate 61,576 of NZ_JHXE01000022.1, forward strand.
TCTCGACCAATCATCTTTCCACCGCGAATAAAGAATATCTGAACCACAGCATCTTCACTGCCCTTTGCCATGGCAATAATATCTCTATCCTCTCCATCAAGCTGAGTCGCCTTTTGACGACCTGCGCACGCCTTTACAGATTCAATCAGGTCTCTATACAAAGCTGCTTTCTCAAAATCTAATTCTTCAGATGCCTTCTGCATCTTTTCTTTCAATTCTTTTATTGTGTCAAAGTAATCACCATTCAAAAAATCGATTACCCGCTCTACGTTTTTACGATATTCTTCCACAGGAACATTTCCCTGACATGGCCCCAGACATTGTCCAATATGATAGTTGAGGCATGGTCTGTTCTTCCCGAAATTCTCTGGCAGCTTTTGATTACAGGTACGTATTTTGTATAGCTTTCTAACTAAATCAATTGTGTCATGCACTGCTCCTGCAGATGTAAATGGGCCAAAGAATTTGCTTCCGTTTTTCTTCATTCGTCTGGAAAACAGAACCCTCGGATAGCTTTCAGTAAGTGTCACCTCTATATAAGGATAGGTCTTATCGTCACGAAGCATCGTATTATACTTTGGACGATATTCCTTTATTAAATTACATTCTAAAATAAGAGCCTCAAGTTCAGAATCGGTGACTATAAATTCAAAATAATCTATATTGGCCACCATCTGTTTTTTCTTGAGCCCCTCGTCATGGCTAGGCTGAAAGTATTGCCTTACCCTATGTCTAAGAGACAATGCTTTGCCTACGTATATTATCTCATCATTTTTCCCATGCATGAGATAAACTCCCGGTTGATCCGGGAGTTTACTAAGATCTTCTTCAGTTACCATAAATTTTACTCGTCAAAAATACTGTCTGTTACAACGTTCTTAGGATCGTTAACATCATCAAAGATACTCTTACGCTCATTGACATTGTTATCTTCTTCCTGCTTTTCATCTGGATCAGGAATACCTTTAATCTCTCTAAAGATTTTCATGAATTCCTTACCAGTGATTGTTTCATGTTCAAACAGATAATCAGAAATCTTATCAAGACTTTCCATATTCTCTGTAAGAAGCTCTTTTGCCTTTGCATAAGCATCTGTAATCATGCTAAGTACTTCATCATCAATCTGGGCTGCTGTATTTTCACCACAGATAAGTGACGCTCTACCATCAAGATACTGGCTTTCTACAGTAGCAAGTCCCATCATTCCGAACTTCTCTGACATACCAAATCTTGTTACCATTGCTCTGGCAATCTTAGTAGCATTTTCGATATCGTTTGCTGCTCCAGATGTATATGAACCAAACTTAATATCTTCTGCTGCACGTCCACCCATATAAGTAACGATTTTGGCAATAAGCTCATCCTTTGTCTCAAGGAATTTTTCTTCTTCAGGTGTCTGAAGTGTGTATCCAAGAGCTCCCATTGTACGTGGAACAATAGTAATCTTTTGAACAGGTTCAGAATCCTTCTGAAGTGCAGACACAAGCGCATGTCCAACTTCGTGATAAGAAACAATCTTACGTTCCTTCTCACTCATGGCTCTATCCTTCTTCTCCTTGCCACCTACAGCAACAAGCTCGAAGGCTTCGAATAAGTCTTTTTGATTTACAAATTTTCTCTTGTCTTTAACTGCAAGAATAGCTGCCTCGTTAATAATATTAGCAAGGTCAGAACCCACAAGACCAACTGATGCAAGTGCCATTGCATCCAAATCTACTGATTCATCCATCTTGACGTCCTTGGCATGAACCTTAAGGATTTCAAGACGGCCCTTTTGATCTGGTCGATCTACAATGATACGTCTATCGAAACGTCCTGGACGAAGCAAAGCCTTATCAAGAACTTCCGGTCTATTTGTAGCCGCTAAAATGAGAAGACCCTTGTTTGAATCAAATCCATCCATTTCAGAAAGTAACTGATTAAGTGTCTGCTCACGTTCGTCGTTTCCACCACCGTAATGAGCATCACGGCTCTTACCAATGGCATCAATCTCATCGATGAATACGATACATGGTGCTACCTTCTGAGCCTCTTTAAACAAATCACGAACACGGGATGCACCTACACCAACAAACATCTCTACGAAATCAGAACCTGCAAGTGAGAAGAATGGAACTCCTGCCTCACCGGCTACTGCCTTTGCAAGAAGTGTCTTACCTGTTCCAGGAGGGCCTACTAAAAGAGCACCCTTTGGAAGCTTTGCACCGATTTCAGTGTATTTCTTAGGATTGTGTAGGAAATCTACCATTTCCTGAACTGATTCTTTCGCCTCATCCTGCCCTGCTACGTCCTTGAATGTAATACCTGTAGCTTTTTCCATATTGTAAAGCTTGGCATTTGATTTTCCAACGCCCATAGGGCCGCCGCCCATACGCTTCATAAGGAAACCAAGCACTATCCACAGAAGTACTAAAGGAAGAATGAATGAAAGGATATTGTAAATAATAGCTGCAGTAGAATCTGCTATGGTACCTTCAATATCTACCTTATGTTCCTTTAATAGAGGAAGTAAATCATCATCCCTGATGTATGCTGTATATAGCTTTGTTTCAGGCACCTGTCCAGCAGTTTCATATATCTGCTGAAGTCTATCTGCCTCCTCTTCATCTTCGCTATATACTTCGCCCTCTTTAAGAGTGATATTAATTACATCTTCCTTGAAGGTAACCTCTGCAACCTTATCCTCTTCTACTAAATTTAAGAACTGGGTATAGGTTATCTCCTGATTAGAGCCTGAGCTCGCCCCTTTATACATCATGCTAGTAAAAAATAAAGCAATAAGCACTAAAATTCCTAGCGTGTAAAAAGGTTGTTTATTATTCTTTTTATCTCCACCATTCTGGTCATTTTTATTTTCGTTCACATCTGCCTCCGATTATATTAATGTCAATATATAATTTATCATAAATGGCCGAAAAAGTAATGGTTTTAAGAAATTTTTAATATGTATTAATTGTGTGTAATAGAGTAGGAGGCGGTGACTAACCGCCGTCCTCTCACGGCACCGTACGTACCGTTCGGTATACGGCGCTTTCAATAGTTGACGTGCACAGACTGATAGGCTGTGGCTAAATCATAGAAGCCACTGTTTATCAGTCTTTCTTTTGTCATTGCCATGTTGACTGCGACTGTATGTGTGGTAAACCAATGTCCGCGCCGACTGTTACCAGCCAAAAGCGCCAAGTCCTTGGGCACGCCCATCTTTATGAGATTGCGTACTTTAGTTTTTGGCTTCTTC
>NZ_JHXE01000023.1 GCF_000621865.1 Pseudobutyrivibrio sp. MD2005
ACTGGGTTCCGCAGGTGGGACAGAATCTACTGTGACATCTGAAAGGGACAAATTTAAGAGTGCCACATTTTGTACATCCGTACATGGCACCACCAAAAGAAGGATTACCACACTCAATCATCTTGTTTACATTATCAATGACAGCCTGGCGTGGATGTGTGGTCATCATAAATTCTTCGTAATTATCTAGGAATATTTCTTGAAGAATGTTACCCATAAGATAATTATAGAAGACTAGAACTAAGAGATAAACCCCACCCCTCATGATTGAGGGGCAGGGGAGTTGAGTAGGCGTAGCCTATTTTTTATTGCAATAAAAAACAAGATAGTGTTGCAGTATAGATATTTTGAAATAAATCCTTGCAAGAATCTAAGTCGAAAATAGAAATATATATAAAGCCAATAGACATCTTTCAAAATACAATAATCTTAACATGAGATTTTGAAGGAGTCTAAAATTATGGCAATGGTTAATTTAACAATTGATGGCAAAGCTATAGTAGCAGATGAGAATAAAACTGTTCTCGAAGCTGCATTAGATAATGGGATTTACATTCCTCATTTATGTCATCATGGTGATTTACATCCAAATGGTGGATGTCGTCTTTGTGTTGTAAAACAGGAAGGCGTAGATGGAGTTATTACATCATGCTCGACAAAGGTTAAAGAGGGCATGGTAATCAGTACAAAAGAGGAGACAGCAGAGAAGGTACGTAAGCTTTCGGTAGAGCTTATGTTCAAGACTCATCCAAGTGAGTGCGTAGGCTGTCCTAAATATGGCAAGTGCCACCTTGCATCTATTTCACAGTATGTAGGTGATGCAGGACGTGATCTTCGTCAGCAGAAGTTACCTCTTATTGAGAATGAAGAAAATCCACTGATGCTTCACGAAATGTATCGTTGTATACTTTGCGGACGCTGTGTGCGTGCATGTTCAGAGCTTCGTGGCGTAGGTGCTCTTAAGTTTGAAAAAGTTGATGGCCGAATGAAGGTTGTCATAAATGGAAACAGTTTAGAGGAGGCAGGATGCCAATTCTGTGGAGCATGTGTTGAGGTTTGTCCAACCGGTTCTATCAGAGATAAGCTGGGAGTATTCAAGGATGATCCAAGTCTTAGCAGAGAGATGACTCTTGTGCCATGTAGCGAGGGATGCCCAGCACATATCAATGTTCCAAAATATATTAGATTCATTAAAGAAGGAAATTATCCGGCTGCAGCAGCGACTGTTAGAGAAAAAGCTCCATTCCCAGAGTCATTAGGCTACATCTGTGTTCATTCTTGCGAGTTACAGTGTAAGAGAAATCATTTAGATGGTCCTCTTTCAATCAGAAATCTTAAGAGATTTGCAGCAAGCCAGGATGATGGAAGCTGGAAATCAAAGGCATTCATGAAAGATGCAACAGGTAAAAAGGTTGCTGTAATCGGTGCAGGACCTGCAGGACTTACAGCAGGATACTATCTCAAAAAGCTTGGCCATGAAGTTACTATTTTCGAAAAGCTTCCAAAGGCCGGTGGCCAGATGAGATATGGCATCCCTTCATATAGATTACCTCGCGAAGTTCTCGATAGAGAAATTGCAGAGATTGAATCAATCGGCGTAGAGATTAAGTGTGGTGTGGACGTTACATCTGCAGCAGATCTTAAGAATCAGGGTTATGACGCAGTGTTTGTATCAGTTGGAACACATGCAGGCAACAGACTTCCACTTGAAGGAAATGATTTGCCGGGCGTTTACCTTAATGCAGACTTCTTACGTTCTATTAACCTTGGCAAAGCACTTCCAGTTGGTGAAAACGTTGTTGTACTCGGCGGTGGAAACGTTGCTATCGACTGTGCTGAGTCAGCGCTTCGTCTTGGTGCAAAGCATGTAACTATGACATGTCTTGAGGCTCCAGATAAAATGACAGCCTCAGATGAAGAAGTTACATGGGCTAAAGAGGATGGAATTGTAGTTGAAAACTCAAGAACATTTGATGCAATCGAGTCAGAAAATGGCAAAGTGACAGGCTTAACCGTGACAGGAATTGAAGGCCTCAAGTTCGGACCAAAGGGACCAGAGTTTACACGTATTCCTGATTCAACAGTTACTTTCCCTGCTGATACTATTATTTTTGCAGTAGGTCAGCATCCAGATATTACAGATGAGTTTGGATTAGAGCTTAACAGAGGACGTATTGTTACAACAAATGGGCATGAGACATCGGTTGCAGGAATTTATGCAGCAGGCGATGCAGTAACAGGAACACGTTCAGTAATCGCAGCAATTGCAGAGGCAAGAGCAGCTGTATCTGAAATCGACAAGTACCTTGGTGGAGATGGTAACATCGAGGAAAATCTTGCACCAGAGCAGATTGCAAATCCATGCATTGGCAAGAATCCTGAGCTTACAAAGACTCATAGAAATGAGCCAACAGTAGACGACGCAGAATCTAGAAAATGCAATTTTGAGCCAATGGATCATGGATTTGATTGTAGCAAAGCGGGCTGTGAAGCGAGCCGTTGTTTACAGTGTGACCTTCGTGTACAGATTACACCACAGAAATTCTGGAGTGATTACGTAGCAGAAGAAGGAGGTCAGCAGTAATGAAGAATTTAGTTGTAGTTAGTTGTGTAAGCGACGATAGAAAAGCACCTCTTTCAGTTTACATTCTTAATAATTATCGTAAAGACGTAGTTGAAGGTGTTGAAAAATATGCTTCTGGATTAGATGCAGATATTATGTATCTTCTTCCAGAAGGACAAAAAGTGGAAGGGCTTGAAGGCGATGTGCGATACACTTGCGCATGTTCACCAACATTGAATAACCCATATTCAGTAGTGCAGGTATTATCAGGCAATTTGCCTCGTCCTATGATTCAGGATGATTTTGTAGCTGTGTATGAAGATAAAGCAGTTTCTGTTATTACACCTGAAGTAGCTTATGGAATCGTAAATGGTTTGGAGGAAAAGTTTGTTGCAGTTAATGTAGGGGATGCAACAGAAATCAAGAAAGTAAAAGTGGGCACAACTGTAAATGAAGTTGTTGATATTGCAGATGCCAAGGCTGTTCTTTTTGGGGGATTAAAGGGCGAGTTTGTTACAGTTGCTGAAGCAGCAGGACTAAAGATTGAAGCTCTAGAGAAGTATAATTCGATCACAGTATATAGTAAGCAGGATTGTATGGTAGATGCATGCGTTCAGCTTATGAATGCTGCTTATGAGGATTCTTGCGGTAAGTGTGTTCTTTGCAGAGAAGGCACATCTCAGTTCAAGCAGATTGTTACAGAGATGACTACTGGTAAGGCAAAAATCACAGATATTGATCTTGTGAAGGAAGTTTCTGAGCTAATATCAATTGGAGCATATTGTCCATTTGGTCAGAATATGACAAAGCCTCTTACAACAGCAATGAATCTCTTTGAAGATGAGTTTGAAGACCATATCAAGAGAAAGACTTGCAAGTGCGGTAAGTGCTATAAGGCCGCAGAGCTTTACTTCATTGATCCTGATGAATGCCAGGGCTGTGGCGATTGTATCGATGCTTGCCCAGAGGACGCTATCGAAGGCAAGGATGGATATATTCATATTATTGACCAGGATTTATGCGAACAGTGTGGCAAGTGCGTTAGTGCATGTGATGAAGGTTGCATAAAGACAGCCACAAAGCTTCCTAAGCTTCCAAAGAAGAAAACTAAAGTTGGAAAGTGGTAATTGCCATTATTATATTGTTGAATCGAGCCGGTTGTTTTTCAACCGGCTCTTTTTGGGATTGATTGGCTATTGACAAATCTTTATTCGGAAGTTATATTCTTGTTTATTAATTGTTTGAATATCTTTTATTACAACTTTTGTGACATGTGCAATTAATTTCGTCACAATTTACCACAATAATCTGGCTGAGCCAGATAGCTTTTTAGAATATAGTGTTTCATCCATAGGGCTATGCTTGGCATTTTGACAATGTAGTAGCTGTTAAAGGAGGAATTTTGTTCCTTATTCCGTTGTTATAGGTAGTTTTACTTGTGTGATTGCAAATAATGCTGTATCACAAGTAGAAAATATTTATGAAAATCCAATGCTACTTGTGATTCGACTAAGTGCAACTAACGACAAGTAGGTTTAAAACACTAGTTTTGGGAGGCTACTTGCTATTTGCGATTATTTGAGAATCACAAGTAGTTTGCTGGGTGCCGCTGTGGATTCCTACTTGCGTGAAGAGCTAATTCTTTGGACCACAAGTAGCAGAAAAATAAACTGTATAAAAACTACTTGTGATATGAAGTAATTATTGTGTCAACAAGTAGTTGAAACTGAAAAAGCTTTTGCGGCTACTTGTGGAAAAAGAGAATATTTGTAATCACAAGTAAAAAAAGCAAAAGTAGCCCAAAATAGAAAAGCAAGACTTCTTGCTGACAGAACAATGAAATTGTCAGCAAGAATCCTGCTTTGCAGGACATGAAAATAGATAAATCTATTTTCATGGTATTTACGATTCCTGAAAAAACTGATGTTTTTCAAGAATCTATGACTTTTAATTAAGCGTGGAATAATAAAAATGTGGGGGAAAGATATTTGATAAATATACAAGGATAGAGAGGAATGGGAAATTTGGAGAACTATAAAAAGCAGCTGAAGGAGCAAGAAGAATATTTAAAGGCTTTGATTAAGAAGAGTGACAAGAATTTAGAAAAATATAAGGACATTCAAGACAAGAGGATACGAATATCATATAGCAACGGCTGTAAACAATTTTTAATGTACAACAAAGATACAAAGGAAATAACCTATGTTAAGAATTCAAAACAAAAAGCTGTAGCAAAAATATTACAGCGAGACTATGAGCTGGCCCTTAACAAAAAACTTAAAGAGCTATATAAGAAGCTGGAGCGTTTTAATCGCACCTATGATTTTGAGGAGGTTAAAAGAATATATGATGATTTGCATGCCACAAAGAAAGAGCTGGTTATCCCTATGATTGAGTCTGATGAGCAATTTGTTGCAAGATGGCTTTTAGAACATCAAGGTGAGCAAAATGATTATCCAGAAGAAGCAAGAATATATACTGCTAATGGAGAGCGTGTCAGATCTAAGTCAGAAAAGATAATTGCTGATTTGTTTCTTAAATATAATGTTCCTTACAGATATGAGCCAAAGCTAGAGATTGGTAATAATCACATTATTAATCCAGACTTTGTAGTGTTAAATGTAAGAGAAAGAAAGACTATTTATTGGGAGCACTTAGGGTTGATAGAAATGGAGAGTTATGCTGTGAAAAACCTTAAGAAAATAAATGATTACAATATAGCGGGATATGAGCTTGGGGAAGACTTAATTATTTCTATGGAAACTTCTGAGAAAGTTTTTGATTCCAGAAGAATAGAGGATCTGATAGTAAAGTATTGCATCTGATTAGTTGATAGAGGGAGCGGCCGAAAGGCTGCTCCTTTTTGCAACGCAACCTTGTTATATTTTGCACGGCAGATTTTTTGCCGCCTTTTTGTTGCAATAATAAATAAGGTATATAGAAACTGATGAAAGTTGTGAATGATATGTGATGGTAAATTAATATCAGAAATTGAGAACAAACCTTTTAGGTTTTATTTAAAGAAGGAGAACAACGAAATGGAAAATTTAAAGACACAGCTTGTTGTTATCGCAGGTGGTCCATCAGGGATGTCTGCAGCGGTTCAAGCGGCAGAAGATGGCGCTGATGTAATCGTTATTGAAAAAGCTGCCATTACAGGCGGTGCAGCAAACATGGGTATGGGACCTCTTGGTATTGGTACAAAGTATCAGCAGGAGCAGATGATTGACATAACTGTTGAAAAGGCATTTAACATGTTTATGGATTACACACATTACAATGTTGATGCGAGACTTGTAAAGAGATATTTTGAGCAGTCAGCAGAGACAATTGAGTGGCTTGAAGACATGGGCGTTGAGTTTGAAGGTGCTTTCAAATATTTCCCACAGTCAGAGGCTACATGGCATATTGTTAAGACTGGTAATAAGATTGGTCCTCGTGCAGCAGGTCATATGAACAAGGCTCTTCTTAACAAGGCACAGGAACTTGGCGTAAAGATTATGCTTGAGACAGCTGGTAAGAAGATTCTTAAAGATGATGAAGGTAAAGTTTGTGGTGTTGTAGCAGTAAACAAAGATGGTGAAGAATTCACAATCGAGTGTAAGGCAGCTGTTATTGCAACAGGTGGTGCTGGATGCAATCCAGAATTTATTAAGGAAGAAATTGGTGTTGAGTATGGTAAGGATGTATTCAACTTTGCAATTCCTGGTCTCGTAGGCGATGGTCTTAAGATGGCATGGGAAGCAGGTGCAGATCACCTTCCAGTTAGAATTGAATCAGCTTGCGATGTAGGTGGTGGCGAAGAAGCTGGTATTTGTGTAAAGAACGTACTTAGACAGCCAAACCTTCTTGTAAATGCATTTGGTAAGCGTGTCATGAACGAAGAGTTCATGCAGAACACAACATATCTTTCAAATGTTGCAAATCACCAGAAGGATAAGAAGTTATTCTCAATTGTTGATTCAACAATCGTTAAGTCATATGTAAAGAATGGTGTTGATGTTACATCATTGGTAACACCAGATCCTGATGTTTCAGGCTTCTATGATGAGATGGATGAAATCATTAATAAGGGCTCTAAGAACTTCTTCAAGGCAGACACAATCGAAGAATTGGCTGAAATGATCGGTGTAGATCCTGAAGTTCTAGAGGAAACAATTGATGATTACAATGATTACTGCGAAGGAAGAGATGAAGAGTTCTTCAAGAACTACAGATATCTTCGCAAGTTAAAGAAGGGACCATTCTACTGTGGCACATTCCATCCAGGCGGATACGGAACAGTAGGTGGTATCAGAATCAATGAAAACTGCGAAGTTTGTGATAAGGATTTCATGCCTATCCCAGGACTTTATGCAGCAGGTGCTGATTCATGTAACATTTACGATGATTCATACATGTTCTTACTTCCAGGTAACTCAATGGGATACGCTGTAAACACAGGACGTATCGCAGGTATGGAAGCAGCAGAATACATCGAAGATTAATTATTTGGAGGAAATATAAAATGGCAGGAAGACCTATATACAATCCAGCCAGCTTTAAGAATGTTTCTGTAGATGGAAATGTGATTGGATTTAGCTTTGAGTTCAAGGCTCAGTATTATCGTTCATTCACACTTTCAATCCTCAGAGATATTCAGCTTAAAGTTGATGGAGAAGAAGTTAAGAGAGAAGATATTTGCATTACAGTAAATGGTGACACATTCACACTTGATGAATGTAAAACAGTTGTTGATCCAGAGTACCGTTGGGAATTTGGTGAGTACGCAACAGTAACAGTTAAAAAAGAAGGCGGCCTTGCAGCTGGAAAGCACACAATCGAAGGAAAGCAGATTATCGCACCTTCATACATGCCTTTCCAGATTGAGGCACCATGTAACATTGAATTCGAGATTAAGTAGGGAGGATAAACAAAATGAGCGATATTAAAAGAAGTGTGTCTCTCTACAGCTATCAGGATGAGTACTATCTTGGAAAGCTCGATTTAGAGGGATGTTTAAGAGAAACAGCTGCAACAGGAGCAACAGGTGTAGAGCTTCTTGCAGAACAGATGATAAAGCAATTCCCACTTCCAATTGAGACAGAGGAGTTTAGAAATAAGTGGTTCGATTGGATGAAGAAATACAACTTAACACCAAGCTGCTATGATGCGTTCTTGGAAAATCGTATATACGATAATCGTACACTTACATTAAAAGAGCAGGTTAAGATGATGGAACGCGATTTAAGACTTGCTTCATTACTTGGCTTCCCAGTAATTCGTACACTTGTATCAACACCTATGGATGTTATCGAGGGCAGTCTTGAGTATGCTGAAAAGGTTGGTGTAAAGATTGGACTTGAGGTTCATGCACCATTCTCACTCAACTCAGGTTGGGCTGATGGTTACATGGAAATGATTAACAGAACAGGTACAAAGTATTTTGGATTTATCCCAGATATGGGTATCTTCTGTAAGAATATTCCTGATGTTGTACGTGACAAGGCTCGCCGTCACGGTGCAAAAGAAGAATGCATCAAGATTGTTGACGATGCTTATGCAAACCGCGTTGCAAAGGGCTTTACAAAGATTAAATATGACCTTAACCTGGGCAAGGCCAACATGGAATATCGTATGGCAAATGGTATGGCTGAGATGATGGATGCTGTTAAGGCTGCAGGCGGTGGCCCTGCTGATTTAGAGTATGCTGGCAACTCATTCACATATTCTTGGTCAGAGCCACAGGATATCATCGACAACATCGATTATATCTTCCACACACATGCTAAGTTCTACAATGTTCATGAGGATTTAGTAGAGACAGCAGTTGCACTTCCAGAAGTAATTGAGGCATTCAAGAAGGCTGGCTATACTGGCTTCTTAAGCTCAGAGTATGAAGGTGGTGAGCACCTAAGAATGGATTTAGACGTAGATTCAATCGAGCAGGTTCGTCGTCATCAGGCTGCTATGGCAAAGTGGATTGGTTAATAATTAATAATGTATTAAAAGGCATATCCAGACTGTGGGTATGCTTTTTTGTGCTATATGCAACCCACGCTTGTCATTTTTTGCAGGTTAAAAATATAACATTTTCGTATGCAATCAAAGACAAGAGAATGAGAAAAACAGCACAGATGAAAGTGAGAAAACCAAATAGAATAAACTTATCGACAGCGAAGTAAAACAGCTCAAGTCCGGCCGGCTAGGAGTGATTAGGGAACTTTTATTTTAATACGAAAAGGAGAGACTAAAATGTACAAATACGAGAAAAAGGGACCTAAGAGAGGAGTAGCACTTTACAGCTATTCTGCAGAATTTGGTTTAACAAAGACACTAGAAGATTGTTTTGAAGATTTACATGACATGGGGGCTCATGGAATTGAAATCTTAGCAAATACTCACATTGAGAACTATCCATATCCTACAGATGAGTGGGTAGAGAACTGGTGGAGATTATGCGATAAATACGAAATCGTTCCAGTTGAATATGGTAACTGGATTGATTCGCATGTTTTGGGTGATAGAGATCTGACTACAGAAGAGTCAGTTGAAATGTTGAAAAGAGATATCCGTCTGGCACATAGATTAGGATTTACAGTAATGAGAACTAAGATGCCAGTTATTAACGATAAATTAGAGCCAGTATTGAACTGGAGGGAGATTATTAAGGGAGCACTTCCACTAGCAGAAGAATTAGGCATAAAAATGTGTCCAGAAATACATACTCCATCAAATTTAAAAGGTAAGCTTGTAACTGATTTTGTAGATTTTATTAAGGAGACGGGGACGAAAAATTTTGGGTTAAATATAGATTTCTCAGTATTTAGAACTGAGTTTAAAGAAGGTGAGTGGAGAGATCCTCTTTACACACCAAATGTGCCAGAGGATATTATTCCATTACTTCCTTATGTGTACTGCTGCCATGCAAAATTCATCAACATGAGTGATGACTTTAAAGAGACAACAATACCATATCCTGAGATTATCAAGGTTATGCAGGACAACGGATACGAAGGATATTTGCTCAGCGAATATGAAGGAGCTGACAAATACGATGATGGCTATGAGGTAGGTCAGACACTTCGTAAACACCACATCATGCTTAAGAATCTATTAGGAGATTAATAGGGAGGATAAAACAAATGGAAAAACAGGTTATTCAATCAGTTGGATTTAGAAATACAAAAGATGCAGATGGCAAAGTTACTGGATTTCAGTTCAAAGTAAGATTGCCATATTACAGAGGAATCTTTCTTTCACAGCTTCGCCCAGGCACTCTTTACATTGATGGGGAGAAGATAGAGAAGGAAGATATTGTTTGGAACATTAAGGGCGAGGATTTCACTCTTGAAGAGATGAAGAGTGATTTTCAGACTCACTGGGCAGTAGACAAGCCAGCTGTATTAAAGGTTAAAAAGCCAGGTGGATTAGCTCAGGGCTACCATGACATTAAATACGGATTTTGCTTTACATCAAGCTATATGCCACCAATCATTCAGGACCATTTGGATCCAGATGAAGAGAGCATGGTATTTATGCCAGAGTTTGGACATCATGTAAACGAAAGACATTTATTGATTGTTTAGTAGCGCAATATTTTAATCGAATCTGTTGCAAGGACATATATAGGAAAAATATAGAATGCAATTATTGATTCAAAATAAATAAATAACACAAAGTCTAAGCACAGAATTAATCATAGAATGTGTACATAGAGATGAGACAACGAATCATTACATAGAAAAGGAGAAATGAAATGAGCAAGAAATTACCAGTTGGTATTCAGGTATATGGTCTCAGAGACTTACTTGAAAACACACCAGAGAATTTCAAAGATGTTATGACTAAAGTAAAAGAGCTTGGCTATGACGGCGTTGAGCTTGCAGGTCTTTACGGACTTGAGCCAGAGTTTGTTAAGAAGACTCTTGAAGAGGTAGGACTTACACCAATTTCTGCACACGTTGCATTTGATGAGATGATGAACGATATCGATAAAGTTATCGCTGATTACAAGACAATCGGTGTTAAGTATCTTGTAATGCCATACATGGCAGAGGAGTATCGTCCAGCTAATCCAGAGGGATTTAAGAAGTTCCTTCCACTTTTAAATGAGGTTGGAGAGAAGATTCATAAGGCAGGAATGACATTCCTTTATCACAACCATGATTTCGAGTTTGTGAAGCTTGAAAATGGCAAGTGGGGATATGATGAGATGTTTGATAGCATCCCAGCAGAAAATCTTCAGTCAGAGCTAGATACTTGCTGGTGTGATGTTGCTACAGGCGAAGCTCCAGAATTTGTTAAGAAGTATACAAACCGTATTCCAGTAGTTCACCTTAAGGACTACATCAAAAAGGGTGAGGTTAAGAATATGTACAAGCTCATCGGTATCGATGAGGAAGAATCTGAAGGCGACACAGGATACTTTGGATTCCGTCCAGTTGGTTTCGGCCAGATGATTTGGGAACCAGTTCTTGATGCAGCTATTGAAGCCAACGCAAACTGGGTCATCGTAGAGCAGGATGAGCACTACGAGCTTGAGCCACTTGAGTGCGCTCGCCGCAGCCGCGAATACTTACGTATCCTTGGCTGGTAAAATATGGGCGGCCGCTGTAGTTTCGCATGCTCCCGTAGGGCACCCTCCGCACCTTCGCTTGGGCCCCGCCCGCCGGCGTAGGACCCTCCCAAGCTCGGCACGGTATCCCCTACTCGCGCTTGCCAAGGTTATGAGGCCGCTAATTTACATTACATAAGATACATTAGGATTTTAGATGAGTCCGGTAGGCATCAAGCTCTTTGTACTCTCAAGCGAGACGTGTTGTCGAGCGGAGAGTATGAAGGCTTGTAGCCGTAACCGGACGGATTACGTAGTCACGAAATTTAGGAGGAAGAACATGAAAAAAGAAATAAGAATTGCGATTATTGGTTGTGGTATGATTTCACACCGTCACATGACAGTTATTGAGAACCTTAACAAGAGAGGCGAGAACCTTAAGGTTGTTGCAGCAGCTGAAATTGATAAGGAAAAGCTTATGGCTTGGGGCAAGCAGTACGGAATTGACGAGAAGGATCTTTATGTAGATTTCCGTGAGATGCTTAAGAGAGATGATATTGATGAAGTAGAAGTTTGCGTACACAACAATCTTCATACATCAGTTGCAACAGCAGTTATGGCAGCAGGCTTCCCTTGCTACTCAGAGAAGCCAATGGCTTGCTCATATGCTGATGCAAAGATTCTTTACGATGCACAGAAGAAGTATGGTCAGAAGCTTGCTGTTCAGATCAGCTCAATCTACAACCCACAGACACGTATCGCTAAGAAGATGATTGAAGAAGGAAAGCTTGGAAAGGTTTATCATGCTCGTTCAGTTGGTCACAGACGTCAGGGCCGTCCAGGATATGATATGCAGTTCTTCTCAAAGGACTTCATCAATCCAGAAATCGGTGTTCACGGACCATTATTTGACCTTGGTATTTATCATCTTGCTCAGATGCTTTATGTACTTGGTATGCCAGAGCTTGAGAGTGTATATGGTGTTCAGTCCTGCGATTATTGGACACATCCAACAATTGATAAGCAGACAAATCGTACAGCTCCAGTAGAGGATCTTGGTATTGGTATCGCTCGTTTCAAGAACGGCCTCTCAATGGATATTTATGAGGATTGGGCTATTCACATGGATGAAATTGGTACAAGCTTCATCGCTGGTAAGAACGGTGGTATTAAGTTTATCGATGTTGATTCAACAGGTGGTCCTATGGCAGTTCCAGAGGGCGGTGCTATCGTAGGTGGTGGCAACCTTCAGACTCCAAAGCTTGAGCACTTCGGTGTTGATGAAGATGGCAACCTCTTTGAGACAAAGCTTGATTGTGCTATCGGTGATATCACTGGTCAGCAGGAACTTGCTCTTCATCCAGAGATGGCTATGTACAACGACAACCAGCTTCACTGGTATTCATATCTTCGTGGCGATCTTACAGATGAGACAAGAATTGATTCACCTTATATCGCAATGCAGACAGCATTCCTTTCAGAAGGTGTTGTTCTTTCGAATGAGCTTGGTCGTTCAGTAACAGCGGATGAGATTAAGAAGATGTCTAAGTCAATCGCTATCCGCGAGCAGAAGACAGATTTTGGAACAATCAAGTATGATTTTGATGAGTATATTCCAGAGTAATATAAACTAAATTAGAATTTTTAATTAGCCTGCAAGGCTGCGTGTTTTACCCAAAAGAGGTTGAGAAATGCAGCAGCAGGCTATTTTTTGTGGCAAAAAGATTCTTTGTATAAGTTCGAAATTTTGTGATAAAATGTCTTGTGATATTTTGTTTTACGAGGTGTCTATGAATAGTTTTAATCAGTTTCAGACAAATATATATAGAAATTATCAGGAAGATCAGCATTTGCATACAGATGTTGAGCTTCTATACGTTGTAGATGGCAGCATCACTGTAAAGTTAAAGGATGCTGTTTTTGAACTAAACAAAGATGATGTAATTGTTATAAATTCAAGTATTCAGCATAGCATCAGCACAAAAGAAAGAAGCATTGTATGCTCAATCATGTACGATTATCAGGTGCTTGTTCACATATTAAAAAAGCCAAATAGCTTTTTCTTATGCAATAGTGTTGCTGATAAAGCAAAGAACTACGATAAAGTTATAGAGATTTGCAGAGATATAATTTATCAGCAGGTATCTTCTCTTAAGAAAACCGATAGCTTAAAGTATAGTATGCTCTATCAGTTGCTAGATGAGCTTATCGAAAACTTTGTGCTCGATGATACTAATTCAGAGATTTCGGAGAATTATGATGCGGATGAAAAGCTTCAGCTGATTATCCACTATGTACATACCAATTATCAGGACGGCATCAGTTTATCTGATTTGGCTAAGCAGATGTATACATCCACATCGACCTTGTCTCGTTTGTTTAAAAAGCAGACAGGAACATATTTTGCAGAATACGTTAACCAGGTTCGTACTAGATACGCGGTTGATGAACTTTTATATACAGAAAAGAACATGACAAAGATTGCCATGGATTGTGGTTTCTCCAACGCCAGTGCTTTCACAAAAGTCTTCAGAGAAATCTACAGCATGGCGCCTACAGAATATCGTCAAAAGATGAAGGGCAGTGTCAGTGAGGCTAAGCCTATTGATGATGATATTAGAGAGCAAATCCAGCTGGAGTATAAAAAGAATATTCCTGCACCAGAGGTGGAATCTAAGGTTGAGGCAGTTCTAGATGTTAGAAATACCACTGATTTTATTCGCAACTGGAATAAGCTTGTTAATGTTGGTTTTGTACATGATGTACTGAAGGCTAATAATCAGTATCATATTCAGTATCTTGCAAAGGAACTGGATTTTACTTATGCAAGAATATGGATGGTATTCAATTCCAAGACAATGGTTTCCGACGGAAAGACAATAGGCAATTACAACTTCGATATGATATTCGAAGCATTGGATTTCCTTGTAGACAACAATATAAAGCCATGGCTTGATTTTACTAATCGACCATATGCCAATGTAACAAATCCTGCAGAGTCTGAATGGTTTGAAGACCTTAGGATTATTTATAAAGATAAGAGAGTTTGGGAAGAGCTATATCGTACTTTCGTTAAGCTTCTCATCAGAAGATATGGTGAAAAGGAAGTATCATCATGGCGATTTGAGATTGGTCTTGAGGGCTTCCATGATGATTATGATGAGTTTTATGCGTCAGGTGGATTTGATTTTGTGGACGTTTATTCATTTGTTGCCAAAACAGTCAAAGAGGTATTACCTGATGCACAAGTAGGATATTCTGCCGGTGCAGCTATTGATTATCCTACCGAGCTGGAGCCAATACTTAGAATGCTTAAAGAGGGGGAATACCCACCAGATTTTATCTCTGCAATTCTTTTCCCTTATGTGCCAAAGCATGTAAAGACACTGGATGGTGGCAAGGCGCAGTTTGTTCGCACTAAGGACAGAGACTTTGAAGGTACAGAGATAAATCGTATATACGATATGTTTGATAAGGTTGGAATTCCAAGAGAAAAGCTTTCCATAAGTGAGTGGAATTTAACCTGTAGCAATCGTAACTATTTAAATGACAGTTGCTTTAGAGCATGTGTATTCATCAGAAACGTAGTTAAGTTCGCATATGCGATAGATGTTTTGGGATTATGGATTGCAAGTGATTGGCAGTGTAATTCATTTAACTCCAGAAGTATCATCAATGGAGGCGGAGGTATTCTTTCGAAGGACACTATCCGTAAGCCTATCTTCTTTGCAATCAAGATGCTTAATCATCTTGGCTCAAAGCTTATTGCAAAAGGTGACAATTTTATTGCAACAAAGGCTGGAACTGATGAATATCAAATCGTATGCTTCAATCCGGTTTGGTTTAGTCCTAGCTACTATATAGATGCGGAAAATCAGGCTACAGTTGATGAAGCAAAATCATACTTTAATCTTAAAGAAGATAAAAAGCTCGTCATCAAGCTTACAGGCGTCAGCGAGAATGCAGGCTACTACATAAAGCGCAGAAGAGTAAATCAGAATTTTGGCTCAATCATAGATGAATGGGAGAAATTCGATAACGATAGCAAGCTTGAGCGTACAGATGTTAAATACTTGCAGGAAATGTGTGTGCCAAATCTATCACGTACACACGCAGTATCAAAAGGAAATGTACTTACGATTGAGATTGATATGCAGGCAGAAGAATTCTGCGCATTGCATATTTTCCCAGATTATTGATACTAAATTTGCTATTGCAACAAGACCTTACTTTTGATTGCATCAATAATACGCCAAATAATACCTTTGCAATTATATGCAAAATATTTAAAACCTCATAAGAGAACACAACAGGGAAAGTCGGTATCA
Organism: Pseudobutyrivibrio sp. MD2005; assembly: GCF_000621865.1. Taxonomy (GTDB): domain Bacteria; phylum Bacillota; class Clostridia; order Lachnospirales; family Lachnospiraceae; genus Pseudobutyrivibrio. The sequence goes on from NZ_JHXE01000023.1 coordinate 15,428, forward strand.
TATGTTTAGATAGAAATAGAAGATATCGACTTTTTATTTGTTTAAAAATCCAAAGGAGGTTACATAATGGAAACAATAAAGATTGGTATTATTGGCCATGGTTTCATGGGACACGAACATGAAACTATGCTCACACGTCTTGATGGCTACAAGGTTGTTGGTATTTCTGATATTGATCCTAAGCAGCTTGAAGACGTTAAGGAAGGAATCAAGAGATATTCTTCAAACGAGGAAATGTTTAACGACCCTGATGTTGATGTAGTACTTATTGCTGCAAACAACAATCAGCATCACGACCTTGTAATTCAGGCAGCTCGCGCAGGTAAGGACATCATCTGCGAAAAGCCAGTTGCAATGAATCTTGCAGAGCTTGACGACATGGTTAAGGTTGTTGATGAGTGTGGTGTTAACTTCACGGTTCATCATCAGAGACGCTACGATAAGGACTTCAGAACAATGAAGAATGTATTCGATAGCGAGACATTAGGTGATGTTTACAGCATCAAGAGTAGCTTATACGGCTTCAATGGAAATATGCATGATTGGCATGTATATATTGCAGAAGGTGGTGGAATGCTTTTTGATTGGGGCGTTCACCTTCTTGACCAGATGCTTTGGATGATGCCTGGTGCAAAGATTAAATCAGTATTTGCTGATGTAAGAAATGTAATCAATTTTGAGGTAGATGATTACTTCAAGATTCTAATGAAATTTGATAATGGTATTATGGCTGAGGTTGAACTTGGTACATATTTCCTTACAGACAAGATGGACAACAAGTGGTTTGAGCGTCATTGGATTATGGGCGGCAACAAGGGTACAGCTTACTCAGACGGATTTGATCCACAGGGCGCAATTGTTCGTACAAACGGCTTACTTCAGAATGTAGGCGGACAGCGTACAATGACTGCGGCGGGCCCAACTCGTTCATTTGGACCACCACCAGAAGGAAAGCTCATAACAGAGCCATTACCAGTTGCAGATACAACACATGAGAATTATTTCGAGAACTATCAGAGAGCTCATGACGGACAGGAAGATTTCCTAGTTAAGATTCCAGAAACAAGACGTGTTCTTAGACTTATGGAAGCTGCTAGAGAATCAGCTCGTACTGGTAAGTCAGTTGATTTTGAGTAGGATATAAGTGTGAAAAAAATGAGTGCAACGAAATGTAACAAATCGTTGCACCATTTTTTTTGCCTTAGAATTCTTGCAATATTAAATAAGTAATTGAAATTGGAAAATAAAAAGACTGTCAGCTTTGATGATAAGATTTTATCATCAAAGAACTGATAGGGAGGTATTTACAATGAGTGATGTTTCAATGACTGCTATGCAATCAACAGCAGCTACTACATCAAAAAAAGAGGGGGCAAATCCAGTATTGGGAATAGGATATGCCTTCGGTGAGGTTGGATGCCAGATGTCTTGGTATATGATTAACAACTTCCTCACATTATTTTACACCGATATTGTCGGACTTACAGCAACAGCAATTTCGTTTATCATGTTTGTTGCAAGAGTATGGGATGCAATTAATGATCCTATGATGGGTTCTATAGCGGATAGAACAAACACAAGATGGGGACGTTTCCGTCCATACATTTTCTTTGCACCACCATTTTTGGCAATATTCAACATTTTAACATTTACTGTATGGCCATTAGAAGGAGCTTTAAAAGTGCTTGTTTGCCTGGTTTGCTACATCGGAACAGGTATGGCCTACACCGCAGCTTCAATTGCATATCAGGCACTTCAGAATGTTATTGCTATTGATTCAAAACAGAGAATGCTTCTTGCTACATGCCGTAACATTGGTGCTTCAGTAATTGGTATTGTACTTTCTGTTGTTGCTGCTCCAACACTTCTTAAGCTTTCACATCCAGGAGTTGCAGCAGCTGATGCACAGGGATATTTTAGATTTGCAATCATTATGTCAATTGCTTTACTAGTTCCATTCCTTATTTGTGGAATTATTTGTAAAGAGAAGTACACAGAAAAGCTTCATGCAAACAAAGGTAACACTGAAAAACTTGGCTTCTTCTCAGCTTTAAGAGAAATTGCAAAGAATGATCAGCTTCTTATGGTTGTTCTTGCAACAGTACTTGGAACAATCTGCGTAGCAGGCCGTATGGGAATCCTTACATTCTACATCATTTACGTAGTTGGTGATTTCATGCACATCGCAACATTCTTTACAGTAATGACTGTTGCACAGTTAATCGGAAGTTTCTTCCTTCCACTTGGTACAAACCTTATGACAAAGAAGGGCTATCTTATTTTCTTACAGATGGTTATGAACGTTGGCTTCATCGCAATGTTCTTACTTCCAAATGCTGGTATTCCAACACTTCTTGCAATCTCTGCAGTCTGTGGTTTCTGTAACTCAGCTTCAGGTGTTTGCTACGGTCTTGTTGGTGACTCACTTGAGTATGGTGATTGGAAGCTAGGTCGTCGTCAGGAAGGTGTTGCAGCATCAATGCTTTCATTTGGTGTTAAGATTGCTACAGCAATCTGTGGTTCAGCAGGTGTTCTTCTTCTTGCAGCAGTTGGATATGTTCCAAACGCAGAGCAGACAGAGGCAGCTCGCCAGGGAATCAACGCAGTAGTTAACCTTCTTCCATTTGTAATCGGTGTGCTTTCAGTAGTTCCAATGTTCTGGTACAAGCTTACACCTGCAAAGGTTGAAGAGATTAGAAATGACCTTGAAAATGGTGTACATGCATACGACAACTAAATAATAATCTTTGTGGCCCTGCAATATGCAGGGCTATTTTGTTGCGCAAAAAAAGCCACAATATGTGAAAATTGCAATAGGAAAGTTACAGAAAAACAATATTTAAAAGCAATAGTGCTAGTCCGGGGCTAGAATATGTACTATGGAAAAGATTAGAGAAATTGTTCAATTTAATATTATTCATGAGACGAATAGTGAGCCAAGGGAGCAGCATTATCATCAGAATCTGGATTTGCTGTATGTGTTGGAGGGGACAGTAGATGTGGTTTTGGATGATAAAGAATACCATTTGCTGCCAGAGGATGTCATACTTATTAACTCCAACAAGCGGCATAAGTTTGAGAATTCGGGTAATCTACTGGCAGTTCGATTTGCCATTGATTATTATCTTTTGTCTCAGACAGTGGGAACTACACAGATTCTGTTTTTATGTAATTCTGTGATTGATAAAAGCACAGCTTATGATAGATTGCGCAAACAAATGCAGGAGATTATCAAGTGCTTTTATACAGGTAGCAATAGTGATAGCTGCCATCTTCAATCTCTTTATTATCAGATGCTGCACATCTTAATTGCCAACTTTATGGTAAAGACTGATGAGGTGAAAATTCTGTTTGATAATAATGTACAGAAGGAGAGAATAGGCGAGATTCAAAGCTATATTCAGGGGCATTATCAATCTGCTATTAGCCTCAACGATTTGGCTGAAAAAATGTATCTTACACCGGCATATCTATCGAAATATATAAAAAAGAAATTCGGAATGACATTTGTCGATTACTTGAACAACATCAGGCTTTTTCATGCGGTGGATGAGTTGATTTATACAGACAAGAGTTTGACTCACATAGCAATGGATAATGGATTTTGCACTTCGGCTGCATTCAATAAATCGTTCAAAAAAATGTTTAATGTCTCTCCAGGTGAGTATAGGCGCAATGCAGAAAGCAGAACCTTTGAGAACGTAGAAAATCAAAATGATGAGCAGGGTAAGCAAGAGATTATCTCATACATTAATAACGTATATACGAATCATGCAAAGGATTCACTTGATAAAGAAATAATAGAAGTGGATTCTACGGATTATAAAACAAGATATGTAGATGATGTAAGAGTAATCAATATCGGTAATGTGTATATGCTGCTTCAGCAGGAGGCCAGAGATCAGCTACTGATTTTAAAAGAGAAGCTTGGCATCAATTACATTCGTGTATGGAATGTTTTTGCACCAGATATCTGTATAAGAGCAGACGGTGAATACAGCTTTCACAAGCTTGATAATGTGCTGGATTTTTTGACGGATCAGGGGATTAAGCTTTATATGGAATTGGGACAAAAGCCTACGCTTCTTATGTACGCCCCAGATCGATATATTAACAATGAGAAAGAGCAAATAAATGTATTTGAATATGAGTATTACAAAAAACTTATCAAGGATTTGAGCATCCATCTTGTGAATCGATATGGCGTTGAGGAGATAGAAAAATGGTTTTTTGAATTTTGGAATAATCCTAAGCTTAATATGGGACGCGCAGATGGGGATTATTACAAATATTTTGATATGATTTATTCTACCTTGAAAAAAATCAGCGAAGATATTCAGGTGGGTGGTCCAGGACTGATACTTGGCTACGAAAAAGATTTGAGCCTTAAGGTATTTGATATTTGGAAGAGGCGCGAAATTAAACCGGATTTCTTATCATTTGGCTCATATCAATATATATCCGTAAAAGAAGGAAACTATATTTACGGTAAGAAGTCCATTGATAAGGATTATGTAGTGCATCAAGTATCGGAAATCAAAAAAGCACTTAAAGACTGTGGTTTTACTGAGCCTAGAATTCATCTGGACGAGTGGAACTATACCATTTCCAATCGAAATATTATTTCGGATAGCTGCGAGCAAGCGGCCTATATCATGAAAAACTATATTGATATGATTGGTCTTGTGGACGTTATGGCGTATTGGCATGGCCTTGATTTGTACACGGAAAACTATGATACAAACACATTGCTTTGTGGTGACTCTGGGCTTATTTCAAGGGATGGAATCAAGAAGCCTTCCTTCTATGCAGTTGAGTTTTTAAACAGAAGTTATAGCAGAGAGATTCTCAGGTTTGCAAACGGGCTGATTTCCACAAATGGAAGAGGCAGTTTTTCGATTATCTGTCATAATTTTAAAGCACTATCAGACGAATATATTGATATGGAAGAGGATGAAATCAAGATAAAGGATTTAGATAATTTCCTTGAAGATACTAATGATATCAACCTTCAGTATATCTTGAAAAACGTACAAAACGGCAGCTACCAGGTGAAGACATACTATATTAATCAAGAGTACGGTAGCGTGCAGGATTTGTGGAAGCGCTTGGATTTATCCAACTCAATGGAAAGTGAGGAAATCAATTTCATAAAACAGCATGCAAATCCTAATATGGAAATGCAAAAGCTTTCAGTTTCTAATGGTAATTTAGAAATCAATTGTAACCTTAAGCCAATGGAAATAAGGCTTATAGAAGTTAAGTACCAGTTTGGGTAAGAATAGAATAATTAATAAAGGACAAAAATTGTAATAGGATTTTTGTCCTTTATTTTTTTTGAAAAAAACAAAGATAGATATAGGAAAAGAAACTCGGCCAATATGGAAAAGAAAATAGCACTGACAATAAATAGAATTAATACAGAAGTTGTAAAAGGAAGGAGTAAAGAAATGAAAGTATTAGGGATTTCTTTTGGTCGTATAGATCAAAGAAGTGATGTTATGGTAAAGGAGGCTTTATTTGCTGCAAAGGCTGCAGGCGCAGAGGTTGAATTTATCAATACGATAAGACTTAATATTGGTCATTGCCGTGCATGCGATTATTGCAGCAGATGTAGAGATAAAGGCGATGTGGAGATTCATTGCTGTATGAAAGATGATTATTCAATTCTTGAAGAAAAATGTTTTGATGCAGATGGAATCATTATTGCTGCACCTGTTTATGCAGTTGGTATTGTTGGTCAGTTTAAGAACTTTGTAGATAGATTTGGTCCATCACATGATAGAGCAGCTCTTTTGGAGGAGAACAAGAAGCGTAAAGAGGCAGGCAAGCCACTTCTTGATGAGAGATATTTTAAGGACAGATATGTAGGATACATTTCAGTTGGTGGAGCGCAGACTCACAACTGGGTAGCACTTGGTCTTCCAATGCTTGATTTATTCTCATTCTCATTCTGCATGAAATGCGTAGGTCATGTAGATGCTTATGATCAGGGTAGAACAGGACATCCATTATTTGATGAGAAGCTGATGAAGAAATGTGCTGAGCTTGGAACAGCTGTAGCAACATCTCTTGGTAAGCCATACGATGAGGTGGATACATGGGTAGGCGATAAAGGAGTGTGCCCAGTATGCCACAATCCATTGCTATCAATGAATGGAACAACTACAGTAGAGTGTCCAATCTGCGGTATTTTCGGAAAGCTTTCAATCGAAGGGGAGAAGGTAACAGTAGAGTTTTCTGAAGAGCAGAAGAATAGAGCTCGAAACACACCAATCGGTATTTACGAACACTACAACGAGATTCAAAACATGATTGATGTTTGTGTTCCAAAGCTTATGGCTAACAAGGATACACTTCCAAAGATGATGGAGAAGTACAAAAACTTCGACGAGCATTGGGCATAAGTCAAGATTCAACTAATTGGGGAATTAGTTAATCTAATAAAAAATTATATGGGGGAAAAAGATGGATACAACTAATATGGCAGATACAACAATCAAATCTGGTATTACAAAAGCTAATCAGTATGGCATGGCTCCACTTAAGCCAATCAACTATGTTGTTTATGGTATGGGAAATTTTGCTTCTCAGCTTTCATGGACAATGGTAAGTACTTATCTTTCTATTTTTTACACAGACGTATTCGGTCTTGGAACTGGAGCGGTAGCTCTTCTTATGCTTATTGCAAAGGTATGGGATGGTATTAATGATCCTATGATGGGAACAATTATGGAACGTACCCACACAAAGCATGGTCGATTCCGTCCTTACATTGTTGTCGGCGCAGTATTCTTGGTAATATTTACAATCCTTACATTTACGGTACCAGGATTTGGCGGTCCTGCTAAGCTTGCATATGCATACATTACATACATCGGTCTTGGCATGTCATACACAATGACAAATGTACCTTACCTTGCATTGCCTATAGTTATGACACGTGATCCTAAGGAAGTAAACAGATTAAATGCAGCTCAGATGATGGGTATGACAATCGGACAGATTATTCTCAACCTTTCTGTTCTTCGTCTTGTAGAATGGTTTGGCCATGGGGATCAGAAAGCCGGTTATCACTCAACAGCAATAGTCCTTGCACTTATTGCGCTTCCATTGTTCTGGGCAGTAGCAGCTCTTTCAAAGGAAAGAATCAATGTTAAGAAGGAAGACCAGGGAAGTGTTATTGAAGGTCTCAAGCTTATTGCTAAAAACAGAAATCTTGTATGTGCACTTACATACAGCATGTTTAACATGTTTGGTATGCTTGGACGTATTTCAGTAGCAGTATTCTTCTACATGCATGTAGTAGGCGACATGAAGCACATCACAATTTTTATGATGATGCAGATGATAGTTGGTACACTTGTAATGCCACTTGCTCCAAAGCTTTGCATGAAATATGGTAAGAGAAACATCGGTATCGTTTCAATGCTTATTCAAGGTCTTTCACTTATTATCATCTTCTTTGGCCCATCAACAAATGTTGCATTCAACTTTGTGATGATGATTATTTATGGCTTTGGTTATATTGCAGGCCCTTCAGGAGCTGGTATGATTGTAGATGCTATCGATGATTTTGATCTCAAGTATGGTTACAGAAATGATGGTATGGCATTCTCATTCTCAGGAATGGCTACAAAGATTGGAACAGCTCTTGCAAACTCAACATTCCTTGTAATCATGGGATTATATGGCTATGACAGCATGTTTGCACTTAAAGGACAGCTTGAAGGTGCAACAGATCCTGGAATCATTGCAAGCCTTACAGATCAGATTACACACATTCAGTTTGGTATTAACATGTGTGCAAATCTACTGCCAGGTATCGTATTTTTAATTGGTATCATTCCTCTTCTTATCTACAACTTGGATAAGCCAGGTTACATGGATAAAGTAAGAGATGGTCTTACAGACAGAGACGCATGTAAATAACATCCCTATATGCCAGAGGCGAAATGCCTCTGGTTTTTGCTTTGTTATGAAGTAGTAAAAGTTTTTGATTTCGGTGGGGTATCGCAAAAAGTCTAAGATATAAGGCTTGCTGGAGGATTTGTGATACAGAACATGAGAATATTGCGAAGGTGTATCACAAAGAGACGAACGCAAGAGGCATGCTGGAGGATTTGTGATACAGAATTTTAGAATATTTATAGAATATATCGCAAAGAAACGAGTATATGCGGTTTGCCAGAGAGTTTGCGATACAAAATAGAAGAATCTGCAGATTTTATATCGCAAATTGTTTGGGAGGTCGCATAACTTAAGTAGTTTGCGATAAAAATAGCTGATTATTAGCATTTCTGTATCGCAAAAAGTATTACAAGCCAGAAGTTACTGTGAGTTTGCGATACATCCAGCTATACACCCAGAGATACACCTAAGAATAGGCTCTGTGAAATGCCTTGCAATAGATATATCCAGTAATTTGTGTAGTTATTATTCAGCTTGCAATAAAAATAAAACATGCATTGCAAGTAAAATAGCAGCAAAAAAATCCTGCAAAATTTGACAAATATGGACACAACATTTTTAAAGTGGAACATTATGTCGTGATATATATTATTACCATAATGTAATAAACAAACCCGGAGGTAATTATTAAATGGAAAAGAAGAAAGTTCTTGGTATTTCATTTGGACGTAAGATGTCTAACTGTGATGTCATGGTTAAAGAAGCGCTTATGGAGTGCGAGAGAGAAGGCTGTGATGTTGCATTCTTACGTGCAGATGATTTAGATATTAACAACTGTACAGGATGTATCGCATGTGTAATCGGCATGATGTCAGGCAGAGGCCGCGGCTACTGCGTAAAGCATGATGATTTTGATATTCTTGATGAGGCTGTAATGCAGGCTGATGCTGTTATCCTTGCTTGCCCTACATATGAGACATCTGTTACAGGTCGTTTCAAAACAATTTGCGATAGAATCGGACCTAGCCATGATCTTTCATTCAGAAAGGTTAGAATCGAGGAAGGCAAGGCAGCAGGTGTTCCAGATGAGCAGCTTCCAGATGTTCGTTGCTTAAAGAAGCGTTCAGCAGCTCTTATCTCAGTTGGTGGAGCTATGACAGAGGAGTGGATTGCTCTTACACTTCCAATGATGTATGAGTTCACATTCCCATGGGGCATCGATGTTGTTGATACAGTTGAGTACTACGGTGCTATGGCTTGCGAAAACGTAGCTGGTAATCCAGATATGATGAAGAGAATGACTCAGGTTGGTAAGAATATTGTTGCTTCTATCAATGCTGATACAGAAGAAGAGAGACTTAAGTTCCGTGGTGAGGAAGAAGGTACATGCCCAATTTGCCACACAAGACTTGTTCAGTTCTCTCATGATAGAAAAACAGCTTCATGTGTAGTATGTGGAAGTCGCGCAACATTTGATATTGTCGATGGTGAGTTCAAGCTCAACTTTACAGATGAAGAGCTTGACCGTTCAAGACTTCGTTGGGGTGGAAAACTAGAGCATTCTACAGAGATTAAGACCCAGGCACAGCCTTCAGGTACAATCAAGAATCTTAAGGAGCTCAAGCAACCATATGCAGATTTCAATCCTGGGGTATGGCCAGCTGATAAAAATGCATTTGGTAATGTAAAAAATGCTTAATAAATTTTTAGAAGTGCTATGAAATCATAGCACTTCTTATGTATTTGAAGAGGTGAAGGATATGAAAATTGGAGTTTGTTCAAATGTAAGAGGAGATTTGCCTTGGAGAGAGGCACTTGAATATTTTGCTGAAAAGGGAATCCAGTGTGTTGAAGTAGGTGTAGGTGGATATCCAGGAAAAGATCATTGCAATCCTGATGTTTTATTAAATGATGAGGCTGCATATGCTGAGTGGAAAAAGGCATTAGACGATACTGGAATTACCGTGTCTGGCTTCTCATGTCACTCAAATCCTGTACATCCTAACAAGGAATTTGCAGCAGAGTCTGATAAGGCTATGAGAGATGCTGTTCTTATGGCAGAAAAGTATGGCATTCATAATATCGAGTGTTTCTCTGGTTGCCCTGGTGATAGCGAGACATCTAAGTATCCAAACTGGGTAACATGCCCATGGCCAAACGATTTTGGTGAGATACTTGAATACCAGTGGAATGAAGTGCTTATTCCATACTGGAAGAACTTTGTAAAGTTTGCAAAAGAACATGGAGTTACCCAGATAGGACTTGAGATGCATCCAGGCTTTTGTGTCTACAATACACAGACACTATTAAAGCTTCGTGAGGCAGTAGGTCCAGAAATCGGATGCAACTTTGATCCATCTCATATTATCTGGCAGGGAATGGATCCTGTTACAGTTATTCGTGCTCTTAAGGATGCGATTTTCCATGTTCATGCAAAGGATACAAGAATAGATGAAAACAACACACGCTTAAATGGTGTGCTTGATACTAAGTCATATTCTGACGAGATTAATCGTTCATGGATATTCCGTTCATGTGGATATGGTAACGACAGATTATATTGGAATGATATTATTTCAAACCTTAGAATGGTAGGCTACGACAAGGTTATGTGTATAGAGCACGAAGATTCTCTTATGAGCCTTGATGAAGGTCTTGAAAAAGCAGTAGAGTGCATGAAGGACACAATCATCAAGGAAGAGAAACTTACTAATGCTCGTTGGATTTAAATGCCGTTTGCTATATTCATAAGCCTTAAGGATAATCCAAGGTCTACTAATTTGGATTAGATGGAGGAAAGATTATATGAAAGAAAAATGGATTAATGCTTTGACACTAGCATTTACAGTTGCACTACTTCCACCAATCTGGGCAGTGCTTTCACCATACATTGGAGTGACAGTAGGGGCAGTAGCACTTATCTGTGCAGGACTTTTTGCTTGCCTTAATAATGATATCAAGATGGCGGTTCCAGTTTCTCTTGGATTCTTATGTGGAGACATTTGGGCAGTTATCGCAACAAATGTGATGGCTGCATCAAACCTTGGAACAAACGTCACAGTATATCTTACTTTATTTATTATGGGTGGATTAGCAGTTGTTATTGGCACACTTCTTGATAAGCTTGTTTTCATTCCAGCGTGGCTGGCAGGATGGGCAATCGGCCTTACAATTATGGGGCCTATGGATGTCACAAACCTTGGAACAACGCCATTTCAAATTGGTGCTGCAATGCTTTCCGGCGTTTGGTATGTAGGTGTTGTAGGAGATTTATTCCAGAAGTTGCTTATAAAGATTATTAAGAAATAAGAATAATCGGTATCATTGCAACGCATATTTATCAATTATTGCAGATATCGTATATACGGTTTGAGATATGCAATAAAAGAAAAAGATATAGGCTTTATAAAATATGATAAGAGCTTAATCAAACATAGAATAATCTTAGAATTTAAAGAAAGTTTTGAGAGAGAAAAATGAGTTACAAAATACTAACAATTAACCCAGGCTCTACATCAACAAAAGTTGGATTTTTTGATGGAGAAGAGCTTAAGTTTTCGGCAAATGTATCTCACGATGCTTCAAAGCTTGCTGAATTTGCAGGTATTAGTGATCAGCTTCCATACAGAAAAGAGATTATCTTAGCTGAGCTTGAAAAAGCTGGAGTTGATTTATCTACAGTGGATGCATTTGTTGGAAGAGGCGGTGGCCTTCTTGCGGTAGAAGGTGGCACCTATGAGGTGAACGATGTGATTTTAGATCATGCACGCAGGGGAGCTAATGGAATTCAGCACCCAGCACAGCTTGGTTCACAACTGGCAAATGAATTTGCGACACAGTTTAATAAGCCTGCATTTGTAGTAAATCCACCTGATACAGATGAGTTTATTATCGAAGCAAGAATGACAGGTATCAAAGGCGTTTATCGTGACTCACATCTTCATGCACTTAACCTTAAGGAGACAGCTATTAGACACAGCAATCTTAAAGGGGTTAAGTACGAGGATAAGAATTATGTGGTTTGCCATATTGGAGGTGGTATTTCCATTTCAGCCCACCGCAAAGGCAAGATGATTGATGGCAATGACATCGTTGCAGGTGACGGCCCAATGGCACCAACTCGTTGTGGTTCAGTGCCAGCGGCACAGATGATTCGCTATGCATACGACCATCCAGATATGAAAGAGACACTTTCTCTTACAACAAAGACTGGTGGTTTTGTAAGTCACTTGGGAACATCTGATGCTCTTGAGGTATTCAACAGAGCAGAGGCTGGCGACAAGGAAGCAAAGCTTATCTGGGACACAATGACATATCAGATTATCAGATACATTGGTTCAATGGCAGCGGTTTTGCATGGCGAAGTAGATGGTATTCTTCTTGGCGGTGGAATGGTCCACAACAAGAAGCTTGTAAAAGATATTACTGATGCATGCTCATGGATTGCAGAAGTTACAGCATATCCAGGAGAATTTGAGCTTGAGGCTATGGCAGCCGGCGCCATCCGTGTTCTCGATGGCGAAGAGCAGGCAAAGCAATATACAGGAGAACCATGCTGGCGCCCAGAGTCGTAAACATAGGTAATACGCGATAAGCTTTAATGTTTAGATGAGCAAGTAAGTAACAAGCTCTTAGGTTTTAGATGAGTCGGTAGGTAACAAGCTATGATGATTCTTAAGCGAAGCATTCTAAGCTGAGCGAAGAATTACCATGCTTGTTACCGTAACAGACGGACTAAAGTATATAGAAGAACTAGGCTTGTTACAGTAACTTGCGGATTAAAAAGGAGAGAAAAATGAATCAGACAAAGATTAATAAGTATTCACGAAGCGTCTCAATCGTAGGCGTAAGCTGCACTCCATTTATGAATACTCTTGATAATCCAGAGACTGCAGGATTAACAGAGGGTGAAATGTTTGGTTACGCAGCACTTAAGGCAATGGAAGATGCAGGCGTTGAGCCAAAGGATGTAGATTATTACTTCCATGGTGAGGCTAGCCCACTTAACGGTTCAAACTACATTACACCAAATGTACAGGTTGCAAACTGGTTTGGTATGAAGGGTAAGGGCTCTATGCATCATTCAGAGGCATGCTGTACAGGTTATCTTGCACTTGAAATTGCAGCAAATGCAGTAGCATCTGGAAAGTATGATTGTGTACTTACAGGAGCTGTTGAGTTTGGAGATGCTATTCCAACTCCAAGCGAGAGCGTAGAGCAGCCAAAGCATCCATATAAGAGAGATAAAATGACCATGGATAAGTTCCTTAAGACAACTTCATGGATTTATGATAAGACATACGCAAGACCTCTTATGGCTCCAATGGAGCTCATCTATGATGATTGCGCAGAAGACTATGTTAGAACACGTGGTATCACTCCAGAGCAGATGGATGATACTTTAAACCATATGGCTATCAACAATAGACATAATGCAGTTCACAATCCACTTGCTATTACACATGAAGAGTTTGCAGATATTGCAAAGGAAAAAGGCTTCGATGATGTTATGGATTACATGAGAAGCCCATACAACCCTAAGTCTGGCGACTTCCTTAGAATGGAAGGCATCGAGCGTAAGTGTGATGGTGCAGCAGCATGTATCGTTATTGCTACAGAGAAGATTCCTGAGCTTTGCAAGAATTTGAGACATAAGCCAATCGAAATCATCGGTATTGGTAGTGCAGCTTGCGAGGCATCAACACCTCACTTTGAAATCAATGCAACAAAAGAAGCTATCCGTCAGGTGTACGAGCTTACAGGAAAGTCTGGAGATGATCTTGATATTTTCTTCGCAAACGACTTTATCATCACATCACACCTTTATGCAGCTGAGCTTGCAGGATACTTACCATACGGTGAAGGTTGGAAATACATTTGCGAAGGCAGAACAGCATTTGATGGTGATAAGCCAATCAATACAAACGGTGGCCGTACATCATTCGGACATGCTCATGCAGCTTCAGGTCTTGCTGATGTATACGAGTGCTGCATGCAGATGCGTGGCGAGTGTGGTGAGCACCAGGTAAAGAAGCTTCCTAAGACAGCAATGCTTAGAGGCTACGGCGGATCTCAGAATGTAGCAGCTATCATGCTTGAGACAGTTGATAACTTTGAGCCATCAAAGGAGCCAGCTAAGGAATCAAATCTTAAGCTTGAGAAGGTTGTTCAGACATATTATGAAGGTTTAGAGCAGGGCAAGCTTCTCGGTAGAAAGTGTAAGAGATGTGGCGCTGTTGAGTTCCCACCTGTTTATGCATGTAACTCTTGCGGCTGCGATGATACAGAATGGGTAGAGCTTAGCGGTAAGGCTGTTATGAAGTCTATCGTACTTCCAGCTCCACTTTCATCAAAGCCAGAATACAAAGAGCGCATGGGTAAATACGCTTATGGCGTTATCGAGACGGAGGAAGGCGCTGAATTCAACGGAGTTGTTATCGGAATCAGCAAGAAGACTCGTCCAGAGCTTCTTGAAAAGCTCCCACTTCCAGTTCACGCAAAAATCATCGATCGTGACGGTGGATTCAAGACAGTAGTCTACGAATTAGACGAGTAGTAATCATTTAGCCGTACATATGTCAAGTTTGCGAGTACGGATTGATAAATGTAATAAAGAAAAACAACTATTAGATGAGGCAGTAGTGCACAAGCTCTTAGGTTTTTCTAGCGAAACGTGTTGTTGAGCTGAAAAACACTAAGGCTTGTGAACGTAACTGCCGGACTTTAGGAGGATTTAGAAAATGGAAAGAAAAGAACTTGAGGCAGCAATTATTAAGATGGTAGCACAGTGCTACAACGCAGATGAGTCTAAGCTTAGCATAGATTCAGAGTTTGGTAAGGATATCAGCGGCACATCAGTTATGATGGTTGGTCTTGTTTCAGAAATTGAGAATGAATTAGATGCTATGATTCAGCTTGCTGATGCAGCAGCTTGTAAGACAATCGGGGACCTTGTAGAGAAGGTTGAAGAGGAATTGTAATTCGTATATACGAAGGAGAATACAATGAGCGTACTTGATAAGATTTATGAAAAGGCTAAGGCAAACCCTCAAAAGGTTGCGTTTCCTGAAGCTGAAAATGAAAAGATGATGCAAGCCGCTTACGAGACAGGTAAAGAAGGATACATTAAGCCTATCTTAGTTGGTGATAGCGCTCGCATCAAAGAGCTTATAGCTGAAAGAGGCTATGAGGAAAACGTATTTACGATAGTAGATATTGATGAAGAAAGCTACAAGAATGATATTATTGCCAAGTATGTTGCACTTCCACACACTTTGCTTAAGGAAAAGGCACTTGGTCGTAGAATGGCAAATCCACTCTACTATGCAATGGCTATGCAGGCTGTTGGAGAAGCAGATGTTACATTTGCCGGTATCGACAACACCACTGGTGATGTTCTTCTTGCAGGCCAGATGATTATTGGATTAAAAGAAGGAATCAGCACAGTTTCATCTATCGGTCTTTGCGATATCCCCGGATTTGAAGGAAGCGAAGGACAGCTTCTCGCTGTAGGTGATAGTGCGGTTTGTACAAACCCAACAGCTGAGCAGCTTGCAGATATTGCTATCTCAGCTTGTGATACAGTAAAGGGACTTCTTGACTGGGAACCAAGATGTGCTATGATTTGTTATTCAACACTTGGCTCAGGTCAGGGCGAGCTAATTGATAAGGTCAAGGAAGCACTTGCGATTGCAAATGAAAAGCGTCCAGATCTTGATATTGATGGGGAGTTCCAGCTTGATGCAGCAATTGTTCCAGCAGTAGCAGCAAAGAAGGTTAACCGTGAGAGCAAGGTTGCAGGTAAGGCAAATGTACTTATCTGGCCAGATCTTAACGTAGGTAACACAGCTGTTAAGCTCATTCAGCAGTTTGGCCATGCAGATGCTTATGGCCCAATGCTTCAAGGCTTCAACAGCATTGTATGTGATTGCTCAAGAGGGGCACCTGTATCAGAAATCAAAGGAAATGTTGTAATTTCAGCAGTTCGTGCTATGGGACAGAAATAATGGCAAATGTTTTAGGCGTAGGTATCGATTTGGTATCTATCTCAGAAATTAAAGAATTAGATAATCGCACTAAAGGTGCTTTTGCTAAGAGAACATATTCAGATATTGAAAAAGAGGATGCTAAGACTGCGTCTAATTATTATGAATTCCTTGCAGGGCGTTTCGCCGTAAAGGAAGCATGCTATAAAGCAATATGTGGCAACTTTCCTGAAGTCAATTTTGATTTCAGACAGGTTGAAACAATTCGATTATCAAATGGAGCTCCAAAGTTTAATGGTAATGAGAACATCCTAAAGATTCTAGACCAAATCGGAGCTTCAGACATTAAAATATCGATTTCAAATCAGGGCGATTTCGCCATAGCAATTGCAGAAATAAATTAAAGTGGCTGTCACACTAATTACTTGGTGCGGCAGCCTTTTTTGATACTAAAATAAGAGTTTGTTAATAACAGTCCTTGCAAATATTATTTTTACATGTTATATTATCCAAGTCTTATTTTCTAAGGACGCTTAGTCCTTTCAATTATTAAGTGCGTATCGCACAATTTTTCAGTATTAATTAGTATTTATAGTTTTGAATGAAGGGAGTGTATGAGTTATAGAGGAATACTATCTTAAAAAATTATATGAAATAGATAAAGAACTAACAGAAATAGACAATGAACTAAAGACTATGCCATCGGGAGAACTAAAGGCATATACAAATAATAAATCACATCGATGGTACTATATGGATGGGAGCGCCAGGGAATACCTATCTAGAAAAAATCGCCAATTAGCAGAAAAGCTAGCGCTAAAGAAATATCTATTGCTGAGAAAAAATGAATTGTTGGAAGATAAGAGTAACATCAATCATCGATTAATGTTATTAGATTCTAAATGCCATGAAGAGATGGAGAAGTTTTTGAATAGTGCAAGCTATTTTGAATTACTACCAAAGAATATTAATAAGAAGGAAGATTGGCAAAATGAAGAATACAAAACAAATCCGTTATATCCAGAACAGAGAAATGTACTTTGTCCCTCGGGTAGATATGTTCGCTCAAAATCAGAGGTATTTATTGATATGGCATTAACACAGGCTGGAATACCATATCGATATGAGTGTGAATTAATACTTGGAAAACAGAATTATTATCCGGATTTTACAATTAAACATCCCGGCACAGGAATGTTAATATATTGGGAACACTTTGGAAAAATGGACAATCCAGACTACGCTAAGGCAGCCTTTAATAAGATTAGAAAGTACTATGAAAATGGATTGATACCGGGAAAGAATATAATTGTCACATTTGAAACTAGAGATAATCCATTTACTTTTAATGAAGCCAAAGCTGCACTAGCAATGATGAAGCTGTAAAACCAATATATTTAGGGGGGTTTATCGCAACGAGACGAGAGCATGCTGGGTATATGAGATTTTGCGATATGAATTCCTTTGAAAATGCTAGATATTATCGCAATGGAATGGATACATGCGGCATTCTGGGAAGTTTGCGATAAAAAATAATAGATTTTGCTGATTTTGTATCGCAAATTATCTGGAAGACTGCATCACTACGTTTGCCTGCGATAAATTGATATGAGTAATAGATTTTTTATATCGCAAAAAGTCTATTAAGCCAGAAGTATTCGTTGGGATGCGATAAATCCCCCAAGAACTCAAGCACCCCAAGACCTCCAAGACCGCATTGTTTCTAATGACTTACTCAGCTTTAATTGTTTTTTCACGATTTGGATTTATATTTGTGCTAAGATACGTTTTAGAGAGAGTTTTAGGGGAGAAGGAAAGGTTGAGTGACCTATGGGGAAAAACGCTGGTACAGAGTTTGACGAGTTTATTGCAAAAGAAATTAAAACCTATGCCGGAGTTGCAATGCCGGTAAAAGCAGGGCTTTTAAATCGTTTTTTTGTATCTAAAGCGGCATGCAAGAAATTGCATCCAAATCCAGATGATGAGTTTTCAATTCCATCAGTTGGACCAAGCTATAGAATTATTTCTGATTATGAAAAGAAATTTATTCATAATGAAAATACCAACGGGTATTACTATGATGGTGAAGAGCCAATTATGGTAGAAAAGATACGACCCGATGGATATATGATTCTAAATGGTCATCACAGATGGGCTGCTGCCGTTAGATTGGGAAAGCCAAGGATTCCTGTTAAGGTTATTAATGTGACCCACGAACAGGAAATCAGGGATATAATCAAGAATTCTAATCATGATAAAAGAGTTACGCTAGATTTAGATGAAGTTGTATTTTGGAATGAAAATAATGGCCCAGCAGAAAAAGCTTTACCATTTCCTATAAACAGGATTTATAAAGACAGATTGAGATTAGGAATTCCAGCATTGTTTAACATGTTTAACAAAAGTGGATATGATATCTGGATTTATAGTTCCAAATTCTATTCTACCGATTATATACAAAATCTTTTCAAAAAGTATCATGTGCATGTGACTGGAATTATTACTGGTACATCAAAACGTAAGCAGCTTAAAGATGATAAGAATGCTATTCAGGATTTATATTCAAAAAAATACTTAGTTACCTTACATGTAGATAACGATGTTGTATTAATGATTGATAATAAAACAAAAGACTTCCAGGAATTCAACATCGATGGTGAGGAAAACTGGTCCAAAGCGGTTATGGACATAATAAAAGGACTGGATACATAAAGAGGATAAAGGGATGAATAATGACAGTTACAGTGAAGAAAAAATGAGGGTATCTTTCGACTTGGATGAAGTTCTTTTTGTTTCGCCAGATACTCATAAAACGGAACCAGCTCTTAGGTTTCCTTTTAACAAAATATATAAAGAACGTCTCAGACTTGGTACACCAGATTTGGTAAATGAGCTACAGCGACTAGGGTATGAAGTTTGGGTTTACACATCTTCATTTCGTACAGAAAGATACATTAAAAACTTATTCAAACATTATAAAGTTCATTTTGACGGAATTGTAAATGCTCAGCGTCATCTAAAGGAAGTGCAGGGAAACAATAAAACAATACTTCCACAAAAGCTTCCAAGCAGATACAGGATTTCTCTTCATATTGATGATGAGACAGTGGTATGTTCTTTGGGGCCTCAGTATGGTTACAAGACATATCAGCTTGATGCGGAAGATGACGAGTGGAAAGAAAAAATCATAAAGGAAGCTGAGCACATAAAGAATCTGCCAAGATGATAGCATAGTGATATGTATTGGAGGGTGACATGATTAAAAAGAAATTTGCAATATTAATGGCTATGTGTATGACTATCTCTACAATTGTATGTGCCACTAATCCTATGACAGCCAATGCTGCTGATGGGATTAAAGCTATGGTTGATAGTATGACCACAGAACAGAAAGTAGCCCAGATGCTGATGCCTACTATCAGATATTGGAACGAGGGGAAAACAAGTGTTACAGAATTGAATGATGCACAAAAAGAGTTGCTTAGAAAATATAGTTTTGGTGGAGTGATAGTGTTCGCTCAAAACTGCCAGAACGCTGCTCAAACAACATCTCTGATAAAATCTATGCAGCAGGCCAATTTAGAAGGCGGCGCAACAAGTTCACTTCTGGTATCAATTGACCAAGAGGGCGGATACATCACAAGACTTAATACTGGTACTGCGATGCCAGGAAACATGGCGATTGCGGCTACAGGCAATCCTGAAAATGCATATAGCGCTGCTTCTGTGATAGGAAATGAGCTGGCGGTTCAGGGAATAAATGTAGATTTTGGCCCAGTAATGGATGTGAATAATAATCCTGAAAATCCAGTAATTGGCGTCAGATCATTCTCTGACAATCCACAGGTTGTAGCAACCTACGGAGCCAAGTATATTGAAGGGCTTCACAGCAATGGTGTAATGGCGGCCTTAAAGCATTTCCCAGGCCATGGAGATACAGCTACTGACAGTCATACAGGGCTTCCAAAAATCAATAAGACTTATGAAGAGTTGAAAAGTCTGGAGTTGATTCCATATGCAAGTGCCGCTAAGCAGGCTGATTTTATTATGACAGCGCATATTCAGTATCCTAAGATTGAAACTCAGACATACAAATCAATATCAACTGGTGAAGAAATATATTTGCCGGCAACATTGTCAAAAACGATTTTGACAGACATTCTTAGAAAAGACATTGGTTATAAAGGCATTATTATCACAGATGCAATGTATATGGATGCAATTTCTGCTCATTTTGATGAACAGGATTCGGCGCGGCTTGCAATAAATGCAGGGGCTGATATGATTCTTATGCCTGTCGATTTATCCTCTACAAAAGGCATAGAAAACATGGATAAATATATAGCTGGGGTAGTGGCACAGGTCGAATCAGGAGCAATTTCATCAGAGCGAGTGGATGAATCTGTATACAGGATTTTAAAGACAAAAGCGAAATATGGGCTGCTGAATGATGATTCTTTAAATGTCATGAAGAAATCAGCTAGAATCACACCATCAGAAACATTGGCCGAAAATACTGTTGGCTCAAGCGAGCATCACGCAATCGAATGGAACATAGCAGTGGAAGCTATAACAGCAGTCAAAAATGACAGTGCATTTCCAGTAACTTCAGACAAAAAAGTTGTAGTCCTTTATCCCGATGCTAACATGGCGAATTCTATTATTTATGGTATTGAAATTGCAAAGGCAACTAATGTGGATGTAAACAGCGACAATATACAATCTGTTTGCTTGAAGAACATGGGCGATAAAAGTGTGATATCGGCAATCAATGGAGCCGATGTTGTAATTATGATTTCTGTTGATTTTACAAATCAGGAATTGGCAAACAAGCTTGTAGCAAAGACTCATGAGAATGGCGGTAAATTTATTTTGCTCAGCGCTAAGTTGCCTTATGACGTCACAATGTGTCCGGAGGCAGATGGTGTAGTTGCTTGCTATTGTCCAAAGGGGATGCCAGAGATGCCTACAGGAAAGCCTAATTCAAAGCAGTATGGTGCTAACATCCCAGCTGCAATTTTCACATTGTTTGGTGGCAGCACACCAACTGGCAAGCTCCCAGTAACAATTAAATAATAATAATAGAGTAGGAGGCGGTGACTAACCGCCGTCCTCTCACGGCACCGTACGTACCGTTCGGTATACGGCGCTTTCAATAGTTGACGTGCACAGACTGATAGGCTGTGGCTAAATCATAGAAGCCACTGTTTATCAGTCTTTCTTTTGTCATTGCCATGTTGACTGCGACTGTATGTGTGGTAAACCAATGTCCGCGCCGACTGTTACCAGCCAAAAGCGCCAAGTCCTTGGGCACGCCCATCTTTATGAGATTGCGTACTTTAGTTTTTGGCTTCTTCCACTGTTTCCATATACACATACGTATTCTGTGATAGAGCCACCCATTGATTTCGT
>NZ_JHXE01000024.1 GCF_000621865.1 Pseudobutyrivibrio sp. MD2005
TCAGAACGTCGTGAGACAGTTCGGTCCCTATCCGGCGCGGGCGTAGGATATTTGAGAGGAGCTGCCCCTAGTACGAGAGGACCGGGGTGGACGGACCACTGGTGTATCAGCTGTCGACCAACGGCATAGCTGAGTAGCCAAGTCTGGACGGGATAAACGCTGAAGGCATCTAAGCGTGAAGCCCCCCTCAAGATGAGATATCCCCTTCCTTCAAGGAAATAAGATCCCTTATAGACGATAAGGTAGATAGGTTCAAGGTGTAAGTGTGGTAACACATTCAGCTGATGAATACTAATAGATCGAAGGTTTATTCTAAAAAAGAAATATGTAGTCAGGATGTAATTCTGAAATTTACTGTGTGAAGTTTTGAGGTTACTAAGTGTTAAATTTAGTAGCTGTTACTAATCCTCAATAGCTCAGTTGGTAGAGCACTCGGCTGTTAACCGAGTTGTCGTAGGTTCGAGTCCTACTTGGGGAGTTAATCAAAATCTATTGCAAAAGCATTTGGATTATGATATTATGATTCAGTCGCTGAAGAAAAAGGCGCCTATCACACAACAGTTTGGCTCCGTGGTCAAGCGGTTAAGACATCGCCCTTTCACGGCGGTAACACGGGTTCAATTCCCGTCGGAGTCACTTGCCTTTTGGCATACAGTATAAGCCGATGTGGCTCAATTGGCAGAGCAGCTGATTTGTAATCAGCAGGTTATCGGTTCGAGTCCGATCATCGGCTTTTTTCTATTGAATAGAAAGAGGCCAATTTTTTTTATAAAGGTCTTGCTTGTTTACAATAGGGACCTTTAGCTCAGTTGGTTAGAGCAACCGGCTCATAACCGGTCGGTCCAGGGTTCGAGTCCCTGAGGGTCCACTTTCTTACATAATATAATATGGCCTCATGGCTCAGTTGGTTAGAGCGCCGCCCTGTCACGGCGGAGGTCGAGGGTTCAAGTCCCTCTGGGGTCGTTCCAGTTTACAACTATGGGATCTTAGCTCAGCTGGGAGAGCATCTGCCTTACAAGCAGGGGGTCACAGGTTCGAGCCCTGTAGGTCCCATTAGCCTTTAGGCTAAGCCGTAGTGGCGGAACTGGCAGACGCGCAGGACTTAAAATCCTGTGGTGGCGACATCGTACCGGTTCGATTCCGGTCTACGGCATTCACTCTTTGAGTGAAATATAATAATGTGTGTGCGTAGCTCAGCTGGATAGAGCACTTGGCTACGGACCAAGGTGTCGGGGGTTCGAATCCTCTCGCGCACGCTTATTAAACGGCTGTAAATCCTTTTTAGGATTTACAGCTTTTTTCTTTTTATTAAATATTAAGGAGGAAAATTAGATGAAAGCATATTTTGCAGGAGGATGTTTTTGGTGTGTAACACCAATTTATAAAATATACGGAGTAGATAATGTTGTATGCGGTTATTCAGGAGGGGATGAAGTAAATCCAACATATGAAATGGTAAAATCCCAGCAAACAGGCCATAGAGAGACTATCGAGCTTACCTATGATCCTACTAATGTAGATTATGATAAGCTGCTGGATATCTATCTAGCAAATGTTGATCCATTTGATGGTGAAGGACAGTATATTGATAAAGGCTTTTCATATACATTAGCAATTTACTATAATAATGATGAAGAGAAAAAAATCGCATTAGATAAGATAAAGGCTTTAGAGGCTGAGACAAAAAAGAAAGTATATATTGCTTTAGAACCGTTCAAAAGCTTTTATAAAGCTGAAGAAGAACATCAGGACTATTATCTTAAAAATCCAGAGGCATTTGAAAAAGAAATGTACGAAAGTGGAAGAAGAAAAAACTAGATTGGAGGAAGTGAAATGAAAGAAAAGCTTAAGAAAATCAAAGTTTTATTTGGAGATGTTGATAACACTTTATTATGTTTAAAAATGTACAATGATGAGGGGAAAAGAATCGTAGGATTTGAAGATTCCAATGATTGGTTAAAATACAATATAAACAATAATGCATATATAAAATGCCAGGCACCGAGAGGCGTTAAAAAATTAATTGATGACCTACACTTTAATCAAGGTGTGAAAATATATGGATTAACAGAATGCAGTAATTCTTTTGAATACAACTCAAAATACAATAGACTTAGAGAATGCTATCCAGGTATTTTTGAGCATCATGGAGATTTGATTTCCACTGAAAGTCGTCATAAAAAGGTATTAATAATGCAGATGATTGCAGAACGTGATGGCTATAATATGGATGAGATAATGTTTATCGATGATAGCTATACTGAGATAATGGAAGCATTTGGAGCAGGCATCCTCTCTATGCACACTACAGAGGTAATGGAAAGATTTATGTAGAGTAATTGTTTGTAGAAAACCCCTTTAATATGTACTATCATGGTTATAGAAGGCAACAAAAAAGAAGGGGGGGAATTGCCATGACAGGATTTCCGTTGATTATCATTTTTATTTTGGCAATCGTTTTAATGATTGTTATGATTTCAAAACTTAAGGTTCATCCATTTATTTCTATTATGTGCGTATCGCTTGTGCTTGGATTGGTCGCTGGCATACCAATTGTGGATGTAACGCTTGAAGACGGTACTACGAAAGCAGGAATAGCTACGGTAATAGGTCAAGGCTTTTCAGGAACATTTACATCAATTGGTATTGTTATTATTCTAGGTGCACTGATAGGTGCATTGTTAGAAAAAACAGGCGCAGCATTAAAGCTGGCAGATATTGTAATCAAGATTGTTGGTAAAAGGCATCCCGTCCTTGCCATGGAATTAATGGGATGGATTGTTTCTATTCCAGTATTTTGCGATTCTGGTTTTGTTATCTTAAACCCAATTAGAAAAGCATTAGTAAAAAGAACGGCGTCATCTTCTGTTGCTATGACAGTTGGATTGGCAGCTGGTTTATTTACATCACATGTATTTATTCCACCTACACCAGGTCCAATTGCTGCGGCAAACACCCTTGGAATAGGAGATAACCTGTTGCTGGTTATGGGTGTTGGTTTAATATGCTCTATTTTTCCGTTAATCGCAGCGTATGCCTATGCTAAACTCATTGGAAAAACAATTAAGGCTAAAGATGAATTTGATATAACTCAAGCAACTAAGAGCTATGAAGAATTAGTTGCTGAGTATGGCAAATTACCAAGTAGTTTTATGGCATTATCGCCTATCATTATTCCAATTATTCTGATGGCTTTGTCATCAATCGTTTCTATGGCAAAGATTGCAGGTACATCAGCTGATATTTGTAAGTTTTTAGGAACACCAATCATAGCGTTGTCTATTGGTACAGTATTTGCTGTATTACAGCTAGCTAGCTCTAATAGAATAAACGAGTTTTATGATATATGTAATGATACATTAAAGACAGCTGGTCCGATTCTATTTATTACCGCAGCAGGTGGTGTTTTGGGTAAAGTGATTGCATCGTCTGATATGGTAAACTATATCTCAATACATGCAGGAGCATTGTCGACAATGGGCATTTTCTTCCCATTCTTCCTGTCAGCGATTTTGAAGTCTGCGCAGGGTTCATCAACAGTTGCACTAACGACAACGGCAGGTATTGTGGGTCCATTGCTTACAGCATTAGGATTCACAACACCAATTCAAATAACACTTGTATGTATGGCTATCGGAGCAGGTGCAATGACCGTATCCCATGCAAATGATTCATATTTCTGGGTAGTAACAAATTTTGGTGGAATGACACCAGAGCGAGGCTACAAGTCATGGACTGTTGCATCTTTGTTGATGGGTGTAGCGTCTATAGTTGAAATTGCAATTTTAAGTTTGTTTTTATAGTTAAGATTTATATTTTTTCATTGTGTTTAAATAATGCTATGTGTAACATCTGCTTGCACATAGCATTAATTCTAAATAGAGGATAATTTTGATGAATAAAAAATTAAGAAAAGATATTGATTTTATTATTACAAACACAATCAAAGAAGTATTGCCAGATGAAGCTGTTGAAAAAGCTTTAAAAAACTTTTCGTATGGTAATGGAAAAATTGTTTTAGTTGCTACAGGTAAGGCAGCATGGCAGATGGCTAATGCGGCAAAGAATTCTCTAAAGCGTGTTGATAGAGGTATCGTCGTAACAAAATATGAGCATGTAAAAGGGATAATAGAAGGAATAGAATGCTATGAGGCTGGGCATCCAATACCGGATGATAATAGTTTCAAAGCAACAGAAAAGGCCCTTGAAATGGTATCTGATTTAACAGAGGATGATACAGTGATTTTTCTATTGTCAGGAGGAGGTAGTGCTTTATTTGAAGTACCTTTAATCCCAGGTGAAGAGCTTCAGGATATTACAAAACAATTACTGGCAAGTGGTGCAGATATTGTAGAGATGAACACTATAAGAAAAAGATTGAGCAAAGTAAAAGGTGGTCGTTTTGCTAAGGCATGTGCTCCTGCAAAAATATTTAGTATAGTGCTCAGTGATATTGTAGGTGATCCACTTGATATGATAGCGAGCGGTCCGGCTTATCCTGATTTTTCAACTTGTGCTGATGCAAATGCAATTGTAAAAAAGTACAATCTTAAACTGACTAATAAGGCGTTAGAGTTGCTTAATCAGGAGACACCGAAAGAGTTAGATAATGTAGAAACTCATATTATGGGTTCGGTAAGAGAACTCTGTAAAGCGGCAGCTAAATACAGTGAGACCCTTGGATATGAAGCAACAATTCTAACAGATGAATTGTGCTGTGAGGCGAGAGAGGCAGGAAGCTTCTTGGCTAGCATAGCAAAATCTGCTGTTAAAACTGGAAAGAAAAAAGCTTATATTGCTGGGGGAGAAACAGTTGTCCACCTGACAGGAAATGGTAAGGGAGGAAGAAACCAGGAATTAGCACTGGGGGCTGCAACGCAAATCTCTGGATTAGAAAATAGTGTAGCAATTGCATCGGTTGGTAGCGATGGCACAGATGGACCTACTGATGCAGCTGGCGGCTATGTCGATACAGACACACTTCAAGAATTGAACAATAAAAATATAGATGTTTATAAAGTGCTTGAAAACAATGATGCGTATAATGCATTAAAAGAAGTAGATGGTTTAATTATTACGGGAGCAACAGGTACAAATGTGAATGATGTTGCTATAATACTTATAGACAACTAAATTAAGATTAATATATGGGAGGCTTTTTGCCTCCCTACTTTTTTGAAGGAAAAGCAATGTGGATTTATATTCCTAAATGGAATATCATGGATGCAAAATGGAATATCTTCAGCATATAACTTTATTGAGATATTCGCAAATTGAATATAAAATTAGATGAGTAGTGAAAAATAAAGGAGACTTCTTTTGAAATATATTATAAAAAGAATCATCCAATTGATTCCATTATTATTTGCAATCACATTTCTTTCATTTGCCATGATGCGTCTGGCAGGTAGCGATGTGGTGGAGCAGAAAATGCTTAATACAGGGCAGGTGATATCAGAAAATCAGCTTGCAATGGCTAAAGAGCAGCTGGGATTGGATGATCCATTTCTTATACAATATTTTAGATGGCTAAATAATCTGTTGCATGGTGATATGGGAGTAAGTTATGTTTCAGGACAGAATGTGTTTGAAACATTTATTTCCAAATTGCCTGCCACATTGTTATTAACATTTACATCAATTATCCTGACGATTATTATATCAATTCCCCTAGGAATAATTGCAGCCGTACATCACAACAAATTCGTAGATTACATAATTCGGTTTTTAAGTTTTATAGGAAACAGTCTTCCTAATTTTTTTGTGTCATTAGTGCTTATGTACATTCTTGCTATTAAGCTTAGATGGCTTCCAATCATATCTAAAGATGTAAGTGCCGCAAGTGTAGTCATGCCCACTCTTACTTTAGCAATAGCGATGTCGGCAAAATATACGAGGCAGGTGCGCACCACAGTGCTTGATGAGCTCAGCAAAGACTATATTATTGGAGCCAAGGCAAGAGGTGTAAAATTCTCGGTTACCCTTATGGGGAGCGTTCTTAGGTCATCTCTGGTAACTATAATCACTTTACTGGCACTATCAATAGGAAGCTTGCTTGGTGGAACTGCCATCGTTGAATCTATTTTTATGTGGGATGGTGTAGGAAAACTGGCGGTCGATGCAATAAACATGAGAGATTATCCAATGATACAAGCCTATGTAATGTGGATGGCAATTATATATGTATTAGTAAATCTAATTACAGATATATCATACAGATTCTTGGACCCAAGAATTAGATTGGGGGAAAAAGAGTCATGAAAAATAAAATTAGATTTAGTGTAATTAGTACATTAGTGATTGTGATTATCTTTATGGCGATATTCGCAAATACGATATGTCCCTATGATCCTTACCAGCAAGATTTATCGATTGCATATCAAGCACCTAGTGCAACTCATCTTATGGGGACAGATACATATGGAAGAGATATGCTTTCAAGGGTGATTATTGGTGGACAAGTCAGCGTACTATCTACCTTATGTTTAGTATTAATAATAAGTGTGTTCGGCACAATAATAGGGATACTTTGTGGATATATAGGAGGAAAAGTAGATACTATTATAATGAGAGTTTCCGACCTATGTCTTGCATTTCCAGGTCTTGTGTTTGCACTTGCGATTGCTGCAATCCTGGGAGGAGGTATCGTAAATGCGATAATTGCATTAG
The DNA here is from genome assembly GCF_000621865.1 of Pseudobutyrivibrio sp. MD2005. Classification (GTDB taxonomy): domain Bacteria; phylum Bacillota; class Clostridia; order Lachnospirales; family Lachnospiraceae; genus Pseudobutyrivibrio. The sequence continues at coordinate 6,670 of NZ_JHXE01000024.1, forward strand.
CCATAATAAGCTGGCCAAAATATTCTAGAGTTGCTAGAGGTTTGACTCTTTCAATAAAAGATTCAACCTATATAGCGGCAGCAAAGCTCGCAGGCTCAAATTCATTGCAGTTGATTTTTAGGCATATTATTCCAAACATAATTGGCCCAATACTTGTTACAGCAACACTTGATATAGGAACTATGATGATGGAGATAGCAGGCCTTTCTTTCTTAGGATTGGGAGCTCAGCCTCCAGTTGCCGAGTGGGGAAATATGATGAGCAACGGCAGAAGCATGCTTCAAACCTATCCTTGGGTAGTGTTATCTCCAGGTATAGCGATATTTGTAACGGTTGCAGTGTTTAATCTATTTGGTGATATGGTAAGAGACATTACAGATAAAAAATGATTATTAGGAGGAAGATAAATGAAAAAACTATTAGCAACGATGCTTGCATTAACAATATCGTTATCAGGCTTTATCGGCTGCGGAGCGCAAAATAAGGATAGTGCCATAAATGATGGGAAAAAGACTTTTATACTTGGAGACACAACTTTTAATGCAGAAAATGAAGAGGCGACTATCAATCCACATGATACATATTGTGGTTGGGCATGCATTAGATATGGTGTTGGCGAGACACTTTTCAAGTTTAATGACAACATGGAACTAGAACCATGGGTGGCAGATTCATATGAGAATGTAGATGATTTAACTTGGAAGATTACCCTTAAGGATGGAGTGACATTTTCAAATGGAAAGCCATGTGATGCAGAAGCTGTAAAAGCTTGTATTGAGGATTTGATAGCGGTACATGAAAGAGCTGCGGGAGACCTTGCAATTGATTCGATTGAGGCGGATGATTTAACTCTTACAATTAAAACAACTACTCCAAAGCCAACATTGATAAACTACTTATGTGACCCATACGGATGTATTATTGATGTTTCAGAAACAACTGATGATGGCATTGTAGTAGGTACAGGTCCATTTGTTGCAACTGAACTTGTTACAGATGATCATTTAAATTTAGTTAAAAATGACAACTATTGGAATGGCGATGTAAAAATAGATGAGGTTACTGTACTTACCATATCTGATGGCGACACTCTTGCAATGTCACTGCAAAATGGCGACATCGATGCTGCGTACGGAATGGCCTATGCATCTTATCCACTCTTTGAAAATGAAGATTATGGATTTACAAGTGCTGCAACAAGCCGCGCTTTTTATCTGCAAATGAATTATAATTCTGAAATAATTAATGATCCTGCAGTGCGCGAAGCAATTGCTTTAGGAATTGATAAGGAGTCCTTCGTAAATACGTTATTATCAGGATATGGATATGTTGGAAATGGTGCATTCCCAGATACATTTCCTTTCGGAAAAGGCATTGAAGGTAAGAGTTATGATCCTGAAAAAGCAAAAGAAATCCTAGAAAATGCAGGATGGACTGATACAGATGGAGATGGAATCAGAGAAAAAGACGGAAAGAAGTTAACAATTAATTGGGTGTCATATCCAAGCCGTCAAGAACTGCCACTTCTAGCTGAAAGCGCTCAGGCTACATTAAAAGATATAGGAATTGATGTGCAGTTAAATATCACTGCTGATCATGGCACAATTGTTGCAGAAAAGGAAGGTTGGGATGTATATGCAGCAGCATTTGTTACTGCAGGAATCGGAGATCCGATGTATTTCTTTAGTACACATTGCCTTAGCGATTCAACAAAGAATAGAGGAAGCTATTCTAACGAAGAATTAGAAAAACTGGCTACAGAAATGAATAGCACATTTGATGTTAGTAAGAGAAATGAGCTGGCAATTCAGATGCAGCAGCAGATACTTGATGATGATGCATTCGTATTTTGCTCGTTCTTACGCATGAGCATGATTTACAAAGCTAATGTTACAGGTCTCACAGCTCATGCTTGTGATTACTATGAGTTAACAGCAGATTTAGATATAAATTAAAATTAGGAGAGCTTACATTATGGCAGACACTATTTTTAAATATGATTCGATAAGCATAGAATATGAAGGAAAAGTGGCAGTCAGTAATGTAAGCTTTTCTTTGGATAAAGGGAGAATACTTGCTTTAGTTGGAGAATCAGGAAGTGGTAAAACCACCATAATAAAATCAGTTATGGGGATTTTAAACCCCGATGCCACTATTAAAAACGGGCATATAGTATTTGAAAATGAAAATCTGTTGGAGAAAAACGAAAAACAGTTAAGAGCCATAAGGGGAAAGAAAATTGGAATGATTTTTCAAGATTCCCTTGGGGCATTCTGCCCTATTAGGACAATCGGCCAACAAATAATTGAGGCAGTGAAGGCTCATTATAAAAAGGATAAAAATGAAATAAAGCAGGAGGCATTAGCATTATTTGATAAACTGAATCTAAATGATCCTGAAAAACTTTGGAAAAGTTATCCTTTTGAGTTATCAGGAGGAATGAATCAAAGAGTTGGGATTGCTATTGCCATGTTATTAAATCCAACACTTTTATTAGCAGATGAACCAACAAGTGCTATCGATGAAAATGCAAAGAAAATGGTGCTTGCCGAATTAAAGAGAATAAGAGATTCTTACGGAACTTCAATAATAATAGTTACACATGATATGACTGTGGTATCTGAAATAGCTGACGAAGTGATTGTTTTAAAAGATGGAAAAGTCGTAGAACAGGGAATTAAAAATCAGGTATTGGAAAATCCTAAAGCAGAATATACGAGACAGTTAATAGAAGCTGTTCCTACTAGCAGGAGTGAAGAATGGAAGCTATCATTAGTTTAAAAGATGTATGCAAGGAATATACGCGAAATTCAAAAGTTACAACCGAGGCTTTGCAGGATATATCATTTGATGTTTTTAAAGGTGAGACTTTGGGCATCGTGGGAGAGTCCGGAAGTGGAAAAAGCACATTGGCCCAGATATTAGTGGGCCTGCTAGATGCTTCAAAGGGAACAGTTAAACGCAAAGGCTCTATTCAAATGGTTTTTCAAAATCCTGTTGAATCCTTTAATCCAAGACGAACTCTAGAATATAGTGTTGGCGAATACCTAAAAAACAAAGGAATAGATAAAAAAGATATCCAAAAGAAGGTTGCGAAAACTTTTACTTTGTGTGGTCTTAAGCCTGAGCTTGCAAAGAAATATCCTCATCAGGTCAGCGGAGGGCAATGTCAACGTGCCGCTATTGCCAGGGCTCTTATTGCCGAGCCAGATATACTAATTTGCGATGAAGCAACAAGCTCACTGGATGTAACTGTTCAAAAACAAATAATCGATTTACTTGATGAATTGAATGATAACGAAGGGCTTACAATAATCTTTATAAGCCACGATTTATCGTTGGTTGAAATGTTTTGCGAAAGAGCTATTATTATAAAAGCAGGCAGATTAAGCAAAATATATGAGAAGAAAACCAATTATATTGGTTAGATTAGAAAAGGAATTTATAAATGGGAGAATTACGCCATATCGCTTTCGAAGATGAAGCAAATGATATAAAAGACAAAGTAGAAAATTATTGGGCGAAACGAGCTGAATCTTTTTTTACACTTAGACATGACGAAATAGAGAGTGAAAAATCTAAAAGATGGCTAGATGAAATTCAAAAAAATATTCCGCAAAGCAAACATCTAAAAATATTGGATGTAGGCTGTGGAACGGGCTATTTTGAAGTGATTTTAGGCAAGCTTGGGCATAATGTTACCGGGATAGATTTAACAGAAGAAATGATTCAAAAGGCGAATGAAATGATTCGTATATACGAATTGGACTCGAAGAATGTTAAAGCAATGGTAGGCGATGCAGAGCAGCCAGAATTTGAGGATGACACCTTTGATGTGGTCATAACAAGAAATCTTACCTGGACATTACCTCATCCTATTGAGGCATATAAGCAATGGTATAGGGTACTAAAGCAAGGCGGAGTACTACTAAATTTCGATGCAGAATATGCTAAAGGGGCACATAATCTGAAAAGCTCGGAGAATGTAGCACATAAAGATATTTCTGATAGTCTAAAAGACGAATGTCACAAAATATATCATATGCTTACAATTAGTACACTTGATCGCCCTAAATGGGATAAGAATATTTTGGAAGAAATTGGTTTTTCGAAAGTAGATTACGACTGTGGCTTTGGGGATAGAATATTCAAAGAGAGAGACGAGTTTTACATACCTGATAAAATGTTCAGTTTAAGAGCTATAAAATAGAGGGACGATAATGGAGATAAAACAGCTAAAATATTTTGTTGTTGCTGCTGATATTGGTTCGTTTAGTGAAGCAGCGAAAATACTGTACACCACTCAATCTAGTGTAAGTAAAGTTATTGGGGCACTGGAGGAGGAATTGGGCTATTCGTTATTCAAAAGAGTAGGTAAGGGCATTGCTCTTACCGAAGAAGGTAGCCGTTTTCATATCAAGGCAAGTAAGCTAGTGGCTGATTTTCAAGAGTTAGAAAATGAAAGTCAGAAAGACACTAAAAACATGATTAAGATTAGTATGAATCATAGTTCGTGGCTTGCGAATTGCTTTTCTGATTTTTATGAATCTCATAAGGATGATAATAATTGTTACTGCATCCATGCAGACACCACTTCAAACATAATTAAACGAATCCGACTTATGGAAGATGAGGTTGGATTTATCTACGTATTTCCTGAGACAAAGCTTCAATTTGAGTATGAGTTGAAAAAATATAATTTAAGATTTGAAAAATTAAAATCAGTAGACGGTATGATTTATTTTCAACCAGATGACAGTGTTAAGAATAATATATCTGTTGATAATGTACATGATTTGAAATTTATTCAGTCTGAGAGGGATGAGTATCTGCAATATGGGACTTGGTTTACGGAAGAGGGGGAAGAGGTAAACATAAAAGATGAGATTGCAGTAATTACAAACAGTGATTATGTTATGCATGCCCTTTTGGAAAGAAATGATTTGGCAAATCTAAGTGCGGATAGCTTTAATAGTTTTGACATGGGAATAAGGCCAGGACTCCGTTTAAAAAATTGCGGAGGTGTGATTGAATTTGGCGTTTTAAGCAATTTAGTAGGAAATATTTCTGAAGAATCTAAGGCATTTATCGATTTTATTAGGGAGGAACTACCATTATAAAATGTCCATAAAAAGGGTAATTTAGTGTGGTAATGTGCTAATGTGTTGAAAAATGGGGCTTTGTCGGCAAAAAAACTAGAAACAAAAAAATACAATTTTGTGAAAAAATTTTGAAAAAAACTATTGCGTAATTTTGTATATCATGTTATATTCTTTAACGTACTAGCGAAAAGCTAATACCAAATTTTTCATAACTCAGCGACCAAGGGCAACTTTGGTCGCACTCCCCGAATATTCACCGACGTTTTTACGTCGGTTTTTTTGTTATAATACTGATATAATTGTAGTAGAAAATTGAGGAGAATGGATCAATGGGTGAGGTTAAGGTAATTGAAATAGGTGAGAGTGTTTTTGCCGAGAATGATACTGCTGCAGAGAGTATCAGGAATCAGATGAAAAACCAGGGAACGTTTTTCTTGAACGTTATGTCTGGACCAGGCTCAGGCAAGACTACAACCCTATCAGCAATCATTAATAGGCTTAAGGGTAAATACAAAATTGGCGAGATGGATGTTGATATAGAATCTAGCATTGATGCGCAACGCGTAGCTGATGCTACAGGGGTAGAGTCTATACAGATACATAACATGGGTTTATGTCACATCGATGCAGATATGACTAAACGAGCTCTAAAAGAGTATGACACTACAGATTTGGATTTGTTAATTCTGGAGAACATAGGCAATCTCGTGTGTCCGGCAGAGTTCGATGTTGGTGCTAACAAAAATCTTATGCTACTATCAGTCCCAGAGGGGGACGATAAGCCGCTTAAATATCCACTTATGTTTGAAGTAAGTGATGTGGTTTTGATTAACAAGATAGATACACTAGACTACTTTGATTTCAGTAAAGAGAAAGTAACTGAGAGAATACTCAAGCTTAATCCTAATGCAAAGATTTTCTTTATCAGTGGAAAGACTGGTGAGGGATTAGATGAAGTAGTGGATTGGCTGGAAGAAGAGATTGCAGCAGTGAGGTAATGGCAGGTAGAATTGATTTTTTCTACATTTAAAAGTAATGACTATTGTAAATAAGAATTAAATGTAGTATATTGTACTCAATCAAATAGGAAATCTTCAGGGCAAGGTGCGAAGGATATTCCTTCAATTCCTGACCGGCGGTAAAGTCCGCGAGCGTATTAGCTGAACTGGTGAGATTCCAGTACCGACAGTATAGTCTGGATGGAAGAAGATAGACATAAAATGTTTATTGGATGATATGCCCTGAGTTAATCTCAGGGCTTTTTGATTGCATGCAATCAATTCCGAAGACTTCCTAAATCAAAAAAACTAATAGGAGGTCCATTGACTATGGATACAACAAATTACACAGGAACAAATATGGGAGTGAAAAGAGTGAATGTAAGAAAAATGACAGTAACTGCGATGCTATCTGCCGTAGGCTTTGTATTAATGTATTTGGATTTGTCGGTCCCATTCGTACCATTCTTTTTAAAGCTTGATGTATCTGATTTACCAGCTTTATTGGCATCATTTTCACTTGGTCCAGTTTACGGTTTGTTAGTTAGCTTGATAAAGAATTTATTACATCTTCCAGTTACTCAGTCAGGCGGAATTGGAGAATTATCAAATTTTATTTTGTGCACTGCTCTTGTAGTACCAGCTGGAATTATATATCAGCTTAAAAAGACAAAGAAAAATGCAATCATTGCAGTTTTTGTTGGATTGCTAGTTATGACTATTATGTCATATCCATCAAATGTATATGTTATTTATCCACTTTATTACAAGTTTATCATGCCAGAAGCAGCTATTATGGAAATCTATAAGGGCGTTGCTGATACATTTTTCCCATTTATGAACATAGACACAATGGCAAAAGGAATTTTATATTTCAATGTTCCATTCACATTTGTAAAAGATTTAATAACAGCATTAATTACTATCCTCATTTATCAACCACTCAGACCACTCCTTAAAGGTAACAATTAACAAAACAGTTGGTTAAAACTCAGAATCTGGTAAAGTGGTTATTGAAAATTCCATTAGATTGAGGTAAAATCATGTATACGAGTGGCTATATGCCAATGAAGAGGTAACATAGTTAGTATGAGGGCGTCAAGCCTCGTGCGTATAAGGAGGATTTTATAATGATTACAGCCGGTGATTTTAGAAACGGTATGACAATCGAGATGGACAATCAGGTTTATCAGGTTATTGAATTTCAGCATGTAAAGCCAGGTAAGGGTGCAGCTTTCGTTCGTACTAAGCTTAAGAATATTAAGAACGGTGGTGTTACAGAAACATCTTTCCGTCCTACAGAGAAGTTCCCAGCAGCACGTATCGATCGTAAGGATATGCAGTATCTTTACAACGACGGTGAGCTTTACAACTTCATGGATGTTGAGACATATGATCAGGTTGCTCTTACAGCAGATCAGATTGGTGACGCTCTTAAGTTCGTTAAGGAGAATGAAATCGTTAAGATGCTTTCTCACAATGGTTCAATCTTCTCAGTTGAGCCACCAATGTTCGTAGAGCTTCAGATTACAGATACAGAGCCAGGTTTCAAGGGTGATACAGCTACAGGTGCTACAAAGCCAGCTACAGTTGAAACAGGTGCTGTTGTTTACGTTCCACTTTTCGTAGAAAATGGTGAGACAATTAAGATTGATACTAGAACAGGAGAGTACCTCTCAAGGGTTTAATTATGGATTATAGAGAATACCCGCTTTCAGAGCTTTTACAAAATCGAAAAATATTTGCTGTATTTGACGAGGAGTTTCAGAAGGGAACTTGGCTAGATGCTACAGCTCTTCTTGGAAGCGAGAGCACGATTAATCAATTATATCGAGACGGTACAGTACCTCGTGAGACTCTTGACTCAATCGTACAGAGACTCTCTAAATAATTAGAATTTATCAAGGCCTTGGCGTTATTGCCAAGGTCTTTTTTTAGTACAAAGTCCTAATGAGAAAAATTCACCGATTGTTCGCTAGTGTGGATAACTGATATTTGTTAATATAAAAGAGGAGTAAAAGGAGGGCTAGACATGAATGTGAATTTTTCAGAGGCAATAAAGTACATAGGATGTAATGACAAGACAATCGATTTATTTGAGAGCCAGTATCCGGTTCCTAATGGCGTATCTTATAATTCATACGTGATTTTGGATGATAAGGTGGCTGTTATGGATACAGCTGATCCTCGTGTCACAGATGAATGGCTTAACAATTTGGATTGTGAATTGGCTGGTCGTAAGCCGGATTATTTAGTGGTTTCCCACATGGAGCCAGATCACGCAGGTTCTATTAAGGCGTTTTTAGAAAAATATCCTGACGTCACAGTTGTTGGAAATGCCAAGACATTTACAATGATGGGACAGTTTATGGCCCCTAGTCTATTTGATGAAAAAAAGCAGGTTGTAGCAGAAGGAGATAAGCTCTCACTTGGTGAACATGAGCTTACATTTGTAATGGCACCTATGGTTCACTGGCCAGAGGTAATGGTTGAGTATGAATCAAAAGAAAAGGTGTTGTTCTCAGCTGATGGATTCGGAAAATTTGGCGCATTAGATGTTGACGAACCATGGATAGATGAGGCACGTAGATACTATCTTAATATTGTTGGTAAGTATGGCGCTTCAGTTCAGGGATTGTTGAAAAAGGCGGCAAATCTTGATATCCAGACAATTTGCCCATTGCATGGACCGATTTTGACAGAAAATTTAGGTTACTATATTAATCTATATGATATATGGAGCAGCTATAAGCCTGAAGAGGAAGGCGTGCTTGTTGTATCAGCTTCTATTCATGGCAATACAAAGGCAGCAGCCCTTAAGCTAAGTGAGAAGTTGCAGCAGGCTGGCGTAAAGACAGAGTTTGTTGATATATGTAGAGATTCTATGTCTGAAGCGGTTGCCAGAGCATTTTACTATGATAAGATGGTGTGCTGCGCATGTACATATGATGGAGGATTATTCCCACCAATGCAGGATTTCTTACATCATCTTACAGCTAAAGCATATCAGAATCGTAAGGTAGCCTTTGTCGAGAATGGAACATGGGCTCCACAGGCAGCAAAGTGCATGAAGGCAATACTTGAGCCAATGAAAAACATGGAATTTGTTGAGCCAGTGGTAAGTATTAAATCTACTTTAAATGATGATAGCAAAGCCAAGCTCGAAGAGCTGATAAAAGCCCTGAGCTAGGATATAAATTAAGCAATTAAGCAATAGGAGGAATTTAAATGGCAGTAGAAGTAAACCCAAGAAAGGTAGCGATAATAGGAGCAGGATTTGTTGGTTCAGCTACTGCATTTGCATTGTCTCAGAGCAGTTTGTTTTCAGAGATGGTGCTGATTGATGCAGATTTTGAAAAAGCAGAAGGTGAGGCTATGGATATCAGTCATGGTACTCCATTTACCAAGCCTATTAAGATTTATGCAGGTAACTATGATGATGTTGCAGATGCAGCTATTGTAGTTGTTACTGCTGGCGCAGGCCAAAAGCCAGGCGAGACCAGACTTGATTTGGTGCATAAGAATGTTGGCATATTCAAATCAATTATTCCTGAAATCGCAAAGAGAGATTTTGGTGGAATTCTATTAATTGTAGCGAATCCAGTTGATATCTTAACTCTTACAGCACTTAAACTTTCAGGCTTGCCAGAAAATCGAGTAATCGGTTCAGGTACAGTTCTTGATTCTGCCAGATTAAAGACCGAGCTTGGTGAGCATCTTGGAATTGATAGCCGTTCAGTACATGCTTTTATTATAGGTGAGCATGGCGATAGTGAAATAGCAGCTTTCTCAAGTGCAAATGTTTCAGGAATTCCTGTAAATGATTTCTGCGAAATGAGAGGTCATTTCAATCACGAAGAATCTGAGAAGGCAATTGCTGAGCGTGTAAAGAATGCGGCATATGAAATTATTAAGAGAAAGCATGCTACATATTATGGTGTAGCTGTTGCGGTTAAGCGTATTTGCGAAGTTATTGTACGTGACGAGAGATCAATTTTATCAGTATCATCTATGATGCATGGTGAGTATGGTATTGAAGATATTTGTCTTTCTATGCCAGCAGTTGTAGGTGCAGATGGATTAGAGACAAAGGTACCAATATCTCTTGATGAGGAAGAGATAAAGGCTTTGCAAGAGTCTGCAAAGACATTGAAAGAGGTTGTAGATACAATCGATTTCTCAATTAATTAGAGGGTGCACTTATAAAGATACTTAATAATCCTTAATTCTTGTTGACATCCATAGAGAAGCGTGATATTCTGACTTAGATTTTAAAACAGAACAATTTTTATAACGTTTCAAAGTGGAGGAATAAAATGAGAATTAAGGATTTTATTGAGACATTAAGTCAGTATGATGAGAATATAGAGCTTGTAATAAATGTGGATGGTAAGTTTATCACACCTTCTGTAAATAGAGAGGTTGTTCATTTTAAGCATGAATACACTGGCACATCTTATAAGGATAGTGCAGTTGTGCTTGCTAAATAATTCAGTTAACCATCACATAAGCCACAGCTACAAAACAGAAAAAGGTAGTATTATTACATCATCGCAAGAGCGATAAACTTTTTCATATTATTCATAATTGTTTTGAGACAAAGTTCCCAATAATTATGACAATCATTCTCCCTTTAAGCGGCCATTGGCCGCTTATTTTTTTACTTTATAGAAATTACTCTGTAATTCCTATAAAGTAAAAACAAGCTGCGCTTGAAGGATGTGTCTCGCCGGCATAGGAAGATAATTGCTTACAGCAATTGCCGGCTCGCACTGCTAGAGTTTTGCAAAGCAAAACTCTTTCTAGTTAAATAACTTTTAAAGTAGCAAGAATGAACTATAGACTTGCCTTGAATAAAACAAGTCTTATAAATTCGGCATTTGAAAGGCATCTGCAAAATTTACTGTGGTTTATTTATGAAGAGCCTTTCATTTTACAGGTAATCTCCGATAATAATTATGTACACATAATTAATCAGTAGAGATACTGATAAAAGCTGTCACATTTTTTGTGGCAGCTTTTTTCTATTTGGAGATATGTGATGTGTTATTTATTGACAAAGTCGAGGGTGACGCCTGAGTAGAAATATCGCAGAAGGGCGTCAGTAAATCAGAAATATTGACTAAAATTTCAGACAAAAGTTTATTGAAATGGTAAAAAGTTACAAAAATTATTGACAGTAATGTGTAGGATTGGTACTATCATTTCATCAAATGAAACGCGTTTCAGAAACCTGTTTCAAGTATACCTTGATAAGGGAGAAAGGAAGTAGAGATTTGAAAATAGCAGTAGTTGGAAGTATAAATATGGATCAAACTGTACTTGCTGAGAGAATCCCACTGAAAGGGGAGACCCTTAGAGGCTCAGATTTACAGTATATTCCTGGGGGCAAGGGCGCTAATCAAGCTGTGGCAATGGCAAGACTTGGAGCCGAGGTAGCAATGTTTGGTTGCGTTGGAAATGATGACAACGGAAGAAAGCTGGTGGATAATCTTAAATCCGAGGGGATTGATACCAACTATATTAAGGTGGTAGATGGAGTTCCTACTGGCATTGCAATAATCACTGTTGGTGAAAATGATAATACAATTATTGTAGTTGCAGGCGCAAACGGTGAGGTAGATAAGCAGTATGTAGATGATATAAAGGATGAGCTGTTTAAGTATGATATGGTGGTACTTCAGCACGAGATTCCATTAGATACAGTTCATTACATAATTGAGATTTGTTCGGAAAAAGGAATACCTACAGTGCTAAATCCTGCACCAGCAGCGGATGTGCCAAAGGCAATAGTTGATAAGGTAACATATCTTACGCCAAATGAGCATGAGGCTAAGCTCATCTTCGGTAATGATATTTCAACAGAGGAGCTTGTAAAGGCCTATCCAGAAAAACTAATAATCACTCAGGGAAGCAAAGGTGTATTAACTTGTCTGAAATCTGGAGAATTACTTTCTGTTCCATGCCGTAAAAGCAATGTCGTAGATACTACAGGGGCAGGTGATACACTGAATGGGGCATTTGCTGTCAGAATTTCAGATAATAAATCAATGAGAGATGCATTAGTTTTTGCAAACACTGCAGCGGGCCTTTCAATTGAAAAGATGGGAGCCCAAGGTGGTATGCCTACAATCAAAGAAGTAGAAGCAGAATTGGAGGGGAAATAAATGAAAAGACAGGGAATATTAAACAGTGATATTTCGAGAGTGCTGTCATATATGGGGCACACAGATCGAATTTGTATAGGTGACTGTGGATTGCCAATTCCAGATGAAGTAGAAAGAATTGATTTATCATTAAAATTTGGAGTACCAAAATTCATGGAAGTTCTTAAAGAAATAGGGGCTGATATGAAAATTGAGAAAGTAATTCTTGCAGAAGAAATAAAAGAACAAAATCCAAAAGTGCTTGAAGAAGTACTTAATTTTTTGAAAGAATATGAAACAGGTTTCAAAGTGGAGGTTGAATATGTTTCACATTCTGAGCTCAAGGCACTTACTAATGATTGTAAAGCTGTTATACGTACTGGAGAAACAACTCCATATGCAAACATAATTCTTCAGTCTGGTTGCATATTTGGTTAGGGGGCAAAACATGAAAATTAAAATGAGTGGAATCAACAAATCGTTTGGTGGAAATCCTGTTTTGCAGAATGCAGGATTTGAGCTAGATGATGGTGAGATTCATGCACTGATGGGGGAAAACGGTGCAGGAAAATCCACACTGATGAAAATATTAACAGGTGTTTACACAAAGGATGCCGGTGAAATATACGTTGATGGCAATGAAGTTTGCTACAAAAATCCTCAGGAAGCAGAAAAAGCAGGCATTGTTTTTATCCATCAAGAGCTAAATGTACTCTTTGATATGACAGTTGAAGAGAATATGTTTCTTGGAAAAGAAATAGTAAATAGATTTGGTGTGTGTGACAAAGCTGCAATGCGAAAAGAAGTTAAAAGAATCCTGGATGTGCTTGGTGTAGATATTAAGCCAGGGGAAAATATGGATATGCTGTCTATCGGCCAGCAGCAGATGATAGAAATTGCGAAAGCCCTGATGGTGGATGCAAAAGTAATTATCATGGATGAGCCAACAGCAGCCCTTACTCAAAAGGAAACAGAAGTACTATTTAAGGTAGTAAGATCCCTGAAAGAAAAGGGCGTATCCATCGTATATATTTCCCACAGAATGGAAGAAATATTTGAGTTATGCGATAGAATCACAATCCTTAGAGATGGCCAATATATAGGTACAAGACAGATTAGTGAGACTGATATGACTGAAGTGGTCAAGATGATGATTGGCCGTGAAATTGGGGAACGCTATCCAGAGAGAGATGTGAAAGTTGGCGACATAGTATTTGAAGTCAAAGACTTGAATTGCCCAGGAGTGTTTAAGGATATCAATTTTAATGTTCATGCTGGCGAAGTGCTCGGAGTTGCAGGATTGATGGGCGCTGGTAGAACAGAGATAATGCAATCAATATTTGGAAATATGCCAAACGTTTCCGGACATATATATATTGAAGGAAAAGAAGTACACAATAAAACTCCAGAGCATGCTATGAGAAACGGCATAGGCTTTATTACAGAGGATAGAAAGACTGAAGGCCTGATGTTGGAAGAAAGTATCATGAAAAATATTGCCATAACTAATTTGGGAAGCATCTCAAAAAATGGTGTACTTAATCGTAAAGCTGAAAATGAAATGGTTAAAAAGGGCATCGAGGATCTAAAAATAAGATGTACTGGCCCAGAACATAGCTGCAATGAACTTAGTGGTGGTAATCAACAAAAGGTAGTATTTGCAAAATGGATTTTCACTAATCCTAAAGTTCTAATTCTAGATGAGCCAACAAGAGGCGTTGATATTGGCGCCAAGAAGGAAATCTACTCTATTATTAATGATTTAGCTGCCCAGGGTGTAGCCATAATCATGGTATCTTCAGAATTGCCAGAGATACTTGGTATGTCAGATAGAGTGATGGTAATAAACGAAGGAAAAATTGGTGGATTCATCGGTAAGGAAGAAGCTAATCAGGAAAATGTTATGATTCTCGCCACAGGAGGCCAAAACAATGGAAAGTAAGAAGGTTATTAATAAGATACAGGATTTAGGAGCGTTGATTGCTTTAATTGCACTCATAATTGTTATTAGCGCAATCAGCCCTCAGTTTAGAACAATCGACAACTTTATGTCATTAGTTAGACAATCATCTATCAATGGATTTATAGCTTTTGGTATGACATGTGTAATTTTGACAGGTGGAATTGATTTATCAGTTGGTTCAACACTAGCATTATCAACAGCATTTTGTGCTTACTTTATTAAGTCTGGAGTGCCTGTTGGCCTTGCGATGATATTAGCGCTGGCTATCGGTGTTGGTTGCGGAGTGATAAGTGGACTTCTTGTAACAAAAGGAAGATTACAGCCATTCATTGCTACTCTTATTACAATGACAGTGTTTAGAGGAATAACAATGATTTTCATGGATGGAAAGCCTATTTCTGGTTTAGGAAACAGCTTTTTATTAAAATTTGTTGGAAAAGGCAATTTATTCGGTATTCCATTTCCAGTAATTTTATTCGTAGTTGTATTCTTAGTATTTTTATTTGTCCTACAAAAAACTGTATTTGGAAGAAGAATTTACGCAACAGGAAGTAATGCAACATCAGCCAAATTATCAGGTGTAAACATTAACAAGACAAAGCTTATTACATATGCAATTTCAGGCGGCATGGCTGCACTTTCTGGATTGATTTTGTTATCAAGACTTGCATCAGCTCAGCCTACATTAGGTGATGGCTATGAATTGGATGCAATCGCATCTGTAGCACTTGGTGGAACAAGTATGAATGGTGGCCGAGGAAGAATATGGGGAACATTCGTAGGCGTACTTATCATTGCGGTATTAAATAACGGATTAAATATCCTTGGTGTTTCATCTTATTATCAGTCAGTTGTAAAGGGAATTGTCATCCTCATTGCCGTTCTTTCAGATAGAAAACGTTAGTGAGGATTGAGAATAATAATTAATTTTATCTATTGGGAGGTAGAGAAACTATGAAACTAAGAAGATTATTCACTATGGCGTTAGCAGGTTTAATGACACTTGCAATGGTTGGTTGTGGAGCAGTTGGAATTGATGGAGAGACTTCATCTGATACAACAAAGACAGAGGCTACAGCGGGCTCTGATACAACTGTAACAGGATCAGGTTCAGTTGGTTTATCTGTTTCTACATTAAACAATCCATTCTTTGTTACATTGCAGGAAGGTGCACAGTCAAAGGCTGATGAGCTTGGCATAGACCTTATCGTTGTAGACGCAGGTGATGATTCTGCAAAGCAGGCAAGTGATATAGAGGATTTAGTATCTAAGGATATTTCAGTGCTTATTGTCAATCCGGTAGATTCAGATGCTGTTGCTCCTGCAGTAGAGGATGCAGTTGCAAAGGGAATCAAGGTAATCGCAGTAGATAGAGTTGTAAATGGTGTAGATGTTGATTGCTCTATCGCTTCAGACAATGTTGCAGGTGCACAGATGGCAGCTGATTATTTAGTTGAACTTGTAGGTGAAGGAACAAAAGTTGCAGAGCTTGAAGGTGTAAATGGTGCTTCAGCTACAATCGATAGAGGCGAAGGCTTCCACAAGGTAGCAGATGAAAAGCTTGATGTTGTAGCAAGCCAGACAGCAAACTTCAACAGAGCAGAAGGTATGTCAGTTATGGAGAATATCCTCCAGGCAAATCCAGACGTTAAAGCTGTATTTGCACACAATGATGAGATGGCTTTAGGTGCAGTTGAGGCTATTGGCGGAAAAGATATCGTGGTAGCAGGCTTTGATGCAACAGATGATGCAATTGCAGCAGTAAAAGATGGCACAATGGCATGTACAGTAGCACAGAAGCCAGACCTTATGGGTGCAACAGCTGTAGAGGTAGCACAGAAGCTTATGAATGGTGAGACAGTTGAGAAGTCTATGCCAGTAGAGGTTAAACTTATCACAAAAGATAATGTAGAAGAATAATTAATTGTTGGTTTACTTATGGTAAAATTACTGTAAGTAAACCACTTTAATAAATGGAGAAATAGTAATGGCGACAATAAGAGAAGTTGCAAAGCTTGCAGGTGTATCTCCAGCTACTGTTTCAAGAGTAATGAATGGAACTGCAAAAGTTGACGACGAGAAAAAAAACAGAGTATTAGATGCAATCAATAAGACTGGCTTTCAGCCTAATCAGCTGGCTAGAGCATTATTTAAAAATTCATCAGGACTGGTGGGGTTGATTGTTCCTAATATAGACAACCCATTCTTTAGTGAATTGGCCAAAATTATTGAAGAATCGGCATTTAATCGTGGATACCATATTGTGCTATGTAGTTCAGGTAATAATACTGATAAAGAGCAGAGTAACATAAGAATGCTTAGTCAGATGAAAGCTGACGGCATAATTCTCATTACAAATGGCGAGCACACAGAACAGATGCTTCAAGAAGTAGATATGCCAGTTGTAGTTGTTGATCGTCATATGACAGATGGTGGTGAGATTGCCTTCATTGAATCGGATAATTATCATGGCGGTAATCTTGCAACACAGCATTTATATGATTGTGGTTGCAAAAATATAGTTTGTCTCAGAGGGCCACAGGAGTTTACCAGTGGTAGGCTCAGATACAATGGCTACAAGGATATTTGCGAAAAGTATAATTTGCAGGAAATGTATATAGACACTGAATATAGTTTTGAGGCAGGTGTAAAAGCGGCAGAATTAATGCTTGAAAAATATCCCCATGTTGATGGTATTGTGGCTGCAAATGATATAGTCGCAATATCCACCTATAAGGTGCTAAAGAGCAAAGGAATCAGGGTACCGGAAGATATTCAACTGGTAGGCTTTGATGACATAAGATTTAGCAGCCTTATGACTCCGGAGCTTACTACCATAAGACAGCCGATATCAAGGATGGGACAGCTTGCTGTTGATATTATCTGTAATTATGCAGAGGGTGTACCATACGAAAAAGAATCTGTTTTAGATGTGGAACTGATTCAAAGGGAAACAACAAAAGTACAGTAATAAATACAATTTAAATACAAAGAGAAGTTAAGTGCGGAATACTCCCAATTTTACGGGGATTAAGCGCATTTGGCTTCTCTTTTTTGATAATTATTATCTGAAATATTTATTTAAAAAACTTGACTTTTTCTTATCTTTCTTTATTATAGTCATTGTTAGTTTATAACTTTTTAACTAATGCATTTTAATAATAAGCAAAGAAAAAGGAGATTACATTATGTTTGAAGTAGTAAAGGAAGTAATTATTGATACACTTAGCTGTGCAGCTGATAAGGTTACAATGGAGGCTAACCTTTTCGATGATTTAGGAGCAGATTCTCTTGACGCAGTTGAGCTTTCACTTGCTGTAGAAGAGAAGACAGGTATCACAATTGATGAGGATGCAATGGCAGAAATCAAGACAGTAGCAGATATCGTTAACTATTTAGAGGCACATAAATAATCATGGAAATTACAGAAGTAAAAGAGCTATTAAAGGCTTTTGATGAAAGCGATAGTACATTTCTTTCATTAGAGCAGGATGGTGTAAAGCTTAAGTTAAAAAAGGCTGGTAACGAAGTAGTCTTCGCGGCACCACAGACAATCGAGAAAACAGTTTCGAATACTCAAATATCTAATAATGTGGCATCAGACATAGAAACCACAAAAGAGGAATTAGAAGAGGGCGAAAAGGTTCTAGCACCACTTGTTGGCGTATTTTACGCAGCACCTTCTCCAGAGGAAGACGCATACGTACAGGTAGGCGATAAGGTTAAGGCTGGACAGATTTTATGTCTTATCGAAGCAATGAAGATGATGAGCGAAATCACAGCACCATGTGATGGTGTTATCAAGAAGATTTACGTTAAGAATCAGGACGTTGTTGAGTTTGAAGCCCCACTATTTCTCATAGGAGATTAAACATGTTTAAGAGAATTTTAATAGCTAATCGTGGTGAGATTGCAGTTAGAATTATCAGAGCATGTATGGAGATGAATATCGAATCAGTTGCAGTTTATTCTACAGCTGATAAGGATTCACTTCATGTAAAGCTTGCCACGAAAAGTATCTGTATTGGACCTGCCAGAGCAGCAGACAGTTACTTAAACATGGATGCCATAATTACAGCAGCTCAGGTTACTGGCTGCGATGCACTTCATCCGGGATTTGGATTCTTATCTGAGAACTCAGATTTTGTTCGCAAGTGCAATGAAGCAGGAATAGTGTTTATAGGTCCAACTGCTGATGCAATGGATGCTCTTGGAAACAAGGCAACAGCCAGAAAGATTATGATGGCCGCAAAGGTTCCTGTAGTACCAGGATCTGAAGGTCCTGTAAAGGATTACAAGGAATTAGAAAAAGTCGCTAAGAAGATTGGTTATCCAGTTCTTATAAAAGCAAGTGCTGGTGGCGGTGGTCGTGGTATGCGTCGTGTGTACCATAAGGAAGATTTGAAGAAGCTCTACGAGGAAGCTAAGGCAGAGACAATGGCTTGCTTCAATGATGATGAGATGTATGTTGAAAAGCTCATTCTTAATCCTAGACACATCGAATTCCAAATCTTAGCTGATGAGCATGGCAATGTTATTCATTTGGGAGAGCGTGATTGTTCTATACAGCGTAAGAATCAAAAGCTTATAGAAGAAAGCCCATGCATGTTTATAAATGACGATTTGCGTAAGGCAATGGGTAAGGCTGCGGTTACAGCAGCAAAGGCAGCAGGCTACACAAATGCTGGTACAGTTGAGTTTGTTTTGGATGAAAAGAATCACTATTACTTCATCGAAATGAACACACGTATCCAGGTTGAGCATGGTGTCACAGAAGCCGTTACAGGAATCGATTTGATTAAACAGCAGATAAGAATCGCTTTCCACGAGCCATTAAAGTTAAAGCAAAAGGATGTTAGACTCAATGGCTATGCCATGGAATGTAGAATCAATGCAGAGGATCCTTCAAAGGGATTTATGTCAAATACAGGCAAGATTAGCTTCTTGAATGTACCAGGCGGCCCTGGAGTAAGAGTTGATACTCTTCTTTACAACGGATACGAAACAAGCCCATTCTACGATTCAATGATGGCAAAAATTATAGTACATGCCCCAACTAGACTTGAAGCAATTAGACGAATGAGAAGGGCATTACTTGAATTAGTTACAGATGGTATTAAAACAAACGGCGATTTTGATTATTTGCTATTACACCATCCGGATTTCGTAAAAGGTAATTATAATGTCAGCTTTATCGAGAATCACTTAGACGAAATATTGTCTTGGGATAAGGCTGCAGCAGCTGAAGAGGATGAATAATGACAAGTATAGTCGATAGAAGAAAAAACAAATTTAATAGATATAAGGACTTACGTGAGAATCCTACTGAACTCTTAGAGCCACTTATTAAGCCAGTTAAAGAATATGATGTGGAAGACAGAATCAGAGATATTGCTGACGAAGGCACCTTTAAAGAGTTTAAATTTGAATTTCCTGAGACTAACCCACTTGAGTTTGAGGGTTATGTTGATAAAAAGGAAAGCTTGCGATCTGAAGTAAATAGTCACGATGCAATCGTGGCAGGAACTTGCAAAATAGATGGCTACAAGGCTGTACTTGCTATTATGAACAAAAAATTTATGATGGCATCTATGGGAATGGAGCTTGGCGAAACAGTTTGTAAAGCTGCAGAATACGCCATGGCCCACAGATTGCCACTCATTATCTTCTGTGCAAGCGGCGGTGCCAGAATGCAAGAAGGAATAATGAGTCTTATGCAGATGGCAAAGACAAGTGCTGTAATTGAAAAGTTTAAAGAGGCAGGCGGATTATACATTTCAGTGTTGACTCATCCAACTACCGGAGGAGTTAGCGCAAGCTTCGCAACACTTGGAGACATCACTTTGGCTGAGCCAAAAGCATTAATTGGTTTTGCTGGCCCTCGTGTTATTGAACAGACAATTGGGCAGAAGCTTCCAGAGGGCTTCCAAAGAGCAGAATTTTTGGAAGAACATGGTTTTATTGATGCAATAGTCAGACGTGACGAGATGAAATCAGTTTTAGGTAGATTGTTAAAGCTTCACTGTGTTAAGGCGTGAAGGGAGGATAAATATGAGTGCAATTGAAAAAGTTATGATTGCTCGTGACATTAATCGACCAAAGATTACAGATTATATCGATAATTTGTTTACGGATTTCTTCGAGCAAAAGGGAGATTTTTTAGGCAAAGAAGATGGAAGTATTTACGGTGGAATAGCTCTTTTCCATGGCAAGCCAGTTACAGTGCTTGGACATAGAAAAGGCCGTACTGCTGAGGAAAACGTTGCTTGCAACTTTGGAATGCCAGGACCAGAGGGCTACAGAAAAGCTCTTAGGATGATGAAGCAGGCTGAAAAGTTTCACCGTCCTATCATTACTTTCGTAGATACTCCAGGAGCATATCCAGGACTTGAAGCAGAAATGTATGGTCAGGCATGGGCTATTGCAGACAATTTGGCAAAGATGAGCGCCCTTAAAGTACCTGTTATTACTATTGTGACAGGTGAAGGTTCTAGTGGTGGTGCGCTTGGAATTGCTGTAGCGAATAAAGTATATATGCTTGAAAATGCTATATACTCGGTACTTTCTCCAGAAGGATTCGCTTCGATTTTATGGCATGACAGTACCAAAAGGGATGAGGCCGCTGAGGTTATGAAATTAACAGCTCAGGATTTATATGACTTAAATGTCATTGATGGAATAATTCCTGAGATGGATCTTTATAAAGCGATAGATAAACATATCGTAAATGCGTTAGAAGATTTAGCTGATTTATCTGATGAGCAGCTAAAGCAGGATAGATTTGAAAAATTTAGATTCTTTGATGAGGAATTCTTAAAGAACACAGCAAAGACTAGAATGGAAGTTGTATAAATGACTGGTATAAAGATATTGGCAACAGGTAAGGCTGTGCCAAAAAATGAAATTACTAATGATGATTTGGCTAAGATAGTTGAAACAAGCGATGAATGGATAAAGCAAAGAACTGGTATGAGCGTCAGACATTATGTGAATGATGAAGAATGTCATACACAGTTGGCTGAACAGGCTGCAGCGAAGGCTATTGAAAAATCTGGCATTGATAAATCAAAGATTGGAGCCGTTATCGTATGTACGGTTTCAGCTGATTATTTTTCACCATCCACCGCATGTTTGATTCAGGGAAGACTTGGATTAGAAAAAGAAATCATAGCATTTGATCTTAATGCCGCATGTTCAGGATTTGTATTTGGATTAGAAACAATCAGAGCTCTTATGATGGCTCGAGGTACACAGTATGGCCTTGTTATAGGTGCTGAAGTGCTTTCTAAGAAGATGGATATGACTGACAGAGGCACTTGTGTATTGTTTGGTGATGGTGCGGCAGCCGCAGTTGTAGAACTTTCAGACACACCTTACACATCAGTAATTGGTGTAGATGGTGATGAAGATATGATTAATGTCAAATCACCAAATGGATTTATTCACATGGATGGTCAGGGTACATATAAGTTTGCGGTAGCTACAGTTCCAAAGCTTATTGAGCAGGTAGTTACCAAAGCCGGTTTGACTTATGACGATATTGATCATTATGTGTTACATCAAGCAAACTTGAGAATAATTGAATCCATTGCCAGAAAAGTTAAACAGCCAATGGACAAGTTTGTGGTTAATATCGAAAAATATGGAAACACATCCGCTGCCAGCGTAGGCTTAGCACTTGATGATGCATTTGAGGCAGGCAGCATTAAGCCAGGCGACAAAGTTCTTATTTGTGCATTTGGAGCTGGTCGCACATGGGGCGCGGTAATTGTGGAAATGTAATAGATGGAGTTGAGGACTGATATGAAGTTAAGTGATTTAACAGGTACAAAATATAGTGTGATTCAAGGCGGTATGGCCAACATCGCAACTGGTGAATTTGCAGCAGCTTGCTCAAATGCTGGAGCACTTGGATTGGTTGCAAGTGGCGGAATGAATGCCGAGGCATTAAGAGAGCAGATTAGAATTTGTAAGAGTAAGACTGACAAGCCATTTGGTGTAAATCTTATGCTTATGAATCCAGATGTTGATAACATTGCTCAGATGTTAGTTGAAGAAAAGGTTCAGTTCATAACAACAGGAGCTGGTAATCCTGGAAAATATATGAAGGCTTGGAAGGAAATGGGAGCAAAGGTATTCCCAGTAGTTGCTTCTGTAGCCCTTGCTAAGATAATGGTTAGAGCTGGTGCTGATGCTATTATTGCAGAAGGTGGAGAATCAGGTGGACATGTAGGCGATATGACTACTATGGCACTTCTTCCACAGGTTGTAGCAGCAGTAGATGTTCCAGTAATTGCTGCAGGTGGTATTGCCAGTGGTAAGCAGATGGCAGCAGCAATGATGCTTGGCGCATGTGGTGTTCAGGTAGGTACATGCTTACTTGTATCTAACGAATGCCCAATTCACGAGAATTACAAGCAGACATTAATCAAGGCAAAAGATAATGCAACAACAGTTACAGGACGTTCACAGGGCGCTCCAGTAAGAATCATCAAGAATGAGATGGCTCGTGAGTATCTTAAGCTTGAGGCAGAAGGTGCTGATAGAGAGCGTTTGGAAAAGATTACACTTGGTGGTCTTCGCAGAGCGGTATGCGATGGTGATATGATTCGCGGCTCTGTAATGTCAGGACAGGTATGCGGACAGCTTCAAGCAATCCGCCCAGTTGCAGAAATCGTAGAAGAAATGGTAGTAGATGCAAAAGAATGTCTTGCTAACGCATCTACAATAGCTATATAAGAAATCACAAACAAAGCAAAGGAATAAAGATTATGCTAGGAATTGTATATGCAGGTCAAGGTTCTCAGAGAGTGGGAATGGGCCAGGATTTTTATGAGCAGTATGAAAGCTACAAAGACACAATTGATGAGGCAACTAAGGTAGTAGCTAAGGTCACAGATATAGACTTAGCAAAGCTTTCTTTTGAGGGACCAATGGAGGAGCTTTCAAAGACTCAATACACTCAGCCAGCAATGGTTGCATTTGCCATTGGTGTAACAAAGCTTTTAAAAGAGGAAGGTATAACAGCGGATTATACTTGTGGCTTAAGCCTTGGAGAATATTCTGCATTATACGAAGCAGGCGCTTTAGACGAGGCAACAATCATGGAGCTTATCGCAAAGCGTGGTAAGTACATGGCAGAAGCATCTGAAGGATTAGATGTAAAGATGGCAGCAGTACTTGGTATGGATAGAGAGACAGTAATGGAATGCTGCGACAAGACAAATGGTGAGCTTAAGGGAGAGAAAATAGTTCAGGCTGCAAACTTCAATTGCCCAGGACAGATTGTTATTTCTGGTGATGCACTTGCAGTAGACAAGGCAAGCGCTTATTTGAAGGAAGCAGGAGCAAAGAGAATCCTTCCATTAAAGGTAAGCGGACCATTCCATACAAAGCTTATGAAGCCAGCAGGCGATAAGCTAGCCAAGGAATTTAGCCAGGTAGACTTCAAGGAAGAGAAGTCAAAGGTTATTTTCAACTGCCTTGGAAGAGAAAAGAATCAGGATGAGTCAGTTGCTGACTTGTTAGAAAAGCAGGTTCAGTCTTCTGTTTATTTAGAGGATTCAATCAAATATATGAAAGAGGCTGGTGTAGATACAATTATTGAAATCGGCCCAGGAAAAGCAATTAGTAAGTTTATTAGTAAGACTGTAGATGACGTTAAGGTATATTCAATTGATACAGTTGATGACTTCGTAAATACGGTAAAGGAGCTTAGAGCATGAGTGTAGCACTTATAACTGGCGGTAGCCGAGGAATTGGTAGTGTAATTGCTGAACAGTTGGCAAAGGACGGATTCGATATTGCAATCTGTTATTCAGGCAACGAGGATGCAGCACAAAAGACAATTGAAGCATGTAAGAAGCATGGCGTTCAGGCTATGTATATCAAGGCTGATGTCAGCAAGGCTGATGATGTTACAGCTATGTTTACACAGGTTAAAGAACTTCTTGGACCTGTAGATGTACTTGTAAATAATGCAGGTATCACAAAAGATGGCTTACTTCTTAGAATGAGTGAAGAAGATTTTGATAAAGTAATTGATATAAATCTAAAGGGTACATTTTTCTGTACTAAGGCTGCCATCAAGGACATGATGAAGGCTAGACATGGTCGTATCATTAACATCACATCTATCGTAGGTGTTAAGGGCAATGCAGGTCAGGCAAACTATTCAGCAAGTAAAGCCGGAATTATCGGATTTACGAAGTCAGTAGCAAGAGAGTATGGCGCAAAGGGTGTAACAGTAAATGCAATTGCACCTGGCTTTATTCAGACAGCTATGACAGATGAATTACCAGAAGAGGTAAAGAAATCATACTTAAGCCAGATTCCGCTTGCCAGATTTGGTCAGGCAGAGGATGTGGCAAATGCAGCAGTATTTTTGGCGTCTGAGAAAGCTTCCTATATTACTGGACAGGTAATAGAGGTTACTGGAGGAATGTAAGAATGAAAAGAAGAGTAGTTATTACTGGAATGGGAACTGTTAATCCACTTGCTAATAATGTGGATGAAACATGGGAAGCTGTAAAGGCTGGTAAGTGTGGAATAGCTCCTATCACACATTTTGATGCATCTGATTTAAAGGTAAAGCTTGCAGGTGAAGTAAAGAACTTTGATGCAGCAGAGATTCTTGGTCCTAAAGAGGCAAAGAGAATGGATGTATACACACAGTATGCATGTGTAGCTGCAAAGGAAGCCTTTGAGGATTCTGGCATCGATATGGAAAAGGAAAATGCAGATAGATTTGGATGTATCGTTTCATCTGGTATCGGCGGACTTTCTACAATCGCAACAGAGCATACAAAGGGCGAGGAAAAGGGATATGGAAGAATTTCTCCATACTTCATTCCTATGTCAATCAGCAATATGGCAGCAGGTCAGATTGCAATCATGTATGGTCTTAAGGGTATGTGTACATCAGTTGTTACAGCTTGTGCAAGCTCAAATAATGCAATTGGTGATGCCTTCCACAGAATCAGAGATGGTTATGAGGATATGATGTTATGCGGTGGTGCAGAAGGTGTTGTTATGCCACTTGCAATTGGTGGTTTTCAGTCTATGAAGGCACTTTGCACTAGCGAAGATCCAAACCGTGCATCAATCCCATTTGATAAAGAGCGTCATGGCTTTGTTCTAGGCGAAGGCGCTGGTATCTTAGTTATCGAAGAGCTTGAGCATGCTCTTGCCAGAAATGCAAAGATTTATGCAGAAATAGTTGGATACGGCTCAAACTGCGATGCTTATCATATCACAGCTCCTAATCCAGAAGGAGAAGGCGGAGCAAAGTGTATGGCACTTGCAGTAGCTGATGCTGGTCTAGAAATGAAGGACGTTGATTATATCAACGCACATGGTACATCAACAAGCCTTAACGATGCAGGTGAGACACTTGCTATTAAGAAGGCATTTGGTGATCATGCATATGAATTAATGGTAAGCTCAACAAAGTCTATGACAGGCCACTTGCTTGGAGCTGCCGGAGCTGTTGAAGGAATTATTACATCACTTGCTGTTAAGGAAGGATTTGTTCCTGCAACAATCAACTATCGCGAGAAAGATGAAGCTTGCGACTTAGACATCGTTCCTAACGTAGGTAGAAAGGCAGATATTAAAGTTGCCCTTTCAAATGCTTTAGGATTTGGTGGTCACAACGCATCAATCGTAATTAGGAGGTACTAATGGAACTCAATTCAGTAGAAATTCAAAACATTTTACCTCATCGTTATCCATTTTTATTAGTGGATAGAATTAATGAGTGTGAGCCAGGCCAGTACGCTAAGGGCATCAAATGTGTAAGTGCTAACGAAATGCATTTCATGGGGCACTTCCCTGGTCATCCAGTAATGCCAGGAGTACTTATCATCGAAGCATTAGCTCAGGTTGGTGCTGTAGCACTTCTTACAGAAGAGGAAAACAAAGGGAAGCTTGCATTTTTTGGAGGAATTAAGAATGCAAGATTTAAACGACAGGTTGTTCCAGGTGACGTTTTAGAGCTTGAATGTAAGCTTACATCAAGGAAAGGACCAGTTGGTTTTGGTGAAGCTGTAGCATATGTTGATGGAGAAATTGCAGCAAAAGCTGAAATTTCTTTTGCCATAGGCTGAAAAATTGAGTATGATATTCCTTAGGGATAAATGCAACCGGTTAAGTGCATTTATTTGTTGAAAGAAATTATACAAGATAGGAGCCAAAAATGTTAGAAGAGAACCGAACACTTGAACAGAACCTTACAGAGGTTTATACAAAGTTCAAAATTCATTTTTATCAGGAAATGTTTAAGAAGCTACAATCACGAGAGACATCACTTTCTATTGTTGAGCTCTTTTGTGTAGAAATTATATATGCTCTTAACAATCCTACAATCAAGGAATTCGCAGATTTTATCGGTGTATCATCACCAAATGCTGCTTACAAGATTGCCTGCTTAATCGAAAAAGGTTATGTGGACAAA
Organism: Pseudobutyrivibrio sp. MD2005; assembly: GCF_000621865.1. Classification (GTDB taxonomy): domain Bacteria; phylum Bacillota; class Clostridia; order Lachnospirales; family Lachnospiraceae; genus Pseudobutyrivibrio. The sequence continues at coordinate 33,333 of NZ_JHXE01000024.1, forward strand.
GTTCAGAATGAAAATGATAAGAGAGAATATCATTTACATGTAACAGACAAGTACCTTGAGTATCTTAACCTTTCTCAGGGATATGTTACTACTGTTGCACAGCGTGCTGAAGAGCGTTTTACAGAGCAGCGTATTGAGACATTAAACGATATCCTTTCAGATATGTCTAATGACTTAATGCCAGAAGTTAATATTCCAGATTTGCGAATCTAGTATTAAAAAAGGATTCAGCGATTATCATGATAGATAGTCGCTGAATCCTTTTTTTTCGCTGTGCGCCTAGCGGCGCACGTTTCTAACGGGTTCAAGTCCCGAATCCACCCGGTAGTGGGAAGGATATAGCCGAAGGCAAGGGTGTCCGCCGCGAGGTGGAATCTGAAGGAAGCTGGATGTGGGGAACATACTAACCCACGGGCAAATCTCCGGTCTGACGTACAGAAATCTCATACGAGGTTATGCATGAGGGTAAGGCTGCATCACAAGTCGAAGCCCAATAACTACACGGAATCATGCATGATAAATGAGGCAGATAGATGGAGAGGAAGAAACGTGTGGTACCTAGGGAGGTCTGTGTGAAACGCTCCGAAAGGAGTAACC
>NZ_JHXE01000025.1 GCF_000621865.1 Pseudobutyrivibrio sp. MD2005
TACGTATGTGTATATGGAAACAGTGGAAGAAGCCAAAAACTAAAGTACGCAATCTCATAAAGATGGGCGTGCCCAAGGACTTGGCGCTTTTGGCTGGTAACAGTCGGCGCGGACATTGGTTTACCACACATACAGTCGCAGTCAACATGGCAATGACAAAAGAAAGACTGATAAACAGTGGCTTCTATGATTTAGCCACAGCCTATCAGTCTGTGCACGTCAACTATTGAAAGCGCCGTATACCGAACGGTACGTACGGTGCCGTGAGAGGACGGCGGTTAGTCACCGCCTCCTACTCTATTCTGGCTGGGGGATAATAATGTCGAAAGGAAAAATAAGTCTTAGAAAAAGAATACTTTATGTATTTCTCATAGTTGCAATAATGTCTAGTGCTGCCTTAGGTTTCTTTTCTTACAATAATATCGCATATGCGTTAAAAGAAACGGCAGAAAAAAACTCAGATAATACGCTACTACAAGTGGATAATAATATAAACATACTGCTGGATTCATATGAAGACGTGTTATATCAGATATATACAAATGATGATGTGATTGCTTATGTAGATTCTATCAACGAAGATAATAACAAGTCTGTTGCAAAGAACAGCTTGCGAAGATATTTGCGAGCACTTGTAAATTCAAAGGATTATATCAGGTCAATAACAGTCATAGCTAATAATGGAGAAATCATCGCATATGATCAGATGACGAATAAGACTTATGAAAATGGCTGGCTTGATAATTACAGTATGGATGGAAAAGAGCTGTATAGTGAGACATCGCAAAATGCTCTGCTTCATATTTTTCCGCCTGAATATGGAACTACATTTGCAAATGAAGAGTATTATTTACTGCATCTAACCCATCGTTTTGTTGATTACAAAGATATTAGAAGAGATGTTGGAATAGTAATCATCAGTGTGGATGAAAAAATGATTCAAGGCACATGCGCTACAGATGAGGAAAGTGGAAGCTTTATTTTTATAGCAGATAATGATGGGCGAATCACAAGCTGTGGAAAGCACCAGGAGCTCATAGGCACTACCATCAAAGAAGTATCCAAAGACGGATTCAGCAATTTTGCGGCAGAGCACTTAGGCATGGATAATTTTGACACCTATTATTACACTGATGAGGCATTAGGCTGGAATATAGTATACATATATAACAGAGAAAATCTTACCAAGGCTTTGCATTATCAATTAAAGCTGATTCTTGTGATTGAAGTGATTATTTTTTTATCAATATCACTGATAATAATAAGCATGACCGAGCGTCTGGCCAGTTCTGTAGACAAGGTTGTAAAAGGCATGAAACAGGCTCAGACAGCTAACTCTAATGTTTCAGTAGAGATTGATAATTCAATGCCGCTTGAAATCGAGACGATTGCTCTAGGGTTCAATGAAATGATTGAAAAACTGGAAGCCGCAAGCGCCAGCGAAAGAAAAGCTCTTGTTAAACAAAAAGAAGCACAAATTGCAGCACTTGAAGCTCAAATCAATCCGCATTTTCTATATAACACTCTAGACACCATCAATTGGCTTGCAATTGATAAGGATGAATATGAAATTAGCAACGCTATAGGCGCATTGGCGTCTATCCTCAGATATGCTATTAGTGACAGCAATGCAGCAGTGAAAATGTCAGATGAAATAGAGTGGCTTAAAAAATACATATACTTGCAGCAGGTGCGTTTAAAAAACAAATTCAGCTGTAACATAGATGTTGCAATGGATGCTAATGATGTGATGATACATAAATTACTTTTACAGCCATTTGTGGAAAATGCGATTATCCATGGCTTTGAAGATAATCAAAGCATTTGTAGCCTTTCTATCATAGCAAAGCTGGAAGAACAGTTGATTATCATCATTGAGGATAATGGAAAGGGAATGTCTGGTGATATAGTAGAAAGATTTAATTCTATGGACATTCTTCAAGACGATAACAAACACCATATTGGTATGGCTAATGCCATAACGCGACTGAATATGTACTATGGAGATCAGGGTAAGGTTCAAATAGAAAGTAAACTAGGCGCTGGCACAAAGGTAACTATTAGGGTGCCTATTACTAAGTAATTTTAGAAAATTCCTCTTTTTTTAGAAAAGTTGAGTTTTGATGGTATAACCTGCCTAATATAATAAATGCATAAAGAACAAACACTAATTAGGAGGTGTTATGATGAAAAAGGGGTTATTAAAAATTCTTGCAGCTACAATGAGTGTAGCTATGCTTGCAGGTGGATGCGGTTCGGCGGGAAATAGCGCATCTAACGGGGCAACAGGAGAAGGCGGAGAAGCCGCAGGTAATGTAACAATTTGGTACTATTGGGAAACAGAAGGTCATCAGGCCGCATTGAACCATATTATCGAAGAGTTTAATAATCAACAGGATGATATTACTGTTGAGGCAAAATACGTACCATTTGCAGATTTTAAGAAGCAGCTTTCAGTTGGAGCTTCTGCAGGAGAATTGCCAGATCTTGTAATTCTCGATAATCCAGATCATGCTTCATACGCTGCAATGGGTATCTTCGCAGATTTAACAGGTAGATTCGATGTAAGCTCATATTATGAGGGACCTGTAAATTCATGTACTTTAGATGGTAAGCTTTATGGTGTTCCATTTGGTAGTAACGATTTAGTACTTTTCTACAATGAGGATATGCTTGAAGCAGCAGGCTGTGAAGTTCCAACTACCTGGGATGAATTATTGGATGTAGCAAAAGCAACCACTACAGATAATGTTTATGGATTTGCTCACTGCGCATTACAGAATGAGGAAGGTACATTTAACTTCTTGCCATGGGTATGGTCAACAGGCGCAACATCATATGAAATTGATTCAGAAGGTGGTATCAAAGCCTTAGAGTTTGAAAAGGAATTAGTTGAGTCAGGCGCATTCCCTAAGGAAGCAATAAACTGGACTCAGGGCGACACAATGAATCAGTTTATCTCAGGAAACCTTGCAATGATGATTAATGGTACATGGCAGATTCCTACAATGAGAGAAGAGGTTCCAGATTTAAATTGGAATGTAGCACCAATTCCTCAGGATGCAGAGCAGGCTTCTGGTCTTGGCGGTGAGAATTATGCAGTTATCGCAGGTGGTAATGAAGAGGCAGCAATAGAGTTCTTACAGTATGCAACAAGCGGTGAGACATGTCTTTACATGATGAATACTATGGGATACATTTCAGCAGATTCAAAAATTGCTGAGACACAGTTCGAAGGTGATGATGTATACCAGGTATTTGTAGATGAAATGAAATATGCACATGCTAGAGGTCCATTACCAGAATGGCCAGATATTTCAGATGCTATTTCACTTGCATTCAACAAGGTGCTTATTGGAGATGCAGAACCGGCCGATGCAGCAAAAGAAGCACAAGCTACAATTGATTCCATAATTGGTAAATAGAGATAATTCTTCTTCATTTCTCAACTCCTGAGGCAGGTTACGCGACCTGCCTCATTTTATGAAAAATGTTACAAATAACCTACTTTGTGAATCGATACTTTCAATAGAGTGTCATATAATTTTAGTGGTGTTTTTTAGAAATGGGGGCATAATACTATGAATACTAAAACAAATATTACTTCTAAATTCTGGTCTAGGTATAGGAACCTCGTTCGTACGGAAATGATTCCATATCAGTGGAAGGTTTTGAACGATATCGCTGGAATAAAAATCGAGAAAGAAAGACTAAACGATGATGGGATTCCAAGCGAAAAAAGCCATGCTATAGAAAATTTTAAAATTGCAGCAGGAAGAACAAGCGGCACGCATTATGGATGGACATTTCAGGATAGTGATGTGTACAAATGGCTAGAGGCTGTTGCCTATTCTCTCAGAGAGAAAATGGACCCAGAGCTTGAGAAAAAAGCCTTAGAAACAATCGATTTGATTGCAGAGGCACAGGAAGATGATGGCTATCTTGATACATTTTATTCAATCCTTGGTATAAATTATAGATACCAGAGTCTTGCAGGAAGCCACGAGCTATATTGCATGGGACATTTTATAGAAGCAGCGGTTGCATATTACGAGGCCACAGGAAATGAAAAGGTGCTGGCTGTGGCAAAGAAAGCTGCAGATAATATAAATGATAACTTCGGCCCAGAGGATGGAAAAATCCATGGATACGACGGTCATGAAGAAATAGAAATCGGACTTCTTCGCTTATATCATGTGACAAATGACTCAAAGTATCTTAATCTTGCAAAATATTTCCTAATGGAACGAGGCAAGAATCCCGACTTCTTTAGAGAACAGGCTGAGAAATATGACGGTCCAGATGCATTGTCAGGAATAGTGAAAATGCCTGATACCTATTTCCAAAATCATAAGCCTATATTGGAGCAGGAAACAGCTGAAGGTCATGCAGTTCGCGTTGTATACATGTGTACTGCTTTGGCAGATTTAGCTGCAAGCACTGGTGATAAAGAGATATACGGAGCTTGCAAAAGATTATGGGATGATATTACAAAACGCAGAATGTATGTTACAGGCGGAATAGGCTCAACAGTAATAGGCGAGTCATTTACCCTTGATTATGATTTGCCAAATGATACTATGTACTGCGAAACATGTGCGGCTATTGGCCTCATATTCTTTGCAAGGCAGATGTTAAGAATTGAGCCAAAGGCAGAATACGCTGATGTTATGGAACGAGCTCTTTATAACTGCGCTCTAGCTGGAATGGCCTTAGACGGAAAGCATTTCTTCTACGTAAATCCGTTAGAGGTAAATCCGCTCAAGTCATTGAAAGACCCAACAAAGAGCCATGTTAAGCCAGTTCGTCCTTCTTGGCTTGGCTGCGCTTGTTGCCCACCAAACCTTGCAAGGCTTATTACATCACTTGATGACTATATTTATACAGAGAATACGGATTCTATTCTCATCAATCAGTTTATTGCTGGCCAAACAGAGTTTCCAGGTGAGGATGGCGTCATTTCTATTACCCAATCAACAGATTATCCTTGGGATGATAGTGTAGAACTTGCAATAGAAAATAGTCGAGATAATGATATTAATATTGGTGTGCGAATTCCAGCATGGGCAGATGGATATCAGCTATCTGTGGATGGAACTGCGGATACTAAAGCACCAGAAGATGGCTATGTATATATCACTGTCAAAGGAAATACTACAGCTAAAATATCATTGAAGCTTGATGTTTCAATAAAAAGATACTATGCCAATACAGCTGTTTCAAACGACATAGGAAAAGTGACTATTGCCAGAGGTCCTTTTATCTATTGCATAGAGGGCGTGGATAATGGCGACAACCTTAATAGCATTTCACTTCCTGTGGATGCCCAATTCGAATATGAGTGGGACAGCGAATTATTAAATGGAGTGGGCGTCATTACGACTACAGGCTTAAAGCTTGTATCAAACAACCCCACTTTGTACAGCACCGAAAAGCCTAAGGAAGAACAGGTACAGCTAAAGTTTATTCCATACTACGCTTGGGCAAATAGAGGCGAAAACGAAATGCTCGTGTGGCTTCACGAAAGCCACTAGTTGCCATTCACAGTATAATAAGGGGGAATCGCCCTCACCAAAATGGCTCCCCCGTATTTGTACAGGTTGCATTGCATGAATATTGCGTTTTTCTAATGGGCCCTTTATGCATCTTTATTTACATGTGTCTTTTGCAGGCCTGTACAGTTTTGAAAAAGGTTTTTAGTTGGCGGACACACAGCATTGTATAAATTGTACTTCTTAGACTGAAGGGGACTTGGTTGATTTTGTAGCGAGCTTAGTAACATAAAAGCAGGCTTTGCAATATATAGGTATGCGCTGCCATGGACGGCAGCGCAAGTGGTCACTTAAAACAGGATGTTGAATGTGCCACGGTACCTAGATATGCAAAACCTGCTTTGTTATGTTACTTAGCAAGTGGAATATGAAACCAAGTCCCCTTAGTCTAAGAAGTACATATAAAACATCAGTGTCCGCCACCCAAAAAACATTTTTCAAAATAGTTCATTCCGCAACAAGACACATGTGCGATGCATAAAATTGGCCCATAAGATAAACAGCAATATTCGCAAAATCACAACCTGTACAAATACGGGGGAGCCATCTAGGTGAGGGCGATTCTTCAAAACAGCTGTGAATGGCAACTGCGCTAGACACAGAATGTTGTTTCTTAATTAACAATTAGTTCACTAAAATATCATGAATGGGTATTATACTTCAAGAGTAACCTTGGACATATGAGCAAAGGAGGCTATATGAATAAAAAGGCTGGGGGTATTAATATCCATTCAATTTATGTAAAAATTCTTTCGTTGGTAGTTATCAGTATTGTTGTTTTTTTCGTACTGAATATTGCCTTTATTATTCCTAGAGCAAAGGCTACAATTCAATCTGTAAATGAGCATAATATGCAGGATTTGGCCACATTATGCAATGAGATAGTTGAGCAGGAAATTGAGGCTAATGGAGTTGAGAATGTTAATTACGAATTGCTCAAACCGATTTTGGATGGAAGAGGTTTAAATGGTATAGAATCAAGCTATGTTTATGTAATAAATGAAGAAGGTACATTTATTTATCATAAAAAGCCAGACAAGATTGATACGAAAGTTACTAATGCTGTTATTAATGAGTTACTGACTAAGATTCCATCTGGTAATTATGACGCTGCTGATATTAGCCGTTATAAAGATGAGAATGGAGTTATCAAGTACAGCGCATACCAGGTTATGAAATCTACAGGCTGGGTAACAGTTTGTGTAGCTGATGATAAAGAGATTATGGCCGAGATTAATTCAATCAGAAATCTTGGACTTATTATTTCTTTGATTGTCTCTATTGTTGTTTTGTTGATTGGTATTATTTCAGCTAAGGGAATCACAAAGCCAATAGCTATAATAACTGGTGTTATTGAGCGAGTTGGACAGTTAGATTTTACTGCAAATCATGAAGTGGAAGTAATTGAAGAGAATAAAGATGAGACTGGAGTTATGGCTCGCGCAGTTGTAAACATGGAAGAGAGCCTCAGAAATATTGTTGAAAGAATTGCAAGTACTTCAGTTGATCTTGAGGGACATGCGCTTACACTTAAAGATATTACAATGGAGATTAACTCAGCTAATGCAGATAATTCGGCATCTTCACAGCAGCTCGCAGCCAGTATGGAAGAGACTTCTGCTACAACAGATTTGATTAGCGAGAAGACAACCACAATTAAAGAGAATGCTGATCTTATTGCAGACGAAGCAAAGACTGGTGCAACATCTGCCCATGAGATAAAGACAAAGGCTTCGGGAGTTTATGATGATACAGTTACAGCTAGAGAAAAGACATCCCGTATATATGAAGAAATCCTAGAAGAGAGCAAGGTGGCTTTGGAGAAGTCAAAGGCTGTAGAAAAGGTAAATGATTTGGCTGTGGCTATTCAGGATATTGCTAGCCAGACAAATCTTTTAGCTTTGAATGCATCTATTGAAGCTGCTCGTGCAGGTGAGGCAGGAAGAGGATTTGCTGTTGTAGCTACAGAAATTGGTGGTTTGGCAACTCAGTCAAGTGATACAGTTACAGGAATCATGGAAATCGTTACGGATGTAAAGTCATCTGTCGAATCCATGAATGAATGCCTTACAAAGACACTTAATTACATCGAAAATGACGTTTCAGAAGATTACAATAACTTCTTAAAGATGGCTGATGATTATAAGGCTGACGCTGAAAACTTCTCAGTAATTATGGGTGATATCTCAAGCAAGATATCTGAATTACAGGAGGCAACAGCAGAAATTTCAACTTCAGTTCAGGAGATTTCAAGAACAGTTGGAGAGGCGGCAGATGCAGTTACTACTGTAGCTGAAAAGACAACAGACGTTGCAAATCTTTCTGATGGTGTTGTAAAGGTTGTTGGTGAGACCGAACAGAATTCCGATGAATTAAAGGATATTAGGGATTCATTTACAATATAAAAAACAACCTGTAGGCAACGCCACAGGTTGAATATATAAAAGCAGGATGCTAGGGATTAAGTCCCCAGCATCCTGTGTTTATTTTGCGCCAAGAATTTCTTTTGCGTTTTGTATTCTTTCAGCAGTAGGAGATTCAACACCTTCTAATCTGTATGGAATTCCAAGCTCGGCATATTTAGGAACACCAAGGCTGTGGTAAGGAAGAACCTCTACACGCTCTACAGTCTTAAGGGTATCGATAAATTCGCGAGTGCGATGGAGCAAATCATCATTATCGCTTCCGCCAGGCACAAGCACGTGGCGAATCCAAATTCGGATTCCCATATCTGAAATCTCTTTTGCCATTTCAAGGATGTTTGCATTGTCTACACCTGTAAGCTTCTTATGCTCCTCAGAATCGATGTTTTTTATATCTAGCATAACTGTATCGGTTACACTCATAAGCTCCTTCCATTTGCTGTAAAATGGCTCTTCATGAGTGAAAGGCTGACCAGCTGTATCGATACATGTGGTAATACCTTTTGCTTTGGCTTTCTTAAATAAATCCAAGACAAAATCTATCTGAAGGAGTGGCTCGCCACCACTTACAGTGATGCCACCATCTTTTTTCCAGTAAGGCTTAAAACGAAGTGCCTTTTCAAGAACCTGGTCAGCTGTGTACTCATCGCCAGTTTTCTCAACCCAAGTCTCAGGATTGTGACAAAAAGCACATCTCATTTTGCATCCATTTAAGAAAATCAAAAAACGTACCCCTGGTCCATCCACAGCACCAAAGCTTTCAAATTTATTAACGTATCCAATAATGTTACTCATTTCGTACCTCCTATAGAGCTTACGTAGGTGATTGCTTGAAGCTTACTATAACTAAAAAGTATCAGTAAATAAAAGCCCAAGTATATAAATGAGTACATTAAGCTGACCTTAAAGCGCACTCGTTACTTGAATCCGCGAAGCGGATTCTTATGTAACGTGAGTAGCGCGACAAGAGCGAAAGCGTGTCAGCGAATGTGCTCTTTATATACGTAGGGCTTGATAGGTTAGCCACAAAGTGGTGGCGTTATATTAGAGGGCCTCGTGGCAAGTACGAGCGATTACGTCGAGCTGCTGCTCTTTTGTTAAGTCGATGAACTTAACAGCGTAACCTGATACACGGATTGTAAAGTTAGCGTACTCAGGCTTCTCTGGATGCTCCATAGCGTCGATGAGCTTTTCTTTGCCGAATACGTTTACGTTGAGGTGATGAGCACCCTGATCAAAGTATCCGTCAAGAACGTTAACAAGGTTGTTTACACGCTCTTCATCAGTGTGTCCAAGAGCACCTGGGTTGATTGTCTGTGTATTTGAAATACCATCGAGAGCCTCTTCATATGGAAGCTTAGCAACAGAGTTGAGGGAAGCAACAAGACCGTTCTTCTCTGCTCCGTATGCTGGGTTGGCACCTGGTGAAAGTGGCTCGCCTGCAGGTCTTCCGTCTGGAAGAGCACCAGTAGCCTTACCGTATACTACGTTTGAAGTAATTGTAAGGATAGATGTTGTAGGCTCTGAATCTCTGTATGTGTGGATGTGACGAAGCTTTGACATGAATGTTCTAAGAAGCCAAATAGCAATCTCATCAGCTCTGTCATCATCGTTACCGTAACGTGGGAAATCACCTTCGATTTCGAAATCCTTTGTGATACCGTCCTCATCACGGATAGCCTTAACCTTTGCGTACTTGATAGCTGAAAGTGAATCTACACAGTGTGAGAATCCAGCAATACCAGTAGCGAATGAACGACGTACATGTGTATCGATGAGAGCCATCTGGCAAACCTCATAGTAGTACTTGTCGTGCATGTAGTGAATCATGTTAAGTGTTCCAACATAAAGGTGAGCTAACCAATCCATCATCTGATCAAACTTGTGCATAACCTCGTCGTAGTCAAGGTATTCAGATGTGATAGGTGTGTACTCAGGACCAACCTGATCGTGTGACTTCTCATCAACACCACCGTTGATAGCGTAAAGAAGACACTTAGCAAGGTTTGCACGAGCACCAAAGAACTGAAGCTCCTTACCTGTCTCTGTAGCAGATACACAGCAGCAGATTGAGTAATCATCGCCCCATGTAACACGCATTACATCATCGTTCTCGTACTGGATAGATGATGTTGTAACAGAAATCTTAGAAGCGTACTTCTTGAATGACTCAGGAAGACGGCTTGAATACATAACTGTAAGGTTTGGCTCTGGTGAAGGACCCATGTTCTCAAGTGTGTGAAGGAATCTGTAGCAAGTTTTTGTAACCTGATGACGTCCGTCAAGACCGATACCACCAACTTCAAGAGTAGCCCAAACTGGATCGCCAGAGAAGAGCTGGTTGTAAGACTCGATACGAGCGAACTTAACCATACGGCACTTCATTGTGAAGTGATCGATGATCTCCTGAGCCTCAGACTCTGTGATAACGCCGTTTGCAAGATCACGTGTGAAGTAGATGTCAAGGAATGTAGAAACACGTCCTACTGACATAGCAGCACCGTTCTGAGTCTTGATAGCTGCAAGATATCCGAAGTATAACCACTGTGCAGCTTCCTTAGCGTTAGCAGCTGGCTTAGAAATATCGAAGCCGTAGCTTGCAGCCATTTCTTTCATGCCCTTAAGAGCATTAATCTGGTCTGTGATTTCCTCACGAAGCTGGAAGTCGTAACGTCTCATACCCTGACGAGCTGTGTTAGCGAAATCATGCTGCTTCTTTTCGATAAGGTAATCAATACCGTAAAGAGCAACTCTTCTGTAATCGCCTACGATACGTCCACGTCCGTATGTATCAGGAAGACCAGTAAGAATCTTATTGTGACGAGCCTTCTTCATCTCTGGTGTGTAGATGTCGAATACGCCCTGATTATGTGTTTTATGGTAAACTGTAAAGATTTCGTGAAGCTTCTCGCTTGGCTCATAACCGTACATTCTGCAAGACTGCTCAGCCATTGTGATACCACCGTATGGCATGAAAGCTCTCTTAAGAGGCTTGTCTGTCTGAAGACCAACAATCTGCTCAAGATCCTTTGTCTCATCAGAGATGTAACCTGGACCATAAGAAGTAAGAGAAGAAACAATTTCTGTCTCCATGTCAAGTACACCACCCTTAGCACGCTCAGCTGCCTGAAGCTCCTGAAGCTTACCCCAAAGAGTGTTAGTAGCGTCTGTAGGACCTGCTAAGAATGACTCATCTCCATCATATGGAGTGTAGTTGTTCTGGATGAAATCACGTACGTCGATGTTATCTTTCCAAACACGACCTACAAATCCATTCCATTGTTCGAAATCATGATTTGCCATTATAATTCCCTTTCCTAAATAAAAAAATAAATTGGTTACAAGCTAGTGGGGTTTGCTAGGAATGTCATGGGCAGTTAGACACACCTAACGCCTAGCTGTTATCTACTATAACATAGGTATGATAAATAATTAACGATGTATCTGAATAAAAACAAAAAATAATGTACTAATATAAATACAAGATTACACAGTTTATTCATATATTAAAGTTATAATACCTTTATAGGTGGAAATTTGCATTTCCTGAAAGGAGCGCTTATGCCAGATATTAGTAATAATATAAATAAAGTTAATACGGCACCGGTCACAAAAGCACCAGAGCCAGCCCCTAGTCCGAAACCATCGCCAGCTAAGGCTTCTGATTCGCCTGCGAAATCAGAACCTTCAAAGGATATTGTTACAGAAGAGTATGGCCCTGTGATAGCAACTTCAGAGGATGGAGATACAGTTCGAGTTAAGAATGACGAGGAAAAGGAAAGTGACCACATCCATGAAATTCTTCAGGATGAAATTGCAAGACTAGAGGCTCAGGAGGAGGACTTTGAAACACCGGAATATAACGTTCACACGGCGCCTGTAGAGGATGCGATAGAAGAGGTGCCAGAATCTGAAACAGATACCTATGAGGCTGACATCACTTCATATATTGGATATTCTGATTCTGAGCTTAAACAGATGTATTTAGAAGGAGATATCTCTCAAATCGATTACAATCAGGAAATGGAGGCTAGAGAGGCACGTAGAGATGCCCAAGCAGCCCAAAATGATGAGTTTACTAAGTCAGTGGCAGATAATATCACAAAGCTTTCAGAGGCAAATCAAAGCGCTAAAACAGTTGAGACGCTAGAGAAGGGTGAAACTTCAGATACTATTCCTGACGAAGTTCGAATAGAGGCGCTACAGAATTTTGATATAGTTTAGGATAAATAGTTTTATAAATAAAAAAAGGATTCAGTTACAAATCGTAGCTGAATCCTTTCATTTAACTTAAATTACTGCTTGTTGAATACAAGTGTGAAGTCCTGTCCATCGTAATCAGTAACAACTGTGATAGAACCGTCAGAACCGATTGTTCCCTCGTCTAAGCCAACACCATCTTCATCAGAAGAAACGAATGTTACGCTGTTCTTAGAAACTTTGTATGTACCTGTTACGTTAGCCTCTTCCATTTCCTTGTCTAACTCTTCATAAGCCTGGTCCATAGCTGATGACATTTGATTCTTCATCTCCTCGAAGAATGCATCTGCGTTATCATAACCACTTGCCTGAGCAACTTCATCTGTGAAGTCTTCTCTAGACATACCGTACATTTCAAGTGTCTGATCGATGATTCCGTCCATGTTATCATTGATAAGAGCAGAGAAATCATCCTTGAATGATGTAGTATCAAATGCGAATGTGAAGTTGTTATCCTTTGTAAGGTTAAGTGTTACATCTAATGTGATGTCGCTCATGTCGATGCCCATTTCTTCCATATCAGAAAGATCTGACTCTTCCATGAAATCTGCTAATTTAACCTCGGCTACATAATCGCCTGAAACGTCCTTTCCACATCCTGTGAAGATAGTTGCGATTGAAGCAACTGTTGCTAGCAATACAGCTAATTTCTTTTTCATATTTTTCTCCTTATTAATAAGATTTTCAAGTTTCATGTGCAATGCACACATAGAAGATTTTACCATGATTTTTTGGATATGTAAATGTTTTTAAATATCATTAATACCCTTTAATAGACTAAGCTTCAAAAACATGATAAAATCTATCTGAAGTATTTTTTATAACGGAGATATGCATTGGCAACATCTAAAACAACAAAAAAAGTTAAAGGGCCTAGTCAGACTGCACCAGCAGGATACAAAGGCAAAAATCAAGCTTTTCTGGATGCTGAATATTTAAGTGCTAGATATAAGAAAAGCTCCATAGAAGATGTTATATCTGTCGGAGTCATTATTACTAATCCAGCTCACGAAGAACTAGACAGATTTTATTCTACTGTTCAGCTTAGACCAGGACATAAGCTTCCACCTCTTATTACAGAGCTTACCGGACTTACAAATGAGGATTTAGAGTTTGCAACCCCTTACGAAGAGGTCATGACAGAACTGATTCATCGTATTCGTAAGTTTCAGGTTGGTAAGATTTGTGTGTGGGGCGGCGATAAAAACAGTTTTCAAAGGGACTACGAGTCCAGAAATCTTGAGAAACCACTTAAGCGTAGCGTAGCAAAATTTATTAGCACTTTTGATAACATTCAAAAAGAAGTTAGCTTGGATGTTACTGGAGGTCTGGATGCTAATCTTTCCTTAGCAGATATGAAAACGATCTGTGGGCTTGGTGGAGTAGTAGAGCATAACGCCTTATCAGATGCTGAAGATATGCTTAATTGTATTCGTATTATCGAGCAGGATAAAATGAAGTATGACGGCGTAAAGGCTGCTGAGTACAAGCGCTTCCGCGGCGAATATGTTAAAAATCGTAGCTTTGATGATGAGGAAGTTGATGAAGAATTCATCATAGATTCCGATCTAGGAAAAAGTTTTTTAAAAGAAATTGAAGAGCGAGGCTTTGGAGATAACCCTAAGACAAAAGCTTTTATGGATGATTTACGTTTCCTTGTTGGAGGAGGAAATGTTTACATGGGAACATTCTCTGAAATGATGGAAGAAGAATAAAAAATGGGATTGCATTTTCGCAATCCCTTTTTTTATACTCTTTCGATAAAGTTTAGTTTTTCTAGCTGCTTCATATATACGCTTAATCTGCCATATAATGGTTCGGCTTCGTCACCGAATTCATCGTGAACCAGAGCGCCTATATCATATACAGATTTCTGTCCGTCAATGCATGTAAAGATGAAGCTTCCCATGCCTTCAAGTGTGATATGACTTGTTTTTGGTCTCTTAAAAAAACGTTGTGCAAATCTATTTGTGAAACCTTTATTTTCCATATCTACAATGGCCTGTCCGGACTCATTAAGAGTCCAGACAAGTCCATCTTTAATTTTGAAAACATAATCTAAATAATTTTCATTACTTTTCATTCTTTTTTCCTGAAGCTACACAATAAACAGCAATCATAGTTGCAACGAATACAACAATACCAAGTGCTGTAGGAATAACTGAATTCTCAGCAAACATACCGCTGAGGTTCATCTTATCTGTAACACCAACAACTGCAAGGATTGCAAGAATTACACCTACGAGACCTTCACCAGCGATAAGACCTGAACAGAAGAGGAGTCCCTTTCCTGACTGATCATCGTGCTTAGAGTACTTCTTATCAACGATCTTTCTGATAACACCACCAACCATGATAGCACTTGAAAGCTCAAGTGGAAGGTAAAGACCGATTGCTACAGGAAGTGCTGCGACTCCGAGGAGCTCAACAGCGATAGAGATGAAAGCACCGATGAAGATAAGTCCCCATGGAAGATTACCGTTCATAACACCTTCGATAATCATTTTCATCATTGTAGCCTGTGGAGCAGGGATAGCTGCTGTACCAAATCCGTAAGCTGTATTAAGAAGGATCATAACGCCACCGATAGCAAATGCTGCTACGATAGAACCCATGATTTCACCAATCTGCTGCTTCTTTGGTGTAGCACCTAAGATATAACCTGTCTTTAAATCCTGTGATGTATCACCAGCCATAGCAGCTGCGATACAGATTACAGAACCGATTGCGATTGCACCAGCCATACCGTGTACGCCTGTATCGCCTGTAGCCTTAAGGCAGATAGTAGCAATAAGGATTGTAGCGATTGTCATACCTGAAACAGGGTTGTTTGAGCTACCTACAAGACCAACCATTCTTGAAGAAACGGCACTAAAGAAGAAACCGAATACTACGATGATGATTGCGCCAAGTAATGTTACAGGTACTGCAGGAACAAGCCAGATACCAAGGATAAGGACAGCGATTGCGCCAAGTACAAGTCTCATATCAAGATCCTGTGCTGTACGCTCGTTTGAAGCGCTGCCTGACTTACTAATGCTCTTCATAGCACCGATGAATGTTGCAATGATAAGTGGTAATGTCTTTACAAGACTGATGATACCAGCTGCAGATACGGCACCAGCACCAATGTACTTGATGTAGTTAGACCAGATAGCACTAGCACCACCGTTAGCATAAAGCTCAGAGATAGAAACGCTAGCTGGATACATTGTAATATCCTTACCAAAGATAACGATTGCAGGGATGAGAACGAACCATCCAATTAAACCACCGGCGAACATGTAAGATGAAATACGTGCGCCGCAGATGTAACCTACAGAAATAAGTGCAGGATAGATTTCAGCTGAAAGCTCAGTCTTTAATGAGCTGAACTTAATTGTAAGTGTTGAGCTAACTACCTGAAGTCCGTCAACAAAGAACTTAACTACGGCAGAAATACCCATACCAGCAAATACTGCACCTGCTGAAGAGCCACCCTCTTCACCAGCTAAAAGAACCTCTGCACAAGCAGTTCCTTCTGGATAAGGAAGCACGCCGTGCTCCTGAACGATAAGTGCACTACGAAGTGGAACCATGAAAAATACACCAAGTAATCCACCGAAAAGTGCGATGATTGTGATAGTAGCAAGGGATGGTGTATCCATAACGCCTTCCTCTGCCCAGATAAATAATGCTGGCATTGTAAAGATTGCACCAGCAGCAAGAGATTCACCGGCAGAACCGATTGTCTGAACCATATTGCTTTCAAGGATTGAATCCTTTTTCATAATAACTCTGATTACAGCCATAGAAATAACAGCTGCTGGAATAGATGCTGATACTGTCATACCAACTCTAAGTCCAAGGTACGCATTCGCTGCACCAAAGATAACTGCAAGGAGAAGACCCATAATAATAGAAGTAGGTGTCATCTCTGGAGTTACTTTGTCAGCAGGAATGTAAGGTTTGAATTCTTCATTCATGATATATACTCTCCTTTTTTGCACAAAGTACACCTATTATATCGCCACTTTAAAGCGTTTGCAATATGACGTATTAAAGTGATAAAGTGATAAAGAATATTAATCAAAATCCTTTTGTTTGAGGCCTTTTTAGGGTATAGTATTCTACAGAAAAATATTTGGAGGTAGATATGGGAAAACAGAGGTGGAAACCGGGAAATATGATATACCCATTGCCAGCGGTTTTGGTTACCTGTAGAGATAAAGATGGACAGGATAATGTATTTACCGTTGCATGGACTGGTACAGTATGCACTAACCCGCCAATGGCCTATATTTCAGTTAGACCAAGCAGACACTCTTATCATATGATAAAAGAGACTGGAGAGTTTGTAATTAATCTCACAACAGAGGATTTGGCTTTTGCAACAGACTATTGCGGTGTAACAAGTGGAAGAGATGTAGATAAATTCGCAAAATGCAATTTACATAAGGAAGAAGCGGATGAAATCAATGTTCCTATGATTGTTGAATCACCAGTCAACATTGAGTGCAGAGTCAAAGAAGTACATGAATATGGCAGTCATCACATGTTTGTGGCAGATGTATTGTGTGTACATGCTGATGAGAAATACATGAACGAGACAGGAAAGTTTGAGCTTGAGTCAGCTAATCCTTTAGCATATTCGCATGGCACTTACTTTGGTCTTACTACACCAAAAGGCACTTTTGGATATTCAGTAAAGAAAGATGGAAAAAAGAAATGAATAAGATAGTAAAAGGCTTATTTGAATTTATAGAAAAAAGTCCTTCTCAATTTCACGCAGTTGCAAATCAAAGGCAGCGTTTTATTAAAGAAGGCTTTGAAGAGCTTAATGAGGCAGAAGCTTGGAATATCCAGCTAGGTAAAAATTATTTCGTCACCCGAAACGGTTCATCGATTTTGGCCTTTAGAATGCCTAAAAAAGAATGCAAAAGCTTTATGATTATGGCTTCTCATAGTGATTCACCTAGCTTCAGAATCAAAGAGATGCCGGAAATGAAAGAGGGGCATTATGTAAAGCTTAACACTGAAAAATACGGTGGAATGCTTATGGCGCCTTGGTTTGATAGGCCACTTTCCATAGCTGGTCGAGCAATTATCAGAACAAAAGACGGTATAGAAACAAAGCTTGTAAATATAGATAAGGATCTATGTATGCTTCCATCCTTGGCTATTCATATGAATCGAGAAGCAAACGACGGCTATAAATATAATCCTCAAAAGGATTTGTTACCACTGGTTTCCATGGATGAAAATTTTAACATCAAAAAGCTTGTGGCTAAAGAGCTTTCAGTGGATACAGAGGATATCGTTGGAAGCGATTTGTTCTTATATAATAGAGAACCTGGAAGAGTCTGGGGCGCCAATGATGAGTTTATTTCTATTAGAAGATTGGATGATTTGCAATGCTCCTATTGTTCTATGATGGGATTGCTTGAAGCTGATAATTCAGAAACTGCCGTTCAGATTCATGTGACATTCGATAACGAAGAGGTGGGCAGCGGAACTAAGCAAGGAGCTGATTCTACGTTTTTATATGATGCTCTTGTGAGAATAAATGAAGCAATGGGCGGCACTAACGCAAATCTGCTTACAGCTGTTGCAAATTCATTTATGGTTTCGGCAGATAATGCCCATGCACTCCATCCTAACTATCCGGAAAAGAGTGACCCTACTAACAAAGTTTATATTAATGAAGGTATTGTTGTTAAATTTAACGCCAATCAAAAATATATGACTGATGGACTTGCATATGGAATCTTTTCTGAGATTTGCAAAAAGGCAAAAGTGCCATATCAAACATTTGTAAACCGCTCTGATGTGGCTGGAGGTTCTACTTTGGGAAATATCTCCAATGCCCATGTTTCAATCAATGGTGTAGACATTGGATTACCTCAGCTTGCCATGCATTCACCATATGAGACTGCTGGTGTGAAAGATACCGAATATCTACAGAAAATTGCGACAATATTCTATGAAACTTGCATTGCAAATACAAAAGGCTGTAGATATACTTTAGACTGACTGTTTTCTTAATAACTTACTAAATATTATTACTGGAGGACACGCAAGATGCAATTTAGACCATGCATTGACATTCATAATGGAAAGGTTAAACAAATTGTTGGAGATAGCATTTCTGATTTGGGAAAAGCAGATGGCCAGCCAATAGAAAATTTTGTGGCTGATAAAGGTGCTGCGTACTATGCCAGCCTTTATAAAAGGGATGGCCTTCGCGGCGGGCACATTATAAATCTCAACATGAAGGGTACCAAGGAATACGAGGCTTCTAAGGCAGAAGCAATCGAGGCGCTTAAGGCGTTTCCAGGAGGAATGCAGTACGGTGGCGGTGTTGATGATAAAAACGCTAAGGATTTTATTGAAGCCGGAGCTAGCCATGTCATCGTAACATCTTATGTATTTAATGATGGTCGTGTTGATTATGATGCCCTTAGTCGCATCTCTGAGACAGTTGGAAGAGAGCATCTTGTTCTTGATTTGTCTTGCACTAGGATTGAGGATCGATTTGTAATAGTCACAGACAGATGGCAAAAGGTATCCAAGGAAGTGATTACTTACAATTTCCTTGATAGACTTGCTCAGTACTGCGATGAATTTTTGATTCACGCAGCCGATGTTGAGGGAAGACAAAAAGGAATAGATAGAGACTTGGTGGGATTTTTAGCCCGTTACAAGAAAGTCCCTATCACCTATGCTGGTGGTGTCGCAGATTATGGCGATATCGAGCTCATCAGTTACTTAAGTGATAATAACATGGATTTCACAGTGGGTTCTTGCCTGGATTTATTTGGCGGAGAACTTTCATATGAGAGAATAGTTAAAAGAATTGTTACTAGATAATTAATTACAAGGAGGCGAATATGTTCAAGGTTAATACTAATTTTCAAAAGTTACCAGGTAGCTATCTTTTTTCAACAATCGCAAAAAAGGTGGCAAGCTACAGCGAGGCTAATCCAAATGCTGATATCATCAGACTTGGAATTGGTGATGTTACTCAGCCTATAGCTCCTGCTATGATAAAGGCTTTACACAGCGCTGTTGATGAGATGGCAGATGCCAGCACATTCCACGGATATGCTCCAGACTTGGGATATCCATTTTTACGTGAAACAATCGCAAAAAATGATTATCAGTCCAGAGGATGTGATATTAGTGCTGATGAGATTTTTGTATCAGACGGAGCTAAATCTGATTCTGCAGATATTCAAGAATTATTCGCCGCTGATGTTAAAATAGCAGTATGTGACCCAGTATACCCAGTATACGTTGACTCAAATGTTATGGCAGGCAGATGTGGCACATACGATGAAAAGCTTGGCAAGTGGTCAGATATTATCTACATGCCTACAACAGCTGAAAATAAGTTTGTACCAGAATTCCCAAGTGAGGTACCAGATGTAATCTATTTATGTCTTCCAAACAATCCTACTGGAACTACTCTTACAAAGAGCCAGCTTCAGCTTTGGGTTGATTATGCAAATAAAAATGGATGCCTAATCATTTTTGATGCAGCATACGAAGCATATATTTCAGAAGCAGATGTACCACATTCAATTTACGAGTGTACAGGAGCTAAGACATGTGCTATCGAGATTCATTCATTCTCTAAGAATGCAGGATTTACAGGTGTGCGTCTTGGCTACACAGTAGTTCCAAAGGATCTTGTATTTGATGGAGTTGCTCTTCACGGAATGTGGGCTCGTCGTCATGGTACAAAGTTCAATGGCGCTCCATACATCATTCAGCGCGCTGGAGAGGCTGTTTATTCAGCAGAAGGCCAGGCTCAGATTAAAGAGCAGGTAGGCTATTATATGAACAACGCCAAGACTATCTACACAGGCCTCAAGGACGCCGGCTTTGAAGTTTATGGTGGTGTAAATGCACCTTACATCTGGCTCAAAACACCTGATAACATGACTTCATGGGATTTCTTTGATTATCTCCTTGAAAAGGTTCAGATTGTTGGAACACCAGGCGCCGGCTTTGGCCCATCAGGTGAAGGCTACTTCCGCCTGACAGCTTTCGGTTCTGCAGAAAACACTGCAAGAGCTATCGAAAGAATTAAGAATATATAAACATATGATTAACGCAAAAAACGAACTGATAATTAAAGATATAAAGAGTGCCATTAATTCAGGTAAGTATGAGGCGAATGACAGGATTCCATCTGAAAATCAGCTAGCCAATGAATATGGCGTCAGCAGGCAGACAGTTAGAAAGGCACTTGGCAGGCTTATTGATGAGGGGTACCTATATGCTGTTCATGGTAGTGGAACCTTCGTTGCTGAGCGTGTCTTTAAAAAGCGTAACAGTAAAAATATTGCTGTTGTTTCCACTTATATGTCAGATTACATTTTTCCTAGGGTAATTCAGGGGATTAATCAGGTTCTTGATGAAAATAATTACAGTATTTTACTGAAGACTACCAACAATTCCCGTAAGGGAGAAGCCTGGTGTATGGAGGAATTGCTTTCAAAAAACATCGATGGCATGATTATCGAACCTAGCCAAAGCGCAATTAGCTGTCAGCATCAGGTGCTTTATGATCAGATGGATAGTATGGGGATTCCATATGTTTTTATCCAGGGATGTTATGAATCTATGATGGATAGGCCTTATGTCATGATTGACGATGTGGAAGGAGGCCGATTAATCACCGAATACTTGATTAATCTTGGTCACAAGAATATTGCAGGCATTTTTAAAGCAGATGACACCCAGGGCGTGCTTCGTCATAAAGGTTACGTAAAAGCCTTGCAGGCTGCAGGAATTACATACAATCCTGATTTGGTTGTTTGGTATCACACCAAGGATAGAACTATGAAACCTATGGAGGGATTGCTTAGAATCTTAGAAAGTGGAATATCCTGCCATGCTGTAGTTTGCTACAATGATGAGATTGCTGCTGATGTTATAAAGGGATTGCAAAACATTGGCAGAAATGTTCCTCATGATATTTCTGTTACAGGATTTGATAATTCACTACTTGCTCATAGCAAAGGAATCACCACTATAGCCCATCCACAGGAAGAGCTTGGTAGAAGAGCAGCCGAAACACTGATTGGGCTCATAGATAAAAGCATATCCAAGAGGGATGCACATATTCTGTTGGAACCAAAACTGGTGGAACGTAAGAGCTGCTTCTAAACTTAATAAAGACAAATAAAAAAGACGCCAGCGGAGCGTCTTTTTTAAAAAGGGAGAATAATGTTATGAAAAAAATGGTTCATCGCTTCTGTCTTGCGATGTAATTATAATACAATCTATTTCTGAAGGAACAATGGAAAATATGTGAATAAAGAATGCAGAATAAAAAGAATATTTGTGAATTGCTTACCAGTATTTTCGATTGATTTCTCTAGGTTAAATTCTATAACAAAATTAGAAAAGGGCCTGCAACGAGCAGACCCTTAATGTAAAAACCAAATACATTTAATAACTCAAACGCGCATATCAATCATGGTACCTGACGTAGGATAAACCAGGCTCTCAAGTGAAGGTGAATTCATATCCATACTTTCTGTGAGGGCTTTGGCTTGTCCTTCTACGAGATCTATAGTCTTGCCTAGCATAGCAGTCCCCACTGCAGACATTAGCGAATTTTGACTTAAATTCATAGAAATCTCAGCTATATCCATGATGCGCCTCCCCTAAAAAAGACTCTTGCTTTTTCGTACACAAATATTGTAACAAATGCATATATCTAAATGGTGTCAAATTGTGTTTAAATTGTGAAGAAATTGTGAAAACCTAGGAAAATAGCGATGAAAGTGTAGATTTTGTGGAGAAAGTAGAAATTGACATTAATAATAATTATAATAGAAATAAGAGTTTTATGAGGAGAAGTATGGCGTTATTAAAAATCAATTTCAATGATCCCTTAATGAAGGCTTTAAAAGCTGTAAATTCCATCGCTGGAAAGTCTTTGACAGAAGAAGATTTAAAACGGCAACGTGCTGGTATGGAAATGGCTGGTAGACTTGCTGCGCCAACAAGTGATGTATCGGTTGAAGCCTTCACGGTAGGAGATGTTCATTGCGAATGGATAAAGCCTGATTTTGCTCATAATCCACAGTATGTGATTTTATATGCTCATGGTGGTGGTTATACTTGCGGTGGCCTCGCTTATGCAAGAATTCTTGCAGCAAAGTTTGCCGTGGCTACTGGATTTTCGGTTGTATCTTTCGAGTATCGTCTTGCACCGGAACATAAATATCCTGCAGCTTTAGATGATGGCTTTCATATTTGGAATTATCTGATGGATAGAGGATATGGCGCCAGACAAGTATTGTTTGCAGGAGATTCTGCAGGTGGCAATTTAGTTTTGTGCCTGACCATGAAGTTGATAAAAGAAAAGCAGCTTAAACCAAGATGCCTAATTCTTCTTAGTCCTTGGACTGATATGACAGCATCTTCTGATTCATACGAAACATATAAAGAAAAAGATCCAATTCTTACAAAGGAATATGTCTTGGGAGTGAGGGATGCTTATATAGGCACAGAAGCTGCTCCTGAAAATGAAATATATAGCCCGCTTAATGGCGATTTTAACGGCTTTCCACCTACTGTAATTATGGTTGGAAGGAATGAAATACTTCTTGATGATAGTGTTCGTCTTCAAAAGAAGATTAACAAAGCTGGTGGAAAAGCTGTTATTGATATAGAAAAAGATGGTTGGCACGTGTATCAACAAATGCCACTTCCAGTTGCGGGTCGCGCAATGAAGCGCCTTGCGGAATACGTATCCGCGATAGTTTACACATAATCTATTTAAGGACACATAATAAAAAATGGGTAGAGATAATTGGTATAAAGTAGATAATGTTGCAAAAGTTTTTTTGGCAACAGCAGCAAAACGAGACACTAGAACACTTAGAGTTAGCGCGACACTATGGGAGGATATTGATCCAGAGTTGTTGCAAGAGGCTGTCTTATCAGCTATACAGATACGCCCTCAGTTTCAAGTAAGAATAAGACGTGGTGTATTTTGGCACTACATGGAGGATACAGATATCCAGCCGGTGGTTACAGAAGAACATGGAAGAGTATGCCCAAGGCTTTATGCACCAGGCAGAGCCATGCTTCACTACAAAGTCACCTATTATGGCAACAGAATTAATCTTGATTTGTTCCATGCAATATCAGATGGCACAGGGGCATTAGAGTTTCTTAACATAATAGTACTAGACTATTTGAAGCTTAAATATCCAGGTAAATACGAGGAGACAACAATCCATTCAGGTGCATCAGAGGATGATTTGAATCAGGATAGCTACAAACAATTCTTTGGAAGCATGGGCTTAAAAGGCTCTTCATTGAAATATGCATATCATCCAAGCGGCTTAAAGCTTCCATATGATCAGCTTCAGTTTTTTGAGGTACGCATGCCTTCAGCACAGCTTTTGCCTAAGGCAAAGGAGATAGGAGTATCTCTTACAAGCTATATTGGAGCCAGGTTTATGCTTGCCATTATGGAAGATATGCCACCAAGAAAGCGTAAGATGCCTATTAATGTTTCCATACCTGTTAACCTGAGAAATTACTATCCGAGCCAGACTTCTAGAAATTTCTTTAACAACGTAAATGTTTCTCATATATTTGATGAGCCTATTACACTGGAAGAATTGGCTAGGGAGTTTGACGAAAAACTAAAGGCAAATTTGACAGAAGAAAATATAAAGAAACAGATGGACAATTTTGAGACCATGGAATATGTGGCACCAGTTAGGGCGGTTCCGCTTTTTATCAAGCAGTGGGTTGTTCGATACGGCTCTAAGGTCACAGATAAAAAGGTATCTGTTGTACTATCTAATCTGGGTGTACAGAAACCACCAGAGGATGTTGCATCCATGATACAAAGCTATAGTGCTTTTTGCAGTTCGGCCAATTTGTTTTCTACAATGTTTAGTTACAATGGAGAAATGGCCCTTGGAATATCATCACCATACTCAAATACACGTGTCATTAAGAATTTGGTCAGAGGCATGTCAGAGGACGGCATAAAGATTAGAGTGTATGCAACGGAGGTGATTCGATAATGAAGAACTGTCCTTATTGTAAAATAGAAGTTGGGGGCAATCTTAGAAAATGTCCTCTTTGCCAGAGCAAGCTTAATGGTGAAGGCGAAAAAGCATATTTTCCAATGCAGACCACACTTAAGATTAAGTCTTTCTTTTATAAATTACAGCTGTTTATTGTATGGATTGCTGTGATTTGGAGTGTGGGGATGGATTTCCTTCTTCATCTGAAGGTTTGGCCACTTGATAATATACACTGGAGTTTGCTTGTGGCTTTATGGCTCATTGTCTTTGAATTTGGAATAATGAGGCTGTTTAAAAAAGGAATTAGTTCAGCCAGAATAATGACGCTGTTTGTTTTTCTGGTACTATTGGTTTTAATGATTACAGCATATTATGTGGGGCATTTAAGGCTGGTTTTAGACTGGGTAGCACCTATTGTTGTAATGGGGACGCTTATAGCGAATTATGCACTTGCCATGCTTGATAAAAATGGCAATGCAATGATATATCTGCTTACTAATTTAGTTGTAGGCATATTGCCATATATTGTTTTTTATTTTGCTGAAAGAGACTGTCCTATTTGTTGGATAGTATGCTTGATGGTTAGTGTTATTCTTTTTGTTGGAGCAGTTATTTTTAAAGGACGTGAAGTGGCTGGAGAAATCCAAAGGAGATTGAACGTTTAATGGCAGATTTGGGGGCATCTTTTAACAAAAGTAAATATATAATTGACAATTTTGAACGTGCATTGAAAGATGGTTGGATTGTAGTTTATTTTCAACCTATAGTTCGTACTTCAAATGGAAGAGTATGCGGTGAGGAAGCCTTGGTAAGATGGGAGGATCCTCTTCTTGGCATGCTTAATCCAATGGAGTTTGTTCCAGCACTTGAAGCTGTTAATCTTGTGCATAAGCTGGATTTATATGTGTTGGATAGAACGCTGGAGAAAATGAACGAGCAATTGAAAAGAGGGCTATTTTTAGTGCCTACCTCAATCAATATATCACAAGTGGATTACTATGCTTGCGATATCATAGAGGAAGTTGCCAGCAGAGTTGAAAAAGCCAATATTGCAAAAAGAATGATAGCAATAGAGGTTTCTGAAGGCTCATTATCAGTAATAGATGATTATTTGCTTTCTCAATTAGAACAATTCCAGGAGTTGGGATTTCAGATTTGGATGGATGATTATGGCAGCGGAGATATTGCGCCGGCACTGTTGCAGAAGTTTCATTTTGACACTCTCAAAATCAACATGAATTTTGTTAGACAGATTGTTGACAATGATAGTTCAAGAATCATTATTACTGAGCTTATCAGATTAGCTATGTCTTTGGGGATTGAGACAGTTGTTGAGGGAGTGGAGCTACCAGAGCAGATTGAATTCTTAAACGAGGTTGGCTGTTCAAAAGTACAAGGCTTTTACTATTGCAAGCCGATTCCTATTTCTGATATTTTCCAGAGATATACTTCTGGTACAGCTATCGGTTTCGAAAATCCTAAAGAAACAGATTACTATGCCACAATAGGTAAGATTAATCTGTATGACTTATCTTGCGTTAGAACTAAAGAAAACAATGATATAAACAATTATTTTGACACACTGCCAATGGCAATAGTAGAGATAAGTGATGAAAAAATAAGACTCATACGAGGAAATAAATCTTTCAGAGATTTTATGATATATAATTTCGACAATGATGTTTTGACAAGGGAATATGTCTTTGCAGAAAAGAAGAATCGAACTGGAAGATATACGATGAATTCGATTCGCAAATGCGGAAATGATGGTAAGCGACAGATTATTGATGATATGTTGACCGATGGTCGATCAATCCAGCTGCTTATTCAAAGAGTTGCTGTAAACTCAGTTAAACACGTTTCTGCGGTTATAATAGTTATCCTTTCAGTTACAGATAAACAAAAAGCATCTGAGGATTTAAACTACAATTACATTGCCCGAACTCTATCTGAGGATTATATTATTCTGTTTTATGTAAATCTAGATACAGATGAGTATGTAGAATATAGTCCAGATGCGTTGAATAGGGATGTGTCCATCGAGCGTCAAGGTACGGATTATTTTAATTGTATGAGACGCGAGTTTGCCAAGAACGTATACAAAGAGGACCAGGAGATTATGCTTGAGTCCTTTACCAAGGAGCATATCCTTTCTGAGATAGATCGAAAGGGAACATACTCTATTACCTATCGTAGATTACAGGATAATAATCCTATATATGTGAATCTAAAGGCCCTTCGCGTCAGAAGCGGAGGAAATTATATATTAGTTGGAATCGATAATGTTGATGCTCAAATGAAGCAACGTGAAATGATTGAAAAAATCAAGGAAGAGCAGCTGACATATCGAAGAATCATGGCTTTGACTGGCGACTTTATTTGCATATACTCTGTGAATCCTGAAACAGAGGAATATGTCAGCTTTAATTCATCTGACATATATGAAAGATTACATATTAATTCTACAGGAAATGAATTTTTTGAGGCATCAAGAAAAAATGCTACAAAAACAATTCATCCAGAGGATTTGCAAGTATTTAGGGAAGCCTTTACCAAGGAAAATGTACTTGCGGAAATAGAAGCAAAGGGCATGATGATGCTCAAGTACAGAATTATGGTGGATGGTGAGGTAATGCACATTTGTCTGAGAGCTACTATGCTGGATGAAACAAATGGACCTCGACTCATTGTTGGTATACTTAATATTGAAGAAGAAGTGCGTCGTGAAAGAGAGTATGCTAATTCCTTGCTTGAGGCTGAAGACAGAGCTGTGAAGGATCAACTTACTGGTGTTAAAAATAAACGTGCATACGTGGATGAGGAAGAACATCTTAATATCCAAATTAAGGCGGGGAAGGACATTAAATTTGCTATAGTTGTATGTGATTTAAACGGATTGAAGCAGATTAATGACACATTGGGCCATAAGGCTGGAGATGAATATATTCAAGAAGGCTGTGAAATTATATGCGATACTTTTGCTAGAAGCCCGGTTTTTAGAGTTGGTGGAGATGAATTTGTAGCGGTTGCTCAAGGCAAGGATTATGATCAATTGGAAATACGACTAGCTACCATTGGAAGTGCAAATAATGAAAATAAAAAGAATGGCAAAGTTACTATTGCAGTTGGCGCGGCTAAATATTCATCAGAGGATAAATTCGTGTCAGATGTATTTGAGCGAGCAGATTCAATTATGTACGATAACAAGCGCAAAATGAAAGAGTCTGTAAAATAAGATTATTGCGATTGACAAAAGTTTAACAATAGGCTACTATAGTAATCATGAGATAAAGGGCAAAGACCCTAAAGAGGAGGATTACTATGAGCGAATTTAACAACTTAAAGCTTGAAGTTGCTGATGAGATTGCAGTTCTTACAATTTCACGTCCAGCAGCACTTAACGCACTTAACTCAGAGACTCTTGATGAGCTTAATGTTGCTTTGACAGAGATCGAAGCTAGAGACGATGTAAAGGTACTTATCCTTACAGGCGGTCCAGACAAGAAAGATAATGCATTCAAGTCATTCGTTGCTGGTGCAGATATTTCTGAGATGGTTAACTTTACAGCAGCTGAGGCAAGAGCTTTCGGTATGAGAGCATCTGTTCCATTCTTCAAGCTTATGAACATGAGACAGGTTACAATCGCAGCTGTTAATGGCTTCGCACTTGGCGGTGGCTGTGAAATCGCTATGGCTTGTGATATTCGTATCGCATCTGAGAATGCTACATTTGGTCAGCCTGAGACAGGTCTTGGAATCATTCCAGGATTTGGTGGTACACAGAGACTTGCTCGTCTTGTAGGTATGGGACGTGCTAAGGAGCTCATCTTTACATGTGATTCTATCGATGCTAACGAAGCATACAGAATCGGTCTTGTAAACAAAGTTACTTCTACAGAAGAGCTTATGAGCACAGCTAAGGCTATGGCTGCTAAGATTGCTTCAAAGGGAAGCTATGCAGTTTCTATCGCAAAGGCTGCTATCAACAACGGTTATGATATGGATATCAAGAATGCAGTTGAGATGGAAGCAAACCTCTTCGGTATTACATGTTCTACACATGATAAGGCTGAAGGAATGGGTGCATTCCTTGAGAGACGTGCAGCAAATCTTACAGATTTCTAATGCGAGTTTAAAATTTTAAAGCTATATGAGCGGTGCGTAGCATCGCTCATTTTTTTGTTTATTTACTATATAGTAAATGTTATCATGTAACTATGAAGGTATTTAATCTACATAATATAGGAGGGGTCTTATGAAGTTTTACGTATGTGAATCATGTGGTAATTTTGTAGGAATGGTTGTAGATTCTGGCGCACCAATGTCTTGCTGTGGTAAGATGATGAAGGAACTGGTTCCTGGCACTTCTGATGGTGCAGCTGAGAAGCATGTACCTGTTTTCACAGTAGATGGTAACAAAGTAGTAGTTACAGTGGGCTCTGTAGAGCATCCAATGGTTGAGGCTCATTTTATTGAGTGGATTGCAATTGAAACTAAAAAAGGAGCTCAAAGGAAGGTTTTGAATCCTGGTGATAAGCCATCTGTAGAGTTTGCATTAACAGATGATGACGCTGTCGTTGCTGTATATGCTTATTGCAATCTCCATGGCTTGTGGAAGGCAGAATAATGATTTAAGTTATCTAATGACCTCATGGCAATATGGCTGTGAGGTCGTTTTTTAGGAGGAATATATGATAGATATGACAGAACTTATTGATGATTGGGCCATATTATTAGAGGCAAAGTATGATTTTGCATATGCAGAAGACATGCTTAACATGGAAGAGTACTTAGATTTGGTGGAAAAGTCATACAACGCAATTAAAGAGTTTTACGCTAAAGTAGATGGATTAAAAAAGGTCTTGCCCCAGGAGATTATGGAGTACATGAATCTTTTAGAAGAAATTAGTATGTATGCGGCACCTTGCTATGTTGATGAATCCGAAAATAATACATTTGCCCTTTCTAGAATCATAGCAGAAGAACTTGCTGCATTAGCTGCAAATTATAATTATGCTAAAGAAGATGAAGAAATACCTTTTAAAGAAGGGGTACTCTCATCGGTTACAGGTTTTGATTATGAAATCGAAAGAGTTTTATACTACGATGTCAAAGAAAAGGACACATCAGATTTTAGCGAGGTGGCTAAAGCTATTGGCTTTTAGAAAGCGAATGGAGCTTGCTTACATGGACTAACGACTATCCGACAGTCTTTTTTGACCAAGCGCAAGCTCCGCATCTGGCGCATCCGTAATATCTATAGTTCTTTGTAAACTTTGAATCGCGCTTGCGGTAAATTGTTGCACCACATTTGCCGCAGGTGAATATATATTTTATAGCCATTTCTTGCGACTCGTGGTTTTCTATACCTTTTTCTTGTCCTGCGGTCACACGTTTAATGTTGTATCCATAGACTTGGTTAACAACTTCTGCATAATATTTCCATTTGCCCGTATGACGCATACAGCCTTTACAAGTGTGTAAAAGCTCATGGATTATCGTTTCCTTACAAGCGTTCTCTGAAATTCGTTCATCTTCAAGCAAACGAGAAGCTATTTCTATAGAATAGCTACCGTCTTGATTTAATTTGCATAGGCCCCAGCGAGTCTTTGCTCTGGTATTAATTTCCCATGAAGAAATATATCCAAGTTTTATTCCTAGGTGAGTAACTTCGCGGATGCACTGTTCTTTTAGTTTGTTGAAATCTTTCATAATATATACTTCCATACAAAGATAATTATAATTTGTTCAATCATATCATTTTAAAATTAATTAGAACAGGGTGATATAATCACTTTGGATTTTTAAGAATAAATGCTACAATTATAAAACAAAATAATCAGATAATTAGACCGCTAATGCTTTATTTAAGGAGGAGAATAATGGAGTTCAAAAGAATTTGTAAAGATTTCGATTTGAAATTATTACAGTTAGATACATGGGGCATGTTGACACAAGAAGAAGTGGCTGACAAAATGGCTAAAAAGAATACACTGTTGCAAGAGTACGAGAACAATCTCATAACCATACATCAGTTTGAGAATCAAGTCGAAGATCTTACAGCTGGATTAGAGGTTCCATCCAAAGATGATATATTGGATAGGTGCAATGCATTGATTTAGAATATAGCTTATATATGCATATTACGGGAGGCCCATGTTGTTGGGCCTTCCTTTTGTTTAAGCAATAAATATTAATATAAGTGTCAAAAGTCCTAAAATAAGCACATTGTTTATAATGTTGGCACAATTCAAACAAAAGGCGATTTTAAGGTGAATAGATGTACTTTAAAAAATATGCAAAAAAGGGTTTACAAGTGATGATTCAGGTGATATTATAATCGAGCACTGAGGGACAGCAAGTCACACAGAGCAAAACAAATAAACGAAGATTGATAACTGAACAGTGAAACAAACCTTGAATTAATACAAGTTTTTATGGTAACAAGCAAGCTTGTTACTTAACACAAACTTTACTTCGTAAAGATTGTGAATGACATGTATCCTTGAAATTCATTTAGTTTCTAAGACGAAACAAAAACCTTTTTTTAGTAAACAAGTCAGTTTTATACTGATTCGGAATTAAACTTTTAAATTGAGAGTTTGATCCTGGCTCAGGATGAACGCTGGCGGCGTGCTTAACACATGCAAGTCGAACGAAGCAACTTATCACGATCCCTTCGGGGTGACGATTTGTTGACTGAGTGGCGGACGGGTGAGTAACGCGTGGGTAACCTACCTTGTACAGGGGGATAACAGTTGGAAACGACTGCTAATACCGCATAAGCGCACAGCATTGCATGATGCAGTGTGAAAAGTTTTTTCGGTATAAGATGGACCCGCGTCTGATTAGCTAGTTGGTGAGGTAACGGCCCACCAAGGCGACGATCAGTAGCCGACCTGAGAGGGTGACCGGCCACATT
>NZ_JHXE01000026.1 GCF_000621865.1 Pseudobutyrivibrio sp. MD2005
GCCACATTTTGTACATCCGTACATGGCACCACCAAAAGAAGGATTACCACACTCAATCATCTTGTTTACATTATCAATGACAGCCTGGCGTGGATGTGTGGTCATCATAAATTCTTCGTAATTATCTAGGAATATTTCTTGAAGAATGTTACCCATAAGATAATTATAGAAGACTAGAACTAAGAGATAAACCCCACCCCTCATGATTGAGGGGCAGGGGAGTTGAGTAGGCGTAGCCTATTTTTTATTTGACTGCACGTAACGTGCAGTTTTACTGTGATTTCAGGGGTATTGCCCCAAATATAATTCGCAAAATAAACAAGTCCTTATATGGAGAAAAACAAATTGCGCATAGTGCAGCCATATAAGGAGGAATCGCAGATGATAACTTTAAGAGAGCTATGTGACCTGACTTTAGTTACGCGCAGGACTATTCAGTGCTATGAGGGTAAGGGTCTATTGAAAGCAGTAAGCAAGAACAAAATGGGACATCTTTTATATGATGATAGCGCCATTGAGCAAGTAAACTTAATAAGATTCTATCAGAGCATTGGGTTCACTTTGAAAAATATCAAGGGATTCGAAAAGATGAGTCGTGAAGAGTTTAAGAACCTGATGAGAGACAAGATTGTTACACTAGAAGCCGAAAAAGTAATTGTTGATGACAAGATACAAAGGCTAATTTCGATAATTGGTGATGAGGAATAGGCTAAGTGCTTATGGAGAATCAGTATGATAAAGAAATGTATATGCTTTGATGGTGAAAAAAATGTTCGGCAGCATAGATTAGAAGATACTGAAGAGAAATTCTTTCGGATTTCAGAGCATTCAAAGAAAGCGATGACTTCCAAAAAGATTGAAGCGGTTATTAGAAAGATAAGATATCTCTTTGTAAGATAATAATTCATTATTGGGATTAAATGGTTCATTGCAGTACTTGAACAAGAACTGAGAAAAGGAGGTCGATCAGGTTTAGCAACTATGTAGGGGAAATAATGTAGAAATCGATTAAGCTGTTAAACAGCAACATTTCAAAGGTTGTTTTTGGAAATGGAGGGGTTATATGAAACGATTTTTAGGTTGTATTCTAACTATTGCATTAGTTGTGTTATTGTTCCCACAGACAGCATTTGCTGCAAAAAAGAGCACAGATTTAAGCAGTCAAATCCAGGTTATTGCAGAGTATAATTATCAAATATATGATTTCTCAAATTCAAGAAATTATATTGTAGTAGTTCAAAATAACTCTAAATATGCAGCAAGAATAGAAGCAAACGGTTATGGCTTGGATGCATCTGGCGCTATAGTAGAAGTGCAAGATGACATTATTAGAAGTATAGCACCAGGAAAGCAGGCAGTATTAGATTTCTGGATGGAAAACAATGAAAATAACGAAGTTGCATTCACATGCCAAATAAAAGCAACAAAACCTGCTTATGAAAAGGATTATTCGGATGCCATTGTATATTCAATGAATCCTACATCTAATTCAGCAATAGTTACAGTGACAAATACAGGTAATCAAGAAGCAGATGTAACAGTTCAAGCACTATTTCTCAATGGCACAGATATAGCATATTTTAATTATGATTTTGTGTTTGAAATGTCAGCAGGTTTAACAGAGGCAGTACAGATTGACTCAGGGGATAGGAAATTTGATAATTGCCTGATATACGTGCAGTCTAGCTACTTTAATTTCTAAGAATCAGGTCCAATGGATTATTAGTAAAAAATGTCATCAAATCAGAAATGGTTTGGTGGCATTTTTTGATTTGATGCTTGGACTCTTTTTACTTTTATTGGGTGGAGTCGGGTATGTTCAGGATAAGAAATTTTTTTCTTCTGCGCCTAGACAGGTTCTTAATGTGGTTCCAGAGACAAAGGCAAGGAGATTTACGGGACAACATATTCTAGGGTGGATAATTATTTCACTAGCAGTAGTGCTTATGATTGCTGCAGTTATTATTGAGGGGGGTACGGTGTAAAAAACAAAGCTACTTTTTGCAGCAGTTTATTAGATTTATGCTGATGTTTTTTGGTTTAAAAGCTTTTGACATTGGCTTCTTCGTGTATTAAATAGGCAGTTATTTGGTTATAACTGGAAGACGCATTTACTTCATATGATATGTATTATTCCGGTTTCTGCGCTTTTAGCAGGGATATGTTTATTGTTTTGATTAAAGTAAGTTTTTCCAAGGTAAAGGCTGATCATCATGAAAGTAAGCCATGGATTACAGTAATTGCAGAAAAGGTTTCCGCTTCACAAAATTAATAATTGCGAAATATAAGTGGCTAGAAGTATACATTGACATCTATGGATATTATGTTAAAATTATTTTTAATAAAACATATTTTAATAAAAGCGGTTTTAGTAAAGAGAATTATTAGCGGGAGAAATAACTATGTTTATAGGAAGAGAACATGAAATGAGTGTGCTTGAGGAAACATATAATCAGCCAGGTTTCCAAATGACTGTTATTTATGGTCGCAGACGTATAGGTAAATCTACCCTTATCACAGAATTTATTAAGGATAAGAGAGCGTCATATTATATAGCAGCAAAATCTAGCTTAGAAGATAATGTTAAAAAGTGGAGTGCACAATTCATTTCTGATATCGTACCAGAGATGGAAGGTGTGGAGTTTTCGGATTTGGAAGGCTTCTTTAAGTTTGTAGGTAATAGTTGTAAGGATGAAAAAACTGTAATTGCTTTGGATGAAATACCATATATTGCCGAAGTGGACGAGTCTTTTCTATCAAGATTTCAAGGTGCGATTGATTCAATTCTTAGTAAGAAAAATATATATCTTATTATTAGTGGCTCTGCAATTAGTTTTATGGAGAAAAAGATTTTGAGTGAAAAGAGCCCACTGTTTGGTAGACGTGATAATCAAATTTTTTTAAAACCATTTGATTATCTAGATTCTGCTAAATTCGTGCCTAACTACAATAATGAGGAAAAGGCTGTTGTATTTGGTGTAACTGGAGGAGTCGCAAAATATTTAACACTTTTTGATGACTCTGTTTCGTTAGATGATAATCTAATTAATAATTTTTTTAAACCATCTGGTTACCTCTATGAAGAACCATACAATTTGCTTATGCAAGAGTTTCGAACGGTTAACACATACAATACAGTGATTGAGGCGTGCTCATGTGGAGCAAATAAAGTAAATGAAATTGCTGACAAAGTACATGAGTCGCCCGCTGCGGTTTCATATACTATAAAGAATCTTACTACAGTTGGAGTTTTGGCAAAAGTTTCAGCCATAACAGATGAAAAGAACAAAAAGAAGGTTAACTATGAAATCGTTGATGGCATGTATCGGTTTTGGTATAAATTCATTCCTAAGGGGCGTGCGGCCATCGAGATGAACCGCGGAGAAGTTTACTATAATACGTACGTGAAGAACAATTTGCATGATTTCATGGGTGAGATTTTTGAAGATATGTGTAGATATTACGTTCTTTTACACGGGCTAGATGGAAAGCTGAAATGCATGACTACAAATGTAGGAAAATGGTGGGGTATGGGACCTGATCGTATTCCAACGGATATTGATGTTGTTGGAATTGATGAAATTGGAAAGAAGGCAATTCTTGGAGAGTGCAAGTTCAAAAATGAACAGATAGATAAGCCAGTTTATGAAGACCTGATGAACAGAAAGGGGCTCATTGATAGAAAATACGAGGAAGTTCAGTATATGTATTTTTCGTTGTCAGGCTTTTCTAAGTGGGTTGTTGAGAACGCTGATGCTGAGAAGGTATCATTGCTAACATTAGATGATTTGTATAGCTAGAAGTTGTAAAGACATGGCTTGAAACCCATGATTATGAAGAGGTTGAAGAAGTTCAAAATGAAAAAGATTTTGTTTATTGGCAATAGCCATACTTATATGAATGACATGCCAGAGCTGGTAAGGCGGATGGTAGAAGATGCCGCTGGGGAGGAGTGCCAGGTGTTTATGCTGGCTTACTCTGGAAGAAGCTTGAAGTGGCACATGGATGAGGAGTATTTTTCAGAAAGATTTAATATTCTGCATGGACACTATGATTACTGTATCATTCAGGAGTGTGCACATCCAATGACAGAGTTTGAGGACACAATCAAGTATACTCATGAGATTATAGAGTTATGTAAGAAAGTGAATACTACTCCTATTATTTTTGAAACATGGGCTGAGAAGGATAAGCCGGAAAATCAGTCGGAGATGAATCGCAGATATAGAAAGATTGCTGAGGATGAAGGAGTAAAGCTGGCTCCTATTGGAGAAATCTGGAGCAAGGTGCTGAAGGAATTTGCAAATGAACCTGATGCAGATTTATATTACAAAGATGGGGCCCATGCATCAGGTTTAGGTGATTATCTAGTGGCCATGACTCTTACAAAGACAATCACAGGAAGGCTTCCAGCTGCAAGCTTCAGAGAGTCATTTGATTTTACACTACCAGATGAAGATTGGAATCATGTAAAATTATCTGTAGAAGATGAAGGAATTACTATTCCAGAAAACATAGCATAAATTATTAGAGATAATATCGAGAAGATATTTGCATAGCAGCAGATTCAAAAGCAGACGAGAGGGTCTTCGGACCCTCTTATTTCTTTGAAGGTATAATCATGGGCTGATATGGGAGATGGTTATACCTTTTGGTGAGCTATAGGACACTATGTTGAAGTCAAAAAGGTATAACTAGAGTAGGATTTTATGTCAGGTTATACCTTTTGGCGGGAGATGAGGCATTATATTGAAGCGAACAAGGTATAACTAAGAGCAAAAATAGTAGATGGTTATGACTTATTGTGGGCTACTTAAGGAAAAAGCCCACAATAACTTGGCTTTGCCAAGCAATATTTTCTTTTTTAAAATATGAGATGTGATAAGCTTATAAGGTGATTTAAATTAACAATCGGGATTTGTAGAAAATGAAATTATTATATGGCTTTATATTTTTAATAACAGGTTGTGCTGGAACATTTGCGTCTAGTCGTCAATTATATAGGATTATAAGGTTGAAGTTATTTGGAAATACCTGTACAGCAAAAATCGTTGATTTTTATGAGGGACGCTATAGAAATTATAAATTACACTCTAGCCGATTTAATAGAGTTGTAGCATATCCTATCGTTGAATTTCGTACGGAAAAAGGGAAAACTATAAAAACAATGACGTTGAATTCAATCAAAGATATGCGAGAAAAAAAGTGGAATGCTGTTCGTGATAATTATTTAGGGCAAGAAATTGATATTACTTATATTGATGAATATCCATGGTTTTTTAATTATCCGGAAGGCGTGGCTAAACTGAATGTATTATGCATGCATAATAGGTGGTTTAAGCCTTTTATTGGATGGGTTTTTGTTTTAATACTTTCGTTGCTTATTTTGTTTTTTGCAGTTCCAAGTTTATTTAGATAATCAAATTCAGATTTGTCGACCTAATTGAATATTGAACGTTACATAGCAGTTATCTCAATCGAGATAGCTGCTTTTTTGGTGCTCATTTTGAGCGGTGCAACTATTCACTATTCAAAGGCGATAGGCAATGGACTACGAGAAATTCAAACAGGGCCAAGTGATGTGGTAGATAAGGTCAGGGAAAGCGCGAAGGGATTTTTGGAGAATTATGTTTAGACTATGCTAATGAGGCAGGAGTCTTTTTATTTTAGGACGTAATCTGTTATAGTATTATTAGTATATAAGAGCTGTAATTATGCAGAGGAGATTAATATGAGTCAAGAAATATTCTCATTTGTAATATATATGATTCATGCTTGTGCTAATAAATGGGGGAAGCTTCCATCTGAGGTTTACTCATTACTTAGCAGCGTTGATTGTATCAATAACTATTTGGTGAAGCATTTTGACATTATTCACACACAAAGTACATCATATGTAATTGATGACATTACAGATTATTTGAATGCAAGAGGAGTGAAAATATGATTGTTTATCACGGTGGAATAGATTGCTTTTATTTCTCAAAAAGCTATTGATGGTCTTTTGAGTTATAGTTCTTTTTATGAGGTAAAATAATGGACGATAAAGTACTAGAACAAGTATATCAGGAAAGCTTGGATGAAAGGCTGATTTCTTATATAGCTGAGGAAAATAATATTTCGTTAGAGAAAGCCATGGCTATATATTATGCAAGCAAACTTTCTAATAAAATAAATCAGGGCAATGAGGGTATACAATATTTGGATTATAAGGTGCTCGCAGACTTATTGAAAGAGACAGAGCCAGAGTTGTTTGATAAGTTACAATAGGATAAGTATCTTTTCATTCGAATTTAAAGGTGAGTTCATAGAAGAGATGAATAACGCATAGGGCACATGCAATACATATATTGATTCGCCAGATACTGTGAAAATCAGAGAGGTATATAAATATGAATGGACAAATGAAGAACTATAATAATTATTATAAGCAGTTGGAAACGATGGATTTAACGCCTGTTTCTGCAAAAGATTTGCCTCATGTTAAATTAGATATTAGGGGGGCAATTGCTTATGCAAAGAAATTAGGTAAGCAAGTTTTTGAATTGACAGATGAAGAAAAACAAAGGTTTATGCGTGCTTATTAATAGGGTTTAAACTTTGACTTTTCATAGACCAGCGACTCTGGTGACGCCCAGACTAACTGGTCTATTATTATGTCCAAAATGGTGTTTTGATTATAATCAATGGCTCCATCTGCTTCTAAATGGAGCGCAATGGAGCACGATTTTTTGATTGATATCGTTGATTTCTCTATAGATAAGGGGCGCGAAAAATCTTGCGCTGGGGTTACTGTGTGTACCAGAACACACCTTATGAGTGGAATAAGATTTGCGAGAAATAGCGGGGTGCTGCAAGTAGACTTTTGAGCATGATGGAAATAGATAAGGATTTTATAATTAAGTTTCCATTTGTTAATAATGCTTTAGCAAAATAAGAAACATTCAAAGCATTTTGGTTAAAGAATATATCGGGGCAAGAGGATAAAATTATATACTCTTGCTCCTTTTTATATAGTGGATTATTATACAATTCAATTTGAAGATGAGTTTATAGAAGAGATGAATAATGCCTAGGAAACACATGATCTACCTTCAGTGCGTCATAAACAGAATGCATCTAATCATTTCGATTAGGTGCATTTTTTAATATGAATAAGTAAAAATGCAGTAAAATAGCGGCTTTGAGCTGTCCGATAAACCGCGGATAGATTTGGTAATCTTATAATCAGTAAAAGAAGTGTTCCGTTAGATTTGTTGATGGAGGTCATTAATGTTTATGAAAAGATTAATTTATTGGCTACAGAAAAAGAAGCGTATGGAAAAAAGGAGTTGCAGCAGGTGCTGTTTGAACTGTCCTTATTACAGGGAATGTGTGAGAGACGGAGAGTTTTAGGAAGTTGAGGTAGTAGATATGAAGTATGTAGTGGTTGATTTGGAAATGTGTGGCGTACCAAAGCTTGCAGGCGAACATGGCAAGCAGCTTAGAAATGAGACTATACAGATTGGCGCAGTTCTCGTTGATGAGAAATATGAAATAGTTTCTACGTTCAATACATATGTTAAGCCAGAGCTTGGCTACTTGGATTATTTTATTTCCAAGCTCACTGGTATTACCAAGGCAGATTTGAATGATGCACCATACTTCGAGGAAGCTATCGATTCTTTTATGGACTGGATTCCAGATGGTGATGTGAGATGTGTGTCCTGGAGCATGAATGATATGCATCAGCTTAAGAAAGAAATGGAAAAGAAGAATATCGTAAATACGAAGTTGACAACACTTTTGGATAGCTGGATTGATTATCAGGTACCTGTTGATGAAAAGCTTGGCATGGAACGAAATGTGAGTCTAGAAGAAGCGTTGATTGCTACGGATATTATTCAAAATGGCAAGGCGCATGATGGGCTGGATGATGCTTATAATACAGCATTGCTTTTTGTGAAGATGGAAAAGAATCCAGATTTTGAGTTGAATAAGATGTATAGCTATGCGAAGGAGGAGATTACTAGAGAGTTGAGTTATACGTTGGGGGATTTGTTTAAGGGGATGATGGTGGCAGTAGGATGATTCAATTACTAACAATTGATTAGGGAGTCTTCATTGAAGGTGACGGTATATGTGGAAGTAAGGGATACTTTTCACTGAATAAAAATAATTATAGAGCAAAAGGACATGAGGCAGCGCAGGCTTTAAAGATGATTATCCAAGTTGAAGATCTGAAAGACTGTCAGCGAAATAATAAATGAGATGAACACAGAGACAGACATGAGACAAAGGACATTGGAACAAATTGAAGACAAGGAAGAACTGGCGCTGCAGGTAGGGAGTAAGTACTTGTCTATCCAGAAGTGTGATGAAGGTTATGACTACACTTTCTATGATGCCAATTATCATGGCCTAGATGGTGGTGTCATTGAGAATAAGGACGTACAAATCTCTATCGTGGTAGCTGAGGTCATTGCAGCAGAAGGTCTTAGGAGCACCAAGCTTGTGAAAGAAGTGGATTATGACATGCTTCAGGAATATGTTGCTTATACAGCCGCCTATGAGATGAAGGCGATAGAGAAGAAGAAAGTAGATGGGGATAGTCGGTTTCACTGAGGTGGGGCCAGGCACTGTCTCCATACATTGTAAATTCTAAATAGGTTTGATAATATATTTGATGATTTTATGCTCAATATTACTAATTGGAGGCAAAACATGCGATTATACGAAAAAGAGGCAAAGCAGTATTTTGGAATGACCATATTGTCCTTGACATTAGGATTTGTTTTAGTTTTGGCACTTGATCTTATTGTTTGGTGGAAGCTTATTGGAGTAAGTTGTTTTATAATGGCTGATTCTTTTGGTTGTATTGGACTAATATATTACTTAAAGAATCCAAAAAATGATTATAAAGTGGAGAAAACTATTTATATTGTACTATTTGCTATTTATGCATTTGTTGAGATTATATTGCTTTATAAGGTTAAGTTGGAATACTATATCTTACTAGCAGGCTCAGTGACAGTAATTGTATTAAATCTGATGGCAATTTATTATGCGTTGAGTGATTGTCGATGGATAAATCAAGCAAGAGATAAGTCAGATTTTTCTATACACGATTTGTTAGATTATATTAAAGAACCCTTATCTGGAATAACAACAGCATTTTTTGTAGTTATTCTTATTTTGCTTTATGGATTAATTGGAGGGATGTTATATAAATTTCATTATGATGTGATTGTTGAGATAAAGAATCAAAAATTAGATGTTTTTGATTTAGTAAATTTGGTACTTACGGTAGAAACAGTTATATCAATTGGGCTATTTATGTACTCATCTTGTACAAAGTTTCAACTGTATAAAAGTATGAGGAAAATCGTTTCTAAAGAATAAAGTGCCTAGACTATTTGGGGATGATTCTTGTTGTTATTGCTCAGCATATGACATCAGGGGAGTTTCCGGTTTCACTTGTGTAGTCAAAAACATTTTTACATACTGAAATAAGAGAAGGCCAATTAAATCTACTAAGGGTATTCCGATACATAGAGGTTCTTTTACTTTTTTAGCAGTTTAGAGAAAATTAATCGAAAGTGGGAGTCAGTATATTTTGAGTCTGAATAGCCTCTAAGGCAATATTCTGAACCTAAAAAATATATATTCTGCCCCATAAAAATCCCTCCTATGATATACTAAATATAGTATGTATAGGAGGGAATTTTGTATATGAGGGGGCAGATATGCTAGAAAAGATTCGTACATATACATTTGATGAGGATGGTTTGAAAAATCTAGAAGAATCTTCTCATGGTATAAATTGGCCAGTTGTATATTTAATACATGATGACAAGTGTATTTATATTGGCGAGACAACAAGTGCTGCCTACCGTATGAGCCAGCACTTGCAAAACGAAGAAAAGAAACAATTAGACGTTGTTGAAATTGTTTTTGATAATGAATATAACAAATCTGTTATTCTTGATTATGAGCAAAGGCTGATAAGATATTTTTCAGTTGATGGTCGTTATAAGGTGCTTAACAAGAATAAGGGGCAGCAAGCTTCTCATGATTACTATGATAGAAAGGGGTATCGTAGCAAATTTCCTGCTTTATGGAATGAACTAAGGAAAAAGAAGCTTGTTGATAAATCGATTGAGGTTATAGAAAATGATAATATCTTTAAGTTTTCACCATACAATTCACTTACTAGCGAACAGAATCGTATCGCTATTACTATCTTAAAATCAATAGTAGAAGCTTTTCATTTTAAAGGAGATGACATCCATAGCTTAAGTCTAGTTAATGGTTGTGCTGGTACAGGAAAAACAGTTCTTGCCATTAGCATTATTAATTCATTAATCAATGCTGTAAATGTTGACGAGGATGACATTGATGACATTCATGATTATGATGAAATGGATATGGATAAGCTTTCAGCTCTAAAGAAAGTCAAAGATTTCATACTTTTAGAAAGAAATGGAAAGCCACTTAATATAGGATTTGTTTTTCCTATGGATGGAATTCGAGGCACAGTACGTAAAGTATTTAAAGCCTGTGGCAATGGATTAACATCGGACATGATTATAGGTCCTAACGATGTAGTAAAAAAGAAATACGATGTGTTATTTGTAGATGAAGCGCATAGACTAAAACGAAGAAAAAATCTTACTGGATATAAAGCATATGATGATGTCTGTGGAAAACTAGGACTTGATAAATATGAAACTAATCAGCTGGAATGGATATTGAAATCTGCACGTCACGTTGTTTTATTTTATGATGAGAACCAAAGCGTAAAATCATCTGATATTACATATAGAGATTTTAAGGCTACATATACAAGAAATGCTAACCCAATTTGGCATCATGTTCTTCAGACACAGATGCGTTGTGAAGGTGGAGACTCCTATATTAACTATGTGAAGCAAATTATGGAGTGCACGGTTTCTAAGTTTAAGGCGATAGAGAATTATGATTTCTTAATATTTGATGATGTCAATGATATGGTCAAAACTATAAGAAGCAAAGATAATGAGCTAGGTTTGAGTAAAACTGTTGCAGGATTTGCGTGGGACTGGAGGACTAAGCCTAAATGTTCCGTTCCAGATAATATGGATTACTACAATAATCTTGTAGCCAATAGCGAATATGATATTGAGATAGACGGATATAAGTATATATGGAACCTTGCAAACAATGACTGGATTAATAGAAAAGATTCCACATATACAATTGGTTGTATACATTCCTCACAGGGATATGACATGAATTACTGTGGCGTTATTTTTGGTGAAGAGATTGATTATAATCCTGAAGAAAATAAGATATTTGTTAAGCTTGAAAACTTTAAGGATAAGAAGGTAAAGGCTGGCACAGATGAAGAAGATGTAAAGCAACTTATTATTAATACATATACTACAATCCTTGCAAGAGGAATAAAAGGATGCTATGTGTATGCTTGTAATCCTAATTTACAAAAATATCTTAAAAAGTATATTGCGCATGCAAACGATATTACAATTAATTGAGAGGTTTGAGAATAATGACAGAACAAACAATTACTAGAATCAGAAAATTTACAGAAGATCGTGACTGGGATCAATTTCATGCACCAGTGCATTTGGCGAAATCTATAGTAATAGAAGCGGCTGAATTACTTGAGTGTTTCCAGTGGGATGATGATAAGTATGATGTTGAACATGTAAAAGAAGAGCTAGCTGATGTTATGGTTTACTGCCAAAACCTTGCAGATAAGCTTGGCGTTGATCCTGACGAGATTATTAATAAAAAGATGGATCAGAATGAGGCTAAGTATCCTGTGGAAAAAGCCAAGGGGAGCAGTGCAAAGTATAATGAATTGTAGGGGATGATTGATGAATACCGTAAATACGTTATCTTATTATGATGAGATGGCTAAAGAATTCTGTGAGAATACTGTTAATGCAGACATCTCAGCTCAGAGAGATAGATTCTTAGACTATTTGAAAGATGGAGCTAGTATTTTAGACTTCGGTTGCGGCTCAGGACGAGATACTAAGGCTTTTTTAGATTTAGGATATAAAATCACGGCTATAGATGGTTCATCAGAACTTTGTAAAGTGGCTTCTGAATACACAGGGATTGAAGTAAAGAATATGTTATTTCAGGAGCTTGATGATATAGAAAAATATGATGGCATCTGGGCATGTTCTTCAATCTTACATGTTTCAAAAAAAGAATTGAAGTCTGTACTGGAGAAAATGGCAAACGCGTTAAAAGATGGAGGGGTTATTTACACATCTTTTAAATATGGTAATTTTGAAGGTGAAAGAAATGGTCGTTATTTCTCTGATTTTACAGAGAAATCTTTTTTGGAGTATATATCAGATTTCTCTGAGATTGCTATTGCAGATAGTTGGATAACTAGTGATGTAAGACCAGGACGAGGAGAAGAAAAATGGTTGAACCTAATTTTGAAGAAATAGGTGAAGACATTGATAA
This sequence comes from Pseudobutyrivibrio sp. MD2005, assembly GCF_000621865.1. GTDB lineage: Bacteria > Bacillota > Clostridia > Lachnospirales > Lachnospiraceae > Pseudobutyrivibrio. Next base: position 12,466 of record NZ_JHXE01000026.1, read on the forward strand.
TAATTCAGTTGAATCAATAGATTTAGATTATCAACCGCTGGCAATGACTGGAGATGATAATAAGGCCGTCCAGTTATATGCAAAGCTTTTATCGAGTTTTGGCAAGGCAAAGCAGGTTGATATTATTGTATCTTTCCTGATGGAATCTGGTGTAAAAATGCTACTGGGTCAATTGGAAAAATCTATTAATGCTGGTACTAAAATAAGAATTCTTACGGGAAATTATCTTGGGATTACTCAACCGTCTGCTCTATATCTGATTAAACATAAACTTGGGGATAGAGTAGAATTAAGATTCTATAATGACCCCAGCAGATCATTTCATCCAAAGGCATATATATTTCACTATGATTATCATGGAGAGATTTTCATTGGTTCATCGAATGTCTCTAGAAGTGCACTAACTTCTGGCATCGAATGGAATTATAGATTTACCACTTTTTCTGATGAGAGAAATTTTAATAAGTTTTGCGATACTTTTGAGGATTTATATCAGAATCATTCTATAGAGATAACAGATGATGTACTTCGTGAGTACTCAAAAAATTGGCATAAGCCTGCAGCTGCCAAAGACTTAGAACGTTATGATGAATCTGAATTATATAAAGATTCAAATGTTAGAATGCTCTATGAACCAAGGGGCGCTCAGATTGAGGCACTTTGTGCACTGGAGAATACCAGGGCAGAAGGAGCAACTAAAGCTTTAGTTCAAGCGGCTACTGGTGTTGGTAAAACATATTTAGCTGCATTTGATTCTAAAGAATATGAGCATGTTTTGTTTGTTGCACATCGAGAGGAAATTCTTAAGCAGGCAGCAGTTTCATTTCGTAATATACGAAACTCTGATGACTATGGATTTTTTAATGGAGATGAGAAATGCACTCATAAATCAGTGATATTTGCTTCAGTAGCTACACTTGGAAATGAGAAATATTTGAATGCTGAGTATTTTTCAGCAGACTATTTTGATTACATTGTAGTTGATGAATTTCATCATGCGGTAAATGATCAATATAAGAGAATAGTAGATTACTTTAAGCCTAAATTTATGTTAGGTCTTACCGCTACCCCTGAGAGAATGGATGGGCGAAGTATATATGAACTATGCGATTATAATGTTCCATATGAAATATCTCTATTTGAGGCTATTAATAAAGGAATGTTGGTTCCTTTTCATTACTATGGTATTTACGATGATACAGATTATTCAAAGCTGCATGTTGTTAGAGGTCGTTATGATGAAAAAGAATTAAATGAGACATACATTGGCAATGTTCATCGTCATGATTTGATTTATAAATATTATCGTAAATACGAATCGAACCGTGCGTTGGGATTTTGCTGCTCAAGAGATTATGCTGAAGAAATGGCAAAGGAATTCTGTATTCGTGGAATACCTGCAGTTGCTGTATATAGTAATGCTACTGGTGAATACTCTGAGGCAAGAGATGTTGCAATAACAAAGCTTAAGGCAGGGGAAATCAAAGTCATATTTGCTGTTGATATGTTTAATGAAGGTGTTGATATTACATCTTTGGATATGGTTATGTTTCTCCGACCTACTGAGTCTCCGGTTGTTTTCTTACAGCAACTAGGTCGAGGACTTAGAAAATCAAAGGGAAAGAATTACCTGAATGTATTAGATTTTATTGGTAACTACGAGAAAGCCGGAAAGGTTAGATCCTTCCTTTCTGGGAAGCACGTGGCGGCTTATGATAAATATTCTGGTGCACCATCTAAGAAGGATATTCCAGATGATTGTCTAATAGACTTTGACATGCGACTCATCGATTTATTCAAAGAGATGGAACGCAAACATCAGAAATTAACGGATTTGATTGACGAGGAGTTTTACAGAGTTAAGGAATTGGTTGGACATAGACCATCGCGACTAGAGTTGTTTACTCATATGAGTGATGATATATATCAGTTAATGCGTAGTCGTTCAAAGGATAATATATTTAAAGATTATCTTAAGTATCTACATAATCACAATGAATTAACGCTGGCAGAAGAGCAGTTCTTAGGTGGATTGGGAAAAGATTTTATAAAGCATCTTGAAAATGAACAAATGACCAAGGTATACAAGATGCCTGTTTTAATGGCTATATATAATGATGGTGATGTGCTTATGCAGGTTCATGAGGAGCAGTTGTTAGCTACATGGAAACGCTTTTTTAATACTGGCTCAAACTGGAAAGATTTGGATCCAAAGAAAACTTACAATCAATATGTAAAAATATCAGATTCAGCTCATATTAAGAAAATCTTTTCAATGCCAGTACATTTCCTTATTAATTCGGGAAAAGGTTTCTTTGTTGAGGCTGAAAATGGTATAGGATTGTGTAGTGAACTAAATGCTATAATTGACAATCCAATTCTGGCGGAGCAGATGAAGGATGTAATCGAGTATAAGACCATGGATTACTATAGTAATAGGTTAAAACTAGAGGAGCGCTAATAACATCAATAGGGAGTATATAAATGTCAAACATTGAAGAACTGAAACGAGGCCTTGAGACAGCATATATTAATGGTTCTGTAGCCTCTGAAATTAAATACAGACCACAATTTGTTTCTAACAATTATAAAGAAGGAAAAAAGGTCCTTTCATCCATTGAAGATGAGCTTTTGAGATGCGACCAATTTCAGATTAGCGTAGCTTTTATAACAATGGGAGGTATTACTCCGTTGCTTCAGACGCTTCAAGAACTTGAACGTAAGGGGATACCAGGAGAAATATTAACAACTAATTATTTAAATTTTAGTGACCCAAAGGCCTTAAAGAAGCTTAACGAATTAGAGAATATAAATCTTAAAATGTATGATGTTGATGCGGCCGAAGAGGGATTTCATACTAAGGGTTATATTTTCAAAAAAGATGAGATTTATAGAATAATCATTGGAAGTTCCAATATTACAAGTGCAGCGCTTACTCATAATAAAGAGTGGAATACAAAGATAGTTTCCACTACAGAGGGAGAAGAAGCTGTCGAGATTCTTAATGAGTACAACGATTTATGGAATTCAAAGTATGCTTTGGATTTTGACGATTTCTATGAGAACTATAAAACTAAATATGAAATCATAAAGAAACAGCGTGCAGCAGCTAAGCAAGATGATACCGTAGAATTTGAAAAGTACAATCTTAAGCCTAACAGTATGCAGGTTGGTTTTATAACAAATCTTAAAAAGATTGTAGATGCTGGAGAGAGTAGAGCACTTCTTATTTCAGCAACCGGAACAGGTAAGACATATGCCTCAGCATTTGCGATGCGTGAGCTTGGGTTCAAAAGAGTTCTTTTCCTGGTTCATAGAGGGCAGTTAGCTAGACAGACTAAGAAATCATACGAGCGAGTGTTTGATAAAAAGATTAGTATGGGATTAGTTGGTGCTGGCAATGACGAATATGACAAGGATTATATATTTGCTACAGTGCAAACTTTAAGTCGCGATGAACATTTATGCAAATTTGCCTCTGACCATTTTGACTGTATAGTACTTGATGAAGCTCACCATGTTCCAGCTAATACATATCAGAAGATAATGAATCATTTCAAGCCTAAACTTTGGCTTGGTATGACGGCAACTCCAGATAAAAGAGACGACAATGTCGAAGGTAGAAATGTCTATGAGATATTTAATCATCAAATAGCTTATGAGATTAGACTGCAACAGGCCATGGAAGAGGATTTATTATGTCCATTCCATTATTTTGGAATAAATGATCTCTCTATAGATTCTATTGAAGATACAGATAGAATTGACTTTTCTATGCTTACTTCAGATGAAAGAGTAAAGCATATTATTGAGCAAGCGACTTATTATGGATTTAGTGGGGAGCGAGTAAAGGGACTAATTTTTTGTAGTAGTATAAAAGAATCTGAGGCTCTATCAGAAAAGTTCAATCAAACTATTAATCCTGAGACAGGAAAACAATATAGAACAATAGCTTTGAATGGTAGTGCAGATGAAACGCAAAGAGCAGAAGCTTTTGAAAGACTAGCCATGGATGAAACTGAAGATGGTCTACAGCCTTTAGATTATATTTTTTCAGTTGAAATCCTTAATGAAGGCGTTGATATTGTTGAGGTCAATCAAGTAATAATGCTTCGTCCTACGCAGTCTCCAATTGTATTTATTCAGCAATTAGGTAGAGGTTTAAGAAAAGCTGATGGAAAAGAGTATGTTGTGATTCTTGATTTTATCGGAAATTACAATAACAACTTTATGATTCCTATTGCTCTTTCGGGGGATAGAACATATAACAAGGATAATATCAGACGCTATATTCTGGAGGGAGTGCGTGTTATACCAGGCGCATCTACAGTTCACTTTGATGAAATTAGTAGAAAGAAAATTTTTTCATCAATTGATAATGCAAATTTTAGTGATCTTAAACTTATAAAAGAGAATTATACAAACCTAAAGAATAAACTTGGAAGGATTCCTAAACTTACAGATTTCGACGAACATGGCGAGATGGATGTACTTCGTATATTCGATAACAAAAGTTTGGGGTCATATTATAAATTTTTGGTAAAGTATGAGAGTGATTATACAGTTAGACTATCCGATAAAGAAGAGAAGATGGTTGAATTTATATCGATAAAACTTGCTAATGGAAAACGTATTCAAGAATTGCAACTTTTGAAGAGAATACTTGCATATTCAAAAGGTTTCTCAAAAATTGGACTTTTTGCAGGATTATCTCAGGATTTAGAAAGTGAATACTCAAAAATCATGGATGATAAGCAGCGAGAGAATATTGTAAATGTGATGACAAATCAGTTTGCAGCGGGTTCAAGTAAAGATACCTATGCATCTTGTGTTTTTATCGAGAAGGATAGAAATGATTATATTCCAGCAAAGGCATTTTTTGAGATGCTTAAGAATGATGAATTCTACAATATCGTTCAAGAGCTGATTGATTTTGGCATAAGTAGATACAAGCAGAATTACAGCGATTCATATGAAATGACAGATTTGGTTTTGTATAAGAAGTATACATATGAGGATGTGTGTAGGCTATTAAACTGGGAAAAAAATGAAGTCCCAACTAATATTGGTGGATATAAATATGACGCACGAACAAAGACTTTTCCTGTTTTTATCAATTATGAGAAATCAGATGATATAAGTGATACCACTAAGTATGAAGATAGATTTACTAGTAACCAAACATTAATTGCAATATCCAAAGCAAGAAGACGAATGACATCTAATGATGTTAATACGTTTTTGAATTGTGAACAACTTGGAGTTAATGTTGAATTATTTGTAAGGAAGAATAAGGATGATAAAGTCTCAAAGGAGTTTTACTATTTGGGAAGAATGAAGCCTACGGGGCAGGCAAAAGAATTTGTTATGGCGAACACTGATAAGACTGCCGTAGAGATTGAATGGCATCTGGATAAGCCTGTTAGAGAAGATATATATGAATATTTACGAAATGCATAGGAAGGGAGAAATCAATTATGAAAACAGTAAAAGTTGTTGCAGCCGTAATTTGTGATTCTATAGAAGAAAAAAATAAGATTTTTGCAACCGCAAGAGGATATGGCGACTTAAAAGGTGGCTGGGAGTTTCCTGGTGGCAAAGTGGAGGAAGGGGAAACATCTGAGCAAGCTCTTGTAAGAGAAATACAGGAAGAGCTTGATACTCTTATAGAAGTAGGTCCATTCATCGATACTATCGAGTATGATTATCCTACATTTCATCTTTCAATGGATTGCTTCTATTGTGAAGTGAAGGAAGGACATTTGGAATTGAAAGAAGCTGAGGCTGCTAAGTGGTTAACTACAGATACTATTGATGATGTAGATTGGTTACCAGCAGATATTACACTGATTGATAAGATTAAGGCGGATATGAATGAGTTGTAAACGATATAACGTTAATATTATCGAGAGCTGAGTGCCCCATTACAGTTTTAGTTCAGATTGATTTACTTGAAAAAGAATTAAGACTAATGAGTAATACTATTGATTTAGTAAAACTATGGAAAAACAATAATAGATTAGATTAATTGAAGATAGTGATTACTACATTGCAATATATTCAGGAAAGGGGATAAATACATAATAAAAAATGGGGGTAAAAATGAAATTACGCGCACCGTACGAAAATAAGAAGAAAAAAAGATATTCAGATTTTAAGGAATATTATGTAGGTGAACTTTCTTTTTCTTCGCAACAAGATGCGAAGAAGAAATTAGAAAGATACCAAACAGAGGCTTGTGGTAAAAGTCGAGTATGGCTTTTGTTTGCTTCTAATGACAGCGAAAACTGGGAGTGTTTACAAGTTGCACAAAGTAAAAATAAAGTTGTTGACGAGATTAAAGATGTAATTAAATATCTATATTCGAAATCTGATATAGATTTTGCATCCCTTGACTATAAAAATAGTTTGTTTTATGAGGATGTGAGACCAATTCCAACGTCTGGATTTAAATATCGTGAGATATTGTACTCATTAATAGGAAAAAAATACAAAGACTTTAAAATCTGTTTTTTGGATGTAGATAAATACTTAAAAATAACATCTTCAAATTCAAATGAAACAGATGCAGAGCGTATAATAGAGATATGTAAAAATCTGTATGCCGAAGCAAAAATTGCATATGAAACATTAGCAGTTTATTGGATGCAATATAAATCTGGAGTCGATGGTCAAACAATATCCTATATAGGGGAACATGAGGAAGAGTTTCAATAATAATCCCATCGGCTTCGCCGATTACAATCCTTCCTTGCGGGCGCTAGCCCGTGGTCTGTGGAGTTCGGGCAGACCTGGCCCTGGAAGGGACTGCTAGGAATGGTACAATAACACACTTTAGAGGGGGAATAACATCATGTACGAACCAGACTATGATGCAGCTGCATCCCACTGGATAGAGCGGGACCGTGACTCTATTCATATGGAGCCAGCAGCTTTAAAAGAGAAGATAGTAGCTTTCATCCAAGCTCATAACACATGTGCGTTAGCTACAGCATCAGCTGATATGGTGCGCAATACACCTATTGAATATAACTATGTGGATAGCTGCTTTTACTTTTTCTCCGAAGGTGGATTGAAGTTCAGAGGCCTGAAGGAGAATAAGAATGTGGGCATTGCCATCTTCGAGCCTTATGGTGGGTTTGGGCAGTTGAAGAGCCTACAGATACAGGGCACTGCATCTATGGTGGAGCCTTTTTCAGAGGAATATCTTAAGCTGATGGAGCACAAGAAGATTCCTGTGGAAGCCATGAAGAAGTTGCCACAGGCAATGAACCTGATTAAGGTGGTGCCGACTTCTTACGACTATCTGGATTCTGATTTGAAAAACAATGGCTTTGGAAGCAGACAGCATATGGATGTTTAATTCTATTTTTTGAATTGGGAGCCGAGAGAGGCATACCAGTTGGTGGTGTAAAAGAAGTGGGAGTAGGTACTATGTATCCAACAAGAGACGAAGCTGAACAGCTTCTTAAAGAAGCAGAAAAACTAAACCCAGGACCATGGGGAGACCATAGTAGAACAGTGGCTCATTGTGCTCAATGTATTGCAGAAAAGAGCGGATTGAATTCAGATAAGGCGTATGTGGTCGGTCTATTGCATGATATCGGAAGAAGATTTGGAAAACGCCATCTGGGACATGTTTCAGACGGATATTCATATATGATGTCACTAGGATATGATGAGGTTGCCAGAGTTTGTCTCACGCACTCGTTCAATGGGAAAACTATTGATGCATATGTGGGTAATTTCGATACAACTGAAGAAGAAACAGAGCTTATAAAGACCGAGTTAGCCAAAACCGACCTTGATGACTATGATAAGTTGATTCAACTTTGTGATTCTATTGGTGGTGCGGAAGGCGTCATGGACATCATTGATAGAATGAATGATGTGAAAAGCCGCTATGGTTATTATGATCCGGAAAAATGGGATACCAATTTAGAATTAAAAAGTTACTTTGAACAATTGATGGGGCAGGATGTTTATTCTGCTGTGGATAAAGACAACTATAAACCTAAGGTTTAATATAAATAATAAAGAGTTAAGAGAACTCAGAAATCTAATTGATTACCAATGTCATTTATTTGTTATGTAGAAGCTGTAAACGAAGTTTACAATAAAGTAAGATGTGGTGTTTCGCAGCATGGGAATGGCTGGACAAATCTTACATATATGAGCTATCATCACATCAATTAAACAAACAGACGCCCATTGCTACCGAGTAGTGGGATTCACGTCATTCCTTTACCGTGAGCGTGTTTATAACCAATATAAAATAGGATATAATTAAGAAAAAAAATTACGAGGAGATTTAATGTGAGAGACATAAAGAATGATCCTTTCGAAGAATATATAAAGAATCTTCCACCAAGTAGAAAAGAACTTGGCCAGGCCTGGTCAGCTGCAATTGGTCTGCAAGATGTAGATGGCTTAAAACCTTCTGAATACTTGTATGATACGGCTAAAAAGAGCATTGATGGGGAGATAAGTGTTGATGAAGCTGGAGAGCTTATAAACAGCTATTATGAGAGCAAAGAAGGCCGCATGGATACTGAAAGCAGAACAGAGGAAGCTGACAAAGTATCTGCTCGAATCGCAAAGATTCTTTCAGAAAAAGCTTTCACATTTTCACCGACACAGTATATTTCAATTCATAGAGAACTATTTTTAGGTATCTATTCTCATGCTGGAAAGATTCGTGATTATAACATAACAAAAAAAGAGTGGGTACTGGATGGTGATACAGTCGCATATGGCGGTGCATCAGACCTTCGAGAGACACTTGATTATGATTTTTCTCAGGAGCGAGATTTTCGTTATAATGGATTGACAATGGATGAAACTATACATCATCTAGCTGTTTTCATTTCGAGATTGTGGCAGATACATGTATTTGGTGAGGGAAATACAAGAACTACGGCAGTATTTTTTATCAAGTATTTACGTTTGCTTGGATTTGATGCTGAAAATGATTTGTTTGCAGAAAATTCATGGTATTTTAGAAATGCTCTTGTTCGGGCTAATTATACAAATATAAAAGAAGGCATTTATGAAACGACAGAGTTTCTTGAATTGTTTTTGAGGAACCTCCTGTTAAGTGAAAAAAATGAACTACATAATCGTGAGATGCATGTTAGTGGAAAATTTTTATTGGGTCATGATGACCCAATAAATGACCCAATAAATGACCCAATAAATTTATCAGAAAGGGAAGTTAAGATTTTAGATTTGATAAAAGAAAAATCTAATCTTACTAGAAAAGATATGGCAGAACGTCTGGGATGTTCGGAGTCTACTGTTAAGCGCTCTTTACAAGAAATGGTAGATAGAGGTGTTATAAAGCGTATAGGATCAAATAAAAAAGGTGAATGGATTGTGATTTAACATTCCAATAAATAGCCTGCAAATAAAAAGTCAAGGCTAAATTAAAGAACAATGAAATTTTTATACAGGTTGAAAAGAAGGTATCAAAATAAGACCACCACAACCAGTGCTGGTCTGAATAGTTTTATTGATTGAGATTAATTCGATTCTGGAAGAGTGGCTAAGTATTCTTTCACTCGTCCATAGTAGATTCTTAGAAACTTGTTTGCACCGGCTGTCATATAGACATAGTAAGGCTTGCCTTGTGCCCGTTTCTTATCTAAGAACTGATAAACAGGATCGTCCTGTGGCATGGTTTTGATGAGTACATCCATTACCTGAAAGA
>NZ_JHXE01000027.1 GCF_000621865.1 Pseudobutyrivibrio sp. MD2005
ATTTACAAAGTGGGAATCTCATTTACAAAACTAGATTTTCACTTACAAAACGGGAGTCTTGTATTACAAACGGGACTCTCGGACTACTATTAACCTGAAGTATACATTGGGATATGAAAAATGTCAAATATATATTACATAATTCATATATCGTTAGACATTACTAACGAAAAGTAGTATCATCGATTCATCTATTCATCTAGATCAATTTTGCTAGCATTGGCGGCTTCATCAATCATATCTTCATAGCCAGTGAGAGCAGCGAATGGCATAAACTGCGCCGCGCGGTCGTAGAGACTCATATGTGGATGAGTCTCTGATTGATGATGTGGCATGTCGATTATATCTTTATAAACGATTCTAGGATCGTCTTCTTTTCTAGTGATTCCTACAGACATAAAAACTCCTATTTAACTAATCGCCGGAGGCATGGCCTCCGATTTGTTTGTTTCGTTTCATGGTCATGGCGCCTTCCTGAAGATTCATTCCCTTTAGGACAGCATTTTTCCCGAATTTATCTTGCATGGCAAGAGTTGCTTTTTGAAGCTTTCGCTCTTTTTCGTCTGCGGCAGCCTCGGCTGCTTTTTGACGTTCTAGGGCATCGTAATCAGTGAAAAGATCAATCTGGAAAGGCTCATCTGCAGGGATCTCTTCGTTAGTGATAAGATTGCAGGCAACAACAGTGATGCGACGAACTAAAAGCTCAGGGTCGATAATGTGGTCATAAAGTTCCATCATTACTTCCATAATACGGGAGGTGGAGCTGGTCCATCTGTCTATGTTGCCGGTGCCGTGGGCATGGTAGGGCAGAGGGCGTCCAAAATGATCTACGGACACCTTACCAGTGTAACGTTTATTTGTGCCCTTTAGCACAAAGATGGAATCGGCAGGACTTTTGCCTTTGTAACCGTATTCAAGACTGGTTCTGTCGTAGCCTATAGTAAGCTCGATTTTTTTAGTGACTAGATCTTTACGAACTAGATCCAGTGCTAAAAGCTCTGTCATTTCTTTGACTATAATGCGAGCTTTATCTGTGGTGTAGGGTTCCATGAGAACCTGGCCACTTGAGATGCTATTGGTTTGAGGCTTGTAGCTTTTAATTGTGGATATTTCGGTTGGCTCCCAGCCCCAAGCGTGGTCAATTAAGAGCTCGGCGTTGATACCAAAAGCTTTGTATAAAATGTCTTCGTTTTTAATGCTCATTCTGGCAATGTCACCCATGGTAAAAAGACCAAGACTTGCGAGCTTGCGAGTGATACCTGCGCCAACACGCCAAAAATCTGTAAGGGGTGTATGACACCAGAGAAGCTCACGGTAGGATTGCTCATTTAATTCTGCGATACGTACCCCGTCTTTATCTGCGGGAACATGTTTGGCTACAATATCCATGGCTATCTTGGCAAGGTACAAATTGGTTCCGATGCCAGCAGTTGCAGTGATTCCAGTCTCTTCCATAACGTCGTGAATCATCATCATAGCCAGCTCACGAGGAGTGCAACCATAGGTGTTTAGGTATGCTGTAACATCTATAAAGCATTCGTCGATTGAATAGACGTGAATGTCTTCCCAAGAGACATAGCGAAGATAGATGGTATAAATGAATGTGGAAACTTCCTCATAACGCTTCATGCGAGGGGGAGCAGTGATATAAGAAAGCTCAAGAGATGGATCTGATTTGAGGGCCTCAGCATCGGAGGAAGCTCCGGAAAACTGTAGCTTTCCAGTGACGGAATCCTTAACAAGAGCCCCTAGGGATTTTGCTTTATAAAAACGCTCTGCGTTGATTTCCTTTACACGCTGAACAACTTCGAACAATCGGGCTCTACCAGAAATGCCATAGGCCTTAAGAGATGGGCTTACGGCAAGGCAGATGGTCTTCTCTGTGCGCGATGAATCCGCTACAACAAGATTTGTAGTGAGAGGATCAAGCTTTCTATCCATAAGCTCGCATGATGCATAAAATGATTTTAAATCTATGGCGATGTAGGTTCGCGTGTTGTTCATGTAATACATACTCCTTTGTTATAAATATATACCCGAACAAATGTGCTTGTCAAATTGATATAGATTCCTGAAAAACTGGGCTTCAAGAATGGCGAAGTTTTATATATAATTCAAGATATGCATATGATAGATTTAGAAGTTCGTAGTATTTACAGGAGATGAGCATGAAATACACCGAAATAGTAGAAGCAAAATTTATAGAGCGACCTAATAGGTTTATTGCAAATGTGGAAATAGAAGGAAATCCGGTTACGGTTCATGTGAAGAACACGGGCAGATGTAAGGAGTTGTTGGTAAAAGGGGCCACGGTGTATCTTGAGAAAGCCAAGAATCCAGAACGAAAGACTCCTTATGATTTGGTTGCAGTCGAGACACCAATTGGAATTATAAACATCGATTCACAGGCGCCTAATGCCGTGGTAAAGGAATGGCTTTTAAAGCAAGATTACGACAAGGTGATTCCGGAATACAAATACGGTAATTCGAGAATCGATTTTTACATGGAAAAAGGGAATGAAAAATACCTTATGGAAGTAAAGGGCTGCACCCTTATCAAAGATGGTATTGGATATTTCCCTGATGCCCCAACAGAGCGCGGGGTTAAACATTTGCGAGAGCTTACCGAGGCTGCCAAACATGGGTTTAAAACTGCTGTTGCATTTGTAATTCAAGTGGAAGGAGTAGCAGAAGTACGGCCCAATATTGATACTCATCCAGAGTTTGGCACAGCCCTTGCCGAGGCAAAGCAGGCAGGAGTAGAAGTGCTTTGCCTTAAATGCAAGGTGGATAAAGATAGTTTAGAGATATATCACAAGTTAACATAACATTGCGGGCTCCAATAAAATTTGTGATAAGAATTTAGTAAAAACAGCCTTTTTTTATCGCAAAGTCGCTTAGGACCAGTATATACTCGTTGGCTTGTGATAAAAAATGGACTAATTCGAAATTTTGCTATCGCAAATCTTTTCTAATGCTGCATAATATCGTTGGGTTGCGATAATTAATATATTTCAGGAGGAAAAGAAATGTCATTTGATCAGCGCAAAAAATCATCACTCAGCAAGGAGCTTTATAACACTCTTGTAGAGGATGGTTACGCAATAGATTTTGCTGCTTTGATAACTGATAATTTAAATACTGATTTTACTGCTGGAAGGATGCTTGAATATATGGCGCATTATGATCATCTTCCAGAGGTGGAGATTGTAGATGAGATGTTAGCGATACTTTCAGATAGAAAGCAGATAATGGATAAAAAGGCTGCTGAAAGTTATAATGCTGCCTGGAATAACTATAGGCAAGCAGGGATATTTGATAATATTGATGATTAGAGGTATTTAGTGAGCAAATCTGAAATTATCCATCATAGAGTTAATCGCATCTGATACCAAGTAACATTGCCATGCACAGATTCGCTTATACCCTCATTTACAAATCCAAATTTCGAATAGTAGTGGAGAAGCTTATCTTTGCAGGTAAGAACAAGCCCTGCGCGGCCTTGGCTTTTAGCATCTGAAATTGCACGTTTAATTAATTCGCCTGCATAGCCGTGATTTCTATATTCTGGTAGAGTATTAACGCCAAATATCATCTGCCATTTTCCATTTTCATTATGTAAGGCGGCTTTTGCATACATTTCATCAGTGAGATTTGGCTCATCTGTGCAGAAACCATCGACGAATGCGATTAATTTATCATCATCAAACATGAGCCAAAAGTGGTTGGCGTAATGAGCTAGTCTGTCTTTAAATTCTTCGGAAGTAGCTGCTTCTGCAGGTGGAAAGCATGCGGCTTCCACTTTTGAAATTGAAGTGAGGTCATCTATAGTTGCAGTTCTAATAATCATTTCTAATTCCTTTCTACATACCATTTTAGGATAGTTATTATTTAACTATTATTCAAGTGGCGTTAACTTTTCAAAGAGAAAAAGATAGTCAGCTTGCGATTTACCTACTATCATAGTATGCTAAAGAAAAGATGCCGAGACTGCGTATGATGACTATATAATGGGCAAACGTTCATACATGGACGTTTCTGCTGATTATAAAACGACTTGACTATTTGTAAAAAGAGGACTATAACATAGTCGAACACGAGAAACAAACGAAACGCCAATTGAATATCGACATTCCGCAAATTTCCCTGCTCAAATATTTGTATTTTAGGAGGAAGAGACAAATGGATACTTACAGAGTACAAAGACGTGACATGGAAAAGAAGGCAAAGAGGTTGAGAAGAGAAGGCTACGTTACAGGTAACCTGTTCGGTAAGGATATCGAGCAATCAATCCCACTCCAGTTCGAGGTTAAAGAGGCTGAAGCTCTTAGAAAGAGCGGGCACACTCAGGTGACTCTTGATTTGGAAGGAAAGAAGTACAATGTGTTACTTAAGGAACTGCATTATGATGCTGCTAAGCATCAGATTGTAGAGATGGATTTCCAGGAGCTTGTTAAGGGCGAGGTAATTCATGCAACAGCAGAAATTGTTCTTGAGAACAAGGAAGCTGTTACCGAAGGTGTTTTAGAGCAGCTAGTTTCTGAGGTTGCTTACAAAGCAAAAGCTGAGGATGTAGTTGAAAAGATTGAAATCGACTGCAGTACACTTAGACTTGGTGATACAGTTACGGTTGCAGATTTAGCGATTGCAAAGAACAAAAAGGTTGAGGTAACTACACGAGCTGATCAGGTAGTGGTTGAAGTTATTGCAGCAAAGAATAAAGTAGCAGAAGCTGATGAAGAAGAGGATTCTACTCAGGCCGCTTCATAAAGACTTTTAGGGAAATCCCGTTTGGAGTCTCCCATAATAAAAAGCTAGGTGCAAATTTTGCTCCTAGCTTTTTTATTTATCGTCTACCTCAATTAATTCATGGGCAGTGCCTTTACCCTCTCGTAATTCATTTATAGACTTTAAGATATAAGCTTGATTCTCAGGAGAATAGCATAGACATTAGTTCAGAAAAAAAATGTTATTTGCCATATTCGAGGGCCTATTTCTGAGTAATCTACAAGAAGTCGTGGATAGTTAAAATAATTTAATGAAGATGGGCAGGTTTGAATAGAAGAAAGGGAATTGTAATCATTAAACTACATTATTTTTTTGCAAATATAAAATAATAATGTAGTTTTTTCAATGAGTGATTCTCTTGGATAAGATATATAGAAAAAATGCACCCCAATGACATTATAATGGGGAATATAATTGATAATTAGTCTACATTATGGATAATATGGGTTAAATAAATTTGCAGACTACATTTTTTTAGAAGTTTTTTTAGAAAAAATGTATTTTCATTTATCCAGGCGATGATTTAATAGAATTTAATAATTTACCAGTAAAATATGGAATTGCAAAGTAACATTGCTTTCAGTAAACATTGGCCCATTATTATACCTATAAATCAGCATTTTACAATATTTCCGCCAAAGCCTGCAGCAGAGATTCTGCAAATTGATGATGTCCTTCAATTGAAAAATGAACGCCATCATAGCCCATCTCTATATTCCAGGCGCCAGCATTGATGGCATTAATGCTATGTTCGTTAGCTAATTTCATATAGCCTTCATTCATTTCTACACTGCAGTCGTGATAGAGCTTAAGTTCCGGCTCTAGGGCACTGATGTATGGTGGTGCAATAAGGATAAATTTAGCAAGACAATGCTGATTTACATAGTCTAGGATGTCATCAAGGCGTTTTAGAGTGGCGGCTACATTTGGATGATTTGTAAGCAAGATATCATTGGTTCCAAGCATCATAACAAATACGTCGTCGCTTGTTAGCCCTTGAAGGAGTGTTGTGAAGTGGCCGTGCCCTAATTCTGGTAGCATTCGGCCATTCATTCCTTCTTCGATGATTTCGTAGTTGTTTCCCAAGGCTTTTTTTACATGAGTAGTCCAACGAATTTCTTCGGGATATCTGCCACCCAAGAAACCTCTTGGGTCATAGCCGTAAGTATTTGAATCTCCAAATAGTATTAGTTTCTTCATGGAATTTACCTCATTTTATGACAAGTACAGTTAATATCGAAAGAACCGCAATAGCTTTATAGCATCGCCTTTTGATTCTAGGATAGTTATTATTTGATTATTATTCAAGGAGATGAATACAAAATGTGTTGACGCAGTGTCAGAAGAGTGATATTATCCAATTATTGACTGACATGATGTCAATAATAACAGGAACTAGCTAAAAAGGAGTGAATATAATGAGCGAAAAGATAGTACAGACAGCAGGAAGAACTCAGCTTGGAGAATTTGCACCAGAGTTTGCACATTTTAATGATGATATTTTGTTTGGAGAAAACTGGAATAATCAGGATATTGATGTAAAGACACGAAGCATAATTACAGTTGTGGCACTTATGTCACAGGGAATTACAGATAGTAGCTTGAAATATCATATCCAGAATGCGAAAAATCATGGTGTTACACAAAAGGAAATGGCTGCAATTATAACACATGTAGCTTTTTATGCTGGATGGCCAAAGGCATGGGCAGTGTTTAATCTGGCAAAAGAAGTATATAATGAGCCTATCGCCGAATTATCGGATAAGGATCGTTATCAGAACACTATTTTCTTCCCAATTGGTGATCCTAATGATGCCTATGCACAGTATTTTGATGGACAGAGCTATCTTATACCTGTATCTACAGAGCAGATTCCGATTTTCAATGTAACTTTTGAACCAGGATGCAGAAATCACTGGCATATACATCATGCAAAGAGTGGTGGTGGCCAGATGCTTATTTGTGTAGGCGGCAGAGGATTTTATCAGGAAGAAGGAAAGGAAGCTAGAGAGCTTCAGCCTGGTGATGTAGTCAATATTCCTGCAAATGTTAAACATTGGCATGGAGCAGCAGCTGATTCATGGTTTTCACATCTTGCAATTGAAATAGATGGTGAAGATACAAGTAATGAATGGTGTGAAGCTGTAACTAATGAAGACTATTTGAAAATTCAGTAAAAGTACATACAACTTAGGCTTTCTCAGCAACAGTATCTGCCAGAGCGAACTTTATCAAATCTGCTGGATTAGAAGAAGGATTAATCCAATCGTTGATCTTTTCTTTTGGGAGCATAAGTGGCATTCTGTCATGTATCTTAGCGAGCTCTGGTGTTGGTTCTTTGGTGAGAACCACAAAAACTGGATAACCATTCTCAATGCGATATAGGCCACACAGCCATGTAACGGTGCTGCCTGCAGGCTGTATGGCATATTTGTCGCCGGTTTTTACCTTGCCATCAGGGCTTTTGAAGTGTTCCCATTCATAGTAGTTAGATGCAGGCACGATACATCTGCGAGATTGCCAAGCATCCTTGAAGGTTGGCTTTTCACCAGCAGTTTCAAGCCTAGCATTAAATAAGGAACGCTTATTGTCTCTGGCAGTGAAGCCCCATTGCATTGGAAATACGCATTTTTCTCCTTTAGAATTAGGTGCAATCACTGGGACTATATCTGTAGGGCGGACTTCGCCATCTGTGATAAGAGGCCTGGCGTGAGTATCCACAAACTTTGTAGTAAGTGGAGCATTCTTGGCAATATCTATTATTTCTTTTAATTCTGGTTGAGTTATATCAAGTGCATATCTGGTACACATATAAAATCTCCTATGGGTATTCCTCGGCAGGTACATGCTCTAAATCAGAAAAGTTTGATTCGAATGCTGATTCTGTACTTGCGATTTCTTCGTTAAATCCCTTTAGTGCATCGAAAGGGCTAAAAATTTTAGCACGTCTGGACAAGTCCATAGCGGGGTGCTTGATTGAAAAATCATCAAAAGGCCCATGCTTCGGTTTGCCTCTTTCATAGACTTTTTTATATCTATCAGTAATCATATCATTTCCTCGATTGTAATTACAAAATTATTAGGTTAGGCTCGATGTCCTCCTATTTGTTCATTTCTTTCGCGTGTTGTGGCGCCGTCCAATAGGTTGAGGCCTTTCAATATAGCATTAGCTCCATACCTATTTCGCACTTCTAATAGCGCTGCATGGATTTGTTTCTCTTTGTTGATAGAATCATAGTCAGTAAAAAGATCCAGTTGAAAATAGCCGCAATCATTTTGAATATTGCAGGCGCAAAGTCCGAGCTTGCGAAATAAAATCCTATGGTCAGTTTTCTTAATTACATCATTCATAATCGCTTCTGATACTAGCTTTGAAGTATTGGTTGCGTTGCGAAGATTTACGGTGCCATTAGAGTGGGCGGGGTGTAGTCTTCCATACCAGTCAATTGCCAGCGGCCCATCGTAGTGAGGACAGTATTCAAGACTTTTGTAATCGTAGCTTACCCACCAGGTGAACCGAGATGACACCAAATTTTTCTTGTACATGTCGCAGCAGAGGATATCAATCATCTCCTTAAATACGATGCAGGCTTCCTCATATTTGTATGGCCTAGGTAGCACCTGTCCGTTGGAAAGAGAGTGACTGTCTGATTTGTAATTTTTGATGTCATGCATTGTAACAGGCTCGATGCCCCAGGCATGGTCGATTAGAATTTCAGCATCGATACCAAAGGTTTTATAAAACCATTCCTCATCTAGCTGAGAACGCTCGGCAACATCGCCCATGGTGTACATCATATTTCGTTCCAGGCGACGAGCTTTGCCATTTCCAATCTGCCAGAAATCAGTCAGGGGCTTGTGAGGCCAAAGCAGGGCCTTGTATGATTCTTCGGTAAGATCAGCTATGCGGACGCCATCTTTATCCGCGGGAGCTTTTTTGGCAACGATATCCATTGCCACCTTGGCAAGATATAGATTCGTTCCAATGCCCACAGTCGCAGTGATTCCTGTCTGTTTTAGGACATCCTTTATCATAGTAAGAGCCATGACGTGGGCAGGACTTTGGCCTGATTTTATAGCTGCGTTTTCATATAGATGCAAGTATGGAGTGCAATCAATGAAGCTTTCATCAATGCTGTAAACATGGATATCCTCGGGAGCAACATATTTTAGAAAGATGCCATAAATCTTTGCGGATACCTTTTCATATTCCAGCATGCGTGGAACGGCAGTGATGTAAAAAATCCTGGTGTGATGAGCTCTTTCGTATCTTGCGATAGCCTGCTTTGCTTCAAATAGCCTGGGCCTGCTTGGAACGCCGATAGCTTTGAGGGCAGGAGAGACGGCCAGGCAGATGGTCTGATCCGTGCGGCTGCCAGCAGCCACCAGAAGATTGGCCTTAAGGGGATCGAGGCCTCTAGCCACGCATTCCACAGAGGCATAGAATGACTTCATATCGATAGCAATGTAGCATTTAGGGATTAGTAGCTGATCAGAAACATCCATCAGGAAACACCTACCAATTCTTCAAGCTTCATGTTTCTATCATCTATGTATATGTCACAGGTGATTTTCCTGCTGTTATTGCCATAAAGCTCTACTATTTCTGGAAGATTATCATTAATGGCATCGAAGAAAAGACCATAGTATTTGCACCATCTAACGGCATCCTCCAATGGCTTGCCTGCGCGGCAGGTCCACAAGATTATTTTGCTTCCAGCAGATTTTTCTCGTTGCAAGTACTTGATAAGTGGAAGATTAGGTGCACCAAGATTAGGCCAATCTGAATAGCATAAAGTATTGTCAAAATCTACTGCGATGATTGTATTATTAAGCTCCATAGGCAATACCTCCTTTATAATACCGAACGAAGTTTCCGAAAATATGTTTGCTTTGTAAGAAGATAATACACCCGAACATGCATTCTTGTAAATCGAACAAATTATTAAATTTAAGTGATATAGATAAACTGGTTATAAGGTGTATATATACGCCACACATGATATATTATATATATGTTTTGTATGAGCTTATATAAATAGATTAGATAAATGAAAGGAGTTTTTTATGGATTTTACAATGAGGGATTTGAAAGCTAAAAGATTTTCAGTAAATGAATTTGCGAGTGATGCTAAAAAATTAGTAGACTATGATTTTCGAGATGACTGTATTTGGAAAAGAAGCGGCTGTTCGGATGATGAGCTAAATAAAAAGAGTGGAAATTTTATAGGGATTGATTCTAGCATTGAGAAGTTTTTTATTTATAAATTTGAAGGTGAGCGCTTTACAGAGAATCAAAATAAGTATTACAAAAAAGCTTGTGATTTTATGGATGATAAAGGGTATGGCAAAGTAAAGCTAGTTGATCCTGATTCAAATAGTAGCCTTTTACAAGAAATATATCGTAAATTATGGAATAAATTTATCATAAAGTTATGCGAGGCTAAAACAATACACGGTGATACAATGAATTCTGTAACTACAACTCTCAATGAATATGTAAAGTTTATATTTCTAGAAGATGTTCGATTTTACGGCTCAAAGGAGATAGATGGTTCATTTACAGGAAAAGATGGAAAGCCATTAAAATGTTGAGCGACGCGCTCTCGCCTGAGCCAGCGACGATTTAAATTTACCGAGCTTTTCTTGAAATGCGACAGGTTTTTACCTGTGCGACACAGATATATCTGAGTTGCGACGAATTGTCGTAGTCTTATCTTTTCTCAGGGGTTCCTGAGATTAGATAAGGCCATGACTTGCATGGCCTTGTAAATTGAAAATTGAATATCAACTTGTTAATGCTTGCTCATTCACAGCAGCCATTATTACATCAGCATCGATTGTATTTTTCTGAAGCTGAGAACCAAGAAGCAAAGCATTTGTCATTACATTGTCTATGAGTCGAGGATTGCCCTGACTGTAACCGGCAAGTGCAGTGATGGCATTACTGTCAATGATTGTGGAAGCGCCACCTGCACGGCTTAGCTTATGGTAAATATACTGAGCTGTTTCGTCAGCATCAAGACCCTGGAAATCATAGTGAACAGTGATTCTTTGTTTTAATGCTTCATGAACAGGTTTCTCTAAGGTGAAGTTTAGTGCTGATTCTCCACACAGTATTAGGATAAAGCAGTTGATTGAGTCATAGTTAAAGTTCATCAGCAT
>NZ_JHXE01000028.1 GCF_000621865.1 Pseudobutyrivibrio sp. MD2005
CCTCACCAACTAGCTAATCAGACGCGGGTCCATCTTATACCGAAAAACTTTTCACACTGCTTCATGCGAAGCTGTGCGCTTATGCGGTATTAGCAGTCGTTTCCAACTGTTATCCCCCTGTACAAGGTAGGTTACCCACGCGTTACTCACCCGTCCGCCACTCAGTCAATAAATCGTCACCCCGAAGGGATCGTGATAAATTGCTTCGTTCGACTTGCATGTGTTAAGCACGCCGCCAGCGTTCATCCTGAGCCAGGATCAAACTCTCATGTTAAAAGTTTAATTCCGAATCAGTATAAAACTGACTTGTTTACTAAAAAAAGGTTTTTGTTTCGTCTTAGAAACTAAATGAATTTCAAGGATACATGTCATTCATAAACTTTTCGAAGAAAAGTTTGTGTTAAGTAACAAGCTTGCTTGTTACCATAATAACTTGTATTAATTCAAGGTTTGTTTCACTGTTCAGTTATCAATCTTCGTTTATCTGTTTTGCTCTGTGTGACTTGCTGTCCCTCAGTGCTCGATTATAATATCACCTGAATCATCACTTGTAAACCCTTTTTTGCCTATTTTTTTAAAGTAAATCTATTCCCCATTTTTAAGCAAGTTGTGTGAATTGTGCAAACTGTACACTCAACTTACATTTTGACATAAAACGAGCTGCCTCCCAGCTTCTTTAAGAAGTCGAAAAGCAGCTCTCAAGCGAAAACGGTTAATGTCATTTTTTGTCCTTTCTCGAATCGTCTCCCTGCTGTTCCTTCACGTCAATCGACCCGACCTGCTGTCAAATCAACCAACGGAGAATTGGACTCCTGCCGAAAGAATCAATTCATTTTGTTTTATATTCTTTATATCGGCAGGAATTCCTATTTTTTTATATTTTCTCCGCTAGGTATTTTCCTATTTTATGTATAAACGACAGCACGTCTTCTTTCATTTCAGTTGGAAAAGAATCAAGCACTGGCGCAGTCTCAAAACTAAGAACCCCTTCAAATTTAATGTCATGTAATGCTTGAATAAAGCCTTCCCAATTTGTTGCACTAGTATTTTCCCTTGTCCTAGTAAATGTAAATGGTATCTGATGAAGATCATATACCCCATCATTATCATGGAGATGTAGCACCTTAAGTCTAGGGCCAAGCGTTGTGATAAAGTCGTAGAAATCTAAATGCACTATATTAGCATGACCAATATCAAAACAGAAGCCTAGTACATCCGCACCATATCTAGAGTTGAATTTATCAATTCGTGCTACCGCCTTCCGCACATCACAGCCTGGACCTTCTACTAGATGTCCAGGCTTTCCCTCGTATAGATTTTCCATACATATAGTAATATTATTTATCGCTGCAAACGGTGCTATTTTATTAAGAAACTCTGCTGTCTTTTCCCATTCTGCCTCCTCAGTACCCAGATATTGCTCAAGTTTAAGTCCATGAATCACAATATTAGGACATTCTAAGAATTTGCAGATTTCCATGCTTTTCATAGGGATATTTTCCCAAAGATATTTATTAACCTCTTCAGAAGCTGTATGTACATAAACTGGATATGGCATGTGCATTTGATTTATCCTAATTCCAGCATTTCTTGCAGCTTTCTTGTGAGGTTCAAAGTACTCGTATAGTTTACTCAAATCTTTGGAAAAGAAACCATTTAAGTTCTCTGCATAAATATCCTTATTATAAAGATAGCTATTTAAACTAAAGTCACAACAAGTAAACCCAGCTTTTTTCAACATCTGAAATCCAATTTCTGGATTATCGTCGGTAACAACACTTTTTGTCTGAACACCAATTTCTAACATCCATTTCCTCCATTTGAGTTAGGTTAGTTTTCCTTTTTTATTTCTCGTTTTTCTGAATCAAACCTGTCAGTGTACATTGATGGCAAATATTCATCATTATACCGTTCGATTGGATTTTTTAATCCCATCGATCTAAGTTGATCCGTGATTTCGTCATAGTACATATTGCAAAGAAAAATAGCTGTATCATCTGGTAATTCTTTTAATGCTTCTGGGGATTTGATTTCAATCCCTTCGAATGTTTGCCCCCATATCGCCTTATTATTGTCACAGGTAAATAGTGGAGGAAATTCCTCCCCATAGCATTTCATATAATTACGACACATATTTCCTGCACCAAAAAGAACCCTAGATGGATATTTAGCAATCACTAGCTCCATAGATATTTGCCAGCTGAAATAATCCGCTATTTTTTTACCATATGCTACAATGTCACTTCGAAGACTTACTGGAGCTGCATTATAAGTATCCATATAGTCGATATATACTGCCTTATCGTACTTAATCTCTCTGAGGCCTCGAATTATGCTAAGCCAATCCACTGATGATTTTCCTCCTAATGCACTAGAGAAAGGCATCAGACTGGCTCCATTATGACCATTATTTTCTTTTAACATGATTAATTCGATTAAGTTTCCCAAGACACTTAATACCTGATGATAGTTTTGGCCAAGCAAATTACAAATCCCAAAGTCCAAGGCTATTTTAAATAAATCATACCCAGCCTCCTTATTTAGCTCTTCAACAAATTCTTTTAAACGATATGGATCTGATAGAGCATTCCTATAAATAGTGCCATTGTAATAATCATAATTATTGGGAATTAGCACCTTTAAATTGTTTTCCCTAGCATAAGGAATAAGTGACAAATAGAAGCTTTTGGCTTCTTGCACACTCGGTCTTCTATGTTCCAGTTCCTTTAACCTAAGTTCCTCTTTTTTGGAAAAGTCCATTCCTTTATTCTTCTTTTGTTTTGCCCTTAACTTCACTCGTTCTTCAGTCACATCAAAAAGTATTGGAGCACATAATATACTTTTGCACCCCGCTTGCCTCGCAATTCTAAAGCTTTCAAAATATAACTTTTTTGCTATATAAAATGGCATTTCGATTAAGTCTTTGTCACCAAAGAAAACCGGGGTTGCTATTGTGTGATAAATCCCTTCAGCCTTTGATTTTTGCATGTAAGGCTCCATAGCATATTGCAATTTGTCCTCTCCGTATTTGACAGCATCTGTTGCAAAGGCACCCACACTGAACATGCAATTCTTATAGCCTGCCTTTACTATATGCTTATGTAACATAGTAACTCGATTTGTGAATCCTACTGAACTTGCAATTATCTCCATGCCATACTCCTTCTATTCATTCTTGCCCTGCTCTCGTAGTTCTGTTTTTATAGCAGTTGAACTAATCCCTTCCGTATAAGGGAAGAAATAAATATCACTACCGTGTTTTCTGAGCCAATCCTGGTTTATGAGCCAGCCCTTGTCATTTGCATAGTCACTTCCAGAGAACTGCACATCAAAGTGGTACATGTTAAATGCATCGATGGAGCTTGGTTTATCTACAGGGATTTCCACCGCCTCATCAACGTATTTGCAACCTTCAATTATTGCCAGTCTCTGGTCAAATGGAATCATTGGTTTTGTCTTTTTACCATTCATCACCTGCTCATCAGTAACAACACCGACAATCAGGTAATCGCAAAGCTCTTTTGACCGTCTAAGCAAATTCAGATGCCCTATGTGGAACATATCAAACACGCCTGACACGTATCCAATATGATATGGCTTTGGGCCATTATCGCCTTGCGCCTTGAATTTCAAAGGTCTTGGATACTCGATCCGAGGATCATAAATAGAAATATCTCTGACTTCCATTTTCTTTAGCTGGGCCAAAACATCCTCATAGTATTTGATACAAATAAATACTCTGTATGGAAGAGTCTCCTCTTTTACAATTGCTGGAGAGTTAATAGGGATATCATACAAAGTTGTACCCCATTTTTCCCTGTTATTATCGAGAATTCCCTTTATTTCATAATATTTACCAAACTGGTCAATGAACTTCTTTGCAAAATCACCTGAGCCGAAAAGGTAAATCTGTTTGCTTTCAACATCCTTGAAAATATTCTCAAAAAGCCTGTCATATTCTTCTTGAGCAAAATCCATTCGAAATCGGTTTTTGCTCATAGTTCTATAGTCCTTACGAGTTCTAATGTTGTAGCTCGCTAACTCTGCTTCATTTCTAAGCTCAGCTAAAAATTTGTACTGTATTTTCCTGAACATATCCTGATGTTCTTTTAAGTGGAAATATTCCAAAACTTCTTCTTTGGGAAGTATTTGCTCCATTTCCCAACAGTCTCTGTAAACAAAATCCACTGTTCTGATAAAGATAGAATTTGCTGGGAATTCATCAATATAGAATTCCTGATCAAAAAATACCGGACCCATCTCGGTCTGGAAACAATTTATAGATACCAAATCTATATAGCCACGTTTTAAAATTACGCCAAGATTTTTTTTATCCTCTTCACTTCCAAATGCCAAATCTCTCCACTTATACTTTGTAGGATTATCTGGCCTTTGTTTGTACCAATATGGATCAAATTGTAGCCAGTCATATTCTTCATATGGAACATGTTCTGAAGAATTGTCTATTATATCTTTAAATGCCGACATCTCCTGCAAGAATTTTTCTTTGCTTTCCCTAAGGCAGTCTCGCAAATACTCTGTATAAATTGTGCCATGTACAAAGCCTGTAACATAGGAATTATCCATAACATTTAGCTTGCCTTGAACCATTGGAACATTGTGATTTGTCAAATCAAAAGTATTCACTTTAAGCTGTGATGCTTTGTCCGCCCCCGCCTTATACATGGGTATTTTTACTACCCTATCATTATATAAATATGTGGCTACCGCCGTCTCTTCTGCCCTATCATTTTGTACTGTGATTTGATTTGGAGCATCTATAACACCATCAATTGTTGCTTCAACAAAATAGCCATTTGCCATCTGATGAAGAATATCATTCTCGAGGAAATCTTCGTATAGTTTTTCTTCTGGTAAATATACAGTCTCTGGGCTAACATATTCTGTAAAAACCCTAACATCAAGTCTTTCATTAGGCTTATATCCATATTTTAGAAAAATCTGTGGACGAGCGATGCATGGAAACACCGAATAAAACTGCATCTTATTTATCCCTGCAGATTTTAACATTTTTTCAATATCTACTTTTGAAAGTGCATGTCCGCCAATAATTTGCAGACGTTTATCACTGAGATTTGCATAATTGTCAATACCGTCTAATACATGCCCGGTTGTAATGTCCTTATCACCGCAAAAATGCCTCATTGCAAGTCGATTGTTTGTGGCAATGAGGATTTTGCACTTTGGAGCCATCAGCGCCGGGAGCTTAAGGATTAGAGTTTTAGGGTCAACAACCTGCTCTAGTAAGCCAGCAAGGATTATGTAGTCAAAATAATGGTCATAATTATTGAGGTCGATTCCCTCATACTCAGATGGAATCACCGGTGTAACGTATTCTAAATCAAAATCTGTAAGTTGATATTTGTGGATGCAGGTAACCTCAAGCTCTTTATCTTCAAGCACAGAAATAAGCACTTCAAATTCAGGTAGCGTGCCTGTAATAAAAAGTGCTTTCTTTCCCTTTTCAAATTTGTACCAGCTAAGTACTGCTTTTGGTAGATTCTGTACGATATTCTGTTCTGTTCCCATTTTCTCCTCTTTTTTATTTCTATTTAAGATTCTCTAATGTACATTTCAATCCATCTATCAACTCATATCTTCCATTCCAGCCTAGAGTCTTTATTTTTGAAGCATCTAAAACTGCATAGGAAATTGGAGTTTGTTCCTTTTGTTGGATTTCGTCAGGTATTTCAAATTCACAATTTACCTGTGCTATTTGTGCCAAGGTTTTAGCAAATTCAGCTATGCTGGCTGTTGAATTCGCATTTGCGATATTGTAGGCTTCACCACTTTTTCCATTTATTAGAATTGTTAGTAGTGCTGATGCGGTATCTGCTATGTATGTGTAGCTACGAATTTGATTGCCTTTGCTGTGCAGAATAATGTCCTGCCCCTTGCTTGCATTTGCAATAAATTGGGTTGATGCTCTGTTGTCTATGGCTGTAGTGTATGGACCATATGTATGGCTAAGTCGAGAAACTATCGCATTTACGTTGTATTCTAATGCGTAGCTAGCACATAATATTTCCGCTGCCTGTTTTGCTACTGGGTAACATGAGCGAGTAGACATTCCAGCTGCCATTATCATATCCGTTTCCTTGAATGGTCTATTGTCAGACGCCGGCGCACCGTATACTTCACCGCTAGAAATATAAACATATGCTTTAATCTGCTTTTCTCTGGCTAGCTCCAATGTATTTACTGTGCCTAAAAGTGCTGGAGTCATGATCTCTACTGGTCGCACTCTAAAAGCCTCAGGGTAGCCATCTCCTGCTGCATGGATAATGTAATCAATTTGTGCATTTAGTGTGATTGGCTGACATACATCCTGGAATAGGTAATTGAGTTTTTTTGAATTCGTATATGCGAATCTCTCTCTTGCTTTTTGTTCATTTCTAGCTAATCCATAAATCTCAATGTTTGCATCCAATGTTTCATTTGCATATAGCAAAATATCCACAATGAATCCGCCAATCAAACCTGTTATCCCAGTTATCAACACTGTTTTATTAAACAGCTTGTCAAAATTCACAGTTGAATCAATTGCATTATTCAAATCATTTTTGTATGTGGTCTTTAATTCCTTCATCTACTACAATATATTTATGGTTAATACCCCTTACAGCCAGTAAGGAATTATCCATCTTGTTGCTTAGCTGTATAATGGTGGAGCAATCGGTA
>NZ_KK211362.1:0-1678 GCF_000621865.1 Pseudobutyrivibrio sp. MD2005
ATTTCAGTTTTTCTCAAAGAAAATTGCATCGATGTGGATTGAGCCAACATATGAAGGATATTGGATAAATCAAGTAAGAGCACATAGAGTGGCGTTTCCAGGATGGTTAGAAACTTTCATGAGCGGAAAAGGTTATGTTATTGGTGCTAAAATATTTGATTATTTTGGAATAATAATATTAACAGGCACACTGCTGTGGTTAATATTGGAGGATAAAGCTAAGTTTAATGACAAATCATTTTTGTTATTAAGTTTTGTTGGAGGCTTTACATTCAGTCTAATGTGGGAGGCAAAGTCCCAATATAATATTACTTATTTTATATTACTGTTTCCTTATGCAATGTCAGGATTTGAAATGATGTTAGATAGGGGAAGGATGTTGATTAGAAGTGCAAACAAAGTGATGCTAGCTTATTCCTGTGTGACAATTGTACTGTTTTTGGCTGCATATAAGCTTGATGGTTCAAATTGTTTATCACAACACAACGATGCATTTAACACATACATTTCTGAGTGGAGAATGAATGATTTAACAGAGACGGTAAATGAGATAAATTCTATGAAGGCATGGATTAAAGGTTACCAAGAGCAATGTACTTATTACCAAAAATTATTAAACGATAACGGAATATCTTATTAAAGTTGAAGGGCTGCATCACTGCAGCCCTTTAATATATTCATCCATCCAAGCTAGTCTGCCTTGCACAAATTCTTTAAAATCACTTAATTCAACCTCAGGATTATAATAGTTCCCATCTGGCCACCGTTCCATAGTGCGCTCAAAAGCGCCAGATTTGTAAATATCAGCTTCGTATTTATCCAACATACTCATGAGATTGTCATTTGACCAAACAGTTTCGCGGAGACTAGCGTATCTAGCTTTAACTTCTGCAGTGATAGTTTCATCACCGTTTTGTATAAGAAATGGTACCGGGCCCCAGCCTATAGGTAACTCATAATCTGTAGACATATGATAGCTAGTGATGGCGTTGGAGCCGAGCCCATCTACATAGCGATTACCCCAGGTTTGATCCATATCCCATGGAACTAATAGTAGTTTGCATCCAAATTGATTGTTGGCAGGCTTATTTACTACAAAGAGATTTTTGATATTGGTGTCATATACATTATCAGCAGCTTGTG
The DNA here is from genome assembly GCF_000621865.1 of Pseudobutyrivibrio sp. MD2005. Classification (GTDB taxonomy): domain Bacteria; phylum Bacillota; class Clostridia; order Lachnospirales; family Lachnospiraceae; genus Pseudobutyrivibrio. The sequence goes on from NZ_KK211362.1 coordinate 1,144, forward strand.
ATAATTCATAGAATAGATATAGGTCAATAGCGTTATTCATATCTACAGTGGACCTAATGGTATTATTATCACCGGAATATGCCATGGCATAGAATAAATCGTGAATTACATGGTATGCATCAGGCGAACCTTTTTGTAGATAATAACCTGGTAACCAATCGTAGCCAAAATCTTCATTGTATTCGACATCTTGTGAATATTCAGAAGGGGTCCAATCCTTTTTTTGAATAATAGTTTCATCATCCTGCCTGTCAAGTTGTTGAGCGACGCGCTCTAGCCTGAACCAACGACGATTTAAATTTACCGAGTTTTTCTTGAAATGCGACAGGCTTCTACCTGTGCGACACGGATATATCTGAGTTGCGACGAATTGTCGTAGTCTTATCTTTTCTCAGGATTTCCTGAGATTAGATAAGGCCATGACTGGCATGGCCTTGTAGATTGAAAATTGAATATCAACTTGTTAATGCTTGCTCATTCACAGCAGCCATTATTACATCAGCATCGATTGTATTTTTCTGAAGCTGAGAACCAA
>NZ_KK211362.1:3603-10165 GCF_000621865.1 Pseudobutyrivibrio sp. MD2005
CATGTATTTCAGTTTTTCTCAAAGAAAATTGCATCGATGTGGATTGAGCCAACATATGAAGGATATTGGATAAATCAAGTAAGAGCACATAGAGTAGCGTTTCCAGGATGGTTAGAAACTTTTATGAGCGGAAAAGGTTATGCTATTGGTGCTAAAATATTTGATTTTTTTGGAATAATAATATTAACAGGCACACTGCTGTGGTTAATATTGGAGGATAAAGCTAAGTTTAATGACAGATCATTTTTGTTATTAAGTTTTGTTGGAGGCTTTACATTCAGTCTAATGTGGGAGGCAAAGTCCCAATATAATATTACTTATTTTATATTACTATTTCCTTATGCAATGTCAGGATTTGAAATGATGTTAGATAGGGGAAGAGTGCTGATTAGAAGTGCAAATAAAGTGATAATAGCCTATACCTGTGCAACAATTGTACTGTTTTTGGCTGCATATAAGCTTGATGGTTCAAATTGTTTATCACAACACAACGATGCATTTAACACATACATTGCTGAATGGAGAATGAATGATTTAACAGAAACTGTTAATGAGATAAACGCTATGAAGGCCTGGATTAAAGGTTATCAGGAGCAATGTACTTATTATCAAAAGTTATTAAACGATAATGGAATAACATATTAAAAATAAAGGGCTGCATCACTGCAGCCCTTTAATATATTCATCCATCCAAGCGAGTCTGCCTTGCACAAATTCTTTAAAATCACTTAATTCAACCTCAGAATCATAATAGTTCCCATCTGGCCACCGTTCCATAGTGCGCTCAAAAGCTCCAGATTTGTAAATATCAGCTTCGTATTTATCCAACATACTCATGAGATTGTCATTAGACCATACAGTCTCACGTAGATGAGCATATCTAGCTTGGACTTCTGCCGCAATAGTTTCGTCTCCATTTGCAATAAGAAATGGCACTGGTCCCCAGTTAATAGGAAGTTCATAATCAGTAGCCATATGATAACTTGTGATTGCATTAGAACCAAGTCCATCTACATAGCGATTGCCCCAGGTTTGATCCATATCCCATGGTACTAATAGTAGTTTGCAACCAAATTGGTTGTCAGCAGGCTTGTTTACTACAAAGAGATTTTTGATATCGGTGTCATATACATTATCAGCAGCTTGTGATAATTCATAGAATAAATACAGATCAATAGCGTTATTCATATCTACAGTGGACCTTATTGTATTATTATCACCGGAATACGCCATGGCATAGAATAAATCGTGAATTACATGGTATGCATCAGGTGAACCTTTTTGCAGATAATAACCTGGCAACCAATCATAGCCAAAATCTTCATTGTATTCGACGTCTTGTGAATATTCAGAAGGGGTCCAATCCTTTTTTTGAATAATAGTTTCGTCATCCTGCCTGTCAAGTTGTTTGCTGTCCATAGGATAGCTAAAAGCATAAAGGCCGTGATATCGATTGTTGAAAAATACTTCTGTGAAAACATATTCGTTGCATGCCGGTGCATTCCATTCGTTGTTGTAAGCGGATGTTGCATTCCAAAGGTTCATTGAAAAAACGTTACGCACCTTTTCATAATCAGAATAAGGAGCATATAGAATCCAATCATCATCGTATCGTAATCCTAGAAGATTTTCTTTATCTGTAGGCCCATCTTGATTGTCCTTATCTTCTAAAAGCGTTATTCGATAGCTTTTTTGAGGAAGATTAATGGTGGTGCCGCCTCGCACATGAATCTTAATATCTGTGTATGTTGAACGGGAACGTCCCTCAAAATCTGATCTATTATCGTATAGATAAAGCTCGGCACCTGTATATTGTTCAATGTTGTAGGTTTCGTCAAGACCTAAATCTGCAACAGTTTCAGCTGATACAGAAATATTGATGAATGGTAGTGTAGATACTACAAAATTGGAAACGCTGATGGCGTTGCTATCATATAAAACAAGCTTACCATCCAAAAGGCCTACATGAATCAAATTAAGACCTAATACATCTTTTAGGGAGTTTGCTTGATTCTTTTGAATGGTAATTTTTTTGAAATCGTTGCCTTCTACCTTAGAGCAATAAAATGTGTTATTCTCTACGTCATATATCAGTTTTTGATCATCTATGAGAATGTCTGTTATTAGTGGTGAGTTTGCAAGTGTTCTAGTAGATAATAATGATTGGAGTTCAGCATCAGTAAGCTGTGAACGGTTGTAACTAGTGATTCCATTTATTCTAAATTCAAGTGTAATAGTGATTATTAATATTAGTAGAGAAATTGCTAATATAATAAGGGATTTTTTGCGCATCGATGAGCGTCCTCCAAATATATATATCAAGTATTCAAAATCTGTTGCCATGTAAAATCTATTTGTATTAGAATACTATCATTGAGTATTATACATGAAATAGAAAGGGTTTCCCATGGAATACCGTCATGAATTGAAATTTTTAGTGCCGGATCTTACCTTAGAAAAACTTAGGTATAGATTATCGGCGGTTATGGACATAGATGAACATCAGCAAGAAGAAAGTTATAACATCCGAAGCTTGTATTTTGATGATTGTTTCGATAAATGTCTCAACGAAAATCTGGCAGGAACTGATGATAGGTATAAATATAGAATTAGGCTATATCGTGGCAACACAGATTACATCAATTTGGAGAAAAAATATAAATATCGCCAGATGACAAAGAAGGTATCTGAGCAGATAGATAAAGCAGATGTTTTGGCTTGTTTAGCTGATGGTTATTATGAGACTGGAGGGGCACTGTCTACAGAACTATATGCTAACTATATAAAATCTGGAATGCGGCCTAAATGTATAGTAGAATATGACAGATGTGCATTCGTGGAACCAATTGGAAATGTGCGAATCACATTTGATATGAATCTGAGAGGTAGTGCTGATGTGGAACGATTCCTTGATTATAGTGAGGATTTTACAGTTCCAGTTTTGCCGGCAGGTACTCAGATACTTGAGGTAAAATATGATGAGTTTTTGCCAAAACATATTCTACAATTAGTAGATACAAACAATTTACATAGACAATCAATTTCAAAATACGCTTTAGTAAGGGAGGCAATTTAAATGTCATTTACAGATATGATAAAAAAATCGGTGCTAGAAAGCTTTGCACCATCAGATATTACGGGAGCAGAAATTTCAATTGTGCTGATTGGTACATTTTTAATAGCGCTCTACATTTTCTTTGTATATAGATATATTACTAGAACTAGTTTTTATAATAAGAATTTTGCAGTATCCATGGCTATCATATCTGTGGTAACAGCTGGTATCATCCTTGCTATGCAGTCAAGCCTTGTTATTTCACTTGGTATGGTCGGCGCTCTTTCAATTGTTCGTTTTAGGACAGCAATCAAAGAACCGCTGGATTTATTATTCCTGTTTTGGTCCATAGGAACTGGTATCGTTGTAGGCGCAGGCTTATTCTCTGTGGGCGTTATTTTAGCAGTATTTGTAACAATTGGATTAGTTGTATTGCAGGTTATACCTTCAATTTCTTCACCAGAGCTACTTATTGTAAAGCTTAGCGATAAAAAGGCTGAAAGAGGAGTATTTTCGCTGATAGATAAATACTCATCAAGTTATAAGGTTGATTCAAAGGCTGTAACTAAGGCTCAGACCACACTTATTGTAGAAGTAAAGACAAAGGATGGTAATTTCTTGGTGGATGAGATATCTGAACTTGATGGTGTTGGCATGGTTACACTTATGGAGCACCAGGGAGAAGTGAAGAATTAGGGGAAGAATTAAAGAGTTTGCCATAGCCTATTTCCATAGAGAATCAGATATAGAATCTCAGGGAAAAGGGGTTGATAATTAATGCCGACGATTCCAATTGCACTAAAGTTGAGGGGATTTATGATATAATCACAAACCGGAGTTAGATAAAAAATTAATGAATCGAGTAAGACTATGAATACAAAAGAAAGAGATCATGCAATAGACGTTCTGAAAATATTAGCAACAGCGATAATAATAATGCATCATTATACGCAAGATATATATGCAACAGGGACAGGTTTCTTTTTTGGAGGACCTGTCAACTTTGGAAGATGTGTTGAGTTATTTTTTATCATATCAGGTTATTTGATGTATAGATATCAGATAACTGTTCAAAGACACGAAATATCATTTAAAAAGTTTTATTGCATTAGAGCCTTTAGATTATTACCATTGGTTGGAATTGCTGCTATTGTATATGAGATAGGTCTTATTTTATTTAAAAGTGCGACGGGAACATTATTTTTAAATGAAGATTTGAATTTGTCGGGCGCATTGTTTGACAGCCTTGGTATTCAAGATGGTTGGGCAACTTTGAATCCAATGGTAAATAATCCGACTTGGTATATCAGTGTACTGATGCTTTGTTATCTGATTTTTTATGTCATAAATTATTTGGCGGGAAAACATAATATTAGCGCAAATTATTATTATCTTGCTATGATTTTTATTGGTATTGGGGTTTTAAGTTACGAAATTAATTTACCATTTTTAAATAGCTCTTCGGGAAGAGGCTACTACGCTTTCTTTACGGGGATACTGCTGGCAAATTTCATTTCAGCCAATAAAGAATCTATTAATAAATATAGTCTCCTTGCAGTAATTCTTATTATGTTAACACTGGGGTATATCCTTTATGTAAGAATGGATGGCCAGAATTTTGATGACTATTATTGGCTTACATTTGCTTTTTTTTCTGCATTGATTATTCTTGCTGAAACAAAAGTTGCGAAAAAGATTTTTTCAAGTAGCTTTTGGTCGGTAATAGCAAAATGTGCATATGATGTCTTTATTTGGCATGTTTGTATGGAGATGCTATATAAATATTTGCTGATACGATATCCTGCATTATCATTACACACAGAATGGAAAATGATGCTAGGTGCATTGGTAATTGACTGGATAGTAGGCTTATTCTCATATTATTTCATAGAGAAACCTATATCAGCAAAGACTAGAGTATTAATTGAAAGAATAAAATAAAATATCAATGCTTTCTTTTGCAGTTACCGGAACTTTTTTCGGTAGCTGTTTTTGGGTTTTTCACGCGATGGACGTGCTCTTACAGGTGAAAATCCTAAACATGCTATATATATATATGTTATTTATTTTCGCTAATGGCAAAAAAGTTGAGATGGAAGGGACTAAAAATGTATAACTTAAAAGATACAACAAATAAAACTCAAAGGGATTCAAACATTGAATTATTAAGAATCATTTCAATTATTGGTGTTTTTGTTCTCCACCAAAATGGAGGGGCAATAACTCAGTCTAGTGGTATAAATACCTGGGGGTTGTATCTGGGTGAATGCGTTTTTATCGGATCAGTAAACCTTTTTATGCTAATTTCTGGGTATTTTATGGCAGAAAGGCATTCAGTATCCGGTTGGAAGGTGATTAATTTACTTATTATGGTCTCTTTTTTTAAAATCATAAGATATTTTGTAAGTATTTATAGTGTAAGTGGTGTATTCAATGCGGTTGATTTTATAAGATATATTGTACCTTCGAATCATTCTTACATATAAAAAAATAGCTAGGAAGGGATGATAATGTTATGAAACTAATAAAATCAGATGAATGCAGGGGAAGTTTGGCTACATTTTATCGAATAATGCTGTTAATATTTGGAGTATTTGAAATAGCTTTATTATGGGTTATGTCGGTATTCTTTATTTGCTATGTATCGACTGATACCAATGAAGTTACATTTTTTTGTAAGGACAATGCTTTAGTGAATATCATAATGGTATTCATGTTTGTGGCTATACTATTTTTCCTTAAAAAGAAATCAGTTATTTCATCTTTCAAAGACAAACTAGCTAATGATGATTTCTACAAGAAAACAAAGAAAATCATGCTATGGACTATAGCTATTATTGGATTTGTTTGGATTTTCATTACTCAATATGTCCCTGGGGCAGATCAGCTCGACGTTATGGCTAGTGCTTATAAATATGGTATTGGAGAAACTGATATGGTCAGGGTTGGTGGTTATCTAGATAGGTGGCCACATAATATAGGAATAACAACACTCGAAAGACTGCTAGCATACTTAGTTGGCGATTTTAATATCATGTTTATGCAGTTTTTGAATATTCCAGGTCTTGTATTAATATATAAAACAATGGTTGATATATGGGATAGATTTGGTGGTTCGCGTTTTTCTCAGGTATGCACATTGGGATGTGGAATTCTTTTTTATCCTATAATAATGTACGTTTCATTTGTATATGGAAATATCTGGAGTGTTACTTTTGCATTAATAGCATTTAATGCTGAATTAGATTATTTTGAAAATAACAAGGTTAGGTCACTAATAAAGTGTTTGCTTGCTGTCGGGCTCTCATTCATGGCTAAAGGAAGCGGTATCATCTTTATTATAGCCTTGGCTGTATTTGCTATTGTTCGTGGAGCCGCTGATAAGATTAAGGTATACAAAATACTACTTTTGATAATTACAATGTGTATTACAGTAGGCGTGTTTTCCACAGTACCTAAAAAGATATTAATACAAACCACAGGGGTGAATATTAGAGATGATGGTAT
>NZ_JHXE01000031.1 GCF_000621865.1 Pseudobutyrivibrio sp. MD2005
TTCGAAAATGCAATTTCGACTGCTAAAGATCCTAATGACTCATCAGGCCCACAAAGATTTGCAAAGGCAGTTTTACCTGCTGAAAAATCTTGCGTCCTTATATCTCCGTATTTACTGTATTTCTCCTGTAAATCCAGTATCATATCTTCTACTGTCTTTACCTGCGCATTATATGCTTCCGATTTTTCTTTAAAATCATTCTCTATTTTAGTTAAATCGTCGTAACTTATGTATGCCTCTGGGTCACTATCTACAGTGAGTTTAAAGTTTTCAAGTATTGTTGCATGCAAGCTATCTATGTCATCATGCAGCTTTAAAATATCATTTAAAAGTGTTGTTTCAGTATCACTCAGCATAGTTTTTGCTGCATCTGCATCCACGCCCATCCAAGTGTCTGTAGTTGCCACTGCATCCATTGCTACAAAATGCTCATTTGCATAATTCTCAAAATCTGTGAACGAATCAGACCAATCGCCAAAATACTTATTCGTCGCTGGTACATCGAAAAACTTACCTGCATTAAAATCGGTGCATCTGTATATCGTATAATCGATAATACCTGATGCTCTTATTATAGCCGCTGCTATAGCTCCCATTTATTGTCTCCTCTTTATGCTAGTTTCCTACACCTATTACATCACTGACGACCTGTTTGTATATTGTTAAGCATTTTCTGCATTAGAGCTTCCGGCTTTTACTGTTTTCCTTGTAATAATCATTAATATAGATACAACAAAAATAAAAATAGTAGCTCCTAACGAAATCGTATCTACGTATCCGGTCTTTAGATTTCCTACAAAAGATAGTCCATATACACCTGCTGCAATGCCCATGATAACAAAAGCTGTAACTTTACTTCCTTTTGCTGCCATAACTGCTAAAACAGCCATAATAATTAAAATGATATTTGCTCCTAATGCTCTAGCTAATGAATATATAATGATTTCCATAATTTTCCCTTTCTTCGCTTTGTACTTATTCTTGATATGTTATTTCCGATGCTGCTGCTTCTGTCTTTTCACGCCAGATTGCTTCTTCCTCTTCGGTCATGACTCGAAAACTTACATCATTCTCCTCGCAATATTGTTGTACATAGGAGCCTTCTGGGGCTACTAGTGTGCCATCTATAGAACAGTCATCTATCCCATTTATTTCATTCGTTCCAAAAAATGCTTCAACATTTTCTGGAATCTCAATATTCAAACCACATATTGATTCGGGGATATACATTTTTCCCTCTAATTCCTCTTTTTCTAAGTCATATAAATGGTAATTGTAGAGATACTTTATTCCTTCTGGAATAATGATTTCATCTATTGGGCCATTGTAAAATAAAAGAACATTATCTCCTACAACATAATATTTATCATCTTCATGATTCTTTTTGAAATTCGTCCAATTATAATCTGATCCCGATACATACACAACTGATTTTGGATAATACACTTCCTCTAGTCCTGTACTCGCATATGAAGCATGAATTTCCTCCACACCTTCTGGTATTTTTAATGTTTTTAGTTTTGGTGCATCCCATATATCTGTGTATATAACTTTTGTTCCTTCTTCAAAAGTTCCTGATTCAACATTTTTACAATGGCCAATATCTACTCCCCAATGCACATCATCTGATTTATACTCTATGTATACACTTGTTATTTCATCATTATTTTCGATATCATCCATATTATATACATCTCTTCCCAGAAGTTTCGCTGGTAATACAAATTCCCCCTTTCCCTCAAATGATTTTATATATACCTCATTTGGTTCAACATTAAACCTGCATTTATAATCGCCTACCATACATATAAAATCCGTCATTTCGACATTAAATCCTCTTATCTTATTTGGTAACACATCGCTACCATCACCTCGATAATCTATAAAATAAGCTTTTTTTGTTGTTAGATCAAAACAGTATTTGAAATTCCCTATCCATACTCCAGCACCGCAAAACATAATTATTGTTACTAGTGCTACTAAACATAGTAAACTAATTATTATCACTAGTACTTTCTTAGTCATTGTCATATTCACCTTCATAATCTTGTGCAAATTCTGCCAAAGATTGTCCCTTTTCAATTTTTTCTGAAATATATGCATTCATTTCATTTGTAAAATATATTAGTATATCTTTTGGCACTTCTAATATTGATTCATAGGTATTATCACCATTTGCCCCATAAACCAATGTATTAACAGCCTTTGTAATTTCTTCATGCGTATAATTGTTTGTTAGCACATCCACCTTCAAAAGATGATCTATAATTCCTGATTTAATAATTTCATTTTCTTTAATCCTATCATCCAGCACTTCTATACCATTAGCATTCCAGTCTCTTATCATATTTACTTTATTTGGATCTGTTATACCAACATAATACGCTCCTGATTCATTACCCACATTAAAAGCTCCGGCATTATAAAATAATTGAGCGTTTATTTCGTTAAATATTTTATCTTTTTTTTCAGATATCTCTAGCATTCCCTCTTCATACTCTACTAGAACGGATAACAACGAAAGTCCACTTGCCGCATAAGGTGCTTTCTCACTTGCTAAGTCGGAAATATCACTTATTGCATCTGAACCACTATTCATGCATACATTTGCAATACCAGATAAAGCAGTACCAATTTTATCGCTAAAAATTGATACAACGGCAATAGCAGAATTAACTCCAAATTCTTCTGCCAGTTTTTCTTCTTCCTCTTGTAAATCATATAATTGACAACCCTCAATAGAATTTTCAGCTGCATATCCGCTGTATGATGATATTTCGTATTCTTCAAGTGCTAGTTGTTTCCCATTTTTATCATACTCTTTTACTGATATTTGATTTTGATTTTCATACTCTAAATCTACAGATATTCTTGACACCTTATCATCTGAGTATAAACCATATCGATATAATGAAAATGCATATAACTCGTTAAAACTTGCTCCATCTATAATGTTTGCTAAATCTTTTTCCTCTTCATACGATAAGTCTCCTGCTGGTATGGCCAAAGCGCCGTCAACAACAGCTTGTCTATAATACTTGCTTGCCACAGCATACTTTGTTAAATACTCATTTTCTTTTACACCACCTTGCCCATAATCTGCTGATGCCATTTGGCTCAAGAAATTATTATATGCCTTGCAGTAATCAACATCTTTGCTATCCTCATTATAGAGAGCATTCATTGACATATTTGCACCATATGCCGCAATATTATATTCTGCCGTTGCACTAAGCCCTTCTGGGTCAACATTAAAAACATTTGCATAAGAACCATCCGTTTTCATCAAATTGTCTATGAGTTCTACATCTGCAGATGTTTCTGTACAATTATAGGTTTCAACTATCTCGTCATCTGTCATCAATAAACGAGTGTAATCATAACAACCGGGATTGATTCGTTCCCAATATTCCATACAATCTTTCGTTCTTTTTTCATCTGTATGACATAAAAATTCCTTTCCATTCTTCTTATCCTTATCAGACAAGCTAAAGATTATTCCGACACCGTCAAGTTCAATGGATATATTTTGTTCAAAGGAAGCCCCATAGCATACTTTATCCATTTCAATGTCTTTTAATTCCTCTGTATATTGCTTTCCTTGCTCACTCGACGAATATTTCTTTAATTCAGCTAGATAATCACTATTAAAAAGATATTTTTCATTGCTATCTCGTGGCGATGTAAGAGTTAATCTTAAAATGTTTTCTATATGTGTCAGATATTTCTTTGATTTTTCTGTAGATAAATGTCCCTCAGCATATTCAGTACTAACATCATAAATCCTTGCTAGAGCTTTTTTTTGATTTTCACTGAAGTCATTCCAATACAAGCCTGAATCTGAATCCAGTCCACTCAAATCATCACCATATGCTTCAAAAAGATTTTTTATCTCCTCATCAACAGCTGCATTCCCCGTCATGTACTCTGCATATTTATTATCAATATTATCTAATATAGCATTACAGAGTAATGCTGGATTTTTTTCCATGATGAACGGTAACATTCTTCGATTCAAATCGGCTACTCTACTATCAAGATTTGCTTCCTCTATCAATATTTGTGTTTCGTTATCGAACTGTATGAGCTTTTGTCTACAGTTTGCTAGATATCCTTCTGGTTTATCATCACTGCAAAAATTCGAAAATGCAATTTCGACTGCTAAAGATCCTAATGACTCATCAGGCCCACAAAGATTTGCAAAGGCAGTTTTACCTGCTGAAAAATCTTGCGT
>NZ_JHXE01000032.1 GCF_000621865.1 Pseudobutyrivibrio sp. MD2005
AATAGAGTAGGAGGCGGTGACTAACCGCCGTCCTCTCACGGCACCGTACGTACCGTTCGGTATACGGCGCTTTCAATAGTTGACGTGCACAGACTGATAGGCTGTGGCTAAATCATAGAAGCCACTGTTTATCAGTCTTTCTTTTGTCATTGCCATGTTGACTGCGACTGTATGTGTGGTAAACCAATGTCCGCGCCGACTGTTACCAGCCAAAAGCGCCAAGTCCTTGGGCACGCCCATCTTTATGAGATTGCGTACTTTAGTTTTTGGCTTCTTCCACTGTTTCCATATACACATACGTATTCTGTGATAGAGCCACCCATTGATTTCGTCTATGTTGTACTTCATGCTTGCTATACCGTAGTAGTTAAGCCAGCCTCTCGCATATACCTTGATTTTCTCAAGACTAGGCTTGATGGACTGCACAGATTTACGGGAAGATAAATCTTTCAGTTTAGACTTAAACTTCCTCCATGACTTTGGATGAACCCTGACATAAATGCCACTTCCGTTCCTTCCCAATGCAAAGCCAAGGAATTTAAAATTTCGGATTGCAAACACACTGACAGTACGGCTTTTCTCTCGGTTGACTGTTAGCTTCAACTTCTCTTCGAGATATTTAGTACTGCTTTCTAAGAGTCTTTCTGATGCCCTTTTGCTTTTCGCAAGAAGAACGATATCATCTGCATATCTTATGCAGGGTACACCCCTTTTCAGAAACTCTTGGTCGAACTCATTGAGGTAGATATTTGCAAGAAGAGGCGATAAATTCCCACCTTGCGGCGAACCTTCCTCTGTATCAATGACCACTCCGTTTTCCATTACCCCACTTTTCAGATAGCGCTTTATGAGCTGAACTACGCGCTCGTCCTTTACATTCTTCCTAAGGAGATTGATTAGGATTTCGTGATTTAAGGTATCGAAATACTTTGATAAATCCAGGACTACCGCAAATGTGTAGCCTTGTTCTGCGTATTCCTTTACCCTCTGTATGGCGTCCTTTGCGCTTCTGTTAGGACGATAGCCGTAGCTTCCGTCCGCAAACAACGGTTCATAGATTGGCACTAACTGTTGAGTTATTGCCTGTTGAAGTGTTCGGTCTATCACGGTGGGTATGCCAAGCTTGCGCACACCACCATCCGGTTTTGGAATCTCAACTCGCCTGACTGGCGATGGGGTATACTTGCCGCGGTATATGCGGTCAGTTAACTCCTGTTGATGTTCCTTAAGGTACGGAAGTGCCTCTTCGATAGTCATTCCATCAATACCTGGCGCTCCCTTGTTTGCCTTAACTCTCTTATACGCTCTATTAAAGTTATCCTTATACAGTATTGCTTCCAAGAGTTTCGGCTGTGCACTGTCTCTTTCTTTCCATATCCGATTGAATGACCTAAGCGCTTTCGCATACCCTTCGTGTTCCGCACTATCTCTTTGCAAACAGCCATTATTATTCATGTTTTCTGCCATTAACAGTCATTCCTCCTTTCTCGGTCATACTTAAGACTCCTACTGATTCGGTCCTTCGGTTAGCATGTCCATGTTTCCATGTCCATATCCCTACTATGACCTCTGCTGACTTCTGCGTGTTCAGCACCGCCTCGTTTCCTTGTACGGTGGTTACTCCTTTCGGAGCGTTTCACACAGACCTCCCTAGGTACCACACGTTTCTTCCTCTCCATCTATCTGCCTCATTTATCATGCATGATTCCGTGTAGTTATTGGGCTTCGACTTGTGATGCAGCCTTACCCTCATGCATAACCTCGTATGAGATTTCTGTACGTCAGACCGGAGATTTG
>NZ_JHXE01000033.1 GCF_000621865.1 Pseudobutyrivibrio sp. MD2005
ATAGCCTGCAAATAAAAAGTCAAGGCTAAATTAAAGAACAATGAAATTTTTATACAGGTTGAAAAGAAGGTATCAAAATAAGACCACCACAACCAGTGCTGGTCTGAATAGTTTTATTGATTGAGATTAATTCGATTCTGGAAGAGTGGCTAAGTATTCTTTCACTCGTCCATAGTAGATTCTTAGAAACTTGTTTGCACCGGCTGTCATATAGACATAGTAAGGCTTGCCTTGTGCCCGTTTCTTATCTAAGAACTGATAAACAGGATCGTCCTGTGGCATGGTTTTGATGAGTACATCCATTACCTGAAAGAGGGTTTTTCGTAAATTGGCGGAGCCTCTTTTAGAAGTGGGAACACTTCGTTGCTCATAGGTTCCAGATTCGTTTACGCCAGGGTCAACACCCGCAAATGCAGTGATAGCACCCTTGTGAGTGAATCTGCTCACATCACCGATTTCAGCCATAAGCTGAGGACCTAATGATGGACCTACCCCTTTCATATTCATCACGATTGAATATTCTGGAAGTTTTGAAGCTGTCTCATTCATTAGTGTGCGTAACTCTTCGACGGTGGTTGATGCACTATTAAGCTGATCTACAGCTTGTTTGATTATTAGTTTGGTTATTTCGTCTTTTGGAAGTACAGGAACAAGTTCCTTTGCTTTTCCATAGATTTCTTCAGCTTTTGATTGGCTGAAGTTGTACTTCTTGCGTTTACACCATTTTTGATAATGGTCAATAAATGCGTTAAGAGACATTTTACGAACACAATCCACATGCCAGTAAGTTGAAGCGAAATCAACCCATTTTTGGCTGCCATCACTTCGAGCAGGGCTATCAAAGTAAGAGTTTACTCCAGGATAGGTCTGATCAAGGATGCCGATAAGATTATTCTTCATAGCGGTTTTGTGTTTCATGTAGAAACCAAACTGACGATTCATAGTTTTAAGTTGAATTCGTAACTCATCCATAACACTATACTGTTTTAGGTTTTGCCACTTGTCAAGCGCATAACGGGCAATCTTAACAGAATCAGCTTTGTCTGATTTGACTTTGCGAAGAGAATCGTTATCAAAGTCCTTTATGAGTTTAGGATTAACAGCGCTAACAAAAAGATTTGCCGCTGAAAGTTCGTGGGCAAGAGCCTCGTAATAGCGCCCTGTGTGTTCCATAACGATGCGGGATTCACCTTCAACAGAATTGATGAGTTCAATTAATGAAGTGATGTCACTGGATGTGTGTTTTATTTCAAAGGGAGAAGAAACAATCTCACCGAAAGGTCTCATGATTGCAACCATACTTTTTCCCTTAGAAACATCGATACCTACTGCGTTCATAAATTTGTCACTCCTTAAGATTATTGCAATGGATAAGTACCAGTTTTACTCATTGCCTATTCTATCTACTGTGGTGTGACACGAACGTACCCAAGGCAGTTCAACCTGCATAAAACGAACGCTGCAAATGAGGAGCTGGTTATCAGTCTATTTAACGGACGCTAAGTCCAAGAAGGAAGGCCGACATACCGATTGCTCCACCATTATACAGCTAAGCAACAAGATGGATAATTCCTTACTGGCTGTAAGGGGTATTAACCATAAATATATTGTAGTAGA